>DAITMG010000015.1:0-51284 GCA_036835265.1 Erythrobacter sp. | reverse complement strand
GGTCGCGTCGTCAAGATGTCGAAATCGAAGAAGAACGTGGTCGATCCCGACGCGATCATCGCCGATTACGGCGCGGATGCGGTGCGCTGGTTCATGCTGTCCGACAGCCCGCCCGAGCGCGACCTGCCGTGGTCACAGGACGGGATCGAGGGCTGCTGGCGCTTCGTCCAACGGCTGTGGCGGCTGTTCGACAGCCTCGATCCGGCCGCTCGTGGTTCGGGGAGAGCCGACGAGGCTGCCGAAGACAAAGCGCTCCTGCGCAAGACCCACCAGACCATCGTCGCGGTCGCTTCGGACATCGAGGCGCTCTCGTTCAACAAGGCGGTCGCGCGGATCTACGAGCTGACCGGCGCTATCGAGAAGGCCGGACCGGGCCCGGCGCGCGCTTTCGCCATCGAGACGCTGATGCACCTCGTCAGCCCGATGATGCCGCACCTCGCTGAAGAGGGCCATGCAAGGCTCGGACGGGGAGGCCTCATCGCCGAGGCGCACTGGCCCGCGCACGACCCTGCGCTCCTCGTCGAGGACGAGGTCACGATCGCGGTCCAGCACATGGGCAAGCTGCGCGATACGCTGACCGCTCCCAAGGGCGCGGCGAAGGAAGATCTCGAAGCGCTTGCGCTTGGCTCCGAGAAGGTCCAGCGTTCGATCGACGGAGCCCCTATTCGCAAGGTGATCGTGGTGCCTGACCGGCTGGTCAACATCGTCACATGAGACGAACGCGCTCCGCTGCGGCTGCGCTTGCCATGCTGGCCGCGCCCCTCGGGGGATGCGGGCTCGAGCCGATGTATGTCGGGGGCTCGGATGCCGCGGTTGCGCGAGGGATCGCGGCGGTCGAAGTGCCCGCCATTCCCGGGCGCGGCGGGTGGCTTTTGCGCAATGCCCTGCGCGAGCGACTGGGCGCTGCGGGCGAGGCGAGCCCGGCCTATCGGCTCGACGTGCGGCTCGACGATGCGCTCGAGGCCTTGGGCGTGCTCAACGATGACACCGTCAGCCGCGAGCGGCGCATCCTGCGCAGCCGCTATCAACTGATTGATCTGTCGACCGGCGAGATCCTGCTCGATGCGACCGCCGGATCGGATGCGGGGATCGATGTCGTCTCATCCGAGTACGCCACGATCGCTGCCGAACAGACCGCGCTCGAGAACCTTGCGAGGGACATCGCCGATCGGATGACAACCAGTATCGCGCTCACCCTTCGCGAACGCTCGCGCGAGGCCGCGCGCGCGCAGCCTTGAGGCGCGGGTGAAGCTCAAGCACACCGATTTTGCGAGGGGCGTCCCGCGCCAGGCGCTCGAAGCGGGGATCATTTTCCTGTGCGGCCAGGATGAGGCGGGCGCATCGGCCGCCGCCGCCAGGATCATCGCCGCCCTGCCAGCGCCGGGCGAACGGGTCGAACTCTCGGGCGCGGAGCTGAAACGCGATCCCGCGCTGCTGGGCGATGAAGCGCGCTCGGGCTCGCTGTTCGGCGACCAGCGCCATGTCGTCGTGCGGGCGAGCGGGGACGAGGCGCATGACGCGGTCAAGGCGCTGATCGAGACGAGCGAGGCAGGCGCGGGCGCGGCGGCGCCGGTCATAATCATCGCCGGCGGCGCGACCGACAAGATGCGCACCGCCAAACTCCTCGAGAAACGCAGCGATGGGCTGGTGGTGATGTTCTACCAGCCCGATCTCGGATCGGTTGCGGATGCGGTGCGGGCGATGGCGAGTGTCGCCGGGCTGAAGCTTGGCGACGACCTTGCCGAGCGGATCGCACGCGCAGCGGGGCTCGATGTGCGCCTGGCGCAATCGGAGATCACCAAGCTCGCGCTCTATTGCGATGCCGCTCCGCAATCGCCGCGCTTCGTCGGGCCAGAGGATTACGAGGCGATCGGCGCCTCGAGCGAGGACGACGAGGTGGCGCCGCTGGTCAACACGGTGCTCGGCGGCGACACCGGCCGCCTCTCCGCCGAACTGGCGCGCATGCGCGAGCACAATATCAATCCGGTCAAGCTGCTCCTCGCGATCGAGCGGCGCGCGGCGCAACTGGCGCAGATCGCGGCGAAGATCGGCCCGGGCGGTTCGCTCGATCGGCTGAGCCACGGGGAAGCGGCGCAATTGGGGATCTTCTTCCGCGAGAAAGCGGCGATCCGCCATCAGCACGCCTGCTGGAGCCGCCCGGTGGCGCGCGGTTCGAGCGAGACCCGGCTCGATCGCCTGATCCCGCGCCTCGTCGCGCTGCATCGCCGATTGCTGACCAACAGCCAGTCCGCCGAGCTGCTGCTGGCGCACGATCTGACCGAGATCGCGCGTTTTGCGGCGAAGCGGTGACAAATCAGGACACGCGCCTCTTTGCACTTGCAAGATGACCACAATCTTTCATTAACAAGCGGTAAGTAATCTTCCTAAGCGAGTGAACCAGGGGCGAGTCCGAGATGAACAAGCCCAGCGGCATCTCTCTTGAAGCCGTCTTGCACGAAAAGGACGCACTGCGATCCGCTCCCTCGCTCGAGCGGCGCCGGCTGCGGGCCTATGTCGCGCTGCTGATCGTGGACGCGCTGGTGTTCCATTTCGCGTTCGGCCTTGCCTCATTGCTCTATTCAGGGGTGGCCTTCACGCCCCGTGCAATGCTCACAGCACAGTTGCTGCTGCCGGTCTACTTCACCATCGCGCTCTACAATTCGACCTATGGCGCACGATCGCTCAAGGACTGGGGCTATGCCGCGCAGCGCACGGTGACCGCGCTCGTCATTTCGGCGGCGCTCCTCAATTTCATCGCCTTTTACACCAAATCGAACGCGGAGTTTTCCCGCGGCATTCTGACCATCGGCCTCATCCTGTGCGCATTCTGCCTCGTGGCGATCCGGCGGGTCGTGCCGCTCGCGATCGAGCGGTTCTGGCAAGGGCGCATCCAGAATCGACTGGTGATCACCGATGGCGGCCCGTCCTTCGAGATGGACGGCAGCGTGACGGTCTCGGCAAAGCATTATAATCTTGATCCGACAAGCTGCGATCCGTTCATGCTCGATCGCCTCGGCAAACTCCTGCGCAATCAGGACAAGGTCGTGGTCAGCTGCCCGAAGGAGCGCCGCGAACAATGGGCGTTTCTGCTCAAGTCGACCGGCGTTTATGGCGAGATCGTGAGCGAACCGGCGCATGCGCTCGGCGCGATCGGGGTCCATCGCTACGAGGAGCAGGGGCGCACCACGCTCGTCGTCTCAACCGGCCCGCTCGGCCTTCGCTCGCGGATCGCAAAGCGCTCCTTCGATTTCTGCATCGCGATCGCAGGGTTGATCGTGCTCTCGCCGCTGCTCGCCACGATCGCGCTACTCGTCAAGCTGGAGGACGGCGGTCCGGTGCTGTTCGTCCAGCGCCGCACAGGACGGGGCAACCAGTTCTTCGACATGTACAAGTTTCGCTCCATGCGCGAGGAAAAGCTCGATCAGAACGGCGAGCGCTCGACCTCGCGCGATGACGATCGGATTACACCGATCGGGCACTTCATCCGCCGCACCAGCATCGATGAGCTCCCCCAGCTGATCAATGTCCTGATGGGTGACATGTCGATCGTCGGCCCGCGACCGCATGCGCTGGGCAGCCGGGCAAACAACAAGTTCTTCTGGGAAGTCGATGCCGCCTATTGGCAGCGCCACTGTCTGAAGCCCGGGCTCACCGGGCTTGCGCAGGTGCGCGGCCATCGCGGCGCGACCGAGCGTGAAAAGGACCTGACCGATCGCCTCCAGTCCGACCTCGAATACATTTCCAACTGGACCTTGCGCGGCGACATCATGATCGTCCTCAGGACGATGTTGGTGCTGCGGCACGAAAACGCCTATTGAGAGCGCGGCAAGGACCGCGCCTCAGCTCCCCTCGTCGCTACCTTGCGGCACGGTGAAGGTGCCGGTGACGCGGCCCTCGCGCGAGCCCTCGGTTGCATTCCCGCCCGAAGCGCGCCCGTCGACACTCGAGACCCCGGTTTGAAGATCGATCACCAGGCGGCCGCCATTCAAGGTGTCGCTGCCCCGGCGCAGCCGCACATTGCCCGCCATCGTGATCACCCTCCGGCCAAAATCGTAGATCGCGGTATCGCCGCTCGCCCGTTCGTTGCCGCGCGTGATATCGACCCCGCCGGTCGCGGTGATGCGCTGCACGTCGAGCGAGCCTCTATCAGTGTAATTGACCAGCATCCGCGCCGAACGCACCGTGAGCCCGGCCTGCTGGATCGTCACCCCGCCGCTCAGCGCGACGCGGTTCTGGCGGTCCTGCAGTTCGATCGAACCCGCATCGAATGTCACGGGTGCGCGGGTGTTGTGCGCGCCAATGCCGACACCTTGCGCGAGCGCATCCATCGAGCCTGCAGCCATTAAGCCCAAGGCAAGGCCAAAAGCTCCGTAAGCGAGCGATAAGCGAACCGATGGGCGCAGCTTCATTCGGGCATCCTCATTGCGTTGATCCGGCCGGGTACCATCACCAGCCGGGCATTGCCTTCAAGGCTGACCGTGCGCGCGGCCAGATCGGCGCGCATCGTATCGGCCTCGAACGTCCCCGCCGGGGTCTCGCCCTCGACGCCGCCTTGGCCCTGCATCGTGCGCGTCGCGAAATCGACCGAGACCCCGCTTGCGCGCATCCGGTAGCCATCCGCCGCTGTCAGCTCGACCGAGCCGTTGATCGCGACGATTTCCTCGTCGATGTCATAGACGCCGCCGGGCGCGCTAAGGCGAGCGGGGCCCTCATCGAGCAGGAGCTGCGCAACCAGATCGTCGAGCCGCACCAGCCCTTCCGCGCTCGAACGCTGGACCGCCTCGCCCGCCAGGATGGAAAAGGGCCGGCCCTTGTCGTCACGCCCGCGATACATCGCATTGTCGACGCTGAGCCGCTCATCGATGATCGCGACCTTGTTGCGATCGAGCAGGAAGCTGATTTCGCCGCGGGGGGATAGCGGCGTGATGATCATCAGCGCGGCGACGATGCCGACGCCGATCGGGAGCACCCGCGCGAGAAAGCCGACCAGCCGATCGTGCGTCCCGCCGGGCGCGGCGAAATGCTGGCGCCTTGTGCGCAGCGCCGTTGCCTCGGCGGTTTCGATGCGGCGCTGGGTGACCATGGCTTCTTTCAGGTTCGTACTCCGCGCCGCATTACACGTGACTGAAGATGTCGTGCTCGGCCCAGCCCGCGATATCGAGCAGCGCGCGCGTCGGCACGAACTCGAAGCAGGCCTGCGCCAGATGCATCCGCCCCTCGCGCTCGAGCCGCTTGGTCAGCTCGTCGCGCAGGGCATGCAGATAGCGCACATCGGAGGCGGCATAGTCGCGCTGGGCGACGCTGAGATCGGGCCCGCCCCAGTCCGAGCTCTGCTGCTGCTTGGAGATGTCTGCGCCCAGGAGCTCACTCACAAGGTTCTTGAGGCCGTGGCGATCGGTGTAGGTGCGCACCAGCTTGCTGGCGATCTTGGTGCAGAACACCGGCGTTGCCATGATCCCGAGATAATAGTGGATCGCGGCCAGATCGAAGCGCGCATAATGGTATAGCTTGGTGCGGCTTTCATCGGCGAGCAGCGCGGTGAGATTGGGCGCCTCGTAATCGCTGCCCGGACCGAACCGCACGAGGTGCTCATCGCCCGAACCATCGCTGATCTGGACCACGCACAGCCGGTCACGCGGGGTGACGAGCCCCATCGTCTCGGTGTCCACAGCAAGCGCGCCGGTTCCTGCAAGAACGCCGGCGGGCAGGTCTTCTTCATGAAAATGCACTGTCATCGTGGCGCCGCCTTACGCGACCCGGGGATAGAGGGGAAGGGCCGAGTGGCGCGGGCACGCCGGCGTGTTCTAAGCCCACGCGCAATGGCTGAGGATGTGATCCCCGAAAGCTGGCGCGGCGCGCTCGAGCCCGTGCTGACGAGCCCCGAGGCGCGGCGGCTTGGTGGCTGGCTGCGGGCGCAGGAGGCGGCTGGCAAGGCGATCTATCCGCCGCGTGGGGTTCGGCTCGCAGCGCTTGCGCTGACCCCGCTCGAGGCGGTGCGCGTGGTCATCCTCGGGCAGGATCCCTATCACGGGCCGGGCCAGGCGCACGGGCTGGCTTTCTCGGTGCAGGCCGGGGTGAAGCCACCGCCCTCGCTGGTCAACATTTTCAAGGAGCTCGAGAGCGATCTCGGCGTCGCGCGCCCTTCGAGCGGCGATCTGTCGAACTGGGCGCGCCAGGGAGTGCTGCTCCTCAACAACACGCTGACGGTTGAGGCCGGGCAGGCGGGCAGCCATGCCGGGCGCGGCTGGGACGCTATCACCGATGCCTGTGTGGCGGCGGTCGCGGAGCGGGCAGAGCCGTGCGTGTTTATCCTGTGGGGCAGCCATGCGAAGCGCAAGGCGGGGCGGATCCAGGCATTGGAGGCGGGCACAGGGGCACACCACCTCGTGCTCGCCTCGGCGCATCCGAGCCCGCTCTCGGCGCATAACGGATTTTTCGGCTCGCGGCCGTTCAGCCAGGCCAATGCATTTCTCGAAGAGCGCGGGCGCGGCGTGATCGACTGGTCGCTGTGATGTTGTCAGCGGGCGAAGCGCGCTAGACGCTCACCCCGAAGAGCCAGCCCACCAGCGCCGTCAGCGCCATCGCCAAAGCGCCCCACAGGATCACGCGCTGCACCGCCGGGCGCATTGGTGCGCCGCCCGCGCGCGCTCCCAGCGCGCCGAGCGCTGCGAGCGCCAGCAAGGAGACGATCACGACGCCCGGCACGATCCGCTCTGTTGGCAACAGCGCTGCGGTGAGCACCGGGAGGCTGGCGGCAATGCTGAAGGTCGCGCCCGATGCCGCGGCTGCAAGGAGCGGCCGGGCCGCGTGGTCTTCGCTGAGCCCCAGCTCATCGCGCAGATGCGCCTTCAGCGGATCCGCCGCGGTCAATTCCTCCGCCACCGCGCGCGCGGTCTGATGGCTAATCCCGCGCGCCTCGTAAATCGCGACGAGTTCGGCCAGTTCGTCGCGCGGTGCCTCGGCCAGCGCACGCCGCTCGCGTTCGGTGTCCGCCTTTTCGAGGTCGGCCTGCGAGGAGACCGAGATGTATTCCCCCGCCGCCATCGAGAGCGCGCCCGCGATCAGCCCGGCGATCCCGGCAAGCAGCACCGTCTCGCGCTCAGGCGCAGCGGCGGCGACGCCCAACACCAGCGAGGCAACCGAGACGATCCCGTCATTCCCGCCAAGCACCGCCGCGCGCAGCCAGCCTGACCGGTTGACGAAATGGGGATCGTCGGGATGCGCGCTGGGATCGGCCGTGGCTATTTCAGAGGGCCTTGTCAGCGCTGTCGCAAGCCGGGAGCGCCTACTGCGCCGCCTCGCCGCGCCGCTTCTCGCGGAAGAAAGCGAGCGGGAACAGGAACTGCTCCTTGATCGAGAGCCGCCGGCGATCATCCTGCCCGACCACTTCGGATTCGCCTTCCTTGAAGGTGCCGAACAGCCGGTCGTAGAGGATCATCGAATTGCCGTAATTGCAGCGGGTGTCCTCATAGCTCAGCGCGGTGTGGTGGAGGCTGTGATGCCGGATCGTGGTGAAAAAGAGCGCGAACCAGATGGGCGGGTTCGAGCGGATATTGGCGTGGGCATATTGCGCGATCGCGCCCAGCGAGAGGAACGCGGCGAGCAGCGCGTTGACGTCGAAATCGAGCAGGGCAACGATGCTGAGGCTGATCAGGAACAGCTCGATCGGATTGCCGATGAAGCCCTTGAGGGCGTTCAATTGCGTCACATGATGATGCGGCGCGTGGGTTGACCACAGGACATCGTTGTTGTGCATCAGGCGATGCATCCAGTATTGCCCGAACTCGAAGATCATCATCACCATCAGCACCTGGACGAGGAACGGCAGCTCCATGATCCAGGGCGTCGCGATGCCGAGGCTCTCCTTCGCGCGCATGAGCCCGCCATCGACATAGGTCTGGGTAAACGCGCTGATGACGAAGACGACGAGCACCATGTAGAACACATCGGTCGCCAGCTCGCGGCCGGTGATACGCCAGCCCGCGTGCCGCTCATGGACGAATTCCATCAATTGGATGAAGCCCATCGTCACGAAGAAAACGAGCGGGAATAGCCAGCCAGCCTCGATCCATTCCGCGGGAGCGAGGCCGAAGATTGCCCAGATCGCGGCGAGCGTTGCCGGGGGCAGGTGATTGAAGATCGCTTGTTTCATCGCTCGCCTCGCACTCGCACAATCGTTACCGAAAAATCGTCACCGGGGCAATTCGGAAATCCCCATCAGCGCTTCGTCCACCGCGCGCGCGCATTGTCGCCCTTCGCGGATCGCCCAGACGACGAGGCTCTGCCCGCGCCGCATATCGCCGCAGGCAAACACCCCGCGCGCGCTGGTCTCGTAGCGCAGCGTATCGGCTGCGACACTGCCCCGCTCGGTGAGTTCGACGCCCGCCTGATCGAGCATGCCCGCTTTGTTGGGGCCGACAAAGCCCATCGCCAGCAGGATAAGGTCGGCCTTGATGGTGAACTCGCTGCCGACGATCTCGCGCATCTCGCGCCTGCCACTCTCGTCCGCGACCCATTCAACCCGCGCGCACACGAGCCCGGTGACGGTATCGCCATCGCCGACCACGCGCTTTGTCAGCACCGCCCAGTCGCGCTCGACACCTTCCTCGTGGCTCGAGGAGGTGCGCAGCTTCAACGGCCAATCGGGCCAGGTCAGCGCCTTGTCTTCCTTCTCGGGCGGCCTCGGCATGATTTCGAGCTGGGTCACCGACGCTGCGCCCTGGCGGTTGGAGGTGCCGACACAGTCGCTCCCCGTATCGCCGCCGCCGATCACGACGACATGCTTGCCGGTCGCAAGCAGGCTCCCGCTCGGGGCTGCGCGCAGTTCGTCATCGCCGGCATTGCGCTTGTTCTGCTGGGTGAGGAATTCCATCGCGAGCCGCACGCCCGGCATCTCGGCGCCCGGGATCGTGAGCGCGCGGGCGTCTTCCGCGCCGCCTGCGAGCACGACGGCGTCGAAATTCTCCTGGAGCGTCCTGAAGGCGATATCGACCCCGACTTCCTTCAACGTCTTGAACGTCACCCCTTCAGCTTCCATTTGCTGGCAGCGCCGATTGATGAGGTGTTTCTCCATCTTGAAGTCGGGGATGCCATAGCGCAGCAGCCCGCCCACCCGGTCGCTCTTCTCGAACACCGTGACCGAATGCCCGGCGCGCGCCAGCTGCTGCGCGCAGGCAAGCCCCGCCGGCCCCGAGCCGACGATCGCGATCGATTTGCCGGTCTTTTTCTCTGGGACCTCCGGCTTGACCCAGCCTTCCTTCCAGCCCCGATCGATGATCGCGCATTCGATCGACTTGATCGTGACCGGCTGGTCCATGATGTTGAGCGTGCAACTCGCCTCGCACGGGGCGGGGCAAATGCGGCCGGTGAATTCGGGGAAATTGTTGGTGCTGTGAAGCAGCTCGAGCGCGTTCTTCCAGTCGGCTTCGTAAACGAGGTGGTTCCAGTCGGGGATGAGGTTGTTCACCGGGCAACCGGTGTGACAATACGGGATGCCGCAATCCATGCAGCGCGAGGCCTGGCTCGAGAGCGCCTCGTCGCTCGGCTGGAGCACGAATTCGCGATAGTTGCGGATGCGCTCCTCGGGCGCGATCGCATCGCGCTCGCGCCGATCAAGTTCGAGAAAACCGGTTTCCTTGCCCATTTCGTCTGACCCTTGCTGTGCTGCGCTTATTCCGCCGCCACGCTTTCGGCCTCGCGCCGTTCGGCCTCGAGCGCTTCGAGCGCGCGCTGATAATCACGCGGCATGACCTTCACGAACCGTCTGATTGCGCTGTCCCAGTTCTCGAGCAACTCGCTGGCCAGCGCGCTGCCGGTGTGGAGCTGGTGGCGCTCGACCAGGATCCGCAGCCGCTCGGCATCGTGCCGCAGCATGTCGCCCATGCCGAAATCGTGGACCGAGCGGGCGCGCTGCTGCGGGCGGCCGGTGCCTTCATCGAGGCTGGGCTCGGTGCTGATCGGCAGGAGATCGACCTGCGCAGGATTGACCAGAGTGCTGAAGATGCGTCTGGGATCATAGACATAGGCGATCCCGCCGCTCATCCCGGCGGCGAAATTGCGCCCCGTCTCGCCGAGCACGACGACCACGCCGCCGGTCATGTATTCGCACGCATGATCGCCCGCGCCCTCGACCACCGCGATCGCGCCCGAATTGCGCACCGCGAAGCGCTCTCCGGCAACCCCTGCGAAATAGGCCTCGCCCGCGATTGCGCCATAAAGAACGGTGTTGCCGACGATGATGTTGTCGCTTGCCTTGCGCGGCACACCTTCGGGCTGGCGCACGATGATGCGGCCCCCGGAAAGTCCTTTGCCGACATAATCATTGGCATCGCCGACCAGATCGAGCGTGACGCCATGCGCGAGCCAGGCGCCGAAGCTCTGCCCGGCAACGCCTGTGAGGTTGATCCGGATGGTTTCAGGGGGCAGGCCTTCATGGCCGTGCGCGCGTGCGATTGCGCCCGAGAGCATGGCGCCCACGGTGCGGTTGACGTTGCGCACCTCGTAGGCGAGCTGGACCGGCCTTGCCGCTGCGATCGCCTCGCGGCAATCGGCGATCAGCCGCTGGTCCATCGCGTCATCGAGCCCGTGATCCTGCTCTTCGCTGTGCCGCAGCAGCGTTCCTTCTGGCAGGACCGGCGCATGCAGCAGGCGCGACAAGTCGATCCCGCGCGCTTTCCAATGGCGGTGCATCCGGGTCATGTCGAGCCGGTCGACCCGGCCGATCATTTCCGCAAGGGTGCGAAAGCCCATTTCGGCCATGATCTCGCGCAGCTCTTCGGCGACGAAGAACATGTAGTTGACCACGTGCTCGGGGGTGCCGGTGAAGCGCGCGCGCAGCACCGGATCCTGCGTCGCGACGCCGACCGGGCAGGTGTTGAGGTGGCACTTGCGCATCATGATGCAGCCCGCCGCGATCAAGGGAGCGGTGGCGAAGCCGAACTCGTCCGCGCCGAGCAGCGCGCCGATCGCGACATCGCGGCCCGTCCTGAGGCCGCCATCGACCTGCACTGCAATGCGCGAGCGCAGATCGTTGAGAAGCAACGTCTGCTGCGTTTCGGCAAGGCCGATCTCCCACGGGCTGCCGGCATGCGTCAGGCTCGTGAGCGGCGAGGCGCCCGTGCCCCCTTCATAGCCCGAAATGGTGACATGATCCGCGCGCGCTTTGGAAACGCCCGCCGCGACCGTGCCGACGCCGACTTCGGAAACGAGCTTGACCGAGATCCGCGCCTCGGGGTTCACGTTCTTCAAGTCGTGGATCAGCTGGGCGAGATCCTCGATCGAATAAATGTCGTGATGCGGCGGCGGGGAGATCAGGCCCACGCCCGGGGTCGAATGACGCACCGCACCGATCCGCTTGTCGACCTTGTGCCCGGGCAGCTGTCCGCCTTCGCCGGGCTTGGCGCCTTGCGCCATCTTGATCTGGATATCGTCGGAATTGACGAGATACTCGGTCGTGACGCCAAACCGGCCTGACGCCACCTGCTTGATCCGGCTGCGCATCGAATCGCCGTTTTCAAGGCGCTTGAACCGGAACGGCTCCTCCCCGCCTTCGCCGGTGTTCGAGCGCCCGCCGATCCGGTTCATCGCGATCGCCATGGTCGAATGGGCCTCGTGGCTGATCGAGCCCAGGCTCATCGCGCCGGTCGAGAAGCGCTTCACGATCTCGCTCGCGGGCTCGACCTCGTCGAGCGGCACCGGCTGATCGGCCGGCTTCAATTCCATCAGCCCACGAATGGTCAGGAGTTGCTCGGATTGCTCGTT
Organism: Erythrobacter sp.; assembly: GCA_036835265.1. Lineage (GTDB taxonomy): Bacteria > Pseudomonadota > Alphaproteobacteria > Sphingomonadales > Sphingomonadaceae > Erythrobacter. The sequence goes on along the minus strand of DAITMG010000015.1, from coordinate 39,524 downwards.
GATCGACGCGGCGAACTCCGCATAGGTCTGCCGGTCGCCCCCGCGCACCGCATGCTGCAGCTGCGCGACATTCTCGGGGGTCCAGGCGTGGCTCTCGCCGCGCAGGCGGTATTGGTAAATCCCGCCGACATCGAGCATGCGCGCATAAAGCGGATTGTCGCCATAGGCCTGCGCATGGCGAGCAAGCGCCTCGCCCGCCACCTCGATCAACCCGATCCCCTCGATCGTGGTCGCCGTGCCGGTGAAATACTTCTCGACGAAGGCGCTCGCGAGCCCGACCGCGTCGAAGATCTGCGCCCCGCAATAGGACTGGTAAGTCGAGATGCCCATCTTGGACATCACCTTGCGGATGCCCTTGCCGACCGCCTTGATGTAGTTCTGTTCGACCTTGTCGCGCGGCATCTCGGGAAGCTTGCGCGCGCGGATTTCCTCCATCGTCTCGAAAGCGAGATAGGGATTGATGCCTTCCGCGCCGTAGCCTGCGAGCACGCAGAAATGGTGCACCTCGCGCGCCTCGCCCGTCTCGACGACGAGCCCGGTCTGCATCCTGAGGCCCTGGCGCACCAGGTGATGATGCACCGCCGCTGTCGCCAGCAGCGCAGGCATGGCGATGCGGTCCTTGTTCTGGCTGCGATCGGACAGGACGAGGATATTCTGATCCTGCAACACCGCCTCGGTCGCCGCCCAGCACATTTCCTTGATCGCCATCTCGAGGCCCTGCGCCCCGGTGCTCGCATCCCAGGTGATGTCGATGGTCGAACAGCGAAACGCGCCATCGAGCACCGTTTCGACCGAGCGGATCTTGGCGAGATCCTCGTTGGAGAGGATCGGCTGCTCGACTTCGAGCCGCTTGTGGGTGCCGGCATCGTGGCCCAGCAGATTGGGGCGCGGCCCGATCATCGAGGTGAGGCTCATCACCAGCTCTTCGCGGATCGGATCGATCGGCGGATTGGTGACCTGAGCGAAGTTTTGTTTGAAATAGTCGTAGAGCAGCCGGGAGCGGCCCGACAGCACCGCGAGCGGGGTGTCGGTGCCCATCGAGCCGATCGGATCATCGGCGCTGATCGCCATCGGCTCGAGAAACCGGCTGAGATCCTCCTGAGTGTACCCGAAGGCCTGCTGCGCTTCGAGCAGCGTGGGCGTTGCCGCGTTGTCGTCCTGCGGCAGCTCGGCGAATTCGGGATCGACGACCTCGAGATCGTGGAGCTTGAACTGGGCCTGTTCGAGCCATTCCGAATAGGGTTCGGCTGCGGCGAGCTCGGCCTTCAGCTCGCTGTCTTCGATGATCCGGCCTTGCTCAAGATCGATCAGCAGCATCTTGCCCGGCTGGAGGCGCCACTTGCGGGTGATGTCTTCCTCGGGGAAGGGCAGCACGCCGCTTTCCGAGGCGAGGCACACGATATCATCGCGCGTCACGCAAAAGCGCGCAGGGCGCAGGCCATTGCGATCGAGCGTCGCGCCGATCTGGCGGCCATCGGTGAAACACACCGCCGCCGGACCGTCCCACGGCTCCATCAGCGCTGCGTGATATTCGTAGAACGCGCGGCGATCCTCATCCATCAGCGTGTTGCCGACCCATGCCTCGGGGATCAGCATCATCATCGCATGTGGCAGCGAATAACCGCCCGCGAGCAGCAATTCGAGCGCATTGTCGAGACACGCGGTGTCCGATTGGCCATGCGGGATGATCGGCCAGATCTTGTCGAGATCGGGGCCGAGCAGGTCGCTCTCCATCGTCCGGCGGCGCGCATTCATCCAGTTCACGTTGCCGCGCACCGTGTTGATCTCGCCGTTATGCGCGATCAGGCGGTAGGGATGGGCGAGCTTCCAGCTGGGGAAGGTGTTGGTCGAGAAGCGCTGGTGGACGAGCCCCAGCGCCGAGATGCAATCGGGATCGCGCAGATCATCGTAGAAGCTTTTGACCTGATCGCACAGCAGGAGGCCCTTGTAGACGATCGTGCGGCTCGAGAAGCTCGGCATGTAGAGTTCGGTGAGGCCCGGGTGACCGTGCTTTTGCGCCAGCGCTGCGAGCGGGTTCTGAACCTGCTTGCGGATGACGAGACATTTGCGCTCGAACGCGTCCTGGTCGGCACAGGTCTCGCTGCGCGCGATGATCGCCTGGCTCATCACCGGCATCGAGGCAATGACCGCATCGCCGAGCCCATCGAGCGTGGTTGGAACATCGCGCCAGCCGATCAGGCGCTGGCCCTCCTTGGCAATGAACTTCTCGAAGTGCTCGGTGATGAAGCCGCGTGCTGCCTCGTCCTTGGGCATGAAGCATTGCGCGACCGCATAATCGCCCGGCTCGGGCAGGTCATGGCCATGTTCGTTTGCCCAGCGACGAAACAGCGGATCGGGAATCTGCAACAGGATGCCCGCGCCATCGCCGAGCAGCGGATCGGCCCCCACCGCGCCGCGATGGTCGAGCGCCTCGAGGATATCGAGAGCACTCTCGACGATGGCGTGGCTTTTCTCGCCCTTGATATGCGCGATCATGCCCACGCCGCAGGCGTCATGTTCGTTGGCGGGGTCGTAAAGACCTTGGGAAGCCGGATATCCCATGGCGTCAATCCATCCTGTCAGATGCCACCAGCCAAGAACCTGTATCGGTTCAGAACGGCGGCAGGGTGTCAAGCGCGCTGATCAGCTCGGACCACTGCGCGCCTTGTTTCCAGCCCTCTATTGGCGATGGAATCACCGTTTTGCAACCGCGAAACACGATGGATTATTTCGCAGGATCCAGCAGAAGGTGATAGGAGATTGCGCCGTAAGCGAGAAAGTACGCGTTCCAATGCAACGCGTGCACGTCGCGAACCTGCGATTCAGGCCGCCCCGCGCATATCTTGCAAACGGGCTAGCGCATTGCGCAAGGCACGCTCGGTCTCGCCCACCCGGCCGATCGACTGCCCCCCGGAATGACCCGCTGATTGACCAGTCGATTGGCCGCCTGGCGCATCGTCCTGCGTGAATTGCGCGAGCGCCTTGAGCGCTTCCGCCAGCGCCGCGTCGCGTGCAGGAGCCTCGGTGCTCGCGCATTCAGCGGTGGTATGATCGGCTGCCTCGCGTCGCCGTGCGTGCTGCTGATGATCGTGCAGCGCTGCGGCAAATCGCTCAACCAGTTCGACCAGGCTCAGATCCTCGGTCCGCGCCTGCCGCAGACGCTCGATCCCGCTTGCCGGCGCTGCGGCGTGCCGATTGGCAAGTGTCCCGCTCTCATGGGCAGGCTCTTCGGCAGGTTCTTGGGGAAGTGCCACTTCCGCCTCGCTGCCGATCACCCAGACCTTGTCGCGCTGCAAGGAGCCGGGCTGTAAAGGGGCGGGCTGGTCGGCCGCGTCGTCCGCGCCATGATCGGCCACGCTTGGCTCTGCCTCGGCCGGGTCCAGCGCTGGAGCGAGCGCAGGAGCTTCTTGCACTTCACCCTCGCCGCTGATCGCATGGTCCGCGTCGAGCTCGAACGGTTCGTCCAGAGGCCAATGCGCGGCCCAGTTGTGCGACGGGTCCTCGCCATCCTCGTGGGTGGCCGCGTCTGCTTCTGCGAGGCTCTCGCCCAGCGGGGCATCGAGGCTTTCGCTGCCCAATTCGGAGGCCGGGTCGATGGGATGGACTTTGCGCGCAGCGACCTTAGAAAGGATGTGTTCGCTCGGTTGATCGGTGACGATACGGCGCACGGCCCGGGCTGCGAGGAATGCCGCCAGCCCGCACACACAAGCGACACTCACCGCGAGCGCGGGCCGGGCAAACCCGCCGAGTGCGGCAAGGCCGGTTGCCATCATGATCGAGGCAATCAGCGATCCGGGCAGGATCGCAACCGAGAGGCCGCCGAGGGCAGCGCCCCAGCCCGCGAGGACCGGCACGAACACGCGGTGATTCGCAATCCCGAGCGCGCTGCGCCTCTGCCTGCGGCGTGGCTTGTCCCGCTGAGTTGACTGTCGCTGCTGCTCTTGCGCGGATTGCTTCAGCTGCGCTCTGAGTTGCTCAAAATTCATCCTGCCCCTCGGTGACCGCCAGTGCGGTCGCTTGCCATTCACGCGTTCTCGAGCCGCACACTCGCGCATCGGCCCGCAAGCGCCCGGTGTCGCCCAATGCCCTCAGCCCTGATGCAGCGGACGCGTTCGAGCAGCCAATCGAGGACCACTCGCGCCATTAAGGCCAGCTATCAGGTGATGGTAAACACTCAGATAACACCCGACATTTTGCGCCCAGTCATGGTGTTCGCGAACATAATGGGCGCCTGCCTCGCGCATCGCTTCCCAGCTTTCCGGGCCATCGATCAGGTCTGCCAGCGCTGCGGCGCAGGCGGCAGGGTTGTCGGCCTCGAACAGGATGCCGGTCTTGCGATGCTCGATCAGCTCGCGGTGTCCGCCGACATCGGAGGCAGCGACAAGCCGGCGCTGCGCCATCGCCTCGAGCGGCTTGAGCGGCGTCACGAGTTCGGTCAGGCGCGAGGCCTTGCGCGGATAGGCGAGCACGTCGATCAGCGAATAATAGCGCTCGACCGCCTCATGCGGCACCCGGCCCGCGAAGATCACCGCCGCAGGATCATCGAGGGCGGCAGCCCGGGCGCGCCATGCCGCATCCATTTCGCCGGCGCCCACCACCAGCAGGCGCGCTTGCGGGTGCCGCTTGCGCAGGAGCGGCATCGCGGCGATCAGATCGTCGATACCCTCATAATCGTAGAAGCTGCCGATATAGCCGATCACGGGGGCGCCTTGCGCGAGGCCGAGATCGCGCGCCAGTGCCTCGTCGCGCGGGGCCGGATCGCCGAACAAGGCGAGATCCACCCCGTTGCGCATCACCCCGATCTTGCCGGCGGGAATGCCGCGCCCGATCAGATCGTCGCGCAGGCCCTCGCAGATCGTGAAGATCGCATCCGCCCTGGCCGCCACGCGGGTTTCGAGCGCGCGGGTCGCCCGGTATTTGAGCGAGCCCTCGTGCCCGGTCCGATTGCCGACTGCGGCATCCTCCCAGAAGGCGCGAATTTCGTAGACGAATGGGACGCTGAGCGCCCGTGCCGCGAGCAGCCCCGCCATGCCGCACAAAGCCGGTGAATGCGCATGGATGACGTCGGGCCGCCATTCGCGCGCCAGCGCCTTGATCGCTTGTGCGAGCACGCGGATCTCGCGCAGCTCGCGCACTGCGGCCGGCCCGCCTGCCCCGCAGCTGACGCGGCGAAAGCGGATGGAGTCGATAGTCTCGTCGAGGCTCGCCACTTCGGCCTCGCGATTGTGCCGCACACCCGTGATGCAGCGCACATCGAGCCCGGCGGCAAGCTGCGCCTTCACGATCGCGCGGGTGCGAAAGGTGTAGCCGCTGTGCAGCGGAAGCGAGTGATCGAGGACGTGGAGAACCCGGGTCATGGCGACAAGCCCTTAGCGCTGTCGTGCTTAACGCAACGTCAACTGCGGCGCGCTACAGCTTTGCTCAACGCGCCTCTGGCAGAGCGCTCCATCGTGCATCCTTCCTTGCGACCCGTCTGCCATGAGGCCCGTGCCGAAACGCCATGATTGATCAGATCGCCCTTGCCATCGGACACGGCCTGCTCGGATTGGCCCTCTTGCGGCTGGTCATGCGCGCCGATCTCAACGAGGATCCGCTGCTTGGCGGTTTCATCCGGGCATCGCGCCAGCGCCTGCTCAAACGACGCGAGGCCCGCCGCGAGGCCGTGCGCCAATCGCGCGAGGCCGATTGATGCTCGATCTGTTCTTTCTCGCCTTCATCGCCGGCTTCCTCGTGCTTGGCCTGAGGCGCCCGTTCCTGTGGGTGCTGCTCTATGTCTATATCGACATCCTTGCGCCCCAGCGGATCGGGTATTCGTTCATTACCACGCTGCCGGTCTCGCTGATCGCCTTTGCCGCGGCGTTCGGCGGATGGCTGCTGCTCGATCGCAAGGATACGCTGCATGTCTCGCTGCGCCAGGTGCTGATGGCGATCCTGCTCGTTTACTGCTGGTGGACCACCGGCCAGGCCGAGTTCTACGAAAGCGCGCTCACCAAGTGGGATTGGGTGTGGAAGGCGCTGCTGTTCGCGATTTTCCTGCCGTTCACGCTGACGACGCGCGCGCGGATCGAGGCGCTCGCCTTCACCATGGTGATCACGGTCGCAACAATCGTGATCGGTGCCGGCATGAAGACGACGCTGGGCGGCGGGGGCTATGGCAAGCTCAATTTCTTCGTGAACGACAATTCGGGGATCTACGAAAGCTCGACCCTTGCCACGGTCTCGATTGCGCTGGTGCCGCTGATCTGGTGGTTCACCCGGTTCGGCACGATCTACCGCCCGCACTGGGCCGTTACCGCCTTTGCGGTCCTTCTGACCTTCGCTTGCCTGATGGTGCCGATCGGCACCGAGGCGCGCACCGGGCTCATCTGCATCGCTGCATTGGCGGTGCTGATGCTGCGCTATGTCAGGCGGCGGCTGTTGGTGATCGCGGGGGCGGCTGCGCTCGGGCTCGTGGCGCTCCCGTTCATCCCGCAGAGCTATTACGATCGCATGTCGACGCTGGCGGAGCCCGATGGCGACGAGAGCGCCTCGACCAGGGTCGCGGTGTGGATGTGGACGATCGACTATGCTGCGCAAAAGCCCTTGGGCGGCGGGTTCGACAGCTACAAGGCCAACAGCTTCACCTACAACATGCCGGTCAAGGTCGAGAGCGGAAACACCGTTTCGGTCGATTATCGCGAAGTCACCGACAAGGCGCGCGCGTTTCATTCCTCGATCTTCGAGCTGCTCGGTGAGCAGGGTTATCCGGGCCTCGCGCTGTGGCTTGCATTGCAAGGCCTGGGCCTGTGGCAGATGGAGCGCGTGCGGGCGAAGTGGAAGCGCCGCGACCAGCGCGGCGAGAACGGCGAGGACGAGGCCTGGATCGGGCCGATGGCGGCCGCGCTGCAGATGGCGAGCATCATCTATCTGGTGGGCGCGCTGTTTCAGGGGATCGGCTATCAGCCGGTCATGCTGATGATCATCGGCCTCCAGATCGGGCTCAACACCTATTGCATGCGGATCGAATCGGCGCGGGCGAATGCGGCGCTCGAGATTCGGCGAACCAGGCTCGATCAGCCCGCTGCGGGCTTGGCCGGCAAGCCACCCGAAGCTGTCCCCACCGGCGATGCCGTAAGGGCATAGCAACGCCTCGCCCGCGCAATCGGCACAGGCAATTGCGTTCGCCCGGCGCATCCGTCATGAAGCGCATCCGACAACAGCAGCAAGCGCGAACCGCAACCGCGCGGCGCTTGCGCCACAAGGAGGAGCCTTCATGACACCGCAGGATCTGGCCGCCAAGGTCGGCGAAACCATCGGCACCAGCGAATGGGTCGAGCTGAGCCAGGAGCGCATCAACCAGTTCGCCGATGCGACCGGCGATCACCAGTTCATCCACATCAACGAGGAAGCCGCCAAGATGACGCCCTTCGGCGGTACCATCGCGCATGGCTTCCTGACGCTTTCGATGATCCCCTATCTCGGCGCCAACAGCGACATGGCGCGGATCGACGGGATCAAGATGGCAGTCAATTACGGTGGCAACAAGACCCGCTTCATCGCGCCGGTGCGCTCGGGCAAGCGCATTCGCGGGCACTGGAAGCTCACCGAAATGGTCGAAAAGCGCCCCGGCCAGTGGCAGCAGACCTGCGAGATCACGATGGAGATCGAAGGCGAGGACAAGCCCGCGCTGATTGCCGAGTGGATCACGCAATACTTCGTCTGACCTGATCATGGATCCCCCAAGGCGGGGATCCCCCATCACTCACCACCGTCATTGCGATCCCCGCTTGCGCGAGGGTCCACCCCTAGTCCGAGGATACCCCCATCATGACCCGTGAAGCAGTCATCGTCTCCACCGCCCGCACGCCGATCGGCCGCGCCTACAAGGGCGGCTTCAACGCCACTCCGGGCGCAACGCTCGGCGCCTATTCGTTTAAGCCTGCGGTCGAGCGCGCCGGCATCGATCCGGCCGAGATCGACGACGTGGTGTGGGGCTGCGTGCTCACCCAGGGCACCCAGGCGGGCAATATTGGCCGGCTCGTGGCGCTGCGCGGCGGCGCTCCGGTGAGCGTTCCGGCGCACACCATCGACCGTCAGTGCTCTTCGGGACTGATGGCGATCGCGACCGCTGCCAAGCAGATCGTGGTCGACAACATGGATATCGTCGTGGGCGGCGGGCAGGATTCGATCAGCCTCGTCCAGACCCCCGAGATGCGCGTCGCCCCCGATCGCTCGCTGATCGCGATGCACAAGGACGTCTACATGCCGATGCTCGGCACCGCCGAGACGGTCGCCGCGCGCTACAACATCAGCCGCGAGGCCCAGGATGAATACGCGCTGCAATCGCAGCTGCGCACTGCGGCCGGGCAGGAAGCGGGCAAGTTCGACGATGAGATCGTGCCTGTCACCACCACGATGATGGTCAAGGACAAGGCGACAGGCGAAGTCTCCGAGCACGAAGTCACCATCACCAAGGATGAAGGCAACCGCCCCGAAACCACGCTCGAAGGGCTGCAGGCGCTCCAGCCGGTGATGGGCCCCGACAAGTTCATCACCGCGGGCAACGCCTCGCAATTATCGGACGGTTCCTCAGCCGCAGTGCTGATGGAAGCCAAGCTCGCCGAGCAGAAAGGCCTCGAGCCGCTCGGGCGCTATGTCGGCATGGCAGTTGCGGGCACCGAGCCAGACGAGATGGGCATCGGCCCCGTCTTCGCGATCCCCAAGCTTTTGAAGGCAACCGGGCTGAAGATGGACGATATCGGCCTGTGGGAGCTCAACGAGGCGTTTGCGGTGCAGGTGCTCTATTGCCGCGACAAGCTCGGCATCGACAACGACATCCTCAACGTAAACGGCGGCTCGATCTCGATCGGCCACCCTTATGGCATGACCGGCGCGCGCTGCACCGGGCACGCGCTGATCGAGGGCAAGCGCCGGGGCGCCAAATTTGTCGTGGTCACCATGTGCATCGGCGGCGGTCAGGGCGCAGCGGGCCTGTTCGAGGTGTTCTGATCCCCGGTCTGCGGGCGACGACAATCAAGGCGGCGCGGGAGCAATCCCGCGCCGTTTTTGCGTTTGGCAGGCACGGGTCGAAAGGTCTGACCTGTAGCAGCCTTCGGCATGCTCGCTCGGGCTGGAATTGGCTGGAAACCTCGCGTTGGGCTAGAACTCAGCCACGCTCTCGAGTGCGAGTCAGGGCACCAACCTGGGATTGAACGACTCAGTGCTCAGATCCGTCTTGAGCGAGTTCGCAATCGCGACCAGCAGGGCATGCGATTGCCAATTCGATGCGCCGCCGCTTTCGGACTCGGTAGCCCGCTCGTGTTGCACGCTTGCTGCCCGATCGACGATATCGATCGCATCCTTCGTGCTGAGCCGATTGTTTTCACACAGGCCGTGAACGAGGCTCTCGGCCAGCAGCAGCGCCGCCTTGCCGTGCGCATCGGAGCCGGTCAGGTTGCTATCCGAAGGGGGCGTTGTTGGCGAATATCCTTTATTGGGCATAAATAAACCTTGAATGAGAGGCCCAAATCGAGCCAAATTTGCTTGCTGAGACATTTCAAATCCAACAGCGGACACGCCCTGTCTAAGCCTTCCCCTGTCATTTAACAACAATACACATCAACTCTCGACAATAATCCATGTCAATTTCATTGCCGGGGCAGACAGGCTATGATTTTGCGATGACCAACATGTCCATTCGAAAATTGAACAGCTTAGCTGATTTGTCCGCCAAGGACATCGCCGCTCTCGAGGAGGTGACTGCAAATCCCCGCGAATATCAGCCGCGCCAGGACATGATTCGCGAGGGCGATGAGACCGGGCCGATGTTCGTTGTACTCGAAGGGTGGGCTTGCCGTTACAAGATCCTGCCGAACGGCACCCGCCAGATCATGGCGTTTCTGATGCCCGGCGACGCCTGCGACCTCCATATCAAGCTGCTGGATGAGATGGATCACAGCATTCAGGCGATCACCAAAGCGAAAGTGTCGACCGTGTCCCGAGACGAAATGGAGCGGATGATCGACAATCATCGCAACATCGCCAAGGCGATGTATTCAGCGCAGCTGGTCGACGAAGGGATCATGCGGGCCTGGATCGTCAGCATGGGACGGCGCAATTCGACCGAGCGGGTCGCCCACCTGATGTGCGAACTCTATTTGCGTGCAGTGACACTCGGAATGACCGACGGTGACGAGTTCGCTCTCCCGCTTTCGCAGCTGGTGCTGGCCGATGCGCTGGGCATGACGGCGGTTCACATCAACCGTATCCTCAAGGACCTTCGATTGGCAGGCACGATGTCGCTGAAACGGGGAAGCGTGAACATTCTTGACCCGGTCAAGCTCGTGCAGATCGCCGGGTTCGATGAAAATTACCTGCACCGACGGATGCGCCGCGCGGGGTAGCGATAAAGCGATCGGGCGAACACAAAGCGACGGCGACGCGGCGCTAGCCGAACGGCAGCCGAGCGGCGTCACCCCCGCCAGACCTGCCGTTTGGGCTCTGCCGGTTCAACCCGCGTGCGCGGCGATGAATTCCTCGACCACCGGCGCGATCTTGGTGCGCCATTTGCTGCCGTTGAAGATGCCGTAATGGCCGGCGCCTTCGGCCATGTAATAGCGCTTCTTGTCGTGCGCGAGGCCGGTTGCGAGCTTGAGCGCCGCCTTGGTCTGGCCGATCCCCGAGATGTCGTCGCGCTCGCCTTCGATCGCGAGCAGCGCGGTATCGGTGATCTTGGTCAGGTCGACCACATCGCCGCGGTGCTCGAACGTGCCCGTGGGGATCGAGTGCTTCTGGAACACATGCTCGACCGTCTGGAGATAGAATTCGGCAGTCATGTCGCACACGGCGCGGTATTCGTCGTAGAAGTCCTTGGTCGCCTGTGCGCTTTCCTCATCGCCAGCGCGCAGGTGTTTGAACATCTCGTAATGGCTCATCATGTGGCTTTGCAGGTTCATACTCATGAACGCCGAGAGCTGCATGAAGCCGGGATAGACGCGGCGGCCGGCGCCCGGATACTTGAACGGCACGGTCGCGATGACGCTCTGGCGAAACCATTCGATCGGGCGCTTCATCGCGTGGTGGTTGACGCTGGTCGGGCATTCGCGCGTGTCGATCGGGCCGCCCATCATGGTTAGGGTGAGCGGGGTCGCGGGCGAGTTCCTCAGATTGAGCAGCGCGGTCGCAGCATAGGCCGGGACCGAGGGCTGGCACACCGCCATCATGTGGACCCGGCGGCCCTCGTTCTTGTTGGTGATGTGTTCGAGAAAGGTGATGAGATAATCGATGTAGTCGTCGAGATCGAAGCTGCCATCGCTCAGCGGAACCATCTTGGCATCGGCCCAGTCGGTGATGAAGACTTCGCAGGATTCGAGCATCCGCGCGACCGTGCCCCGCAGCAGCGTTGCGTAATGTCCGCTCATCGGGGCGACGATGAGGATGCGCGGGCGATCCTTGCCAATGCCGGCCACCCGGAAGCGCCGCAGATCGCCGAACGGACGGCGCAGCACGGTGGCTTCGGTAACGGCGTGGAGCTGCCCGTCGATCTCCACCTCGCGGATGCCGAACTTGGGCTTCTCGTAATTGGCGGTCGCATGGGCGAGCACGTCGAGCGCGTTCGCGGCCATCGGCAGAACGCCCGAATTGCCGAACGGGGTGGTCGGCTTCATCAGCATTTCCGCGCCCATCGAGGCGAGCGAACTCACCGAATTGAGCCAATTGCGCTGCAGTTCATAGGCTTGGTAAAGCATCGGGTATTCCCCTCGAGTGATCCTCGCTCCGGCGCCGAGCGAGCAGGTTTCGTTTCTGGGCGGCCCGTGGGCCCGCCAGCCAGCTTCAGCCCACCAGCGGCCAAGCAGGCTTTTCTCAAGCCAACTCGCCCGGCGGGTCTGATCCTGACCGGGGGCCTGATCCTGAGCGCCGCCGCCTGATGTCATTTCCGGCTCGCGTTCGAGCTCTGGTTCGGGCTGCTAGATGGCCTCTTGGAAGCCATTGTGCAATGCACAATATGTTGGTCGAAGCGCCTCTTCGGCCGGGCCATGTGCTTTTTGCACGTGAAATTGATAAAATGGATAGCTAGGACGATGCGTATAATGTCATCCGATACCACGCCCATCAGCCCCCCGCCCACAGTCGTGCCTTCCACCCCGGCGCTTTCGACGGCAGAGCTTGATCCGCCGCACGAAGCACCGAGCGAGCCGCGCAAGGCGCGCTCGCTCGCGCCGCTCGCCATGGTTTACCGCGAGGCGGCGAAATATCCGCAGCAGGTGATCCTGGCGCTGATCGCGCTGACGATCACGGCGGCGGGCACGCTCGCGATCCCGGCGGCGATGCAGCTGATCGTCGATCGCGGCTTTGGCGGGGCGATCGAAGCCGGAGGAGAAGACGTCGGCAATATCGGCCGCTGGTTTCGCTACCTGATGGTGATCGTGCTTGTGATCGCGTTCGGCACGGCGGCGCGGTTCTACTTCGTGAGCTGGATCGGCGAGCGCGTGGTCGCCGATATCCGCCGCAAGGTGCACCGCAACCTCCTTCGCCTGTCGCCCGGCTTCTATGAAGCGAACAGCCCCAAGGAGATCTCCAGCAGGATGACCGCCGACACCGCCGTCATCGAGACCGTCGTGGGCACCACGATCTCGGTCGCGCTGCGCAACGCGTTTCTCGGCATCGGCGGGACGATCTACCTGTTCGCGCTGCTGCCGGGCCTCACGATCTGGCTCGCGCTCGGCATCCCCGGGATCATCCTCCCGATCGTCGTTTTCGGGCGCCGCATCCGCACCATTTCGCGCGACAGCCAGGACCGGGTGGCCGATGTCGGCGCGATGGTCACCGAAGTGCTCTCGGCGATGAAGATCGTCCAGAGTTTCAACCAGCAATCGCGCGAGGCTGACCGGTTCGGCGATGCGGTCGAGCGCACCTTCGATACCGCGCGCCGGCGGATCGTCCTGCGCTCGGTGATGACCGCGATCATCATCCTCGCGATCTTCGGCTCGATCGTGCTGCTGCTGTGGCGCGGGGCCGAAGGCGTGGCTGCGGGCGAGATCACCGGCGGCACCATCCTCTCCTTCATCGTCGGGGCGATGATCGTCGCAGGCGCGTTCGGCGCGCTGACCGAGGTTTATGGCGATCTCCTGCGCGGTGCGGGCGCGGCGAGCAGGCTCAACGAACTGCTCGAGGCCACGCCCGATATCGCCCCGCCCGAGCGGCCCGAGGCGCTGCCCATGCCGCCGCGCGGCAGCCTCTCTTTCCGCAACGTGACCTTTCGTTATCCTGCTCGTCCTGAAACCGCAGCGCTTGCCGATTTCAGCCTCGAGATCGAGCCGGGCGAGACCATCGCAATCGTTGGGCCCTCGGGCGCCGGCAAGTCGACTGTATTCCAGCTGGTCGAGCGGTTCTACGATCCGCAAGTCGGGACGATCCGTTTGGATGGCGTGCCGTTGACCCATGCCGATCCCGCCGACATCCGCGAACGGCTTGCGCTGGTGCCGCAGGATGGCGTCCTGTTCAGCGCAAATGCCCGCGACAATCTGCGCTACGGCAAGTGGGACGCCAGCGACGAGCAGATCTGGTCGGCCGCGCGCGCCGCCAATGCCGAAGGGTTCCTGCAAGCTTTGCCGCGCGGGCTTGACACCTATCTCGGCGAGGGCGGCACCCAGCTTTCGGGCGGCCAGCAGCAGCGCGTGGCGATCGCCCGCGCGCTTCTGCGCGATGCGCCGATCCTGCTGCTCGACGAGGCGACCAGCGCGCTCGATGCGGAAAGCGAACAGCTCGTCCAGCAGGCGCTCGAGGCGCTGATGCAGGGGCGCACCACGCTCGTCATCGCGCATCGGCTCGCGACCGTGCGTGCGGCGGATCGGATCATCGTGCTCGACAATGGCCGGATCGTCGAACAGGGCACCCACGCCGAACTCTCGGGCCAAGGCGGGCTCTATGCCCGCCTCGCCCGGCTGCAATTCGCTGCCGATCGGGCCGCCTGACCAAGCCCAAAGGGCGAGCGGCGCGGCGCCTTGCGCAAATCTGTTTGACTTGAACCCGGCGCGTGCCAGAGGCCGCGTGCCATGACCATTCTTCAGCTGCTCATCATCGCGGTGGTTCAGGGGATCACGGAATTTCTGCCGATCTCCTCGTCGGGACATCTCATCCTGATCCCCTACCTGACCGATTTTGCCGATCAGGGGCCGCTGATCGATGTCGCCGTCCATGTCGGCTCGCTGCTCGCGATCATCGTCTATTTCTTCAAGGATGTGCTCGTGCTCGCGCGCGGCGGGTTCGCCAGTATCGGCATCGGCACCAAGGCTCCCGCCGCGCCGGCCGAACGCCGGCTGTTCTGGTGGATCGTGCTCGGCACGATCCCCGCCGTCGCCTTTGGCCTCGCGATCAAGTTAGGCGCATTCAATCCGGTGGTGGAGCAATTGTTCGGGATCACCATCCTTGATGGCGATCTGATGAGCTCGATCCGTTTTACCGATCTCATCGCGTTCAACCTCATCGCCTATGGCATCCTGCTTGGGCTGGCCGATCATTTCGGCAAGGAGATCAAGACCTTCGAGGATATGACCTGGCGCGACGGGCTGATCGTCGGCACCGCGCAGGCGCTGGCGATCATTCCGGGGACGAGCCGCGCGGGGATCACGATGACCGCCGCGCGCGCACTCGGCTATCAGCGGATAGAAGCGGCGCGGTTCTCGTTTCTCCTGTCGATCCCGGCGGTGGCGGGCGCAGGCGTGCTGATCGTGCCCGAAATCCTCGAGGCCGGCACGGCGCTTGCGTGGGACGCACTTATCGCAGGCGTGCTGACCTTCCTCGCCGCATTCGCGACTATGGCCTTCCTCATGAACTTCCTGAAACGCGCCTCGATGCTGGTCTTCGTGCTCTATCGCATCGCGATGGGCGTGTTGTTGCTCGTTGTATTTTAGTTTGCAGTTTGCGCAATCGGCTAAGGAACCCTACTGGCTTTCGCTGGTTTAGCAGCTGAAACCCGATTGTCACAAGCATCAGACACCGCATGGCCTTACTCGTATTGATCATTTTGGGCACAAGCCTCGGCTGGTTCGGCTCTATCCTCATGCGGAACGAGCGGGCGAGCGATATCCTGCGCCAGATCGGGGTGGGTGTTGCCGCGACGCTGGTGCCCGGGCTGATGCTCAACGACGGAACGTTTCTCGGAGGGCTCACGCTGCTGGCGCTGGGCGGCGCCACGTTGGGCGGGATCGCGGCGCTTGCGCTTTACAACACGCTCGTCGCTCGCAGCGACAACGTCCAGGCCTAGCTCAACCTCTAGACGGGCCGCGCCCCGCTCCCCTTGCCGCCGCGCAGATGATACTCCTGGGTGCCGCGGTGCACGACATGATCGACGTCGATCACAGCGCTGTTGGCATAGGTGAAGCCGGGCGCGAGATTGCGATAGAGCCGATCAAAATCGCGCGTCACCGTCTGGCGGTAGAGATCCTCGAAGCTCTCGATCACGAAATAGGTCGGCTGCAGATCGCTGATCACGTAATCGGTGCGCATCACCCGGTCGACGGCGAGCATGATGCGATTTGGGCTTTGTGCTTCCACCGCGAACACCGCCTCGGTCGGCCCGGAGAGGATCCCGGCGCCATAGGCACGGATGCCGCCTGGCTCTTCGATCAAGCCAAATTCCACAGTGTACCAATAGAGCGCGCCCAGCGCCTTGAGGCGATTGTAGCGCATCGCCTTCCAACCCGCCCGGCCATATTCCTGCATGTAATCGGCATAGACCGGATCGGTCAGCATTGGCACATGGCCGAACACGTCGTGGAAGACGTCGGGCTCCTGAATATAGTCGAACGTCTCGCGCGTGCGGATGAAATTGCCGGCCGGGAAGCGGCGATTGGCAAGGTGCCAGAAGAACACGTGATCAGGGATCAGCATCGGCACCGGCACCACGCTCCACCCCGTGAGCGCGCGCAGCTCCTCGGACATCGCGCCGAATTCAGGCACGCCGCCGCGCCCCAGATCGAGCTTTTCGAGGCCTTGCAGGAAAGTCGTGGCGGCGCGGCCGGGCAGGATTTCCATCTGGCGGGCGAACAGGTCGTCCCAGATGGCGTGATCCTCGCTCGAATAATCGGCCTGCGCTGGCTCAAGCCAGTCCGCGCCGACGTGCGAGGGCTTGGCGAGCGGAGCGGTGAACACCTCCTCGGGGAGGCTGGGCAGCCTTGTGTAGTCGGTTTCCTTAAGAGCGGGGGTGGCCATGCAAGGCAATGTGAGGCTAGCTCGCGGTTTAGACAAGGGTGAAGGGATACCAGGCATGGCCGACGCGCAAAACCTCAGGGGCAAGGATTATCGCGCGGCGCTCGAACCGATGACGCAGGAGCTTGTCGCCATGGCGCGCTGGGCAAGCGTGACGGGGCAGCGCATCGTCGTCGTGTTCGAGGGGCGCGACGCTGCGGGCAAGGGCGGGGCGATCCGCGCGGTGCGCGAGCAACTCAATCCGCGCCAGTGCCGCACCGTGGCGCTGACCAAACCGAGCGAGGCCGAGCGCACGCAGTGGTATTTCCAGCGCTATATCGCTCATCTGCCCACTGCGGGTGAGATCGTGCTGTTCGACCGCAGCTGGTACAATCGCGCAGGCGTCGAGCGGGTGATGGGCTATTCGACCGACGCCGAAGTGGCGCGGTTTCTGGGCCAAGTTCCGGTGTTCGAGCGGCTGCTGATCGAGGATGGCATCCTGCTGTTCAAATACTGGCTGACGACCGATCAGGCGAGACAGGAAGAGCGCCTGAAGGAGCGGCTCGAAGACCCGCTCAAGCGTTGGAAGCTCTCCCCGATCGATCTGGCCGCGCGCGCGCAATACGACGCCTACACCGCGGCGCGCGAGGCGATGCTGCGCGCGACGCACACCGCGCACGCTCCTTGGACGCTGGTCGATTTCAACGATCAGAAGCGCGGGCGCCTGACCCTCGTCCGCAACCTGCTTGACCGCCTGCCCGATACCGATTGCGAGCCGCCCGCGCTCGAGTTTCCCGCGCTTGGCCGCGCGCCGGTCCGCGAGAGCTATGACGTGCTGGGGCCGCTCCCTGATTTCGACATCGGCTAGAGCGCCGCGCTGGCGCTGGTTACCTGCCGCCCATCCGCTGCAAAGGCGGCGAGATCGTAGCCCGATTCGCCCTTGCGCATGACGAGGTGCAGCGGATCGCCCGCGATTGCCGGGGAGAGGCCACGAAAGGCGAAGCTGCGCAAGCGGTTCTCGCCCAGTTCACGCGCGGCGAGCTGCAACAGCAGGCTCGCGATCAGCGGTCCGTGGACGACAAGCCCGCGATATCGCTCGACCGCGCGAGCATAGGGCTCGTCGTAATGGATCCGGTGCGTGTTGAAGGTGAGCGCGGAATAGCGGAACAACAGGCGCGGGTCGGGGGTGATCACGCTGTGGACGTCCCATTCCGACCCGTTGAACGCTTCGCCCTCAGGCACAGGCGGGCCGAGCGGCGCATCCGCGCTCGCCGCCTCGCGATAGACCAATGTCTGCGTCTCGATCACGGCGAGGCTGCCATCGGCGCTGGTCTCATGCGCGACCTCCACAAAGGCAAGCTTGCCCGAGCCTCCCTCCTTCTGCTTGATCGAGACGACGCGGCTGACCCGCTCGATCACCGCGCCGACCGCGATCGGCTGGCGAAAGGCGATCTCGGAAGCAGCCCACATGCGCCGGGGCCCAGAACCAAATTGGGGGAAGGGCGGGAGGAAGCTGTCTGAGCTGTCATCGCGCGCGGGATGTCCGTCTTCGCCCAGGGCGCGGGTCTCGGCGTCGGGCTGGCAGAGCGCGAAATGGATGCCCTGAGGCATGATCGCCGGAGACGGCAGCGCGCGATCAAACGTCGCGCACCAGCGCCGCGCCAGCGCGCCATCGAGCCGGTCGGTCGCGCGCATCGTGCGCCCGATCCAAGCGTCCCATTCGCTCATCAGGCCGCCCGCTCGAACACCGCCGCGATCCCCTGGCCGCCGCCGATGCACATCGTCTCGAGCCCGTACCGCGCCCCGCGCCGGTGCATCTCGGCGGCCATATCGGCAAGGATTCGCCCGCCGGTCGCGCCGATGGGATGGCCAAGGCTGATGCCAGACCCGTTGACGTTGAGCATCTCGCGGCGCGAATCGTCCGCGCTCCAGCCCCAGCCCTTGAGCACGGCCAGCACCTGCGGCGCGAAAGCCTCGTTGAGCTCGACCAACTCGATATCGTCCCAGCTGTAGCCGGCCCTAGCGAACAGCCGCTCGACCGCAGGAACGGGCCCGATCCCCATGCGCGAAGGATCGCACCCCGCCGCCGCCCATCCGCCGAACCACAGCGAGGGCGTGAGGCCCAGTTCGCCGAGCTTGTCTTCCGCGACTACCAGGCAGGCGGCCGCCGCATCGTTCTGCTGGCTGGCATTGCCGGCGGTGATGATCGCGTCCGGATCGCGCTTCGCGTCGATCGGGGTGAGGCTGCCGAGCGTCTCCATCGACGCGTCCGCACGGTAGCCCTCGTCGCGCGAGAAAACCACCGGATCACCCTTTCGCTGCGGGATCGTGACCGGGACGAGTTGCTCGGCAAACTTGCCATCGTCCCATGCCTGCGCAGCATTGCGGTGCGAGCGCACCGCATAATCGTCGGCCTGCTCGCGGGTGATGCCGTAATCCTTCGCAAGGTTTTCGGCGGTCTCGATCATGCCGCTGATGATGCCGAACCGCTCGATCGGCTGGCTCATCAACCGCCCGCGCGTGAGGCGATCGTGCAGAGTGAGGTCGCCCATCCGGGCGCCGCCGCGCGCGGCCAGCGTGTAGTGCTCGACGTTGGACATGCTCTCGCACCCGCCCGCAACCACCACGTCCGCCATCCCGGTCTCGACCATCATCGCTGCATTGGCGATCGCTTGCAGGCCCGAGCCGCAGCGCCGATCGAGCTGGTAGCCGGGCACCTCGAGCGGGAGCCCTGCAGCGAGCCACGACCAGTGCCCGATCGCAGGCGCCTCGCCATTGCCATACCCTTGCGAGAAGACCACGTCGTCCACCCGCGCCGGATCAATCCCCGACCGCTCGATCAGCGTCTTGAGGATCACCGCGCCAAGCTCTCCGGCAGTGAGGCCGGCAAGCCCGCCGAAGAACCTGCCCACAGGCGTCCTCAGAGGCGTGCAGATGGCGGCTCTTCTGGTCATTTGGCATCCTTGTCCGAGAGGGCAACGGTCCCCGCATCGATCAGCTTGGCGATCGCGCCGGAGGAAAGCCCCAGCTTCTCGGCCAGCACTTGTTCGGAATGCTCGCCGAGATAGGGCGCAGGCCGGGGGTCGCCCGCTTCATGGCCCGGAAGATTGGCGAAGCTGCGGGTAGCGGGATAGGCGAAGCCCGAGGGGTTTTCGGGCGAGGGGCCGAACAGCGGATTACCCTGCACAAGCACCGGATCGCTCGCCGCCTCGTAGGCCGTGCGATAGCGCTCATAGGTGCAGCCATGAGCCTTCATCATGGCCTCGAGCGCGGCGTAATCATGGCTGCCGGCAACCTTCTGGAACAGCGCGAACAGCGCCTCGCGGTGTTCGAAACGCGGACGGTCGCCATCCATAAAGCGCACGCCAAGCTCGACCTCGAGCGCGCCGACTGGCCCCGCCACGCCGAACGCCTCGAGCAGCCCCTCCCATTGCTTGGCCGTGAGCGCTGCGACCATGAAGCGCACGCCGTCCTTCGAGCGGAAATCACGCCCGAACGCCCCCCAGATCGCGTTGCCGAGCCGCGGGCGATCAGCGCCGCGATAGAGCATTTCGGCGAACATGCCCGAATTGGCCGCGGTCCCGATCGCGACATCACCGAGCGGCACGCGCACCTCGGCGCCCTCGCCGGTCGCGGCGCGGTGATGCAGGGCAGCGAGCAGCGCGAAGGCGGAATAGGCACCGGTGATGAAATCCCACGCCGGCATCACCTGATTGATCGGTTCAGCGGTGGCGATGTCCCAGTCTTCGGGTCCGGTCATCAGGGGATAGCCGGAGGCAGCGTTAACGGTGAAGTCCATCGCCTGGCGCCCGTCATGCCAGCCCATGATCCGCAGCGAGATCATGTCTTCGCGCGCTGCGGCCATCGCCGCGTGGCTGAGGAAACTTTGCTCGGGCAGGTTGGTGATGCACTGGCCTGTCTTCGCGGCGAGCTCGACGCACAGCTCACGGCCCTCGGGCGAGCGCAAATCAAGCGCGACCGATTTCTTGGCGCGGTTGAGGTTCTCCCACGAGAGCGAGCGGCCCTCGCGCGTCAGCATGTAGCGATCGTAGTCGAGCCCGCCCGCCTTGTGATCCACCCGGATGACCTCGGCGCCCAGCTGCGCACAATACAGCCCCGCAGTGGGCGAGGCGACGAAGCTCGAGACTTCGACGATGCTGAGATCATTGAGCAGGTGGTACAAGGATCACCCGTTCGCCGCTTCCCATTCGCGCAGCGTGTGCTTGGCGATCTGGAGCTGGAGGATCTGGGTCGTGCCTTCGTAGATGCGGTAGATCCGCGCATCGCGATAGAACCGTTCGGCGTCGTATTCCGCAAGATAGCCGGCGCCGCCATAGATCTGCACCACCCGGTCGACCACGCGGCCGCACATCTCAGAGGCGAAGACCTTGAAGGCGGCGGCCTTGACGAGGATGTTCTCGCCGCGATCGGCCCGCTCGGTGACATCGCGCATCATCGCTTCGGCGGCGTAGATCTCGGTCTCGCTGTCGGCGATCATCGCCTGGATCAGCTGGAACCGCGCAATCGGCTCGCCGAACGCCTTGCGCTCGTTGGCATAGCGCAGCGCCGAATCGAGCGCGCGCCGGGCATAGGCGGTCGCCGCCGCGCCCACGCTAATGCGGCCATTGTCGAGGCTTTGCATGGCGAAGCGAAAGCCCTTGCCGGTCTCTCCGCCGAGCAGCGCATCGCCGGGCACCCTCACATCGTCGAGCATGATGTCGGAGATGTGGCTGCCCGCCTGCCCCATTTTCTTGTCCGGGCTCCCGCACGAAACGCCGGGCGTATCCATCGGCACGATGAAGGCGGAGACATGCGCGTTCTTGGGCAGCGCCTCCTTGCTGGTGCGCGCCATGATCAGCGCGACATCGGCATGGGGGGCGTTGGTGATGTAACGCTTGGTGCCGTTGAGGATCCAGCCATTGCCGTCCGGTTCAGGCACGGCGGTGGTCTGCATCGCGGCCGAATCGCTCCCGGAGCCCGGCTCGGTCAGGCCGAAGCAGGCGATCCGGCCTTCGACCAGCTTGGGATACCATTCCGCCCGCTGCGCTTCGGTCGCGCCGTTCTTGAGCGCGCTGGCAAACATCCCGATGTTGATCGAGAAGATCGAGCGATAGGCGGGCGCTGCATAGCTCATGATGTTCACGACGCGGGCATACTGGCTCATATTGAGCCCTGCCCCGCCATATTCCTCAGGAACGCTGATCCCGAACAGCCCCATCTCGCGCATCTCGTCGATGATCTGCGGCGGCACCGCATCGGCCGCGATCAACTCGGGCTCGGCCGGGATCAGCCGCTCGCGGACATAGCGGGTGAGCTGCTCGGCGAATTGCTCGAAGCTTTCCGCGTCCATGCCGGGATTGAAGGTCGACGGATCGGTGATCGGGGCATTCATGGGTTCAATCCTCTCTCGCAAGTGCGCGTCGAAAGCCTAGCGCGCATCTCCGGAAGAGCGCGATGCGGCTTCGCCTGCCTCTTCGCTTGCTGTCCCGCCGACCTCGGGCGCATCGACTTCGGGCCCATCCACTTCAGGCAACGCGCCTTCGGGCAGGCGGGTCTCGTCGAGCATGCTGGCCGCCTCGTCGAGCGCTTCTGCCTCGCCCTCGCTCACCGCGCCAGGATCATCAGGCGCGTCCGCACCCCCGCATCCCGCAAGGCCGAAGGCCGCTGCGAGAAGCGCGAGGGTTTGGACGGTTGCCGCGCCGGGCTGGAGTGGTGCGCTCCTAGAGATCGCCGGGCCCTTCAGCGGCATTGGCCGCCGCTTCGGCTTCGGCTGCAGCGGCTTCGGCCTGCGCCGCGACGTCGGCTGCATCGTCTGCGGCCGCCTCTGCGGTCGTCGCGGATACGGCAGTTTCGGCCTCATCGAGTGCGGGACCATCGAACCCAGGATCCGCGACCGGCTCGTCCTGGATCGGCTCGAGCGCTTCGGCGGCAGGCATTTCGACGGTGTCCGCGGCCGCCTCGGTCGATGCATCTTCCGAGCTGCCGCACGCCGCGAGCGCAAGCGCGCCCCCGGCGAGAACTGCGATATGGATTGCCTTCTTCATCGGTATCATCCTCCAGGCTGTGCCGGGCGCTTGATCGACCGCGTTTGTTCGCAGACCCGCCCGGGTTTCATCGCACGCGTTTAGCGAGGGAAATGCGGTTAAGCCAAGGCCCAATCGATGGCTCACAACGGTACAGCGCATAATCTGGCGCTCGCCTGCGCAACCTGCGATGATATCCCGGCCGCATGATGACCCAACGCCCCGCATTTCCGGCGCATCGGCGCTTCGCGAAGCGCTCCATCGCCAAATCTCTCAGCCATGCCCCGCGTCTGCTTCTCGCAACGCTCGGCGCCGCCTTGCTCCCGGCAACAGCGCTCAATGCGCAAGGCGAGCCGCGGCCGTTCACGATCGTCGAGACCGGCGCGACATTCGCCCTGCTGCAGGATGCCGTCCACGCGATCGGCGATAAACGCGGCACGATCCGCATCGCGCCCGGCGTCTATCGTCAGTGCGCGGTGCAGGAGCGGGGCGTGGTGATCTATCTGGCCGAAAAGGCCGGCACCGCGATCCTCGAAGGGCGCTCGTGCGAAGGCAAAGCGGGCCTGGTGCTGCGCGGCGTGGGCGCGGAAGTGCGCGGGCTCACCTTCCGCAATTACGCGGTGCAGGATGGCAACGGCGCAGGCATCCGGATCGAGCGCGGCGCGCTCAACATCGCCTATTCGCGCTTTCTCGACAGCCAGCAGGGCATCCTCAGCGCGGACGATATCAAATCCCGGATCTACATCACCCGCTCGACCTTCAGCGGGCTTGGCACCTGCGAGCATTCGGCCGGGTGTGCGCATTCGATCTATATTGGCGATTTCGGCGAATTGACCGTGCGCGAAAGCCGGTTCGAGCGCGGCATGGGCGGCCATTACCTCAAGTCGCGCACCGGACGCGTCACCATCGAGAACAATTCGTTCGACGATTCGGCCGGCAAAGCGACCAATTACATGATCGACCTTCCCGCCGGCGCGACCGGGCGGATCGTCGGCAACTGGTTTGTCCAGGGCCGCGACAAGGAGAATTACTCTGCCTTCATCGCGCTGGGGGCAGAGCAGGGCCAGCACACATCAGATGGCCTCGTGGTGGAGAACAACGAGGCGCGGTTCGTGCCGGGCTTGCGCCGCAACAGCGTGTTTCTCGCGGACTGGGAAGGCGCGCGCATTGCGCTCAAGAACAACCGCCTCGCCCCCGGCCTCACCCGCTACGAGCGGCGCTAGGCGCTAGGCGCTAGGCGCTGAAGGCTGGGGGAAAAGCGATTTCTCCCTCGGGGAGCGTGCCTTCAAGCAGCAGGCATTGGAAGTATTCGGGAGGTGGTCCCGGATAGCGCAACTGCGGCTCGTGGACGAAGCCGAAGCGTGAATAGTATCCGGGGTCTCCGAGCAGAACGACCCCATGGGAGCCGCGCACCATCAGGTCTGCGATGCCGCGACGGATGAGCGCGCTGCCGATGCCGCGCCGGTGGAGTTCAGGCCAGACCGAAACCGGCCCCAGCCCATACCAGTCCGGCGAGCCATCGCTGATCGTCACGCGCGAAAAGGCGATATGGCCCACGATCCGCTCCGCATCCTCGGCGACCAGCGAGAGCGCGAGATCGCCATCGCGGCGCAAGCCATCGACGAGATGGTGTTCGTCGCCTTCGCTGAACTCCATTTCGCGAAAGGCGGCTTCGGTCAGCGCGTGGATCGTCGCCTCGTCGCCCGCTCGCTCGGGCCGGATGGTGATTGCCACTTGCGATCCGCTCATAGCAGCAGGTGGCCCGACCGGTCGCGCTTGGTTGCGAGATATCGGGCATTGTGCGGGTTGCCGGGCAGCTGGTGCTGGACGCGCTCCGTGACCGTGATGCCGTGCGCCTCGAGGCTTGCGACCTTGGCCGGATTGTTGGTCAGCAGCCGGATTGCGCGCGCCCCGATCAGCTCGAGCATCCGCGCCGCCACCGGAAAATCGCGCGCTTCATCAGGCAGGCCGAGCCGGGCGTTGGCATCGACCGTATCAAACCCCTGATCCTGCAGGCGATAGGCGCGCAGCTTGTTGATGAGCCCGATCCCGCGCCCCTCTTGCCTGAGGTACAGGAGCACGCCCCAGCCGCCATCCTCGCTCGCATGGCGCGCCATTGCCGCGAGCGCTGCATCGAGCTGCGGCCCGCAATCGCATTTGAGGCTACCGAGCACGTCGCCCGTCAGGCATTCCGAATGGACCCGCACCAGCGGCGGCAGATCGCCGTTCTGCTTGCCGATGATGAGCGCTGTATGCTCGC
This sequence comes from Erythrobacter sp., assembly GCA_036835265.1. Taxonomy (GTDB): domain Bacteria; phylum Pseudomonadota; class Alphaproteobacteria; order Sphingomonadales; family Sphingomonadaceae; genus Erythrobacter. The sequence continues at coordinate 15,074 of DAITMG010000015.1, read as the reverse complement.
GCATGTCGGCGGGCGAGCGAAAGGCGACGATTTCTCCCTCCTCGCTTGCCGCGACGGGCAGGCGGGCGCGGGTGACAATCCTGAGCGGGCGGGTATCGCTGTAGGCCGCAAGGTCGCTCGCCGCGAGGCTGTGCGCTTCCCCGCCTGCCGCCGGGTCGACCAGGAAAGCGGGCAGGATGCCTGCGATCCGGGCGAGCTTCATCGCGGTTTGCGCTTGCTCTTCCCAGGTGAGCGGCTCGGCGCGGAAGGGGCCCTTGAGCGGATTGGCAAGGTCGAGCGCGGGATCGGCGATCGGCAGCGCGCTCTTGAGATCGAACGGCTGCGCGCCGCTGATCAACACCGGCGCATGCGGCTGGCCTTGCTGCTGGGCGGCCTCGCGCTGGTTGGCAAGCTTGAGGGTGGCAGCGCGTGCGGCGGAGATGAGCATGCGCGCGCCTTGCGCCTCAGGCGCCGCGGCGGTCTCGACCGGCAGCAGCGTCGGTCCGCCGCCAAAGCGCACCGGCCAGCCATGGCGCAGCGCATCGACGGCCTGGGCCGCGCGGCGCTCGGGCGACGGCGGGTGCGCAGCGTGAGCGGGATCATCGCACACGGGCTAGACCTCGAACCTTGTCACCAGCGGGATATGGTCCGAAGGCTTCTCCCAGCTGCGCGCATCCTCGAACAGGCAGTGCGATCTCGCCTGCGCTGCAAGCTGGGGGCTGGCCCACATGTGATCGAGCCGCCGCCCGCGATCGTTCTTGCGCCAGTCGGGCGAGCGATACGACCACCACGAGTAATAGCGCTGCGGCGGGGCGACGAATTCGCGCCCGAGATCGACCCAGCCGTGCGCCTCCTTGAACCGCGCGAGCGCCTCGACCTCGACCGGCGTGTGGCTGACCACCTTCAGGAGCTGCTTGTGGCTCCAGACATCGCTTTCGAGCGGGGCGATGTTGAAATCACCCACGATCAGCGTGGGCGCAGCGACCTTGTCGGCCCAGCGCGTCATGCGCTCGAGGAAATCGAGCTTCTGGCCGAACTTCGCGTTGACCGTGCGATCGGGAATGTCGCCGCCTGCGGGCACATAGACATTCTCGAGCACGAAATCCTTGCCGATCACCTCGACCCCGACATGGCGGGCCTCGCCATTGCTCTGCCAATCGTGGCGCGCGATCTCGCGGATCGGGAAGCGGCTCACTGTAGCAACGCCGTGATAGCCCTTCTGCCCCGAGATGACCTGGTGGACATAGCCAAGCTCAGCCAGCGCCTGGGCCGGAAATTGCCCCGTCTCGCACTTGATCTCCTGCAGGCACAGAATATCGGGCGACTCCTGCGCGATGTATCGCTCGATCAAAGGCAGGCGCAGGCGGGCTGAATTGATGTTCCAGGTCGCAACGGAGAGCATGCTGGCGATTTAGGATGAGGCAATCGAAAAGGCCACCTCTCACTTTCCTGTCACATTGGAACGCGATAGCAGCGCACAATCATATCGGAGACACGCCATGACCCGCATCCTTGCCGCTCTCGTCGCCACCACCGCGCTTTCGCTTGGGGCTTGCACCACGGATGACGGCACCGCGCCTGTCGCCAGCGCATCGAGCCGCGCGCCCGCTGCATCCACCCCCCCGCCCGCGCCCGCAGAGCGGGCGAAGAACGTCATCCTGTTCATCGGGGATGGCATGGGCATTTCGACCATCACTGCCGCGCGCATCTACGCCGGACAGAAGCTGGGCCAGACCGGCGAGGAATATGTCCTGCCGTTCGAGCGGTTCGGTAATGTCGCGCTGGTCAAGACCTACAACACCAACGCGCAGGTGCCCGACAGCGCGGGGACGGCAACCGCGATGCATTCGGGCGCAAAGACGAGCATTGGCGTGCTCGGGATCGGCCCTGATGCCATGCGCGGCGATTGCGCCTCGGCGCTGGCGCATCCGTTGCCGCTATTGGGCGAACAGGCGAAGGAACGCGGTCTGGCGCTCGGGATCGTGTCGACCGCGCGCATCACCCATGCGACGCCGGCAAGCGTCTATGCGCGCACGCCGGATCGCAACTGGGAGACGGACAGCGCGATTCCCGCCGCGCAGCGGGGGCTGGGCTGTGACGATATCGCCAGCCAGTTGGTCGCGGCGGACTGGGACGTGGCGCTTGGCGGAGGCACCGCTTCGTTTTTCGGCAGCGCGATGGGCGGTCGCCGGAGCGTTTCGGCTGCCGACCTCCCCGGCGAATGGGCATCGCGCACCGGTGGGACCTACGTGACCGATGCAAACATGCTCGAAGCAGCGCCGATGAATGCGCCCGTGTTGGGCCTCTTCTCACCAAGCCACATGACCTACGTGGCCGACCGGATGAAGGGCGAAGGCCTAAGCGAACCGACCCTGACCGATATGACCGCGCAGGCGATTGCGCGCCTGAAGAACGATCCCGGCGGCTATTACCTGATGGTGGAAAGCGGGCGGATCGATCATGCCCACCATGCCGGCCAGGCGGGCTATGCGCTGGAGGAAACGGTCGAGTTCGCGCGCGCGATCCAGCATGCGATCGACAACACCGATCCGGCCGAAACGCTCATCCTGGTGACCGCCGATCACAGCCACGTTTTCACCATCGCGGGCTATCCGCGGCGGGGGAATGATATCCTGGGCCTTGTCGTCCCGCCCGCGGGCGATATCAGCAACACCGAAGAACCCGTCCCCGCCAATGATGGCAAGCCCTACACGACGCTGGGATACGCCAATGGTCCCGGTGCCATCGCCGGGATGGACCCGCGCCCCCATCCCGAGACCGGGGTCGACGCGCTGCAACAGGCGACCGTGCCATTGGGCAGCGAGACCCATGCAGGCGAAGATGTCGCGCTCTATGCCCAAGGGCCAGGCGCGCGCAAGGCGCGCGGTGTGATCGAACAGAACGTGATCTACAACATCATCACGGGTGCGTTGGGTTGGGAATGAATGCCGCTCGGGAATAACGCGATCCCCGATTACACCTCGATGTCCCCCTGCGGCGCAGCGAATGGCGTCGGGGCGAGCGCCCGGCTGAGCGAACTCAGGCCAAAGCGAAGCCCAAAAAACGAAGAGGCCCAATAAAAAGAAACCCCAGTGCCGGGGGCGATGGCACTGAGGTTTCCGTTTTCAGCGTTCGTCACGCTTTTTCCAAGGCGGCACTTGAAGAAGACCAGGGCAACAGGGGGGAAACCCTACTTCGGCCGCCTTGTTGACCTTTGATAGTCCGCTGAGGCTTTCACCTCTATGAACACGACCCTAGTTTTGTCGCGTCCATACAACCGCTCACGCCTAACCGTTCAAAGACGTCGACGAGATGAACGGCGCGGGTCTTCGAAGGTGAACGCGCTTTCCGCCACCTCCATTCCATAGCGATGATTGCTCAGCCGCACGGTGGTGCGGTAATTCTGCGCATCGAGCGCGACCCAATGGGTCAGCTGCAGACCGCCGGGCGCGCGCGAATCGGCGACGAAGATGAGGTTGATCGTCCCGTATTCGGGCTTCGTGGGATCCTTGACGAGGATGCTTAGCACCTCGCTGCTGCCGGTCGGTATGAGCTCGCCATAGCGGCTCACATCGCGCGAGGGATCGAGCAGCGCGCCGAGCGGCGAACGCTGGATCGGATAACGCTCGACCTGCCCCACTTCGTAATCGATGAAGTAGAGCGACTTGCCGTTAGACACGAGCAGGATTTCGGCGTCCTTGCCATAGTCGAAGCGGATCTTGCCACCGCGCTTGAGCGTCAAGGTGCCCTTGAGGAGGTTGCCCTGCCGATCGGTCTGGGTGAAATCGGCGCGCATGGTGGAAATGCCGCGCATCGCAGCGACAGCGCGATCGAGTTCGCTGCTGCGCGACTGCGCGTGAGCGGTGAAAGCTGGAGCGGTGAAGGCCGGGGCGATCGCGGGCGCTGCCAGGAGGCTGGCCGACACCGCGAACACGCCCGCCGCGAGCACGCGGCCGGGGCGGGGGATCTTTGCAAGGAGCTGGTTCATCATTCCTCGGTGCCTATGCGTTGCGCATTGAACCGGGGCTTAATCAAACCGGCTTACTTGATCTTCGCTTCCTTGAACTCGACGTGCTTTTTCACGACCGGATCGTACTTGCGGAACGACATCTTCTCGGTGATGTTGCGCGGGTTCTTTTTGGTCACGTAGAAAAAGCCAGTGCCCTCGGTCGACACGAGCCGGATTTTGACGGTTGCTGGCTTCGCCATGGTGGTATCCTGTCAAAAGAAGCGGCCCGGACGTCTGGCGTGGCGGGCGCACAAAAACAATGGCGGCGCGTCCGGGAAAACCGGTGCACCGCCGATAGACGTGCGCCCTTGATCGAATCGCGGCGAAAAGTCAAGGCTGGGGCGCGAGGCCCGCAGCGGCGTTGAGCCTCACCAGTCGCTGCGATCGACCTTGCCGCGCTGCTCCTTCACCTTGCCGCGCGCTTTCTTGCCCTTCAGCCGCTGCGTCTTGCCAACGCGATTGACGCGCGACTTGGCGCGCGGCTTGGGCAGGCGGTGCGCGTCCTCGAGCAGCGCCTCGAGCTTTTCGCGAGCCTGCGCGCGGTTGGCTTCCTGGGTGCGGTGTTCGCGCGCGGTGATGAGGAGGTCGCCGCTCGTCGTCAGCCGCGAGCCTGCCGCCTCGCGCAGCCGTGCGAAGACCGGCGGGGGCAAGCGCAGAGCATAGATGTTGACGCGCAGCTGAACCTCGGTTGCCACCTTGTTCGCGTTCTGGCCGCCCGGCCCGGAGCCTGCAAGGAAGCTCTCGCGCGCAAGTGCGTGCGCACGCTCGAGCAGTGCCCTATCCAATGCTCGCCCCGAGCGCGGCGAAATCCTCCGGCAGCGGGCTTGTCGCGCTGATCTCGGGCTTACCTTCGCGCGGCACGATGATGCTTTCGGCGTGGAGCATGGTTCGCCGCGCCTGCGCCACCGTGCCCGCGCCATAGACCGGATCGCCCAGCAGCGGCGCGCCGAGCCCCTTGAGGGCATGGACGCGCAATTGGTGCGTCCGGCCGGTCTCGGGGCGAAAGCGGATGAGACTGCGCTGCCCGAGCGTCTCGACCAGCTCCCAGTGCGAGACCGCAGGCTTGCCTTTCTTCGCCGCGATCATCCGCCAACCCTTGGCCTCGGAGCTGATCTTGGCGAGCGCAAGCTCGATCGTTCCCGAACTCCCCTCGGGATGCCCGTCGAGGATCGCGAGATAGGTCTTGATCACGCGGCGCTCTTCGAAGGCGCGGGAAAAGCGCGTCAACGCCTTGCGATGGCGGGCGAGGAGCAGACAGCCGCTGGTATCGGTATCGAGCCGGTGGACCGGAGCGGGCGCGCGCTGAAATCCGAGCTTCAGCGCATCGAGGTGATCTTCCAGACACGGCCCGCCGCGCTTCGGGCGATCGACCGCAAGCCCGGCGGGCTTGTCGATCACCAGCGCTTCGCCGTCTTCGAACAGGATTGGCGGGGTCATAGTTGTTTTCGTTCCTTCCGCGCTCGCTCGGCCGAGGCCTAGATGAGCTTTGCCGCGACCAGCCCGCGCACCGAATTGCCGAGCCAGAAGCCGCCCGCCAGATCATCGAGCGTCAGCTCCGCCTCGAGCGCGCGGCCTTGTTCGATCAAATGTTCGCGCAGGATCCCGGGGAGCAGCCCCAGCCCGGCCCGCGGGGTCAACAGCATCCCTTTGTCGCCGGTCCCCTCGGGGTCAACGAAGATGTTGGTGTAGCACCCTTCGGTTACCAAACCGTCCTCGCGCACCAGCACTGCTTCCTGCGCGCCCAGGCTGCGTGCCGCCGCGAGCGCTTCGTCGTAAAAGCCCCGGTCCGAGGTCTTGTGTCGGAGGCGCCAGTCGCTGGGATCGAGCGGGTGGGGCAGCGCAGCGCACTTGAGCGGGCCCTCGGGTTCGCTGGGCAGCGGCCCCGTCTCGAGCGCAATTGCACCTTTGCGCGATGCGAGGAGCCGCAATTTGGCGGGCGCCTCCAGCTCGAAACACAGCGCCTGGATCTGGTTGCGCGCGGCGTGGCGATCGAATTCGTGGCCGAGCGCAAGCGCGCTTTGTTTCATGCGCTCAAGGTGCCGCTCGAGATGAAGCACGCCGAGCTCGGGCTCGAACAGCATCGTCTCGATCAGGTCGCACGCCGGCGCTGAAAGCTCGCTCGACGAGGCCCGCGCAAAACCTGCCTTCACTTCGCATTCGCGCCGCTCGGTCATGGCTTTGCTGTCTGCCACAATTGCCGACCCGACGCCAAGCACTGCTGTGCCCGTCTCGTTTTCAATCGGGGTCAGCCGCAGGGTCCTGATCGCGACATTGAAGGCGGCGGTGCCATCCGGGCCGATCCGCCCGATCGCGCCGCAATAGGGCCCGCGCAGGTCGCGTTCGTGGCGTGCGATCACTTCCATTGCGCGGATCTTCGGGGCGCCCGTGATCGAGCCGCAGGGAAACAGCGCCTTGACCAGATCCATCGCGCCGACGCCGGGCGAAAGCCGCGCTCGCACATGGCTCACCATCTGGTGAACGCTGGGATAGCTCTCGATCGCAAACGGCGCCTCGACCGTGACCGAGCCCGGTTCGGCGACCCGCGCCAGATCGTTGCGCATGAGATCGACGATCATCAGGTTTTCCGCCCGGTCCTTGGCACAGCCCGCAAGTTCCGCGGCCATTGCATGGTCCGCCGCCGGATCGGCGAGGCGCGGGCGGGTCCCCTTCATCGGCTTGGCATCGACCGCGCGCCCATCGCTCTTGAAGAACATTTCGGGCGAGAGGCTGGCCAGATAATGCGTCCCGTCGAACAGCAGCGCGCCATAGCCCGCGCGGGCGGCAGGGCGCAGCTCTGCATAGAGTGCCAGCGGATCGCCGCGATAGCTGCCGGCGAGCGGATAGGTGAGATTGGCCTGATAGATGTCGCCTGCCAGGATCGCTTCGCGCACCTCGTCGAACGCGGCTGCGTAGCCTCCGGGGGAAAGCTGGGGATCAAGCGGTCCGAGCGAGGCGTGGCCGCGGCTGCGCTCGGCCAGCCAGGCCGGGAGAGCTTGTGCCGGGATGCGCTCGGGCTCGTGCTCGAACAGCGCGAGCCAGACAAGCGGCCCCGCCGCGCCGTGCCGCGCCTCGGCAAGGCTGGCGAGACGCGGCTCGAGCGCGAGCCCAGCCTCGTAAGCGATCATCCCGGCCAGCGTGCCGCCTTTCGTATCGAGCGCAGCTTGCGCATCGGCCAAGGCCCGCGTGACCTCGCCGGGGCGGTGTGCCGCGAAGACGCGCGCGGGTGCCTCGAAATAGAGCGCCTCGCCAGCGCCTTCGCTCCCGCCAGTGCCGTCGCTGGCATCGTCGAAGAGGATGAATGGAGCTGTGCGACCCATGCTCCCAGCCTTAGCCCATTGATCGGTCAAGTCGAGAGGTTGACCGCCGCGCGGCCTGACTGCAGAGCTTTGCGAGGCGAAGTCGAAAGAGGGGCACACCGGCGTGAGTGAGATTTTCCTGGGGCTCGGCGGCAATGGCGAACACCAGCACCTGGCGCTCAGCCGCGCCAATCGGCACGGCCTGATCGCGGGCGCGACCGGCACGGGCAAGACCGTGACGCTGCAGGGCATCGCCGAGAGCTTTTCCCTCGCGGGCGTTCCGGTCTTCGTCGCCGATGTCAAAGGCGATCTCTCGGGGATCGCCATGCCCGGCTCACCTACTTTCAAACACGCCGACAAGCTCGAGGCGCGCGCGAAGGAGCTCGGCATCGAGGACTACGCCTACCGCGACAATCCGGTGATCTTCTGGGATCTCTACGGCGAACAGGGGCACCCGATCCGCACTACTATCTCCGAGATGGGTCCGCTGCTGCTGGCGCGCCTGCTCGATCTCAACGACACTCAGGAAGGCGTCCTGCAGATCGTCTTTCGCTATGCCGACGAGAACGGCCTGCTGCTGCTCAATTTGGGCGATCTCCAGGCGATGCTCGCCTTCGCGCATGAAAACGCGGCAGAGCTTTCGGGCCAATACGGCAATGTCTCGAAGCAATCGGTCGGCGCGATCCAGCGGCAATTGCTGAGCTTCGAGGCGCAAGGCGCAGATCACTTTTTCGGCGAGCCCGCGCTCGAGATCGACGATTTCCTCAAATGCGACGATCAGGGCCGCGGCTTTGTCAATGTGCTCGCCGCGGATAGGCTGATGCGCAGCCCCAAGCTCTATGCGACCTTTCTGCTCTGGCTTTTGGCCGAACTGTTTGAGAGCCTGCCCGAGGTCGGCGATCCGGAAAAGCCCAAACTGGTGTTCTTCTTCGACGAGGCGCACCTCCTGTTCGACGATGCGCCGGGGGCATTGCAGGACAAGATCGAGCAGGTCGTCCGCCTGATCCGGTCAAAGGGCGTGGGGGTGTATTTCGTCACGCAAAATCCGATCGACATTCCCGAAGAGGTGGCCGGCCAACTCGGCAACCGCGTCCAGCATGCCTTGCGCGCCTTCACCCCGCGCGACCAGCGTGCGATCAAGGCGGCGGCGGAAACCTTCCGGATCAACGAGGCGCTCGATGTCGAGGAAGCGATCACGCAGCTGCGCGTGGGCGAGGCGCTCGTCTCGACGCTCGACGAGGAAGGCGCACCCAGCATCGTCCAGCGCACGCTGATCAAGCCGCCGGGCTCGCGGCTCGGCCCGGTCAATGCGAAGGAGCGCGCGATCATCCAGTCGGTGAGCCCGCTGGCGGGCAAGTATGATGTGATCGTTGACCGGGAGAGCGCCGAGGAAGTGCTCGCTCAAAAGGCGAAGGATGCGGCCGAGACCGCGCAGGAGGTCGAGCAAAAGGGCCGTGAGGAAGTCGCCAAGAGTGCGCGCAAGACCCCGTCGGCCTGGGAAAAGGCGGGCAAGAGCGCGTTGCAGGCGGCCAGCGGGTCGCTCGCTTCGATCGCGGTGGCCACCGTGCTCGGCAAGAAATCCTCGGCTGATCCGCTGCGAACCGGGATGACGGCGTTCGTCCGCAACATCATGGGCGGGTTGATGCGTTAAAGTCGGTCGGCTGGCCCGGCAGGAACGCTTGGCTCGACCGGCAACCGCAGTTGCGCGAGCAGGCCCCCTTGCGCGCGGTTCGTCAGCACCACTTCGCCGCCATGCGCCTGCGCGATCGCGCGTGCGAGCGTCAGGCCGAGGCCCGCGCCCCCCGTCGCGCGGTTGCGCGAGGCCTCACCCCGGGTGAACGGCTCGAGCATGTCGGCGATGCGATGCTCCTCGATCCCGGGTCCGTCATCGACCACGCCCAGCACCGCAAACCGCCCTGCGTCCGCAAGCCCCACGCTCACCGTCGCGCCCCCGGCATAGCGCACTGCATTGCCGACAAGGTTCCTGAGCGCGCGCTTGATCCAGGTTTGCTGGATCGCCGCGACGATCCGGGCGCCGCTCCTTTCGCGCTCGGCCATGCGCACGGCGTGGCCGAGATCCTCGAACTCTTCGACAACCCCTTGAGCGAGCGCACCAAGGTCCACCGCTTCGCGCCGCTCGGCATTGGCTCCCGCCCGCGCGAGCGTCAAAATATCGTCGAGCGTGCAGGTGATGTCCTCGATCCCGGCGGCAAGCGCTGCGCGCTGGCGCTCGTCGGGATGGCTTTCGATTCGCACCCTGAGCGCGGCAAGCGGCGTCTTGAGATCATGCCCGATCGCGCCCAGCATGACATTCTTCTCATCGAGCAGTGCCGCGATGCGCGCTTCCATCGCGTTGTGCGCCGCGATCAGCCGGCGCATGTCGGCAGGCCCGCTTTCGGGCAGGCCCAGCGGCCGGTCGGGATGGCGCGAGAAATCGCTGAGGCGCTCGGTCAACGCCGCAAGCGGGCGAGTCAGGCGGCGCAGGACTAGGTAGAGCAGGGCCAGCAGGACGATGAAGATCACCGCAGTCTGAAGCAGGATCAGTCCTATCCCGGCGGCTTGCGGACGATTCTCGGGCAGGCGCACCGTCAGCCAGCCCCTGCCGCCCGGCTGCTCGATCGCGGCGACAAGCAGCCTTTGTTCGCGCCATCCTTTCACGGCTGGCAGCGCGACATCGCGCATGATCGAGCGGACGTGCGGGTCTTGGCCAGCGACGCGCCGCGTGATCCTGATCTCGCCGACACTGACATCCTGCTCCGCAAGCAGACGGCGCAGTTCAGTTTCGTACGGGCTGAGGCGTCGTTCCTGCGCGCTCACGGGGGATTGATCGCTACGCTGAAGGCTGAGGCGCAATAGCCGCGTGAAGGCGGCGGGCCGCCGGCGATCCTGCCCCCGTGAACCGAACGGCGTGAGCGCTGCGTCAGCACCCCCGGCTTCGCGCCGCCGTGCTCGCGCCTCGCGTCGCTCGCTGCGAAACCGCTGCATTTCGGGCGATGCGCGGCCCGCGCTGCCTGTTATCAGGCGAAACGCGATCGAATTGACGATCATCGCATCGCGGCGCTGTTCCTGCGCGCGGTAGAGCGCCAAGGCGGAGACCGCCTGAGCCACCAGCAAGCCGATCGCGAGGACCAGCGTGACCTGCCCGAGCAGGCTCGAGGGGACAAAACGCTGCACGCGTCAGCGGTGCATGAGCGGCGCGTCGGGCGCCAGTCGGCGCACCTCTGCGGCAAAGCAATAACCGCCTCCGCGAACGGTCTGGATCAACTGCGGCTGGCGCGTGTCGCTTTCGATCTTGCGCCGCAGCCGGCTCACCTGATTGTCGACCGCACGGTCGAACAGGTGGGCGCTGCGGCCCTGCACCATGTCGAGCAGGCGATCGCGGTCCAGCACCTGGCGGGCATGATCGAGAAGAGCGCGCAGCAAGCGGAATTCAGCGGTCGAGATCGGGATCGTCACGCCGTCGGGATCGGTCAGCTTGCGCTTGAGCGGATCGAGCCGCCAGCCCTCGAAGGCATAATGCCAGTCCTCGACCAAAGTTTCGGCGCCGCCACCGCGCGCCACGCGGCGCAGCACGGTGCGGATGCGGGCCACAAGCTCGCGCGGCTCGAACGGTTTGACGATGTAATCGTCCGCGCCGAGCTCGAGCCCGACGATGCGGTCGGTGGCCTCGGTCCTGGCGGTGAGAAAGATCACGGGTAGCGCGCGCGCCTCGACCAGGTGCCGGCACAGCGATAGACCGTCTTCTCCCGGCATCATGATGTCGAGCAGGACGATATCGGGGCGCGCCTTGTGGCGCGGATCGCTATCCGTCTCGGCGAGAAGGGTGCGCGCCCGCGCGGCGCTGTCGGCCTGGGTGACGGCGAAGCCCTGCGCGGCGAGATAATCGGCGAGCGGTTCGCGCAAGGTGGGCTCGTCGTCGACCAGCAGGATCGAGGTCGGCTTGATCGTCTCCATCAGGTCGTTTCCAAGTCTTGGGCGGCTGGCGCAGAAGCGTTAGCATTAGGGGGACGCGGCACCCTTGGCCAGAACGCGGCAAGCCTCCTTGCGCATGGCGCTGCCGCACCCAGCCCGCAGGCGCGGACCGGATGCGGCACGGGGGATCAGGCGAGGCTTGGCCGCAAGCGGCGATTCACGAGCCGGCGCCGCGCGCTCCATCGCGCTGGCGGCGCTCCATCCGGCTGGCCTTGGCGGCTGCACGTTCGGCGGCGGTGATCGTGCCCGAATTGTCGGTATCGACCCGGGCGAAGCGTGCTTCGATCATCGCATCGAATTCCTCCCGGCTGACGGCGTTGTCGTTGTTGGTATCGGCCCGGCGCAACATCGCCATCAAGCCGCGCGCGCCCTTGCCGCCTCGCTTGCCGCGCTCGCCGCGGTTTTCGCGGCGCTGCTCGGCGCCCGCTGCCAGTTCGGCCTGCGAGAGGCCGCCGCTGTTGTCGGTGTCGAGCCGTTCGAACATCCGCGCCTGCCGCTCAGCGCGGCGTTCGTCGCGCTTCGCCTCGCGTGTCTCGCGGGCCGCGGCCATTTCAGCGGGCGTGATTTCGCCGTCACCATTCAGGTCGGCCCCGGCGAAGCGCTCGGCGGCGCGCGCGCTGCGATCCTCGCGGGTAAGGACGCCGTCGCCATTGGCGTCCAACCGCTCGAACCGTGCGGCGCCGCGCGCCTTGGCTTGGGCGAGGGTGATGATGCCATCGCGGTCAGCATCGCTTGCTCCGGCACTCGCCGAGCCGCTCTGCTGCGCCATGGCGACACCTGCGCCGCTGAGCGCAAGCGCGCCGGCGCTAATCATCAGGAAAGGGGTCTTGCGCATCGTATTCTCCTTGGGGGCATTGTAAGGTGCGGCGCACCATTGCCCATGCCTGCCCTTCTAGCGCGCCCGTGTCGCAGGATTATCCCGGTTTGCGGCCCGACTGTCGCGGTTTGTATCGCCCTGCGCCGCGCATTCACGCAGCAGCAAGCCAATCACCCCTCTCGCGGCCGGTGCCTTGTGCCCGCGCCGGCGGTGATGAAAATCGCTGTTGCCTCGCCTGCCACATCGGCGGTGTGCCACACGCCGCGCGGGTTGATCGCATATTCACCCGCTTCAAGCGAAACCTTCGCGCGCGTTCCATCAGGGAATTCCTGGATCAGGACCATCGACCCCTGGGTGCAGATGACCACCTCTTCGCCAAGGGGGTGCATTTCCCAGCTGTCCCAGCTTTGCGTGAAGCAATATTGCGAGACCAGCCTGCCCTCGGCCCCGTCATCGCCATGGCGTGCGCCATAGCCTTCATACCATTCCATTCCGTCAAACGGCGGCTGAGGCACAGCGCTCGCGCCAAGCCCCAGATGGAGGAAGCGCTCGCTCAGCTTGGCAGCGCTCATCGCGCGGGCTCGGCCATGCAGAAGGCGTTGAGCTTGTTGCCGTCGGGATCGCGGAAATAGGCGGCAAAAAAGCCGTCATCGCCGCGCGGACCGGGCGCGCCTTCATCGCTCCCGCCCAGCGCCAGCGCGGTGTCATAGATCGCCTGGACCTTTTCCGGACTATCGACCTGCAGCGCCACCATCGTGCCGTTGCCCGGCGTTGCCGCTTCGCCGTCGAACGGCTTGGTCGCCGCGACCCCCGGCGCGCCGCCCATCGCTCCCCAGGCGATGAAGCTGTCGAAATCCATCATCCGGCCAACGCCGAAATGCTGCGCGATCGCATCGTAGAACTTCGCCGCGCGTGGCAGATCATTGGTCCCCAGCGTTACATAGCCGATCATTTCCGGTTCTCCCTCAAGCCTCGCCGCCCAATGCGACTCGTCTACCAAGAACATTACAAGAACATCGAGATCGGCGCAATCGCCTGTCAGAGCGGCGCGGTCTCCCGCTCGAGCCAGGCGAGGTCCTCGCCCTGAAGCTGCGGGGCCAGCACTTCGCGCACCTGCCCGTGATAGCGATCGACCCATGCGATCTCGGCCTCGGTGAGGAGCGCTGGGTCGATCAGCCGGCGGTCGAGCGGCACAAAGGTGAGCGTTTCGAAACCGAGATAGCGGCCCTCGGCGCCCGCGATCTCCTGCTCGGTGACGAGCACGAGATTCTCGATCCGGATGCCGAACGAACTCTCCTTGTAATAGCCCGGCTCGTTCGAGCAGATCATCCCTGCGAGGAGCTCCTGCGAGGTGCCCGCTTGCCCGCCCGAGGGCTTGCCGATGCGCTGCGGGCCTTCGTGAACGCCGAGGAAACTGCCGACGCCGTGCCCCGTCCCGTGCGCATAATCGACCCCGGCTTCCCACAGATATTGCCGGGCAAAGGCATCGATCTGGCCGCCAGTCGTGCCTTGGGGAAAGCGCGCACAGTCAATCTGGATATGCCCCTTGAGCACGCGCGTGTTGCGATCGCGCATCTCGGGCGTGGGCTGCGCGCCATCCGGGCTCTCGATCCAGACAGTGCGCGTGATGTCAGTGGTCCCGGCGGGATACTGGCCGCCCGAATCGACCAGATAGATCGAGCCTGGCGGGATCGGGATATTGCTCTCCTCATCGACCTTGTAATGCGGCAGGGCCGCGTGACCGGCGGCCGCCGAGATCGTGTCGAACGAGGTGTCGCGCAATTCGCCATGCGCCCGGCGGAATTCCTCGAGCTTGGCCGCCGCGCCCAGTTCATCGACGCTCCCCGAGGGCGCTGTCTCGTCCAGCCAGCGCAGGAACCGCACGACCGCAGCCCCGTCGCGCGCCTGCGCAGCGCGGTGGCCCTGGATTTCGGTCTCGTTCTTGATCGCCTTGGCCAGGATCGTCGGGTCTTGCCGGAAGACGAACTGCGCCTTGCCCGCGCGCAGCGCCTGCGCGATCCCGACCACGCCGAACGAGGGATCAACGCTCACCCGCTTGCCGGCAAACTCGCTCGAAAGCGCGCCTTCGAACACGCCATAATCGCGGATGGTCACGGCATTGCCGAGATGCTGGGCGAGCTCGGGCGTGACCTTGTCGGGCGCGATGAAAAGCTGCGCAGTGCCATCGCTGTGGGCGATGAGATAGGACAGCGCGACCGGCGTGTGCGCGACATCGCCCCCCCGCATGTTGAGCGTCCAGGCGACCGAATCGAGCGCCGGGATCACCACCGCATCGAGCTCCTCGCGCGCCAGCCACTCGGCGATTTCGGCGCGCTTGTCGGCCGAACCGCGCCCGGCGAGCGCATCCTCGTGCACGATCGCCTGCGCGCTCGACCGCTCGGGCTGATCGCCCCACACCGCATCGATCGGATTGCCGTCCGCCGGGACCATGACGATCCCCGCGGGCGCGACCTCGTTCTCGACCGCTTCGACCCACGCCCAGGTGTGGAGCCACGGATCGTAGGCGATCTTCGCGCCCTTGCCAGCAACCTCGCACAGCCATGCCCCGAGCCGGTCAGCAGGAACCGAGCGATAGTCGAACAGGGTTTTGTCGACCTGATCGCGCACCTGTACGGTGTAGCGCCCGTCGACGAAGATCGCGGCGTGATCGAGCGTGACCGCCGCGAAGCCGGCCGAGCCGCCGAACCCGGTCAACCAGTGCAGCCGCTGGGCATAATCACCGACATATTCGCTCATGTGCTCATCCGAAATGGGCACGATGAAGCCATCGAGCGCGCGCCGCTTGAGCTCTTCGCGAAGGGCGTTGAGGCGGGCTTCGTGTGTCTGCATCAGCATTTCATCGATCCTCGAGGTTTGTTGCGTGTCGCGGCCATTGCAGCGCGAGCGGCTTCGTGGTTAGAACCGCCAACATAGCCCGGTCGGCCATTGCTTTAAACCCGTGTGCAGCAATGCGCTCGACCGGCTGATCGACCGGCTGATC
>DAITMG010000014.1:0-51648 GCA_036835265.1 Erythrobacter sp. | reverse complement strand
GTGGCGGAGAGGGAGGGATTCGAACCCTCGGAACCCGTAAGGGCTCAACAGTTTTCGAGACTGCCCCGTTCGACCACTCCGGCACCTCTCCGCTTGACCCCCGGCAGCATTGGGCGCGTGCCTCGTGGTCGAAGGCGGGGCGCGCTGACATGCGGGGAGCGCGCGCGTTAGCGCAGCGCCTTGGCATTGCCAAGCCCGATTGTGACGCAGATCGGCCACTGCTGCCCGAAATGCGGGCATATATCGCCCCCAGCGCCCGGCGACAGCTTGTTTCGCGCGGCCAAACCGCCATATTCAGGCGATGGAGCGCGCTCAATTCTTCTCGAATCACGCGGGGCGCACGATCAGTGCCCCGCGTCAGGCCCGCAGCCGCTTTGGCATCGGCGATGTCGTGAGGCACCGACTGTTCGACTTTCGCGGCGTGGTGTTCGATGTCGATCCGGTCTTCGCAAACAGCGAGGAGTGGTATCAATCGATCCCAGAGGACCTGCGCCCGCAGCGCGATCAGCCGTTCTACCATCTCCTCGCCGAAAACGAGGATTCGAGCTATGTCGCCTATGTCAGCCAGCAGAACCTGGAGAGCGACAGCGAGGGCGGCCCGGTCGATCATCCCACGCTCCCGCAGCTGTTCGAGCAATTCAAGGACGGGCGCTATCGCATGCGGCGGTCATTGACCCATTGATAACCGCGCCGTGGTAAACCCGCGGCATGGCTTGGGAAGCAAACCACCAGACCCGTTCGTTCCGACTCGACCGGTTGCAACTGGTGCTCGAACGCGAATTGCAGTATGGCGAGACGGTGCTGTGGCAGGCAATGCAGCTTGCACGGATCGAGCCACAAGCTTTTGGCACCTACGTCTTTGCCATCCCCTGGACCGCCTTCGCGCTGTTGTGGACGACGATTGCGGTAGGCGGCACCATGAGCATGGGTTCGCAAGGGTTGGGCTGGATCGCCTGGGCCTTTCCCCTTTTCGGCCTGCCCTTCATCCTCATCGGCCTTGTCATGCTCGCAGCGCCTTTCATGCCGCTGATGCAGCAAGGGCGCGTGCTCTATGTCGTCACCGATCGGCGGGTGCTGCGCCTCAGCCTCCGCAGCGACCTCACGGTCAAGTCCCTTCCGGCCGAGCGCATCGGGCTGGTCGAGCGGCGCGAAAGCCGTGATGGCAGCGGACGCCTGAAACTGGCCGTCAAGATCGGCCGCGACAGCGATGGCGATGCCCGCACCGAGTATTTCGAGGTGGGACGGATAGCGGATGTCATGAGCGCCCATGCAGCGATCAATCGACTGGCCGGCGGCATGGCCGCCTGATCGCTCACGCCTTAGCTCTTGAGCTTCCACCCGCTGCGCAGCAGGGCATAGACGGCGATCCCCAGCGCCAGGTTCAACAATCCGAGCCCGGCGGCTGCGACCACCACGTCGCCATCGCTACCGATATCGCTTTGCCCCAGGAAGCCATAGCGAAAGCCCGAGATCACATAGAAGAACGGATTGGCCCGGCTCACTGCCTGAAATGCAGGCGCCAGCCGGTCGAGCACGTAGAACGTCCCCGAGAGCAGCGACAAGGGCGCGATCACGAAATTGGTGATCGCGGCATTGTGATCGAATTTCTCGGCCCAGACCGAGGTGGCAAGGCCCAGCAAACCCAGCATGACCGAGCCCATCAGGCCAAACCACACGATTGCCCACCCATGCGCCACCGCAAGGCTGACGCCCGGCCACAGCAGCATCGCCAGTGCGACCGCGCAGCCCACCGCAATCCCCCGCGTGACCGCGGCAGCCACGATCCCGGCCATCAATTCGCCCGGCGAAAGCGGCGGCATCAAAAGATCGATGATCGTCCCCTGGATCTTGCCCGAAAGGAGCGAGAAGGAGGAATTGGCAAAGGCATTCTGCATCATCCCCATCACGATCAGCCCTGGCGCAACGAAGCTTGCAAACGGCACGCCCAATACCTCGCGCCCTTCGCGCCCCAGCGCGACCGTGAAGATCACGAGAAACAGCAGCGTTGTGACTGCAGGCGCCCAGATCGTCTGCGTCTGCACCTTGAAGAACCGGCGCACCTCCTTGGTGTAGAGCGCCATCAGGCCGACCCGGTTGATCCCGATGATGACCGGCTTGCCGCGCGGCGCAAATGCGGCGCTGTGAGCGCCTGTGCCCTTCACATCGCGCGCAGCCACGCCATTTAGGGCAGGCGCGGCATTTTCGGATGGCGCTTGATCGTTCATGACGAGGCGACTAGGTCAGAGCGCCGCGACACACAAGCCGCACCCTGTGGCAACACTGGACCCGGGCCAGACGCCTCTTGCCCCAAAGCCTGACAAGAAACGGATACACACGAGCATGAGTTGGACTGACGAGCGCATCGCTACGCTCAAGAAGATGTGGGAAGGCGGCGCAACCGCGAGCCAGATCGCCGAGGAACTGGGCGGGGTCAGCCGCAACGCGGTGATCGGGAAAGCGCACCGGCTGGGACTGAAATCGCGACCCTCGCCGGTCAAGGCCAACGAGAAGAAGAAGGCTGTCAAGAAGCCCCCGGCCAAGAGCGCAGGGCCTGCGCGCAGCGGCGATGAAGCGGCGGAGCCCGCCGCCAAGCCGCCTGCCGCGGGCGACAGGACTGTTGCCGGCAGCGGCGAGAGGGCCGAGGCCGCTCCCACACCCGCGCCGCAGGCGGCCCAGAGCGCCGAGCAGGGCACGGGCACGGGCACGGGCACGGGCACGGGCGCGGGCGCAGGCGCAGCCAGCCCGAGCAATCCTTCGCAGCCGATCCCCGGCTCGGGCGGCGACAACCCCAAGGTCGTCTCGGTCGGCCCCGGCGGCTTCCTGCGCCAAGGCCCGGGCGATCAGCAGGCGCCGATCCCGCCCGCGCCGCCGCGCCGCCTGGTGCCGGCCAAGCCCAGCCCCGAGATCGCCGGCAAGACCAGCTTACTCGATCTTTCCGAGAAAGTGTGTCGCTGGCCGATCGGCCATCCGGGCGAACCCGATTTCCATTTCTGCGGCAAGCAGGTCAATCCCGGCTTTCCCTATTGCGTCGAACATTGTGGGCGGGCCTATCAGGCGCAGCTCCCGCGCGGCGCGCGGCGCCCCCCTCCCCCGCTGCCGTTTGGCGGACCCAGAGTAAGGTAAGGCTTGCGGTGACACAGGGCGCCGCGCCAGAATAGCATGAACGCAATTGAAAGCCCGCCAAGATCGCTTGGCGGGCTTTCGACTGAAACCCAGCAGCCACCCGGAGACCGACACGATGCCACTCTCACTCCACGCCGCCTTCGTCCCCAGCGCGCTCCAGATGCTGGGCACCGCGCAGCACCTGCTGAGCAAGACCGAAAGCTGGTGCGCGGACCGCGAATGCGACCACAGCGCCATCCTGGAGGCGCGGCTGATCGAGGACATGCTGCCGTTCTGCTACCAGATCAAATCCGTCGCCGAGCACACCGCAGGCGCGATCGAAGCGGTGCGGGCCGGCGTGTATGGCCCCGACCTCAATCCGCCGCCGACAACCTTCGACGGCTTGCGCGGCAAGCTGGCGGCGGCGAAGGATGCGCTCGGCGCGTTGACCGAGGACGAGCTGGAAAGCTGGATCGGGCGCGATATGCGGTTCGAATTCAAGACCATGCGGATGGACTTCACCGTCGAGGATTTCCTGCTGAGCTTCAGCCAGCCCAATTTCTACTTCCACGCGAGCGCGGCCTATTCGATTGCTCGCCATGTCGGCGTCGCGATCGGGAAAACCGATTTCATGGGAGCGGTTCGGACAACCCGCTGAGCCGGGTCGCCATCGTCCACGGTTTCAGGCGGCGGCGATCACTCGCCCTTGCGCGCGAACCAGATCGTGTGGCGCGGGCCCTTGTTGCCCGGGCGGGCGCGCACCTCGCGTGCTTCGACCGTGAACCCGGCATCCTTGAGGCGGCGCGTGAAGGCGTTGTCGGGCGCGGCCGACCATACGGCGAGGATGCCGCCGGGGTTGAGCGCGTCGCGCGCCTTGGCGAGGCCGGTGCGGGTGTAGAGCCGATCATTGGCATCGCGCACGATCCCGTCCGGGCCGTTATCTACATCGAGCAGGATCGCATCGTAGCGCGCTGCGTGCCCCGCTTGCTCGATCAGGTCGGCGACATCACGCAATTCGACCGATCCGCGCGGATCATCGAGGCTTGCGCCGGTGAGCTGCGCCAGCGGCCCGCGCGCCCACTCGAGGATTTCGGGGACGATCTCGGCCACCACCACGCGCCCTCCCTCAGGCGATCCTTCGAGCGCAGCGCGGTAAGTGAACCCCATGCCATAGCCGCCGATCAGCACGCGGGGCGCCCGCGTTTCAAGCTGTTCGAGCGTCAGCCGGGCGAGCTGCTCCTCGGAGAACTGCATGCGTGTCCCCATCAACTCATCGCGCCCGAGCATGATGATGAAATCGCGCCCGTGGGCGATCAGCGTGAGCGTGTCGCCGCCGGGGATCTGCGCTGTTGCAAGGGTCTCGCGGGGGAGCATGGCGGCGGCGTTAGGCGAAGCCGCCGCGCCGCGCCAGTGTCTAAGGTGGTGCTTCAGGCGGTGAGTTCGGGCACCCTGCTGGTCGAGGTCCTGGCAGCAGCGCGACCATTCACCCCGGCCCGGCTCGGCAGGATGCCCACAAAAAGGCCGCCCGGATCGCTCCGGGCGGCCTTGATTGGTCCTATCTGAAGGCGCTTAGTCCTTGAGGAAATCGGGCATGGTTGCGGGGCCATTGCTCGCTTCATCGCGCTGTCCGCCGCGCTCGCGGCCGCCGCGATCCCGGCCACCGCCGCCGCCGCCGCTGCCACCGCGACGACGATCACCGCCGCCGCCGCCTCTGCCGCCGCGTTCGCCGCCCCGACCGCCATCACGCCCGCCATCACGGTCGCCGCGAGGTTCGCGCGGCTCACGCGCAGGCCGCGTGTCCTCGAGCTCTTCGCCGGTTTCCTGGTCGACCACCCGCATCGACAGGCGGACCTTGCCGCGATTGTCGATCTCGAGCACCTTGACCTTCACCTCCATGCCTTCGGAGACGACATCGGTCGGCTTCTCGACCCGCTCATTGCGCATCTCGGAGACATGAACGAGCCCGTCCTTGCCGCCCATGAAGTTCACGAACGCGCCGAAATCGACGATGTTGACCACCTTGCCGGCGTAGATCTTGCCCACTTCGGCTTCCTCGACGATCCCTTCGATCCACCGGCGCGCCGCCTCGATCTCATCGAGGTTGGACGAGCTGATCTTGATCACGCCCTCATCGTCGATATCGACCTTGGCGCCGGTTTCCGCGACGATCTCGCGGATGACCTTGCCGCCCGTGCCGATCACATCGCGGATCTTCTCCTTGGGGATCTGCATCGTCTCGATGCGCGGCGCGTGCTTGCTGACTTCGGTGCGGGCACCGGTCAGGGCCTTGGCCATTTCAGCGAGGATGTGCGCGCGGCCGGCCTTGGCCTGATCGAGCGCCTTGCCCATGATCTCCTTGGTGATCCCGGCGACCTTGATGTCCATCTGCAGGCTGGTGATGCCCACCTCGGAACCGGCCACCTTGAAATCCATGTCGCCGAGGTGATCCTCGTCGCCCAGGATGTCGGACAGCACGGCGAATTCCTCGCCTTCGAGGATCAGGCCCATCGCAATGCCCGAGACGGGGCGCTTCAACGGAACGCCGGCATCCATCATCGACAAGGCGCCGCCGCACACGGTCGCCATCGAGGACGAGCCGTTGCTTTCGGTGATGTCGGAGAGGACACGGATCGTGTAGGGAAACTCCTCCGTGGTCGGCAGCACCGGACGCAGCGCGCGGAAGGCGAGCTTGCCATGGCCGGTTTCGCGGCGGCTGGTGAAGCCGAAACGACCCACTTCCCCGACCGAATAGGGCGGGAAGTTATAGTGCAGCATGAAGTTGGTGTAAGACAGGCCTTCGAGCCCGTCGATCATCTGCTCAGAATCCTTGGTGCCGAGCGTGGTCGTGCAGATCGCCTGGGTCTCGCCCCGGGTGAACAGCGCCGAGCCATGCGTGCGCGGCAGCAGACCGACGACCGCCTCGATCGGGCGAACCTGATCGAGCGTCCGCCCGTCGATGCGAGTGCCGTCCTTGATGATCGAGCCGCGCACGATCGCGCTTTCGAGCTTCTTCACCAGCTTGAGCATCGAGAGATATTCGTGCGGATCGCTCTCATTGAGGTGCGCGTAATGCGCCCGCGCCTTGTCGCGCGCGGCACCGATCGCATCCTGGCGCTGCGACTTGTTGGTGAGCTTGTAGGCCGCTGCGATATCGGCGCCGATGACGCTGCGCAGATCCTCGAGCTTGGCCGACTTGTCCTCGACCGCTTCGAGTTCCCACGGGTCCTTCGCGGCCTTCTCGGCGAGGTCGATGATCGCCTTGACGACATCCTTGCACGCATCGTGCGCGAACATAACGGCGCCGAGCATGTCCTCTTCGGTCAGTTCCTTGGCTTCGGATTCGACCATCATAACCGCATCGCCGGTGGCTGCGACCACGAGATCGAGACGGCCATTCTCGCCAAGCGCGTCGGGCACGCTGGGGTTGAGGACATATTCGCCATCATTGGTGAAGCCGACGCGCGCGGCGCCGATCGGACCCATGAACGGCAAGCCACTGATGGTGAGCGCTGCCGACGCCGCGATCATCGCGACGATATCGGGCTCGGTCTCGCCATCATAGCTGAGGACCTGGCAAATCACGTTGATTTCGTTGTAGAAACCTTCGGGGAAGAGCGGGCGACACGGACGGTCGATCAGGCGGCTGACGAGCGTTTCCTTCTCGGTCGGCCGCGCCTCGCGCTTGAAGAAGCCGCCGGGTATGCGCCCTGCAGCGGAGAATTTTTCCTGATAGTGGACGGTGAGCGGGAAGAAGTCCTGCCCTTCCTTGATGCTCTTGGCGGCGGTGACCGCGCACAGCACAACAGTTTCGCCATAAGTGGCGAGGACCGCCCCGTCAGCCTGACGGGCA
This sequence comes from Erythrobacter sp., assembly GCA_036835265.1. Lineage (GTDB taxonomy): Bacteria > Pseudomonadota > Alphaproteobacteria > Sphingomonadales > Sphingomonadaceae > Erythrobacter. The sequence goes on along the minus strand of DAITMG010000014.1, from coordinate 44,696 downwards.
ATGCGGCCGGTTTCCAGAGTGAGGGTCTTTCCGCCCCACTCCAGCGATACGGTTTTCGTGTCGAACATGGATTTTCCTTTTTGACCCGCCGGGCCTTATTGCGCGGCGGGGCCTACAAATTTCCGGGTTTGCCGTCCCGGTCCGGTGCGGGGCCAGTTGTGCCCCTGTTGGCCCCTTCACCGAAGTGTGAAGGAGGGCCGGTTTCTGCCTCCATTGCGCGCGCGCCTTTAGGCAGCGGCATCGCGCAATGAACGGCTGATCTTGACGGGCCCGCCGAAGCTGCGGCTCGCACATACAAGAAGCGGCCCGCAACGGGGCCGCTTCCGAAAACTCTTACTTGCGAAGACCCAGCTTCTGGATCAGCGCGTTATACCGCTCGACGTCTTTCTTCTTGAGATAGGCGAGCAGGTTGCGGCGCTTGTTGACCATCATCAGAAGGCCGCGGCGCGAATGGTTGTCCTTGTGATTGGACTTGAAATGCTCGGTCAGGTTCCTGATGCGCTCGGTGAGGATCGCGACCTGGACTTCCGGACTGCCCGTATCGCCTTCGGCCTGGGCATTGTCCTTGATAACTTCTTGCTTGCGTGTCGCGGTAACCGACATGGGTGTTCTCTTTCTACTCAGCGACATCGGGAAGGTTGAACCCGCGCACGACCGTGGCCGTGCCATCCGTGATCTCGACGAGCGCCACCGGCACAGCGGCCAGCATCGCACAATAGAGCCCGGATGATTGGGGCATTCCAGACAGGACCCGGCCCGCTCGGACCGCCTGCGCGTCTGTCTGGGAGAGGGGAAGGGCCGGGATGTCGTCCAGCCCCGCCTCTAACGGCAGGAGGAGGTCTTCAAGGCTCGCGCCATTAGCGATTTCAGCGAGCTTGTCCAGCGAAATCGCCTGTTCCTCGCGAAACGGCCCGGCCTTGGTACGTCTGAGATAGGTGACATGGCCGCAGGTTCCAAGGGCACGGGCGAAATCGCGCGCAAGGCTGCGGATATAGGTGCCCTTGGAAACATGCGCGGTGAGAGTGATCTCGTCGAGTTCGAACCTGCCGCCGCCGCAAACCGTGGTGATCGACGCGGGATCGATCGGTTTCCTCCGGGCGGTTAGCGAGTAAATCTCGACAGCGCGAGCGGCCAGTTGCACATCTTCACCTGCTCGCGCTCGGTCGTAGGCGCGTTTGCCTTCGACCTTGAGCGCCGAATAGGCAGGAGGGACCTGCTCGATCGGACCGGTGAACCGGGGCAGGACCCCTTGGATTTCTTCGAGCGTTGGCCGGGCGAAATCCATTTCAACAACAGCACCCTCGGTATCGAGCGTGTCGGTCTCCTCGCCGAACTTCACAGTGAATTCGTAGATCTTGCTCGCATCGAGCATGCGGCCAGCGAGCTTGGTCGCCTCGCCCAGCGCGATCGGCAGCACCCCTTGCGCCAGCGGATCGAGCGTCCCCCCGTGGCCGACCTTGGTCTTGGCATAGCCGCCCTCGCGCAGCACCCGCTTGACCGCGCCCACGCCTTGCGTCGAGCCCAGCCCGCGCGGCTTGTCGAGGATGATCCATCCGTGAGGGGCATGCTTTTTCGGCTCGGTCACGCAAGGGCCCCTAGCCAAACGCGCGCGCGTGCGCCAACGTTTGCGCCTGCCATGCGAAGCGATTTCGACCTTCTCATCATCGGCGGCGGCATCAACGGCGCCGGGATCGCGCGCGATGCGGCGGGACGCGGAATGCGCGTGTGCCTTGTCGAGAAGGGCGACTTGGCGCAAGGCACCTCGAGCGCTTCGACCAAGCTCGTTCACGGGGGTTTGCGCTATCTCGAGCATTTCGAGTTCAGGCTGGTGCGCGAGAGCCTGATCGAGCGCGAGCGGCTGCTTGCGATTGCCCCGCACATCATCTGGCCGCTGCGCTTCGTGCTGCCGCATGACGCGGGCCTCAGGCCCAAATGGATGCTGCGGCTGGGGCTGTTCCTCTACGATCACCTCGGCGGGCGCAAACTGCTGCCGCCGACCCGCACGCTCGATCTGCGCGCGCCCCCGCATGGCGCGGTGCTCAAGGATCGATTGGTGCGCGGGTTCGAATATTCGGATTGCTGGGTCGAGGATGCGCGGCTCGTGGTGCTTAATGCGGTGGACGCGAAGGAGCGCGGCGCCGATATCCGCACCCGCACCGAATGCATGGGCCTCGAGCGCGGCCCGGATCGCTGGCGCGCGACCCTCGCCAGCCCGCGCGGCGAGGAAGAGATCACCGCGCGCAAGGTGGTCAATGCTGCTGGCCCTTGGGTCGATACCGTGCTCGGCCGCGCGCTGCCGGGCGAGCGGCCCGCCAATCTACGGCTCGTCAAGGGCAGCCACCTCGTCTTCCCGCGGCTGTACGAGGGGGAGCACTGCTACATTTTCCAGAACCGCGACAACCGGATCGTCTTCGCGATCCCCTATGAGCGCGCGTTCACGTTGGTGGGCACGACCGATATCGGCTTCGAGGGCGATCCTTCGGGCATCGACATCAGCCCCGCAGAAGCGCGCTATATTTGCGCTGCGGTCAACGAATATCTGCGCGTGCCGGTATCCCCCGAGCAGGCGGTGGCCAGCTATGCCGGGGTGCGCCCGCTTTACGAGAGCCCGAAAGCCCGCAGCGGCGCCTCCCATTCGACCGTCACGCGCGACTACCAGTTCGAGCTCGACACCGATGGCCCTGCGCTCCTGTCGATCTTCGGCGGCAAGATCACCACGTACCGCAAGCTCGCCGAACACGCGCTCGAGCGGATCGGCGCGCCCGGCGCTTCATGGACCGCGCGCGCGCCGCTGCCGGGCGGCGACATCGACCCGGCGGGTTTTGCAGAGTTCGTTGGGGGGGTGGAGGCGGCCTACCCGTTTCTGACGCCTGCCACCGCGCTGCGCCTCGCGCGCGCTTATGGCACGCGGATCGATACGGTGCTTGGCGGGGCGACCAGCCTGGCCGAGCTTGGCGAGCATCTGGGCGGCGGGCTCTACACTGCCGAGCTCGATTATATCGTCGCGCACGAATTCGCGATAAGCGCCGATGATGTGCTGAAGCGCCGCTCGAAGCTCCATCTGCATCTGGATGCGGAGGAGCAGGCGCGGGTGGCTGCGTGGTTCGCCGAGCACGTCCCCGCCGCGAAGGCGGCCTGACGACGCCTTGAAACGCTGGTCAGAGCCGCGAGACCCAGTCCGCGATCCCGAGATACTGGCTCATCGCCCATTCCATCGGCGCGCCCAGCACCGCGACCAGCCAGCCCGTGCCGAACACCCAGCTCACCGCGACAACCACTAGGATAAGCGCCATCCCCACGCCCTGCAGCCGTTCCCAGGCCGGCCGCAGCGTGCGCGGCAGCAGCCCGCCAACGATGTGCGAACCATCGAACGGGGGGATCGGCAAGAGATTGAACAGGCCCAGGAAAAGATTGATGAGGATGAAGAAATAGAGCCCGCTCTGCCAATAGAGCGCAGCCCCATCGGCGTCGACGAGGAGCGGTGTGCCCGTCGTGGAGAGATCGAACTGCGCGCCATTGACCCAGCTTGCCCCGAGCAGCACCGCGCCCACGCCCGCGAGCACGAAATTGCTCAAGGGGCCCGCCGCTGCCACCGCCATCATCCCGAAGCGTGGATTGGCGAGGCGATGTTTCATCACCGGCACCGGCTTGGCCCAACCGAACACCGGCCCGCCGAAAAGCGCGAGCGCGCCCGGCACCAGCAGGGTCCCGATCGGATCGACATGCGCAAGCGGATTGAGCGTCAGCCGCCCGCTCTCGCTCGCGGTGGGATCGCCGAGCAATTTCGCGGCATAGCCGTGGGCAACCTCGTGAAACACGATCGCGATGACAAGGCACGGGACGAGCACCGCGGCCAGAGTGAGCGTTTCAAGCATTGCGCGCGATATAGGATGCGCCGGGCCCGCGCGCCATCAGGCGGGACTGCGAAATCACATCTGGCGAAATATTACCCCAGCGCGCCGACCTCCCCGCGCAGGGCGGCGCTGAAATGCCGGCGGCACAGCGCGGCATAGCTCTCGTTGCCGCCGATCGCGGTCTGCGCGCCCTCGCGCACCGGTTCGCCAGCGGGATCCATCCGCAGGTTCATCGTTGCCTTGCGCCCGCACCAGCACACCGCTTTCAGCTCGATCAGCGCATCGGCAATCCCCAGCAGCGTCGCCGAACCGGGGAAGAGCTCACCGCGAAAATCGGTCCTGAGGCCATAGCACAGCACTGGGATGGAGTTCTCGTCAGCCAGCCGCGCCAACTGCCACACCTGCTCGCTGGTGAGAAACTGCGCCTCGTCGACCAGCACGCAATCGAGCGGCGCTTGGCGATGGCTGCCCAGGATTTCGCGCGCAAGATCGGTCTCGGGCCCATAGAGCTGCGCCTTGGCCTCGAGCCCGATCCGGCTGCGCACCATCCCTCCCCCGCGCGTATCGAGCGCGGCGGTCCACACCATCGTGCGCATCGCGCGTTCGCGATAGTTGAAATCAGCCTGCAAAAGGCTCGAGGATTTGCCTGCGTTCATGCTGGCATAGTAGAAGTAGAGCTTGGCCATGACCCGTCGCTTCTAGCGGGTTTGCAACCAGCCTGTCGAAGCCCTTGCGCAACCGCGCTGTGGGAAGAGCGAATTGCGAGAGAATGAATGCAACATGCAAGCAAGTGCGGCGGCTTCCGGTTTGGCCCGCCTAAAAATGGAAACCATTGCCTGCCCACAATCGTAACTTGTACATGATCACACGGCTGCTCCCCCCTTTGCGCCTGTTCGCAGTTCTCGCGCTCGCGCTCGTCGCGCTGATCGCGCTGGTCGCGAATACCGGGCCACCGCGCAAATACCTGCTCGACGAGAGCGCCAGCAATGTCTCGGCCAAGGTCCCGTTCTTCGGCCTTTCGAGCAAGACCGCGCGCTTTCCCAAGATGGCGGGCATGGTGACGATCGTCCCCGGCGCGCCGGAAAAGGCAATCATCGACGTGACCTTCGATGCCACCGCAATCGAGGCGCCGGACAATGTGACGCTCAGCCGGCTGCGGGGCGACAAGTTCTTCTGGGTCGAGAAATATCCCGAGATTCGCTTTGTCGGGCGCTCGCTCGCGTTCAGCGATGATCGCCGCGGAACGGTAAACGGCACGCTGACCGCGCGCGGCGTTTCGCGCCCGGCCAAGCTCGCGGTCACCTTCGATCGCCCGCCGTTCAAGACAGTCAGCGGCGAAGCGGTGAGCTTCGAGGGCACGACCACGATCGACCGGCGCGATTTCGGCATGAAGAGCTATCAGTTGGTGGTGGGCAACAAGGTCGAGATCACCTTGCGCGCGCGCATCATCCCGCGCTGATCAGGCGTCCGCGTCGTCGTTCGGGTCGTCGTCCGCAAGATCGCGCGCGACCTTGGGATCGCGCAGCAACGCCTCGATCCGGTCGGCTTCGGCATAGCTCTCATCCTTGCGGAATTTCAACTTGGGCGCGAACTTGAGCCCGAGCCGCTGGGCGACTTCGCGCTGGAGGAAGGCGGTGTTCTGCCTCAGCGCGTTGACCACGTCGGCGTCCGTCACTTCCGGCCCTGCGCCCACCAGCGGTTTCACATAGGCGGTCGCGTTCCTGAGGTCAGGCGTCATGCGCACCTCGGTCACCGCGATGTTGGACGCGCTGACGATATCGTCGTGCACTTCCTGCCGCGCGAGCAGTTCGGACAGGATATGGCGCACCCGCTCGCCCACCTTGAGCACGCGGACCGAGTGCTGCTCGGCGGTGAAGGGATCCTTGCGCGCCATCAGCCCATCCCCGTCTCGGTCGGCGAGGGGCGCGGCGTCGGCAGCGCGGTCGAGGTCGCGCGGGCGTAGAGCTTGCCGTCCTCGGAGAGCAGCTCGCCCTCGAGAAACACGACCTTGCGCCCGGCCTTGACCACCCTGCCCGTGGCCGTGATCACCGCGCCTTCGGGGATCAGGCGGATGAGGCTGATCGAGAGATCGAGATTGAGCGGCGCCAATTCGCCCCCCGTGGCAGCAACGAAGGCATAGCCCATCACATCGTCGAGATAGCCCGCGACCAGCCCGCCCTGCACGCCGCCGCGCCAGGTGCACATCTCGCGCCGCACGGTGAAGCGCATCGTCGCGGTCTGGCTCGCCTCGTCGAACCCGACGAACTCGGACGCCAGCAGCGCGCTATGGGGCGAGCTGTCATCGCCCGGTCGGATAGCGTCCTTCCACTCCATCGCTCACACGCCCCCAAGGCTAGCCGAACTCGAGCGTGCGCTCGCGCAGTTCGACCTCGAACACCTCGAGGTTGTCGCCCGGCTTGATGTCGTTGGTATCCTCGAGCACCACGCCGCATTCGAGCCCGGCGCGCACCTCGTCGACATCGTCCTTGAAGCGCCGCAGCGAGGCGATCTTGGTGGCCGAGACGATGACATCCTCGCGGGTGAGACGGGTGAACAGCCCGCGCCGGATCGCGCCATCGAGCACGAGCAGACCAGCGGCCTTGTCGCGCTTGCCCGCAGGGAACACCTGCTTGACCTCGGCGCGGCCGACGACCGTCTCGATCCGCTCGGGGCCAAGCTCGCCCGCCATTTCCTTGGCGACCTCTTCGGTCAGATGATAGATCACGTCGTAATACATCATCCGGACACCATCGCGCTTGACCAGTTCGCGCGCCTTCGCATTGGGGCGCACGTTGAAGCCGATGATCGGCGCCTTCGAGGCGGCGGCAAGGATCACATCGCTCTCGGTGATCGCGCCGACGCCGGCATGGAGCACGCGCACCTTGATCTCGTCGGTCGAGATGTTGTGGAGCGCATTGACGATCGCCTCGACGCTGCCTTGCACATCGCCCTTCACCAGCACCGGCCATTCGATGACGTCGGACTGGAGATTGTGGAACATCGTGTCGAAATTGGTCGGCGCCAATGCGGTGCGCTTCGCGGTCGCCTTTTCCTGGCGATATTGCGCGACTTCACGGGCGCGCTGTTCGTTCTCGACCACGGTGAGCTGGTCGCCTGCCGAAGGCACGCCGCCAAGGCCGAGCACCTCGACCGGCATCGAGGGGCCCGCTTCCTTGATCTGCTTGCCCTGATCATCGACGATTGCGCGCACGCGCCCGCTCTGGGTGCCGACGACGAACGTGTCGCCGCGCTTCAGCGTCCCGCGGGTAATCAGCACCGTTGCAACCGGGCCACGGCCCTTGTCGAGCTGCGCTTCGATCACGGTCGCCTGTGCCTCGCGATCGGGGCGAGCCTTGAGTTCAAGCAATTCGGCCTGGAGCGCGATAGCCTCGATCAGCGCATCGAGCCCGTCGCGGGTCTTGGCCGAAACCTCGACATCCTGCACCTCGCCCGACATCTTCTCGACCACGATCTCGTGTTCGAGCAGGCGGTTGCGGACATTGTCGGGGCGCGCCTCGGGCTTGTCCATCTTGTTGATCGCCACGATCATCGGAACGCCCGCGGCCTTGGTGTGATTGATCGCCTCGATCGTCTGCGGCATGATCCCGTCATCGGCTGCGACCACCAGCACGACGATATCGGTGACGTTCGCCCCGCGCGCGCGCATCTCGGAGAAGGCGGCGTGGCCGGGGGTATCGAGGAAGGTGATCTTCTGCTTGTCGCCCGAAGCAAGCTTCGCGGTGATCTGGTAGCTGCCGATATGCTGGGTGATGCCGCCGGCCTCGCCCTTGGTCACATCGGTGCCGCGCAGGGCATCGAGCAGACTGGTCTTGCCGTGATCGACATGGCCCATGATCGTGACGACCGGCGGGCGCGGGCGCAGCGTCTCTTCGGGATCGAATTCCTCGTCGCTCGAAATGTCGACGTCGGCTTCGGAGACCCGGGTGATATTGTGACCGAATTCCTCGACCAGCAATTCTGCAGTGTCTTGGTCGATCGTCTGGTTGACGGTCACCATCATGCCCAGGTTGAACAGCGCCTTCACGAGATCGGCGCCCTTCTCGGCCATGCGGTTGGCGAGTTCCTGCACCGTGATCGCTTCGGGCACGACGACATCGCGCACCTGTTTCTCGCGCGGCTTGGACAAGCCGCCGCCCTGCATCCGGCGCTCCTTCTCGCGGGCGCGCTTCAATGCGGCGAGGCTGCGCGCGCGGCGGCCTTCGTCCTCGTTGAGCGCGCGGGTGACGGTGAGCTTGCCCGAGCGCCGTGTGTCCTTGCCCGGGCCGCTGACCACGGGCTGCTGCGCGGCGCGCTTTTCCTCTTTCTTCTTCTTTTCGGGGCGCTTGGCCTCGGGACGCGCAACCGGGGTGAATTTGCGCTGGACGGGGGTCGGATCGGACCGACCCTCGCCGGGCGCAGCATCCTGCGGGGCGTCCTGCGGGGCGGCGTCTGCCTTCGAGACAGGCTGCTCGTCGATCGAAGGGGGTGCGACCGCTTCTTCGGCGGCGCGCTTTGAGGCATCCTCTTCGGCCTTGCGGTTTTCCTCCGCGCGGCGCTTTTCCTCTTCGTCGCGCTTGCGCGCCTCCTCATCCTCGCGCCTGCGATCCACGGCACCCTGCGTCAACCGCATTTCCTCGGCTTCGAGCTGGAGTCGCTTCACGCGCTCCTGCGGGGTTTCGCCGGCAGGCGCCCTTTGTGCGGGCGGCGCAGCGACGGGCTTTCTGGGCGCAGGCGCAGGCGTCTGCGCTACGGGGGCAGGAGCGGGCGCTGGCGCGGGTGCTGGCGCGGGCGTTGCCTCGGGCGCGGGCGCCTCGCCCGGCTTCACGAGCTTGCGGCGCCGCTTGACCTCGACCGCGACCTTGTTGGTGCGGCCGTGGCTGAAGGTCTGCTTGACCTCGCCAGCATCCACGGCGCGCTTGAGGCCCAGCGGTTTACGGGTGCGCTTGTTGTCGTCGTCGCTCATTATAGCTCGCTGTTCCTTCAAGTATTATCCGTGTCGGCGCCCGCTGTTGCAGACGCCTCTCCTGCACTGTTCAGTGCCAGACTACCGGGATCGCTCCCGACAAATCGTGCAAGCCGCATGGTCGCAAGCGCGACGCGGGCGGCAGCGTCCGGGGCGCCCTTGCGCGCCTTGCGGGCGCCCAGAACGCCCAAGTGGACGACATTTTCGCGGCCCAATGCCACAGACAGCGCCGCCCGGTCCAGAGGCAAGACCACACCATGAAGGCCCGAGCCCTCCCGGTCCGTCCCCACGCGCCAGGCCTGATCGAGCTTGCGGCGCGAGCCTTCGCTGGCATCGCTCGCGTGCGCCAGGAGCGCAACAAGGCCGCTGCGCGCCTGTTCCTCGATCCGCGCGGAACCAAGCACGATGTTACCGCCGCGCAGCTCCAGTCCGAGCCGATCGAGCAGGTGCCTCCTGAGCGCCGCCTCGATCCGCTCAGGCAAATCATCGGGAAACGAAATGCTCGCGCCCTCCGGCCCACCCTTGAACGCGCGCATGAGCGAGCGCCTGAAATGGCCATCTGTGATCGCGGCTTCAAGCCCTGCTCGCGCGGGCGCGATCCAGGCGCCGCGTCCCGGTGCCTTCGCGGCCGGATCGGGCAGCACCGCGCCTTCGGGCGAAAGTGCGAGCCGCACGAGTTCCTCGCGCGGGCGCACTTCTCCGCTCAGAATACAGCGCCGCTCGCTCGCGGAAGTGCGAGAGAACGGCTCGGTGATGTCGGCCGTCAGGCGCTCATTGGGGGAGGTCCGCATTGGCGGCCTCCTGATCGGGTGCAGCAGAGGCTGGCGCAGCCTCGTCTTCGAACCAGTGGGCGCGCGCGGCCATGATGATCTCGTTGCCCTGTTCTTCGGACAGGCCATATTCGCCGAGCACGCCGCCCTTGTCTTCCTGACGCTGGGGCCGGCGCAGCGGCGGGCCATCGGCGGCGGCGCTGGCGCGCCGACGCGGGGCCTCGCGCCGCTTGGCGACAAGCTCGTCGGTGGCAAGATCGGCAAGGTCATCGAGGGTCTTGATGCCCGCACGCCCAAGCGTCACCAGCATCGCCTCGGAGAGGTGCGGCAGCTCGGCGATCGCATCCTCGACGCCCAGTTCGCGCCGGGTTTCGCGGTGCGCCGCTTCCTGCCGCTCGAGCGCTTCGATCGCGCGGCTCTGGAGCTCTCCGGCGAGTTCCTCGTCGAAGCCTTCGATCGAGGCCAGTTCGGCCATCTCGACATAGGCGACTTCTTCGAGCTCGCTGAACCCTTCAGCAACGAGCAGCTGCGAAAGCGTCTCGTCGACATCGAGCTCTTCCTCGAACATCTTGGAACGCTCGGCAAACTCCTTGGAACGCTTTTCGCTCGCCTCCTGCTCGGTCATGATGTCGATCTGGTGCTGGGTGAGTTGGCTGGCGAGGCGCACGTTCTGCCCGCGCCGCCCGATCGCGAGGCTGAGCTGATCGTCGGGCACCACCACCTCGATCCGGCCATCGTCCTCGTCGAGCACAACGCGCGCGACCGTGGCCGGCTGCAGCGCGTTGACGATGAAGGTCGCGGTGTCTTCGGACCAGGGGATGATGTCGATCTTCTCGCCCTGCAATTCCTGCACGACGGCCTGCACGCGGCTGCCCTTCATGCCGACGCATGCGCCGACCGGATCGATCGAGCTGTCGTGGCTGATCACTCCGATCTTGGCGCGGCTGCCCGGATCGCGGGCGGCGGCCTTGATCTCGATGATGCCGTCGTAGATTTCGGGCACTTCCTGCGCGAACAGCTTGCGCATGAAATCGGGATGTGCGCGGCTGAGGAAGATCTGCGGCCCGCGATTGTTGCGCTCGACCTTGGTGATCAGCGCGCGCACGCGCTCGCCTGTGCGGGCGGCTTCGCGCGGGATCTGCTGATCGCGCCGGATGACGCCCTCGGCGCGGCCGAGATTGACGATCACATGGCCGAATTCGACCGACTTGATGACGCCGGTGATGATCTCGCCAGCGCGGTCCTTGAATTCCTCGAACTGGCGCTCGCGCTCGGCATCGCGGACCTTCTGGAAGATCACCTGCTTGGCGCTTTGCGCATCGATCCGGCCAAGATCGACCGGGGGCAGCGGATCGACGATGAAATCGCCCACTGCCGCGCCGGGCTGGAGCTTTTCGGCCTGCTTGAGATCGACCTGCTTGAAATAGTCCTCGACCTCTTCGACCACCTCGACCACGCGCCACAGCGTCAGATCGCCGGTCAGCGGATCGAGCTTGGCGCGGATGTCGTTTTCCGCGCCATAGCGGTTGCGTGCGCTCTTCTGGATTGCTTCTTCCATCGCCTCGATGACGATCGCCTTGTCGATCATCTTCTCGGACGCGACGGAATTCGCGATCGCGAGCAGTTCAGCCTTGTTGGCGGAGATGGCACTGCCCATCAGTCGTCTGCCTTTTCTTCTTCGGTGTGTTCGATCAGTTCCTCGGCACCAGCGGTGTCGATGGGTCTTGTTGCAGCAATGAGCGCGTCGGAGAGGACGAGCTTGGCGCTGTGAATGTCGCCCCGGGGCAAGCGGACCGCGCCCGACTTTGCATCGGCGATGGCGACCATGCCATCCTCGATGCCGCCGAGCTCGCCCTTGTAGACGCGTTGTTCGCCCGTTTCCTGGACATAGTCCTTGGTCATGACGATCCGCGCCTCGTGCCCGGCCCAATTCGCGAAGTCCTTCTCGCGGGTCAGCGGACGGTCGATGCCGGGGGAGGAGACCTCGAGGTGGTAGGCGCCCTCGACCAGCATCTCGCCCGCTTCCTCATATTCGTCGATCAGCGCCGAGACCCGTCGCGAGAGCGCGGCGCACTGGTCGATCACCAATTGCCCGGTCGCGGGATCCTCCGCCATGATCTGCAGCGCCTGCCCGCCTTCGCCCGCCTCGCTAGGGAGCATGGCCACGCGCACCAGTTCGAAGCCGAGCGCGCGCGCTTCGGGTTCGATCAGGTCGGTCAGGCGGGTGATATCAGTCATGCAGCGGGGTTATACTCTATTCGTGTGACAAGAGCGATGGCTGCCGGCCCCTCGCGGCACCAACCTCACATCATCGACAATGTCGGGATGACGGCGAAATAGGCGCAACGGGCGAGTTTGGCAAGCCTCATCATTGCAGCCTGCAGCCCATCCTGTCGCCCAACCTTCCTCAAAGCGGAAGTCAGGCGTCAATCCTGCGCAATCTCTTCTCTTAGGCCATGCTTCTTGATGCAGTGGCGCAGCTGATCATAGGTGAGGCCGAGCGCCTTGGCGGTCTGGCGCTGGTTCCAGCGGTGCTTGCCGAGAGCGTGTTCGACGATCGCACGCTCATGCGCATCGACCGCGGCGCGCAGATCGTCGATCGCGTCGAAATCGGGCCGCGAGGGGGCGGTCAGCGCAGGCGTAGCTGCCGGGGCGGCGAGCTCCCTCCCCAACGTATTGGCCAACGCATTGGAGCGCCGATGCGGCGGCGCCTGCGGCTTCCACGGGCTTTCGAACGGGTCGAACTGGGCATAGGCGATCGGTCTTGCCGGCTCATCCCAGCGATAGACCGCGCGCTCGACGACGTTGCGCAATTCGCGCACATTGCCGGGCCAGGAATATTCCTCGAACGAGGCCACCACATGGTCGGCAAAGCCGGGCCAGCTGTGCCATTCGAGCTCGGCCGCCATGCGCCGTCCGAAATACTCGGTCAGCACACCGATATCGCCTTCGCGCACGCGCAAGGGCGGCAGCGTGATCACCTCGAAGCTCAGCCGATCGAGCAGGTCGGCGCGAAATTCGCCGCTCTTTGCCAGCGCGGGGAGATCATCGTTGGTCGCAGCAACGATCCTCACATCGACCCTGACCGGGCGCGACGAGCCGATCCGGGTGACTTCGCCATACTCGACCGCGCGCAAGAGCCGCTCCTGCGCGCCCATCGACAAGGTACCCAGTTCGTCGAGAAACAGCGTGCCTTTGTCGGCTTCCTCGAACCTTCCGGTGCGCGCTTTGGTAGCGCCTGTGAATGCGCCCGCTTCATGGCCGAACAGCTCGGCCTCGATCAGCGTTTCGGGGAGCGCGGCGCAGTTCATGGTGACGAGCGGTTCGTCCCACCGGGTCGAGAGGCGATGAAGGCGTTCCGCAATCAGTTCCTTGCCGGTGCCGCGCTCACCGATCACGAGCACCGGACGGCTCATCGGGGCGGCGCGGCTAGCGCGCTCGACCGCATCGAGGAACGCGGTGGACTGACCGATGAACTGGTTCTCGCGCTTCATGCCCGCTCCCCGTATCCGAGCCTTCCGCCAATCTATAGTGAAAACTCCCAAGGGTTGGCAATAAAAACCGACGCACTGCCGCGAGTGCGACGGAAAAATGTGGGTTTTCAGCCATTTCGCAAGTTTGGCACACCCGTTGCAAAGGTGGAGGCAAGCCCGGCATCGCGCCGGAACGGACGAAGGAGACCCACGATGTACACCAGCCAGTTCTTCAAGACCAAGCTTGGTCAGGCGAGCCTCGCCAGCATCACTGCGATGTTCTTCGTGATCGCGCTCACCACCCAGTTCCAGCCGAACTCCAGCGTGTTCTCCGCAAGCAGCGAAACCGCCCCAGTTGCTGGCACCTCGGTGGAACTGGCCTGAGCCGGATCATGGGTGATAACGATCCTCGCAACCCGCTCGGACCGGAGCGTGCAGTCCCCGCAAAGAGCAGCGCGCAAGCCCCCCGTGGCGCTGCCCTCGCTCCGGTCCAACCCGCTGGGACAAGTGCGAACCGGGTGTCGCGGCTCGATGCCGAAATCGAGGCCTTGCGCACCAGCCCCACTCCGACGCAAAGTCACGGCCGCCAGGGCCGCGAGTCCGAGGATGAGGATACCGGCACAAGGCGCAACGCACGCACCACCAACCCGTTTCTAGATGGAGTCGCCTTCATGGGCATTTTCAGCCGCACGCGCGATATCATCGCCGCCAACTTCAACGACATGCTCGACAAGGCGGACGATCCCTCGAAGATGATCCGGATGATCATCCTCGAGATGGAGGAAACGCTGGTCGAAGTGCGCGCAAGCGCTGCTCGCACGATTGCCGACCAGAAAGAGATGCACCGCCACGTGGTCAAGCTCGAGCGGCTCCAGGCCGATTGGGGCGAGAAGGCGCAGCTCGCGCTTTCGAAGGACCGCGAGGACCTCGCCAGAGCCGCGCTCGTCGAGAAGAAGAAAGCGGCCGACATGGGCGATCAGCTGAAAGCGGAGATCGCCGTGCTCGATGACGCCTTGCGCGCCTACGAGGAAGACATCGCCAAGCTGCAGCATCGCCTGCGCGAGGCCCGCGGCCGCCAGAGCGCGATCGCCGCCCGGCTCGAGAGCGCGGAAAACCGCTTCAAGCTGCGCACCCTCATGTCGACCGAGCGCACCGACGAAGCACTCGCCAAGTTCGACCAGCTCGAACGCCGGGTCGATTATGCCGAAGGGCGCGCCGAAGCGCTCGATATCGCGAGCGGCGGACCGACGCTTTCCGACGAGATCGCCGCGCTCGAGGGCCAGGATGCGATCGACGATGAGCTTGCCCAAATGAAAAAGGCGCTCGGCCGGGACAGCGCCGACCGACAAGGGGATTAAGTCATGGAATGGGAAGCACTCATCATCGTCCCGAGCATCTTCATCGGCTTGCCGTGGATGATCCTGCACTATGTGACCAAATGGAAGACTGCCGCCACCATCACCAGCGATGACGAGGTGCTGCTCGAAGAGCTCTACAACCTCGCCAAGCGGCTTGATGAGCGCATGGACACAGTCGAGCGGCTGGTCGCCGATGATGACCCGAGCTTCAGCCCGATCAAGCGGCTCCAGGCCGACCAGGAAAAGGACAACCAGCAGCTGCGCGAACTCGAGCTGCTGATGCAGGAGAAGAAAGGACAACGCTCATGAATTCGCCCCGCACGAGCCTCTATCGCGACAAGCACAATGCCAAGCTGTTGGGCGTGGCCGCCGGGATCGCAGACTACACCGGGGTCGACCGGTTCTGGGTCCGGCTCGGCTTCGTTGGCCTCACGCTCGCCTTCGGTTGGCCGCTGCTGCTCTATATCGCGGCCGGCTTCCTGCTCAACAAGAAGCCGCCTTATCTCTACCAGGATGCGCGCGAGCAGGAATACTGGCAGCGCGTGCGCCAGAGCCCCAAGCGCACCGCCCGCGAGATCCGCGCGAATTTCCGCGACATCGACCGCCGCCTCGCCAATGTCGAGGCGCACTATGTCTCGAACAATCAGCGCCTCCACGCCGAGATCGAGCGGCTGCGCTAGGCCAGATTCACGCACGGAGAACAACGTCATGGAAAGCTGGGTAATCGTAGTTATCGTGATGTTTGCGCTTGGCGGCGGGTCAGCCGTGTGGGGTATTGTCGATACGATCCTCACGCACCGCAAGGAAATGGCCGAGCTTAAGTTTCGCGAGGCGGGCAAGCGCGAAGTGCTCACTTCCGAGAATGCCGAGCTGAAGGAAACCGTCGCGCTGATGCAGGACCGCATCGCCGTGCTCGAGCGCATCGCGACCGATCCCGCCCGCCGCACAGCCGACGCGATCGAAGCGCTGCGCACCGCAAACTAGACCACACTCGAACAGGAAAACCGCACATGGATCCGAGCACCCTTGCCCTCATGATACCCATTATCGGGGTATCGATCCCAGTAGTTGCGATCTGGACAAGCCACCGGCAGAAGATCGCCAAGATGGAGCTGGAGGCGACCGCGACGCTCAGCGCCGAGAAGGCCGCGCAATACGCCTCGCACATCGCCAAGCTCGAGGACCGCGTCCAGGTGCTCGAGCGGATCGTGACCGATCGTGGCTACGATATCGCAACCCAGATCGAGGCGCTGCGCGATACCCGCGAAACCGATGCCGCCAACGCCGGCGTCCCGCTCGATTTCGCCAGCCGGGAGAAAGCATGATGGGCGACCTGATCACGCCTGAATTCTTGACCATCGTCGGCCTCGCCGCAATCGGCGGGTGGGTGTTCACCACCTGGCTGCGCGTCAAGAACGGCTATCCGCTCGAAGGTTCGTGGGGGCAGGCATTGAAGCCTGTCACCGACAACCAGGCGAAAGAGCGCGTCGCGCTCCTGACCCAGGAAAACGCCGAGCTGCGCGCCGAGCTGGGGTCGGTCAAGGACCGGCTCGCCAATGTCGAGCGGATCGTCACCGACAGCGGCTATCATCTCGGCGCCGAGATCGAAGCGCTGCGCACCAAGGCGCTCGAAGGGCGCACCGATAAGGGCAATGCGTGATGGACGAACTCGTCATCATTGCATTGACCGTCGTGGCGATCGTGCTGATCATCGGGGTTAGCCTGAATGCCATCGTCGCCCAGCAGATGCGAGCCAAGCGCCTGCGCCGCGAGATGCAGGCAGCACCGGGCGGCGGCGAACTTCAGGCGATCGCCGAGCGCACCGCGCATATCGAGGATCGCCTTGCCGTGCTCGAGCGGATCGCGACCGATCGCGGGCAGATGCTGTCCGACGAGATCGAGGCCTTGCGCCTTGCGTCACGCACCTCCGAGCGGGAGAGTTCGCAGTGACCTTCTGGACCGCCGCTGTCATCATCGTTGCCATCTGGGGGTTCGTGACGATCTGGTCGCGCCGCCACGATCGCGAGATGGGGGTGACGCGCGACGAGGACGGCAATCCGATCTTCGCGCCGCGCTCGGCGCAGGAGATCGAGGCGGACCGCCGCGAGATCGAGCACCTGCGCGAGCGTATCCAGGTGCTCGAACGCATCGCGACCGAGGCCAATTCGTCCGACGTGCGCGAGCGCGAACGGATCTCCGCCGAGATCGACGCGCTGCGCCGGAGCGAGACCGCGATAGCGAGCGAGATCCGATCTTCCCAGGTAAAGCCCAGCAAAGAGGACCTTAGCGAATGATGATCGATGCGACCTCTATCGATCCGGTGATCGTGATCGCCCTCACCTGCCTTCTGGGCATCAGCGTTGTCGTGTTCGCGCTGCTGCGCGCCTGGCAGGGCTGGCTCGAATTGAAGCGCCGCGAACTCGAAGAGCGCCGCGCCGCGCAAGCGGGCCGAGGCGAGGACGACAAGGGCCTGAGCGTGGGCGCCGCACGGATCGAGCTCGCCGACTTGAAGGAGCGGATCAAGAAGCTCGAGGCGATCGCCAGCGGCGTCGAACTTTGAGCGGACAGCGTGCCGTTTGCCGCTGACACAATGCTGGACACCGGCGCGCCGGACCCTACATAGCGCGCCATGCGATCGCTGACCGATATCCTTGAAGAATACCAATTTCTCGAAGGCGACGAGCGTTATCGCCTGCTGATCGAGCTCGGCCGCGAGCTCGATGACATGCCCGATGCCCTCAAGACCGATGCGACGCTGGTGCGCGGCTGTTCTGCCTCTGTCTGGGTCTATCCGACCACGAGCGAAAACGCCCTCCATTTCCTCGCCGACAGCAATGCCGCCATCACCAAAGGCATCGTTGCGCTGGTGATCGCTGCGGTGCAGGACCGGCCGGCGGGCGAGGTGACTGCGATGGACATCACCGCCGCGCTCGAGCCGTTCGACCTCAAGAACCAGCTGTCGTCCAACCGCACACAGGGCGTCCCCAACATGATCGGGTTGATCAAGGAGCACGCCGCGCGGATTGCAGCGGCATGATTGGCTTTGTGGTCACCGCCGTGCGAGGATAGGCTCCCCTTCGGGGCAGCGCCCGGCATCAGCGAGTCGCGACCCTTTGCGAGGGGGAGAGGACCGCCATGCTGAAAGATGCCAAGCCCGTCTGCTTCGTGCTCACCGCCGACATGGCGCAGGCGCGCAGCTTCTACACCGAGACGCTCGGCCTGACCGAAACGGGCGCCGATCCCTATGCAGTGACCTATGACCTTGCCGGCACGATGCTGCGGCTGACAGTGGTCGAGGGCCATCAGCCCGGTCCGCCCACGGTGCTCGGCTGGCAGGTCGAGGATATCGCGTCGGCGCTCGAAGCGCTGGCCGACAAGGGGATCAAATGCGAAGTCTATGATGGCTTCGGGCAGGACGAGCGCGGCATCTGGACCGATCCCGGCTCGGGCACGAAGATCGCGTGGCTTCTAGACCCCGAGGGCAACAATCTGAGCCTCACGCAATTCGCCGGCTAGGCAGCGCGCCGGTCTAGACCTGCGCGTCGCGCACCACCGCGACGCCGCGCTCGCGCTGCTCCTTCAGCTCACGCTTGAGCACTGCAGGATCACGCGCGAAGACGAAGCCGAAGCTGACGCCGCCTTCCTTGCCGATGGTGGCGTGGTGAAGCTTGTGCGCCTGCACCAGCCGCTTGGCATAGCCCTTCTTGGGGACCCACTTGAAATAGCGCTGATGGACGAGGCCATCGTGGATCAGCGTGTAGATTACGCCATACAGCGTGATCCCCACGGCAAACCACCACAGCCAGTCCCAGTAAAGCGCGCCGTAGATATACATCGCAGCGTTGATCGTGCCGAACACGACCGCGAAGAGATCGTTCTTCTCGAGCGCGTTGTCGTGAGGCTCGTGATGGTCGCGGTGCCATCCCCAGCCCCAGCCGTGCATGATGTATTTGTGCGCCACCCAAGCGAAGATTTCCATGCCGATGAGCGAGGAAAGGACGGTGAGGATGATTTCGGCAAGTGTCATGACAGCGCCGTTTTACCCTGCCTCTGCTCGCTTTCCAATGGGCGAGGCTCGCCCAGACCCACTCCCAGACCCACCCCGGCCTTCTTGGCCGCGGGCAGCGCCCACCATGGCACCTTGGGCTGGCGGTGGTGCTCGAGATGATAGCCGAAGTGAAAACAGGTGAGCAGGCTTGCAATGACCGAGAAATCGTTGCTGCGCGCGTTGTGCCTGTCGGCGAAGGGCTGGTCAGGCGCCTGATGGTGCGGGCGCCAGGTCCCGAAGTAGAACAGCTGGAGCGAGGATAGCAGCGCAGGCGCTCCGTAAAGGACGAAGATCTTCACGAAGTCGATCCCGAACACGAACAGGTAAATGCCCACCACCGTGTGCACGAAGATCAGCGATTGAAGGCCGAAATAGCGCTTGAAGAAGGTCCAGTACCACGCGAGGAAATTGGACGGATTAACCTCGTCGAAATCGGGATCGCCCACGCGGCCCGAGAGCCGGTGATGGGTGAAATGCGCCGCGCGCATCCGCTTCCAGTTGAAGCCCGCATAAAGCATCAGCAGCACTGCCCCGATCGCGGCATTCACACGCGGCATTCCGGGCGCGAGGCTGCCGTGCATCGCATCATGGCAGATGATGAAAACGCCGACGCTCAGCCACACCTGCACCGCCGCGAGCGCCAGCGCGAGCGGCAGGCTCGCCCAAGTGAGCTCGAACACGAACATGCCGTAGAAGTGGATCGTCAGCCAGGAGCCAGCGACCAGCGCGGCGAGCACCAGGCCAATCACCCGTTGGAAAGCCTCGGCCGGAAGTGAGAAATGCGCGTGCATGTGCGAGATACGCTTAGGCGCGGCGTTTGGGTGCGTCCAGCGTTTGCGCGATCACTCCGCCTTGGGAAAGAACACTTCGCGCAGGTGATCGCCGATGCGCGCGGGGCGCAAGGTCTCGGCATCGATGCAGCACCAGCTCGATTTGACCTCGGCCAGCACTTCCTCGCCGCGCTTGATCACCGTGTGGTAAAACGCGCGCGCGCCATTGTAGCGTTCGAGCACCGGGCTCGCGGTAACGTCATCCTCGAGAAAGGCAGGGCGGCGGTACGTGATCTCGTGCGTGAGCGCGACCCATGCCTTGCTTGCCACATCCTCGGCCGGCGCGATCCGCCGCCAATGCTCAAGCACCGCATCCTGCACCCAATTGAGATAGCGCGCATTGTTCACATGCCCCATGAAATCGATATCATCGGGCGCGACGGTTATCGGGTATGTAAAAGGCTTGGTGGGCGGCATTGCTGACATGCGTGTAAGCTAGCGCAAAGCTTGTGAAAACTCCATGACGAAATTGGCCGTGATCAACGGGAATATTGCACGGGTTGCCCTCTGGCCGCTATCGCGTTCCGATTCTGCGAACCGAAAGGGCAAAAATGGCTGAGCGCGCGCGCACCCTGTACGAAAAGATCTGGGCCGATCACCTGGTCGAAGAGCGCGATGACGGGACCGCGCTGATCTATATCGATCGCCATCTTGTGCACGAGGTGACTAGCCCGCAGGCGTTCGAGGCGCTGCGCCTTGCCGGTCGCCCGGTCCGCCGGCCCGAGCTCACCCTTGCCGTGCCCGATCACAACCTGCCCACGACGCCGCGCTTGGCGCCCGACGGCTCGCGCTTGCCGATCGCGGACCCCCAAAGCGCGGCGCAGCTCGCAGCGCTCGAGCGCAACGCGCCCGAGTTCGGCATCCGCTACATCGAAGCAACCGCCGCCGAGCAGGGGATCGTCCATGTGGTGGGGCCCGAACAGGGCTTCTCGCTGCCGGGCACCACGATCGTTTGCGGCGATTCGCACACCGCGAGCCACGGCGGCCTCGGCGCGCTCGCCTTCGGCATCGGGACGAGCGAAGTCGAGCATGTGCTCGCAACGCAAACGCTGCTGCTCCAGCGCTCCAAGACGATGGAAGTCCGCGTCGAGGGGATGCTGGGCGCAGGGATCAGCGCGAAAGACCTCATCCTTCACATCATCGGCGAGATCGGCGCGGCCGGCGGCTCTGGCCACGTGATCGAATATCGCGGCGCGGTGTTCGAGGCGATGAGCGTCGAGCAGCGGCTGACGGTCTGCAACATGAGCATCGAGGCGGGCGCGCGTGCCGGGCTGATCGCGCCCGACGAAACAGTGTTCGCCTATCTCAAGGATCGCCCGATGAGCCCCACGGGCGCCGAGTGGGACCGGGCGCTCGCATACTGGAAAACCTTGCGCACAGATGCAGGCGCCGCATTCGACAAGAGCGTCGTCATCCAGGCCGACCGGATCGCGCCGAGCGTCACCTGGGGCACGAGCCCCGAGGATGTCGTGCCGATCACCGGGGTGGTGCCCTCGCCTGCAAGCTTCGCTGATCCTTCCAAGCAGGACGCAGCGCAAAAGAGCCTCGATTACATGGGCCTGACGCCGGGCACCGCAATGCGCGACATCGCGATCGAGAACGTGTTCATCGGCAGTTGCACCAACAGCCGCATCGAAGACCTGCGCGCAGCAGCGCAAATCCTCGACGGGCGCAGGAAGGCCGACACTGTGCGCTGGGCGATCATCGTGCCGGGCTCGGGGCTGGTGAAGCGGGAGGCCGAAGCCGAAGGGCTCGACCGGATCTTCACGCAGGCCGGGTTCGAATGGCGCGAGCCGGGCTGCTCGGCATGTCTGGGGATGAACCCCGACAAGATCCCCGCCGGCGAGCGCTGCGCCTCGACCTCCAACCGCAACTTCGTCGGGCGACAGGGCCCGGGCGCGCGCACGCATCTTGTCTCGCCCGCAATGGCCGCGGCCAGCGCGGTCACGGGCCGGCTGACCGATCCGCGCGAACTCGCCTGAGCCCCGCTGCATCGATCACGCTCTTGAAACGCGGCCGCGCCAGGCGCATGGTGAAAGACATGACAAAAGAACAAGACAAAGAAACGGGCGAGAAGGACAACAACACGGCCGGCCGCGCCGCTGCCGCGATCGGTTCTGCCGCCATTGCCGCTGCGCTGCTTTATGCCGGGCGGCGATTCATGAAGAAGCCGCAGGACAAGTCCGTGCCGCCGGGCGAAGTGCCCTCGGGCGAACCGCCGCAAACCGATTGAGCCCCTCACTGCGGCGGAGAAGCGCTATGCAACCAGTCACGCGGGTGAACGGGAAGGCGATCCCGTTCGGCCAGAAGAATGTCGATACCGACATCATCATCCCTGCGCGGTGGCTCAAGACCATCACCCGCGAAGGCCTTGGCGAAGGCGCGTTCGAGACAGTGCGGGCGACCCCCGGCAATGTGTTCGATGATCCCGCCTATGAGGGTGCGCCGATTCTGATCGCGGGCGACAATTTCGGCTGCGGGTCGAGCCGCGAACACGCCGCCTGGGCCATGCTCGATCTCGGCATCAGGGCGGTGATCGCACCGAGCTATTCGGACATCTTTTCCGGCAATGCCGTGAAGAACGGGATCTTGCCGATTGTGCTGCCGCAGAGCGCGGTCGATCGGCTGCTCGAAGTCGCGCGTGAGGGCCATGCGATCGACATCGACCTCGAAACGCAGACCGTCACCACGCCCTTCCAGGATCGCTTTGCATTCGAGCTCGACCCGTTCCGCAAGCATTGCCTGATGGGCGGCCTCGACGAGGTTGCGCTGACGCTTGAGCGTGACCACGCGATCTCGGCCTTCGAGACAAACCGGGGGGGAGCGCTCGGCTGGCTCACCCGCGGCACCAATATCTGACCAGCAGCTCACGAGGAGGGATACCGATGAAAGCGATCCGCACCCACCATATCGGCGGGCCTGAGACGCTCACGCTCGACGAAATCGACGTGCCCGTGCCCGGCAAGGGCGAGGTGCTGGTCGCGGTCAAGGCCTGCGCGATCAACTATCCCGATACGCTGATGATCCGCGATCTCTACCAGTTCAAGCCCGAGCGGCCCTATTCGCCCGGCGGCGAGATCGCCGGCATCGTCGAAGCGGTCGGCGAAGGGGTCGAGCATTTCAAGGTCGGTGACCGGGTGATGGCAGGGATGGGCAATGGCGGTTTGCGCGAAAAGGCGATCGTGCCGGCCGCGCGCATGTTCCCGGTGCCGGATGGCGTCGCGTTCGAGAAGGCCGCCTCGCTGCTGATGACCTATGGCACGACCATCCACGGGCTCAAGGATCGCGGGCACATCAAGGAAGGCGACACCGTCCTGATCCTGGGCGCAGCGGGCGGCGTGGGCCTTTCGGCGGTCGAGCTGGCCAAGGCCTATGGCGCGCGCGTCATCGCGGCGGTTTCGAGCGAGGCCAAGGGCGAGGTTGCCCGAAAGGCGGGAGCCGACGAGGTCGTGATCTACCCGCGCGAGGAAATGGACAAGGCCGCCTCGAAAGATCTCGCCGAGGCGTTCAAGGCTGCTTGCGGGCCGGGCGGCGCCAACATCGTCTATGACATCGTCGGCGGGCAATATTCCGAACCGGCGCTGCGCGCGATCGCCTGGGAAGGGCGGTTTCTGGTGGTCGGCTTTCCCGCCGGGATCGCAAAGATGCCGCTCAACCTCACGCTGCTCAAATCCTGCGACATCTGCGGCGTCTTTTGGGGCGCCTTCACCGCGCGCGAACCCGCAAGGTTCGTAGCGCAGGTCAACGAATTGTTCGAACTGATGGCGGCAGGCAAAATCGATCCGCTGGTCTCCGAGACTTTCCCGCTCGAACGGGCGGGCGAAGCGATCGCCAAGCTTGAAAACCGCGAGGCGGTGGGCAAGCTGGTGGTGACGATCGACTAACAGCGCGCTTGCCGCTCGCGCACACCGGCTCTATTGCGAAGCGGGGGCGCAGACCCGGAGGGATTGATGACCGATTTCAACGACCGCCAGCGCGGCGAGGAAGCCAAATTCGCGATGGACGGCGAGACCGCTTTCAAAGTCGCCGCGCGGCGCAATCGCCTGCTCGGAGAATGGGCCGCAGGCCTGATGAGCCTGACGCCGGAGGAAACCGATGCCTACAAGAAGGCGGTCGTTCAGGCCGATTTCGAGGAAGTGGGCGATGAGGACGTGATCCGCAAGGTGCTCGGCGATCTCACTGCGGCCGAGGCCGATGTGAGCGAAGCCGACATTCGCGCCAAGCTCCAGGAATTCTCCGTGGAGGCCCGCCGCCAGTTGATGAGCGAGAGCTGAAGGAGTACCCTGGCCATGCCGATGCGCGGCGAAGACATCATCACCGCTATCGAGGCTGCTCTGCCCGGTGCAAACGTCGAACTGACCGACCTCGCCGGCGATGACAACCATTGGGCCGCGCGCGTCACAGCGCCGCAATTCATCGGCAAATCGCGGGTCCAGCAGCACAAGCTGGTATATGCCGCGTTCGGTGAGAAGATGGGCGGCGAGCTGCACGCCTTGCAACTCACCACCGTGGTTCCCACGTAGCCAGCAGTTGTTCAACCATCCAAAAGGCACCCGACCCCATGGCTGATATCAATGCACGGATCGCCTCGCTCGTCGGCGAAAACGATGTCGTCCTGTTCATGAAGGGCACGCCGCTCTTCCCGCAATGCGGTTTTTCGAGCCGCGCCATTGCGATCCTCGATCATTGCGGCGTCCAGTACGAGAGCGTCGATGTGCTCCAGGACATGGAGATCCGCCAAGGCATCAAGTCCTTTTCAGACTGGCCGACGATCCCGCAACTCTACATCAAGGGCGAATTCGTCGGCGGCAGCGACATCATGATGGAGATGTTCGAGGCGGGCGAATTGAAGCAGATGCTCGAACAGGTCGGCGCGGCCAAGGCTGAGTAAGGCCGTGGCCGCCTAGCAGGCGGCGCCAGCGCTTTCCTTCGACCAAAAGGAAAAGCCGCTCTGCGGACCAGGCAGAGCGGCTTTTCTCGTATCGGGGAGGCAAGACCAGAGACCAGGAAAGTCTCACCTCGTTTCGAAGACCATTTCGGCTACACAGATCTATGCACTTGGCGTGCCAAACTCAGTTGTTGTTGATTTATCAATCTATTAGATGGTTGACCCGCGCGCCTGATGCAGCGGAATGTAAACCTTGCCGACACATCCTGCCGTTGTGCGGCTTGGCCATGCCGAGGAGCCTGCGGTTGATGATAAAGCCGCAGCTTGGCAATCCGCTCCTCACCGGGCATCACCGCGGCAATGGACCGCGATTCCCGACCCGCCAACGCCCGCTCGAACGCCGCCGCCGACCCCTCGCCCGTCCAGCGCGACGGGATCCCGGCTGCGACCATCATCATCTATCGCCGCTGCCCTGAGGGCGGCCCGGCGCAGGTGCTGATGACGGTGCGCTCGCGCGACATGGCCTTTGCGGGCGGCATGGCGGTGTTCCCCGGCGGGAGGGTCGATCCGGCAGATTTCGACCTGGCGCGCAGCGTGGCGGCGAACGGCGGCACCGACCTGCCGCTCGAGGAAGCCGCGCACCAGATCGCCGCGATTCGCGAAACGCTCGAGGAGACCGGGCTCGCGCTAGGCCTTGCGGGCGATATCACCGCCCAACGCGCCGACGAGGCGCGCGGCGTGTTGGCGCAGATCGGCGCGCTTGAGCCGGTGCTGGAGCGGTTCGGCTGGTCGCTCGACTTTGCCGCGATCACGCCCTTTGCCCGCTGGTTTCCGCAGAACGAGAAGCTCGCGCGGGTATATGACACAAGGTTCTATCTCGCGGATCTCGGCACCGGCGATGTCGCGATCTCGATCGACCAGACCGAGAACACCCGCCTTTTCTGGACCAGCCCCCAGGCCGCGCTCGAGATGGCGGCGTGTGGCGAGATCAAGCTGATCTTCCCTACGCGGCGCAATCTTGAACGGCTGGCGCTGTTCACCAGCTTCGAGCAAGCGCGGGCGCAGGCGCTCGCGATCCCGGTCAGGACGATCACCCCGCAGATCGACACCAGCAGCGGTGCCGCGATGCTGACGATCCTCGAGGATGCGGGCTATCCCGTCACTTGCGAACTGCTCGAGAGCGCCTCGCGCGGCTAGGCTGGCGCGCCGCTCTGCGGCGCGATCAGCGCCGGGTCAGGCGGTTTACAGTCGCAATCTCACGGCAGCACGCCGCGCTTCGCCGGATCGCCCGCGCGGAAGATCAGCGTTGCGACATTCGTCCCATCGCCCAGGTTGACGCGGTTTTCCTGGCGCGCCCAGATGTCGGTCATGATCGCCGAGCGCACTTCGAGCTCGCTCCCGCGCCCGGGCGATGGCGCTTCCTGATAGACATAGAGCCCGCCGCCCTCGATCTCGCTCCCGAGGAGCGCAAGCTCGATTGCCTCGCCCTCGATCGCAAGCTCGAAACGATCGGCGATGTAGCGAGCAAAGGCGCGGCGGCTTTCCATATCGTTGATGATGTCCGCCTGCTTGATCCCGAGCGCGCGCAGGGCGTGTTCAGCATCGTGCAGCGGCACCTGGTGGACCACTTCGAGCATCCCGCTGCGCTCGTTGTGCGAGAGGATCGAGATGGCGATCTTCTGCTGGTGGGCGGCAAGCGGCACCGCTGTCAGCATGGCGAGAACGGCAAGCAAGCGAGCGATCATTGCGCGCCCTCGTCGTCTGCCTCCTCATCCTCGTCATCCTGCACCAGCACCTCGGCCATCAGGTCACGGCCGGTGCGCGAGGTCGGCTCGGGGCTCTTGAACGCCTCGATCCGGCTGTTGACGATGCGCCGGGGATAATAGTTGTTCTCGACATCGGCGTCGGCGGTCTCCCAATCGGGATCGAGCACAACCTGGCTAAGCTCCTTATCCTTGGGGAAGACCAGCAGCTTGCTGACGGTGTGCGGATTGCGGCGCCAGATCTCGGCCGGGATCATCATCTTGTCGGTGGTGCCATCGGCGAAGGTCAGGCCGAGGATGATCGGCATGACGAGCCCGCCCTTGTTCGAGAAGCTGAGGACATAGTAGTTCTTGTCCTCTTCGACCGCCCGGTCGAACACCCGGCGCTCCCACGGCTCGAGCCCTTCGAGGAAGCTCTCATAGCTCTTGCGGTCCTTGGGGGTCACGGTGAACTGGTCGTTCTCGTCGTAGAAATCGGTGATGCCGGGATTTTCGAGCACCCAGATCGGCGTGCCCTGCTGACGGTCGAGGCGCACGCCGATCTTTTCGGGCTCGTCGCGCAATTCCTCGCGGCGGCGGGCAAGGTCGATATCGGGGTTCTTGGTGTCCAGCCGCAGTTTGTGGATCGAATCGAGCGAGATATCGACGTGGTCGGTGGTGTAGAACCAGCCGCGCCAGAACCAGTCGAGATCGGTGCCCGAGGCTTCCTCGATGGTGCGGAAGAAATCGGACGGCGTGGGCCGCTTGAACTTCCAGCGGCGCGCATATTCCTTGAGCGCGAAATCGAACCGTTCGCGACCGATGATCGTATCGCGCAGGATGTGATAGGCCGCCGACGGCTTGCCATAGGCATTGGGCCCCAGGTTCAGCACGCTGTCCGAATGGGTCATGATCGGCACCTGGTTTTGCGAGGTCATGTAGGGGATGAGATCGCGCGGCAGGCTGCCGCCCCACGGCATGTCGGGATCCCATTCATAGCCCGCGACGCTGTCAAGGAAGGAATTGATGCCCTCGTCCATCCAGGTCCACTGGCGCTCGTCGGAATTGACCGTCATCGGGAAATAGATGTGCCCGATCTCGTGGATGACGACGCCCACGAGGAACACCTTCTCGCTTTCGGAATAGGTCCGCGTGCCGTCATCGTTGAGATTGGTGCGCGGGCCGTTGAAGGTGATCATCGGATATTCCATCCCGCCGACCGGACCGTTGATGCTTTGCGCGGTGGGATAGGGATAATCGAAGCTGAAGCGCGAATAGACCTTCAGAGTGTGGACCACTGCGGCGGTCGAATATTTCTGCCACAGCTCGCCCCCTTCCTTGGGGTAGAACGACATCGCCATCACGACCGGGTTCTCGGCCCCGGGCTGCTTGTGCCCTTGCGCGTCCCAGGCGAATTTGCGGCTCGAGGCCCAGGCGAAATCGCGCACGTTCTGCGCGGTGTAGCGCCAGGTCTTGGTCCCGGTCGGATTGCTCGATTCGTTCGCCTCGGCCTCCTCGGGGGTGACGATGAACATTGGCGCATCGGCGTCGCGCGCTTGTGCGAGCCGCTGGCGCTGGGTCGCGGTGAGCACCGCGGTCGGGTTCGCCAGCACCCCGGTGGAGGCAACGATGTGATCGTTCGGCACCGTCAGGCTGACATCGTAATTGCCGAATTCGAGCGTGAATTCGCCGCGCCCGAGAAACTCCTTGTTGTGCCAGCCCTCGTAGTCCGAATAGGCGACGAGGCGCGGAAACCACTGGGCGAGGAGGAAGAGGTCGTTGCCGCCCTCGCGCGGATCGTCGGGGAAATGCTCATAGCCCGAGCGCGCGAAGATCACGTCCTCCTCGACGATGTTGAACGCCCAGTCGATATCGAAGCTGACGCTCTGGCCGGGGCGCAGCGGGGTGGCGAGGTCGATCCGCATCAGCGTGCCCACCACGGTGGAGGGCAGCGCCCGCCCGCCGGCAGTGAGCGCGACGCGGGTGATGTCATAGCCGTAGGTGTTGTCGTCCATCGCCTGCTGGCGGCGCAATTCCTCGAGGCTGAGCTTGGGCGGCTCCCCGCCCCCGCCCGCGCTGACCGCGGGACCGCGCCGCCCCGGCCCGCCGAAATCGGTGGTGAGTTCGGACATCGAATCCTGCTTGAAGATGTTCTGGTCGAGCTGCAGCCAGATCCACGGCAGGGTGTCGGGCGAATTGTTCTTGTAGGTGATGCTGGCGCGCGCGGTGATGCGGCGTGCTTCCTCGTCGAGGGTGGCGTTGATCCGATAATCGGCCTGCTGCTGCCAATATTCATGCCCCGGCGCGCCGCTAGCGTTGCGGTAATCGTTGGGGGTGGGCAGCACCTCGTCGAGTTGGCGGAACTTGTCCTCGAAATCGCCCTTGGTCTGCTGGATGCCTTGGGCAAGCGCAGGGGATGCCATGAGCAGGGCGACGAGAAAGGCGATCATGCGCAAGGGGGTTTCCTTCGTTCGTAAAGACGCGCTGGATGGTCTAGACGGTCTATGCCGAATGCGGATCCAGATTTATCGCAGTGCTTACACAATGCGAAGCTTCTGTTGCAAGGCTGCAATGGGAGGTGAGCGCGGACATCGCGGATAGGCCTGCGCACTCAGCGCGATTTCCGCAGCTCATTTGCCGGGATGAAGAATTTCCCCTTTCACAGCGTAGCTTCCTTTGACAAGAACCCCGCTGACAAGATCTAGGAGCCGGAGAGACCATGAACCTCGAATTCACCCCCGAAGAGATCGCCTTTCGCGAGGAAGTGCGCGCGTTCATCGAAGCGAACTATCCCAAGCATCTCGCCGATGCTGGCTTGCGCGAAGACCTGCCGCGCGAGGATTTCCTCGCCTGGCACAAGATTCTGGGCGAAAAGGGCTGGTCGGTCCCCGCATGGCCGGTCGAACATGGCGGCACCGGCTGGACGCCGACACAGCGCTACATCTGGTCCGAAGAGAACGCGCGGGTCAATGCGATCATGCCGCTGCCGTTCGGCGTCTCGATGGTCGCTCCCGTGATCTACACCTTCGGCAACGCCGAACAGAAGGCGCGCCATCTCCCCGGCATCCGCTCGGGCGATGTGTGGTGGTGTCAGGGTTATTCCGAGCCGGGCGCGGGCTCTGACCTTGCCAGCCTCAAGACCACCGCGGTGAAGGACGGCGATCATTACATCGTCAACGGCCAGAAGGCCTGGACGACGCTTGCTCAATACGCCGACTGGGGCTTTTTCCTCGTGCGCACCGACCCGCAGGCCGCCAAGCCGCAGGAAGGGATCAGCTTCCTCCTCATCGACATGAAGACGCCCGGGCTCGAGGTGAAGCCGGTCAAGCTCCTCGATGGGACCCACGAGGTCAATGAAACCTGGCTGACCGACGTGCGCGTGCCGGTCGAAAATCTCGTCGGCATCGAGAACCAGGGCTGGACCTATGCCAAGTTCCTCTTGGCGCATGAGCGCAGCGGCATTGCCGGCGTCGCCCGCTCTAAGCGCGGCGTCGAGAAGCTGCGCGAGATCGCGGCCCACGAAACGCTGGACGGCCAGCCGCTCATCGACGACTTGGATTTCGCGCGCAAGGTGAGCCAGCTCGAGATCGATCTCGCCGCGCTCGAGATCACCGAACTGCGCACGCTTGCAGGCGAACAGGCGGGCAAGGGTCCGGGGCCGGAAAGCTCGATCCTCAAGATCAAGGGCACCGAAATCCAGCAGCGCCTGACCGAGCTCACGCTAGAGGCGGTCGGCACCTATGGCACGCCCTATTATCGCGGCCTTGCCAACGACAACATGTCGAACGAATACCCGATCGGCCCCGATTATGCCGAACATTCTGCAGGGGCCTATTTCAACATGCGCAAGACCTCGATCTATGGCGGATCGAACGAGATCCAGCGCAACATCATCAGCAAGATGATTTTGGGCCTTTAACGCCTGCGCTCAAACACCGGAGAGAACCCAAGTGCATTTCAACTTCACCGAAGAACAGGACATGGTGCGCGATGGCCTCTCGCGCATGGTGCGCGAGCAATATGACTGGGAGACCCGCCGCAAGGCGATCGCGAGCGAGGCCGGCTGGCAGCCGCAAGTCTGGGCGAAGCTCGCCGAGCTCGGCATCCTTGGCATGCCGTTCAGCGAGGAGGATGGCGGCTTTGGCGGCGGCGCGGTCGATGCGATGGTGGTGATGGAGGAATTCGGCAAAGGCCTCGTGGTCGAGCCGTTCGTCCCCACCGTGGTGTGCGCCGGCGGCTTCCTCAAGCACGCTGGCACTGATGGGCAAAAGGAGGAGCATCTCTCCGCAATCATCGCGGGCGAGCGGGTGTTCGCCTTCGCCTATGCCGAGCCGCGCGGCCGCTATGACTATGCCGATCTCGAGACCACCGCGAAGAAGGACGGCGCGGGCTATGTCCTCAATGGCCACAAGGCGGTCGTCATCGGCGCGCCTTGGGCGAGCCACCTGATCGTGACCGCCCGCACCAGCGGCGAGCGCCGCGATCGCGCTGGCGTCTCGGTGTTCATCCTCGACAAATCCGCCGCCGGTGTCGTCACCCGTGATTTTCCCACGGTCGACGGGCGGCGTGCCTCGGAGGTCTATTTCGAGAATGTGAGCGTGCCTGCCGATGCGCTGATCGGCGAGGAAGGCAACGGGCTCGCGCTGATCGAGCTGGTCACCGACGAGGCGATCGCCGCGCAATGCGCCGAGGCGTGCGGCGCGATGAAGGTCGCCCATGCGATGACGCTCGACTATTCAAAGCAGCGCAAGCAATTCGGCGTGGCGATCGGCAAGTTCCAGGTGCTGCAACATCGCATGGTCGACATGTACACCGAATACGAGCAATCGGTCTCGCTCACCTATCTTGCCACCCTGCGGCTCGATGCCGATGAGCGCACGCGCAAGCTCGCGGTCTCGGCGGCGAAGGTGCGGATCGGCCAGGCGGCGCGGCTGATCGGGCAGGAAGCGGTCCAGATCCACGGCGGCAACGGGGTCACCGACGAATATGCGATCGGTCACTATTTCAAACGCCTGACGATCTTCGAGAGCGAGTTCGGCAATATCGACCACCACATGAAGCGCCACATCTCGCTCTCGCGCTAAGCCGCAACAACGGGGGGGTCAGCCGCGGGGGGGTCAGCCCCGCCCGCGATAAGGCTGAACCCCCTGGTCGGGCAGCCACAACTCCGCAGGCGGCGCGCCGCTCTGCCAGAACACGTCGATCGGGATACCGCCGCGCGGATACCAATAGCCCCCGATCCTCAGCCAGCGCGGGCTCATCTCGGTGAACAGTCGCTGGCCGATGCCCACGGTGACATCCTCGTGAAAGCCGTTGTGGTTGCGAAAGCTGCCGAGAAAGAGCTTGAGGCTTTTCGATTCGACGATCGTTTGCATAGGCGCATAATCGATCACCAGGTGCGCGAAATCGGGCTGATCGGTGACGGGACACAGCGAGGTGAATTCAGGCGCTGCAAACCGCACCAGATAGAGCGCGCCGGGCCGCGGATTGGGTACGTAATCGAGCACGGCTTCCTCGGGCGAGGCGGGGAGCGCGGTCTGCTTGCCGAGGAAAGCGGGCTGGTCGGGAGAGGTCATCCGCGCGCTTCTGCCGCGAAGGGGTGTGGCTTGCAAGCGCCCAGCGCCGTTTCTGCGGGCTTTGCCCGGGGCCCCGGATCGGCTAGGCTAGCATGGTTAAGCTGCGCTGGACCCTGGCCTCGCAAGCTGGGTTGGCGGCTTACGCTGACCGACCCTGAAGGACATCCTGAATTACCGATGCGAATGCCCTGCCGCCCTGCCCCTGTTGCCGCTCTGGCCCAGTGCCCCTGGTCGGCCGCAAACGCCTGGCGCGCGGTGGTCGGTGCGGCGCTGTTGCTCGGCATTCCTGCCGCCCTGGCAGCGCAAAACGCGCCAGCGGACTTCACGCTGCCGCCCGCATCAGCGCCGCAGCCCGAGGGTCCGGCTGACGAACGGGCCGGCGTGCCGATCCCCCCGCGCGTGATCCCGCAAGAGCGCAGCCAGAGCCCGTCAGCGCAGCCGGCGCGCAGCGCTCCTGCGCCGAGCCCCGCCAGTGTCGCCCCCGCACCTTCCTCGCAGCCCTCCACGGCGGCTGTGCCCGATGGCAACCCGGCAAGGCTCTCGCCCCCTACAGGCACCGCTTCGCCCCGCCCTTCCGTCCCCGACGAAAATCGTCGAGCACCCCTTCCGAGCACCCTCGACGAGGTCCAGCCACCGGGCACCGAGGATTTCCTGATCGGCGAGGGCGAATGGGTTGATGTCATGCCCGATGGCAGCGGTGCCGCCGCAGGTCTCGCACCGGCCGGTCCGGACGCGATCGCGCCGGGAGCCCCCTTGGCCGAGCAAGAGGTGCGCAAACCTTATACCTGGCTTTGGGCTATGGTCGCGCTTCTGATCGGCGTTTTGGCGGTGATGGCCTGGATGGCGCGAGGCAATCGCCGGCTGCCAAGCCTTGCGGACGGTCAGGACAGCGAACTTGCCAACCGGGTGCGCGAGACGATCAGGGCGCGCCCGCCAGAGCCCGCATTGGCGCTCGCCCCTTCCCGCACTGTTGCTAAGAACCCGTCCTGGCGCCCTGCCCAAACCGACGCCGGGGTGCTGTCGCTTTTGCGCAGCGCAGAATTGCCCGATCCCAAGCCAGCCGAGCCTCCCGTCATCGACCTCTCGCTCGACATTTTCCGCGCAACGCGCAGCTTCATGATGTTCACCCTCGAATACCGGCTGACGCTGTGGAACCGATCCGAGCGGGCCGTGCGCGACCTCGGGATCGACGCACGGCTGGTCTGCGCCAAGCGCGCGGGCGTTGACGACATGGCTGCTCGGATCGACCAGCCGCTTGCCACGATCGAGCGCATCGGCCCGCATCAGCGCCGCACGATCAGCGCGACGTCCCAGCTCGCGTTGAGCGATATCGAGGCGATGCACCAAGGCGCAAAGCCGCTGTTCGTGCCGCTGCTGCACATCGCGCTCGAGGGCCCCGGCGGCGGGGCGATCACGCGCAGTTACGTCATCGGCAGCCCAAGCATGGCGAGCGCCGGGCCCATCGGCCTGGACCAAGCCGGCCTGGCTCAGGCAGGTCGGGCAAGGCTGCATCCTATTGCGCTCGATACGCCGCCGGGCGGGATCGAGGGCCTGCGCGCCAGCGAAATCCGCCAACAGCCGCTTTCCGAGCCGGCCTGACGCCCTCGGCGACCCGGAGCGGCAAAACCCGCAAGGCGCCCGCTTGGCCGGCCCCTTGGCTTGCCGCCTCGATCCCGCTAGTCCGCTCGCATGACCCAAGCTTTTCCCCCACTCGTCTCGGCCCATTGGCTCGCGGACAATCTGGGCTCGCCCAGCCTCATGATCCTCGATGCCTCGCTCCACCTGCCTGCGGCGGCACGCGATGCGCGCACCGAATTCGAAGAAGCGCACATTCCCGGCAGCCGCTTTCTCGACCTGGCGAGCCTCACCGATGCCGCGTCGCTCGTCCCCGCCGCGCTGCCGAGCCCGGCGCAGCTCGCCGAGCGGCTCGCGCAGCTGGGCTGGCGCGAAGGCGAGCGGATCGTGCTCTACGATGACAGCGCGGTCAAAAGCTGCGCGCGCGCCTGGTTTGCCTTGAAGGCGCACGGCATCGCCGATGTCGCGCTCCTCGATGGGGGAATGGCCAAGTGGCGCGGCGAAGGCCTTGCGCTCGAAAGCGGTTCGCCGGAGATCGCCCCTGCCGACCCCGTGGCCCTGCCAGCGCCGCAGCGCATCGTCACCAAGCGCGACGTCTTGGCGATGATCGAGACCGGGAGCGACCAGATCCTCGATGCGCGCAGCGCCGACCGGGTGTTCGGCACCGGCATCGATCCGATCCATGGTGGCCAGAACGGGCGCATCCCGGGATCGCTCAACCTGCCGTTCGGCAAGGTTTTCGCCGAGGATGGCACCTTCCGATCGCCCGCCGAGCTCCGCGCGCTCTTCGCCGAGGCGGGGATCGATCCGGCAAAGCCAATCGTCACCACCTGCGGCAGCGGGGTCACCGCCTCGGTCCTCTTGTTTGCGCTGCATCTGGCGAACATCGAGAATGCCCGGCTGTATGATGGCAGCTGGCAGGAATGGGCCGCCGATCCACAAACCCCCAAGCTGCAAGGCCCAGCGGATTGAGCGACAAGCCACCCCCTCCGGCGGGCCGCGCCGATCCGCTCGCACCGCACACCCGCATCGCGCATGCCGGGCGGCGCGAGGAATGGACGGGCCGCGTGGTCAACCCGCCGGTCTGGCGCGCCTCGACCCACCTGTACCCCGATGAAGCCGCGCGCAAGGCAGCAACCGGCTCCAACAGCGACGGCGAATTCTTCTACGGTCGGCGCGGCGCGCCCACGCAATGGGCGCTGGCAGAGGCTTTGACGCAGATCGAGCCGGGCGCCGCCGGCACCGTGCTCTATCCCAGCGGCGTTGCCGCCATCGCCGGCGCGCTGCTCGCGGTGCTGAAGCCGGGCGATGTGCTGCTGATGTGCGACAATGCCTACGATCCCTCGCGCGCGATGGCGACCGGGCTGCTGGCGCGGCTCGGGATCGAGGCGCGGTTCTTCGATCCGCTCGATCTTGCGGGCTACCGCGCGGCCTTCTGCGAGGGCACGCGCGCGGTCTGGCTCGAAAATCCGGGCAGCCTCACGCTGGAGGTCTGCGATATCCCCGCGCTCGCCGCGATCGCGCGCGAATATGGCGCGGTCAGCCTGGTTGACAACACCTGGGCAAGCCCGCTCGGGTTTCGCGCGCTCGAGCATGGCTGCGACATCGCGATGATGAGCCTGTCCAAACACGTTGGCGGGCATTCGGACCTGATGATGGGCTCGGCGAGCGCGGGCGAGCGGTGGTATCGCGCGCTGCGGCGCACCTCGCAGGATCTTGGCCAGGTGGTCTCGCCCGATGATGCGGCGCTCGCCGCGCGGGGTCTGCGCACCATGGCCCTGCGGCTCGAGCGCGCGGCGGCGAGTGCGCTTGCAATCGCGTCTTGGCTGGAAGCGCAGCCCGAAATCGCCCGGGTGCTGTGCCCGATGCTGCCGAGCGATCCGGGCCATGCGCTGTGGCGCCGCGATTTCACCGGGGGCTGCGGGCTGTTCAGCTTCGTTCTTGCCAGCGACAATCCCGATGCCAGCGGCAAGGTGGTCGATGCGCTCGAACTGTTCGGGATCGGCTACAGCTGGGGCGGCTATGAGAGCCTCGCGCTCCCGATCGCGCCGCATGCCTATCGCAGCACCATGCCCTGCCCTACGGCAGGCGAAACCGTGGTATCGCCTGCGGTCCGACTGTCGATCGGGCTGGAGGACCCGGCCGACCTCATCGCGGACCTCGCCCAAGCCCTCGCGCAACTGGACCCTCCATGACCGTGGCCCCCGTATCCCCCGCTTCTCCCTCGGCCGCTGCGCCGGACGAGGCCGAGGGCAATGCGGGCGAAGGCATGCAGCCGTCCGAATACGGCCCCGAATCCGACCCCGAGCCCGGCCAGGCCTGGAGCATCGCTGAAGATGCCCCAGCGAGCGACGTGATCGAAGTGGCGGGCAATGCGAAGGCAGACCTCGCCTCGACCAGCGAGACCAGTGCCGCAGTAATCGGCGCGCTCGATCAGTGGGCGCTCGACGTCGGCACCATGCGCATCTCGGTGTTCGATGTGCTGTTCGTGATCGTGAGCATCCTCCTCGTCATCACCGCCGCCTGGTTCGCAACGCGCATCGCGCGCAATCTCATCGGGCGGATGAGCGGGATCGACGGAACACAGGCGCTGCTGGGTGACAAGCTCGCGACCGTGGTGATCTGGACTGCCGCCTTCTTTATCGGGATCGATCTGGTCGGGATCGATCTCACCGTGCTCGCCTTCTTCGGCGGCGCCTTCGGCCTTGCGATCGGGTTTGGCCTGCAGAAAACCTTCGGCAATCTGATCTCGGGCATCCTGCTGCTGCTCGATCGGTCGATCAAGCCGGGCGATGTCATCTCGGTCAGCGACCAGGCGGGCAACGAGGCGGTCGGGCAAATCCGCAAGATCGGCATCCGTGCGATCTCGGTCATCACCCGCGACCAGACCGAACATCTGATCCCCAACGAGAACCTGATGGTCAACCAGGTCGTCAACTGGTCCTATTCCTCCCGGGATGTACGGGTGAAGGCACCGGTCGGCGTCTCTTACAACAGCGATCTCGAGCTGGTGACCAAGCTGCTCTATCAGTCAGTCGACGAGACACCGCGCGTGCTCAAGAACCCCAAGCCACGCGTCAACATCATGGAATTTGGCGACAGTTCGGTCAATTTCGAGGTGCGGTTCTGGATCCAGGATCCCGAAGGCGGCATCTCCAATATCCGCTCCGACGTCTACATGCGCATCTGGCAGCTGTTCAGGGAGCACGAGATCGAGATCCCGTTCCCGCAGCGTGACCTCAACCTGCGCTCGTCGAAACAGTTCGATCAGCTGGTGGAGCTGCTGAGCGCAAGGCAGGCGGGGCTCAAGGAATAGCGGCGCACACACGGGCGGTTCAAAGCTTTCCTAACACGCGCCCAACCCATTCTCGCTGGTGCAGGCGCGCTGCCCGCGCCATTAGACGCTTCATGAAAAGCGGCACCATCTATCTTGTCGGCGCAGGCCCGGGCGATCCCGATCTTCTGACCCTGCGTGCAGCCCGGCTGATCGAGCGCGCACCGGTGATCGTCCATGACGGCCTCGTTAGCCGCGACATCCTGGCGCTCGCAAGCTATGAGGCGCGGCTGATTTCAGTCGCGAAGCAGCGCTCGAATCACACCCTGCCGCAGCACGAGATCAACGCGCTGCTGGTGCGCGAGGCGCTTGCCGGGCGCGATGTGGTGCGGCTGAAGGGCGGCGATCCGCTCATTTTCGGGCGCGGCGGCGAGGAGGCCGAAGAGGCGCGGGCCGCCGGCGTGCGGGTCGAGATCGTGCCCGGCATCTCGGCCGCCAACGGCGCCGCGGCCGCAACGCAGATCGCGCTCACCCACCGCGACACGGCAAGCATCGTCAGCTTCGTCGCGGGCCAATGCAAGGGCCTCTCGGATCAGGACTGGTCGGGCCTTGCGGGCAAGGGCCGTACCCTCGTCATTTACATGGGCGTCAAGACCGCAGCCCAGATCGCCGAAAAGCTGATGGCCGATGGGCTTGCGCCCGACATGCCGCTCGCCGTGATCGAGAACGCCGCGCTCCCGCAGATGCGCGTCATCCGCGGGCTGCTGGCGAGCCTGCCCGAGTTGGTCGAGACACACGCGGTCCAAAGCCCGGCGCTGATCGTGATCGGCGAAGTCACCGCGCGGGCCAATCCCGAACTGGCGCGCCTTGCGATGGAACACACGCAATGAAGATCCTGACCGGCAACGATCTCAAGACCGGCGATGTCATCTGGTGGACCGGGACGGGCTGGTCGCGCCATGTCGACGATGCCGCCGATGTCGGCGAGGAGGGTGAACAGATCCTCGCCACCGAAGAGGCCGCGCGCCGGGTCAATGTGCCCTATCTGATCGAAGCCAGCCGCACCGCCGATGGCGGCGTGCGCCCGGCTCACATCAAGGACCGCATCCGCGCGCTCGGCCCGACCGTGCGCCCCGATCTCACGCTCAAGCCCAAAGACCCCGCAGCCATCGACTGGGTGATCTGACATGTATCAATACGACCAATACGATCAGGCGATGGTCGATGCCCGCGTCGAGGAATTCCGGGACCAGGCGCGCCGCCGGCTCGAAGGCAAGCTGACCGAGGATCAGTTCAAGCCGCTGCGGCTGATGAACGGGCTCTACCTCCAGCTCCACGCCTACATGCTGCGCGTCGCGATCCCCTATGGCACGCTCAATTCGCGTCAGCTGGAGGCGCTCGCCGACATCGCGGAGAAATTTGACCGCGGGTATGGCCATTTCACCACCCGCCAGAACATCCAGTACAACTGGATCAAGCTCGAAGACGCCGCCGATGCGCTCGCCGATCTAGCCAAGGTGGAAATGCACGCGATCCAGACCAGCGGCAATTGCATCCGCAACATTTCCTCCGACCACTTCGCCGGGGCCGCGCATGACGAGCTCGTCGATCCGCGCCCCTATGCCGAGCTCCTGCGGCAATGGTCGAGCTTCCACCCCGAGTTCACCTATCTGCCGCGCAAGTTCAAGATCGCGGTGATCGCGTCCGAAAAGGACCGCGCGGCGATGCGGCTGCACGATATCGGCATCCGCATCCTTGAACGCGGCGGCGCAATCGGCGCTGCGTTCTATGTCGGCGGGGGGATGGGCCGCACGCCGATGATCGCGCCGCTGGTGCGCGATTTCGTGCCCTTGGACCAGCTCATCACCTATGCCGAGGCGTGCCTTCGGGTCTACAACCGCTATGGTCGGCGCGACAACAAGTACAAGGCGCGCATCAAGATCCTCGTCCACGAGCTGGGCGCGGCCGAATACACCCGGCAGGTGGAGGAGGAGTTCGCGCATCTGCTCAGCGTGGGCGTGGAGCCGCCGCGCGCGGAGATCGAGCGGATCAAGACCTTCTTCGCCGCCCCGCCCTTCGAGGACGGCCCCAAGACGCTAGACCGCTCCGATCCCGATTTCGCGCTGTGGGTTGATCGAAACACTCACCGCCACAAGCACGATGCCTATGTCTCGGCGGTCATCAGCCTCAAGCCCGTCGGCGGCATCCCGGGCGATGCGACGGCGGAGCAGATGCGGCTCGTGGCCCGGCTCGCGCGCGATTACAGCTTCGACGAGCTGCGGGTGATGCACACGCAGAACCTGCTGCTCCCGCATGTTCGCATTGCCGATCTTCCGGTGGTGTGGCGTGCGCTCGACGAAGCCGGGCTCGCTGCCCCCAATCTCGACACGATCGAGGACATCATCGCCTGCCCGGGCCTCGATTATTGCAGCCTCGCCAATGCCCGTTCAATCCCGCTCGCGCAGCGCATCTCCGAGCGCTTCGCCGCGAGCGGCAAGACCGCCAAGCTCGGCGAACTGAAGCTCAAGATCTCGGGCTGCATCAATGCCTGCGGCCACCACCATGCCGGCCACATCGGCATCCTGGGCGTCGACAAGAAGGGCACCGAGAACTACCAGCTCTCTCTCGGCGGCAGCGAGGCCGAGGACGTTGCCCTCGCCAAGATCACCGGCCCCGGCTTTGACGAGGACGGCGTGATCGAGGCGGTCGAGACCGTCACCGACCTCTACCTCGCCCGGCGCCAG
Organism: Erythrobacter sp.; assembly: GCA_036835265.1. Classification (GTDB taxonomy): domain Bacteria; phylum Pseudomonadota; class Alphaproteobacteria; order Sphingomonadales; family Sphingomonadaceae; genus Erythrobacter. The sequence continues at coordinate 5,601 of DAITMG010000014.1, read as the reverse complement.
GAGGGCGAGCGCTTCGTCGACACTTATCGTCGGATCGGCATGGAGCCGTTCAAGGAGGCGCTGTATGGCTAAGCGGGCTGCGGTGTTCCCCCCGGGCGCGCGCGCGCTCTACGATCAGTTCGGCTATTCGCCGGCGATCCGGTCGGGCGGGTTCCTGTTCGCCTCGGGGCAGGTCGGCAGCCGCGCGGACGGTTCACCCGAACCGGACCTCGCGCGGCAGGCCGAACTCGCCTTCGAAAATCTCGACGCTGTGCTCACCGCTGGCGGTTGCAGCTTTGCGGATATCGTCGATCTGACCGTCTACGTGGTCGATCCCGAGACGATGCTGCCGCATTTCCTCGCCGCGCGCGAGCGGTACTGGGGAGAGGCGCCTTACCCCACGCTGACGGGCGTGGGCGTATCGTGGCTTTCGGGCTTTTCAATCGAGCTCAAGGCCACCGCGAAATTGCCGGAGAATGCATGATGGCTGACGATCTCGGGACCTCGCCCGATGAGGTGCAGTTCCGCTTCCGCGACGATGAACCGGTCGATCATGGCACGGTCACGGTCGACGCCTGCTGCGATCAGACCAACGCGACCGCTGTCCGGATCGAACCAGGCGATGATGCACGCGTGCTCCTCCCCTTCCTTGATCGGCTGGCGCTGATCGAGGTCAATTTCCCGAGCTTTGGCGACGGGCGCGGCTATTCCGCCGCGCGGATCCTGCGCGAGGCAGGCTATGCGGGCGAATTGCGCGCGGTCGGCAACGTGCTGGTCGATCAACTCAGCCACATGCGACGCTGCGGGTTCGACGCTTTCGCGCCTGACAGGCCGCTCGACGTGGAGGATGCCCGCCGCGCCTTTTCAACGTGGGACAACGTCTATCAGCACGGCGTCGACACGCGCGGTGATCGCCGCCGCACGATCGCGGAAAAGCGCCATGAAACCTGAATTCCCGACCTCTGCGCACGACCGCGTCCGCGACCGGCTCGATGTTGCCCCGCGCTTCACCGAGCATGACGCGGTGCGGCTGAACCGCATGTTTCGCGGCTCCTCGACCAATGAAATGCTCGAGGCGGTGATCAAGGGCAGCCTTGCCGGCGATCTCACCACGGTCTCCAGCTTCGGCGCGGAAAGCGCGGTCCTGCTGCACCTTTTGAGCACGATCGATCCCGCGCTCCCGGTGCTGTTCCTCGATACCGGGAAGCACTTCCCCGAAACGCTCGCCTATCGCGACGAACTGGTTGCCCGGCTTGGGCTGAAGAACCTGATCGTGCTCGAGCCCGACGCGGCCGACATCGCCAGCAAGGACGAAAGCGGGCTCAGGTGGTCCTACGATCCCGACGGCTGCTGCGAAATCCGCAAGGTGCGCCCGCTGGCCAAGGCGCTCGCCGATTACGATGCGAGCTTCACCGGGCGCAAGGCGTTCCAGTCGCAGACCCGCGCCAATCTGCCGCGCTTTGAGCTCGACACCTCCGATGCGGCCGGGCGGCTCAAGATCAACCCGCTGATCGATTGGCGCGCCGAAGACATCACGGCCTATTTCGAAGAGCACGATCTGCCGCGCCACCCGCTGGTCGCGCGCGGGTTCCCCTCGATCGGCTGCGAGCCGTGCACCCACAAGGTCGCCCCCGGCCAAGACCCGCGCTCGGGCCGCTGGAAGGGCTGGGACAAAACCGAATGCGGCATCCACAAGCCGGGCGAGGAACCGTTCCTTTAAGGCTTGATTGCAAAAGGCGGGTTGATAGCCTGTCTCCATGCTGTCCGTGCTTCTCCTCCTCGCCCAGGCTGTCCCCGAGCAAGCCGTCGAAGCCGCGCCCGATTGCTCCTACGATCTCGATGCTATGCTCGAATTGGATCGGGACCAGTTCGATCAGGACATGGACAGCGGCTGGCGTACGCTTGCGCGCGACAAGGGCTGTGAACAGGCAGCGGCAGAGCTTATCCGCGAATGGCGGCACCGAAAGCGCGATCACAACAACATCCTGTTTTGGCATGAAGGTCAGATGCGCGCACTTGCAGGAGAAACGGACGCGGCGGTCGGGCTGTTTAAGCTCACGTATGTCGCACCAGAGCTCGACCAGGATTTTGGCTGGAACCATTATGTCTCAGGCACGATCGCTTTTCTGGAAGGCAATCGGGAGCGCCTGCGCCATTCGCTGCGCGGGTTGGAAGCCATCGGGATCGAAGGCAAGACCAGCTACACCCGCCGGGACGGAACGGTGCTCAAGGCGTCTCGTCCGCCAAACCTCGGCGTGCTGGAAGCGTTCGAGCGATGCTGGGGAAAGTCATATGCCGCGGCCTATTCCTCCTCGGAATGTCGTTAGCCGATCAGCTAAAGCCACCCCTCGCGTTTGTACCATTCGGCCGTCGCCTTCAGCCCGTCCTCTCCCACAATCTGTGGCTGCCAGATGCCCGGCGGCGGCTTGCGGTCGAAGCGCGCGACCCAGTTGGGATGACACATATAGCCCACCCGGTCGGCGGTGAGCTTCGCCCGGTCGCCGCGCAGCATCCGGTCGAACCCGGCGGCAAGGCCGAGGATACCCGCTGACAGATGCGGCGCGAACACCGAGCGCCGCCCCATCGCGCGCCCAATCGCCTGCGCGAGCTCCTGATGTGACCAGCCGCCTTCGCGCCCGTCATCGGGTTCGTAGGTCTGCTTGCGCGTCGGAGCGGCGCTGCCTGTCAGCGCAATCAGCAGCGCGGCCAGATCATCCACATGGATGATCGAGGTCGCCCCGCCCGGTGGCAGCGGGACCACGCCCAAGCGGGCAGCACGGAACAGATCGAGCATGTCGACGTCGCGCGGGCCGTAGACCGCCGGCGGGCGCACGATCGTCCAATCGAGCCGGCCAGAAGTTCCAGGCGCCTCCACCAGCGTCTCCGCGCGCGCCTTGGAGGCGCCATAGGCCGAAAGCGCGGGCTCGCGCGCGGCGAGCGAGGAGACGAACACGAACCGCTTGACCCCCGCCTCGCCGGCCGCGTGGATTACATGCTCGGTGCCCGTCACGTTTACCGCGTCGAACCGGGCGAGATCGGGCGTGTTGGTCAGCCCCGCGATGTGCACCACCGCGTCCGCGCCCGCGCACAACTCGCTCAGCGCGCTGCGCGTCTCGAGCGCACCCGTCACCCACGATACGCCTTCGCGCTCCGGCTGCTCGCGCCGCGCCAGTGCGCGCACCCGGTGGCCCTCGGCGAGCGCCCGCTCGAGCACCGCCGCGCCGACAAACCCCGTGCCCCCCGTGATCGCCAGCACCGCCATCGCCCGCTCAGCCATGCACCATGTGATCGCGGTGGACCACGGCGGCGCGCGGCGCATAGCCTAGGCGCGCTTCCTGGTCCGGCTGCTTGAGGCCGAGGATCGCGCGGCATTCAGCGGAGGAATATTCGACGAGGCCCTGCCCCAGCCGTTCGCCCTTGGGTCCGTGAAAGGCCACGAGTGCGCCGCGCGCGAACTCGCCCTCGACCTGCGTCAGCCCGGCGGCGAGCAGGCTCGCCCCGTTCACCAGCGCCGCGGCGCAGCCCGCGTCGATCGTGAGGACGCCCTCAATCGCCAGCCGCCCGCCGAGCCAGGCCTTGCGCGCGCTGTCGGCGCGCACGGGCACGAACAGCGTGCCGATCCCGCTCGCGCGCAGCCGCGCCAGCGGATGATCGCCGCGCCCGTCGATGATGCCCAGCGCCACTCCGGCGCGCTCGGCAATCCGCGCCGCCTGCAGCTTGGCGAGCATCCCGCCCGAACCAATGCCCGAGCCCGAACCCGCGCCCGCCATCGCGATCACTTCGGGGGTGACGCCCTCGATCCGGGGGATCAACTGCGCGCCCGCCTCGCGCGGATCGCGATTGTAGAGCCCGGCGACATCGGACAAGAGCAGCACGCCGCTCGCGCCCGCTGCCTGCGCCACGCGCGCTGCCAGCCGGTCGTTATCGCCAAAGCGGATTTCCTCGGTCGCGACGCTGTCGTTCTCGTTGATCACCGGAACGGCGCCAGCCTCAAGCAGCCGCTCGAGCGTGGCTGCCGCATTGAGATAGCGCCGCCGGTCTTCCAGATCGCCGAGCGTCACCAGCATCTGCGCAGCGATGATGCCGTGCGCGCCCAAGGCCTGCGCCCAAAGCTGCGCGAGGATCACTTGCCCGACCGAGGCCGCCGCCTGCGCATCGGCGAGGCTCGCGCGCCCTCCTCTGGCAAGGCCCAGCCGCGAAGCTCCAAGCGCGATCGCGCCCGAGCTCACGAGAATGATCCGCTGGCCATGGCGGCGCTGCTCGGCGATTTCGGCGACCAGCGAGGCAAGCCACGCAGCGCGCGCCGCCCCGTTCTCGACCAGCAGCGCCGAGCCCACCTTGATCACGAGCGCCGGGCACGCTTCGCGCTCAAGCAGCCCGGTCAGATCGGTGACCACTCGCTCGCTCCGTCGTCATCCTCGTCCTCGATCTCGAGCGCCTTGGTCTCGGTCGAGGTGTGATCGGGGAGATAGCCGAGCACGGCATCGAGCAGCTCGGGAATGCCCGCGCCGGTTGCGCCCGAGACGGTGAAGACCTTCTGCGCGCCCGCCGCGAGCAATTCCTCGGCAAAGGCTGCGCCGAGTTCCGGGTCGGCGAGATCGAGCTTGTTGAGCGCAACGAGGCGCGGCTTGTCTTCGAGGCCCGCGCCATAGGCGGCGAGCTCATCCTCGACGATGCGCATCGCCTCGGCAGGATCGGCATCCTCGGTGCCGGTGATGTCGATCAGGTGGATGAGCACCCGGCAGCGCTCGATATGGCCGAGGAACCGGTCGCCGATGCCAGCGCCCTCGGCCGCACCCTCGATCAGCCCCGGAATATCGGCCAGCACGAATTCGCGATTGCGATGGCGCACCACGCCGAGCTTGGGGATCAGCGTCGTGAAGGCATATTCGCCGACCTTTGCGCCCGCATTCGAGACCGCGTTGATGAAGGTCGACTTGCCGGCATTGGGCAGCCCCACCAGCCCGACATCGGCGAGCAGCTTCAATCGCAGCCAGACCCACGCCTCTTCGCCCGGTATGCCCGGCTGGTGCTGGCGCGGGGCGCGGTTGGTGGACGTCTTGTAGGAGGCGTTGCCGCGCCCGCCCATTCCGCCTTCGAGGAGCACCACCCGCTGGCCCACTTCGGTGAAATCGGCGATGACATCTTCCTTGTCTTCGCTGAGCACCTGCGTTCCCACCGGCACCATGATGACGAGATCGTCGGCCCCGGCACCGGTGCGATCCTTGCCCTGGCCGTGCGACCCGCGCTTCGCCTTGAAATGCTGGGTATAGCGAAAATCGATGAGCGTGTTGAGCCCGGCGACGGCTTCTAGGATGATATCGCCGCCCTTGCCACCATTGCCGCCGTCAGGCCCGCCATACTCGACATATTTCTCGCGCCGGAAGCTGACCGCCCCCGGTCCGCCCCCGCCCGATTTGAGATAGATCTTGGCTTGGTCTAGAAAGTGCATGGGGTGCACCTATGCGTTGTGCTGCAGGAATGCGAGTTGCTTGTGGCCGGGAATGCTGCGCCAGGGGACTGCAAATGCGCCCCGGGGAAGCAATCAACTGGTGGAGCCGAGGGGAATCGAACCCCTGACCTCGTCATTGCGAACGACGCGCTCTCCCATCTGAGCTACGG
>DAITMG010000013.1:17164-52528 GCA_036835265.1 Erythrobacter sp. | reverse complement strand
TGCATGTCGAAATCGCGGGTGATCGCGAACAGCCCGTCGAGCATCTGGCCGACGCTGAGCTCCTTCACCGGTTTGCCGCGCATCGGCTCGCCCACGGCGCGCAAGGCGGTCGCGAATTCGCCAACCGAATGATAGGCGGGCACATATTGCGCCTCGAAATGGATTTCGGCGACGCGTTTGTAATTGCCGGTCGTGAGGCCATAGAGGATCTCGGCGAGCCATTGCCGCGCGCGCCGGTCGATCCGGCCCATGATCCCGAAATCGATCGCCACGATCGTCCCGTCATCCTCCACGAACAGATTGCCCTGGTGCATGTCGGCATGGAAGAACCCGGCGCTGATCGCCTGCGTCAGGAAGCTGATCACCAGCTTTTCCGCGAGCGCGGGCAGATCGTGGCCGCGGGTCCGCAGTTCTTCCAGCCGCGAGATCTTGACCCCGTCGATCCATTCGATCGTCAGCACCCGGCCATTGGTGCGATCCCAGTCGATCGCCGGGATGCGATAGCCGCCGACGCCGCGCATTTCCTCGGCGAGTTCCGACGCCGAGGCGGCCTCGCGCCGCAAGTCCAGTTCCGACAACGTCCAGCGCTTGAAATTGGCGATGGTGAGCCGCGGGCGCAGCCGCGTCGCCTCCCCGCCCATCGCCTCGACATGCGCGGCGGCCCATTCGTAGGTCTGGATATCGCGCGCGAATTTCTCGCGGATGCCGGGGCGCAGCACCTTGATCGCGACTTGCCGGCCATCGGTGGTCACACCCTTGTGGACCTGCGCGATGCTGGCGGCGCCCACCGGCTCGGGCTCGACCTGCGCGAACAGCGCACCCAGCGGCTGGTCGAAGCTCTGCTCGATCGCGGCGCGGATCTGGTCAAACGGCACCGGCGGGAGCGAATCCTGCAGGCTCAGCAGGTTGCCCGCCGCTTCCTCGCCGACCAGATCGGGCCGGGTCGCGAGCGATTGGCCCAGCTTGATCGCGGCCGGGCCGATCGCGCGGAAGGCACCGGCATAATCGCGCGGGCCCTGCTTGCCGGTGAAGGTCGCGAGCCGCGCGAGCCGCGCAAGGCGGCGCACCGGCGCGGGCGCGTTGAGGTCGTCCTCGATCCCCACCAGCGCGCGCCGCCGGGCCAGCGTGATGCCCCAGCGAGCGAGGCGGATAAGATGGATGGCAGGTGCCGTCATGCGATGCGAACGATTGAGCCGGGAGCAGGCTCCCGCGTCAGACCTTCCAGCCCGAATGGATCGCGACCGCGCCGCCCAGGATCGTCTCGTAGCGGGTGTTGACGAAGCCTGCAGCGCTGATCATCCGCTCGAACTCGGGCGGGCGGGGAAACTTGCGGATCGATTCGACCAGATAGCGATACGATTCGGCATCGCCCGCGATCACCTGACCCATGCGGGGCAGGAGATTTTCCGAATAGGCATCATAGACCTGTTTGAAGCCGGCCCATTCGGTGGTCGAGAATTCCATGCAGTAGAACCGCCCGCCGGGACGCAGCACCCGGTAAGCCTCGGCGAGCGCGCGCTCCTTGTAGGTCACGTTGCGGATGCCGAACACGATCGTGTAGGCATCGAAGCTCGCGCTCGCGACGTCGATCTCCTCGGCGTTCTGGCGCGAGAAGACGAGGCTGCCCGCGCCTTCCGCTTCGCGCCGGTCCATCGCACGCTGCGCACCGACATCGAGCATGTCCTGATTGATATCGGCCACGGTCACGTTGGCGCCGCGTGTCGCCATGCGGAAAGCGATGTCGCCGGTGCCGCCCGCCATGTCGAGAATCGCCTCGCCCGGCTGCGGCTTGACCCGCCTGACGAACCGATCTTTCCATCCGCGATGCATCCCGAGGCTCATCGCATCGTTCATGATGTCGTATTTGCGCGCGACGCTGCTGAACACGGCGCCCACGCGGCGGGTCTTCTCCTCGGGGGCAACCTGCTGGTTGCCAAAGGAGACGGTCTCTTGCGCAGTCTCGGTCATGCGCGTGCCTTAGGGAAGTTTGCCCGGCGAGCAAACACTTGAATCCTTCGGTCATGCCAGCGAAAGCAAGCCTTCCGAGCCGCCCAGACCCCGGCATCCGCCGGGGTGACGATAGCGAGTGCAATGCCTGAACTTCCCGAAGTCGAAACCACGGTGCGCGGCCTTGCGCGGTTTCTCGAAGGCGCGCGGATCGAGCGCGTGGTGCTCAATCGCCCCGATCTGCGCCGGCCGTTTCCGCCCGATCTGGTCCAGGTGATGACCGGCGCGCGCGTTTCGGGACTGGAGCGGCGGGCGAAATACGGGCTGATCCATCTCGATCGCGGGGCGACGATGATCTTCCATCTCGGCATGAGCGGGCGCTGGCGAATCGACCCCGCCGCGGCCGAGACGCACGACCATCTCCTGATCGAGACCGCGGCCAATCGCTTTGCTCTCAACGATCCGCGGCGGTTCGGTTCGGTTGATCTGGTGATGACCGCGATGCTGGGCGAATGGCCGCAATTCACCGCCATGGGCCCCGAACCGCTCGGGCCGGAGTTGACGGCCGAGCACCTCAGGTCCGCGCTGCTGGGCCGGGTCCAGGCGATCAAGCTGTGCCTGCTCGATCAGCGGATCGTGGCCGGGCTGGGCAATATCTATGTCTGCGAGGCGCTGTGGCGCGCGCGCATCCATCCGCGCAAGGCCGGCGGCAAGGTGACCCTCCCGCAGCTCGCGCGGCTTGTCACCGCGATCCGCGAGGTGCTCGAAGCCTCGATCAGCGATGGCGGATCAACCTTGCGCGATTATGCCGCGCCAAGCGGCGAGCTGGGCTATTTCGCGACCCGGTTCGATGTCTATGGCCGCACCGGCGAAGCGTGCCACCGCGCCGATGGCGGGAGCGTGCGCCGCTTTGCCCAGGGTGGCCGCAGCACCTGGTATTGCCCGGTGTGCCAGCGTTGAGGCGCGAGGGATTTCTTGACGATTCGCCGACCGGAGACTATGTGCCCCGCTTTCTGGCGAGGATTCGCCGCTTTTCGAACGCTTCAAAGCCTATCCCGCCGCCCTTGCGCGGCACATGAACACAACGCGAGACAGACACACCTATGGCCAACACGCCGCAAGCCCGTAAGCGCATCCGTCGCAACAACAGCCGCGCAGAAGTCAACACCGCGCGCATGAGCCGCATCCGCAGCTTCATCAAGAAGGTCGAGAATGCCTGCGAGTCGGGTGACAAGGATGCCGCAGCAGCCGCGCTCAAAGCCGCTCAGCCGGAAATGGCGCGCGGAGTCGCCCGCGGCGTGATGCACAAGAATACGGTCGCGCGTAAATTTTCGCGGCTGACCAAGCGCGTCGCCGCGCTCTGATTCGGCCCCGCCTAGGGGTTCATCCGGATTGAAATCGGGCTTCGAGCTCCTCCTGAAATACGGGCCGCGCCAATGGGTTGCGGCCCTTTTCGTTTGTGACAATCATGACCGGTTTGCGCCCTACATATGTTAGGAATGAGCACGAGTCGCGGCTCTAACATGGTCAAATATTCGTGAAAACAATCACTTGAACGGACGCCTGCGGGCCAGGGTCATGTCAACACGATTATTACAGTAATTTTAAAATTTCCGCCTTGCGCTCCACCCCGATCTTTTCTTAATTCGTGCTTCACCCGGAACGGGACAGTTCGGGGGTCATACATCGGTAGAATAGGATCCTCTTGGAAGCCGTGCTGGTTTCCGGGGGCGGGGAAGGTCTGCCTGTCGCGTAGGTTGTTACCGTTTCGGGCCGGGATTCCGGAGGCGGGGAAGCTGTGGGGAATTAAGGTGCATAATACTGACAAGTCGCGGACCACGCGTCGCAATTCCGATGAAGCTCTGATGGAGGATGCCGAAGCTGTGAACCTTGCCGCTGATTGGTCGGACATCAGCCAGGGCCTGCGCAAGGATCTGGGGCACCAGCTCCACAGCCAGTGGATCAAGCCGATCCAGGTCGGCAATCTCGACAAGGAGACCGGCACGCTCGAGCTGTTCCTGCCGACCGAGTTTTCGGCCAACTGGGTCAAGGATCGCTTTCACGATCGGCTCCAGCTCGCGTGGAAGATCGCGCGCAGCGAAGTCCGCCAGGTCAACATTCAGGTCCATCCCGGCCGCCGCCAGCTGCCTGAACTGCGCCTCGATGATGGTCGCCGCCCGGCCAATGACGGGGCGAGCGCCATCGCGGTTGCGGCCGGCACGATCGGCGACAACGGGTTTACAAGCTCGGTCGGGCTCGATCCCTCGCTCACCTTCGCCGCGTTCGTGACCGGCGAGGCCAACGTGCTTGCCTGCAACGCCGCGCAGCGCATGGCCGCGACCGAGCAGCCGCAATTCTCGCCGCTCTACCTCAAGGCCGCGACCGGCCAGGGCAAGACGCACCTCCTCCACGCGATCGGTCATGGCTTTCTCCAGAGCCACCCGCGCGCGCGGATCTTCTATTGCTCGGCCGAGCGCTTCATGGTCGAATTCGTCCAGGCGCTGAAGGCGGGCCAGATGATCGAATTCAAGGCGCGCCTGCGCTCGTTCGACCTTTTGCTGGTGGACGATATCCAGTTCATCATCGGCAAGGCATCGGCGCAGGAAGAACTGCTCTACACGATCGATGCGCTGCTCGCTGAGGGCAAGCGGCTGGTGTTCGCCGCCGACCGCGCGCCGCAGGCGCTCGACGGGGTCGAGCCGCGGCTGCTCTCGCGGCTTTCGATGGGGCTTGTCGCCGATATCCAGCCGGCCGATATCGAACTCAGGAAATCGATCCTCGTATCGAAGCTCACGCGCTTTGCGCCGCTCAGCGTGCCCGGGGACGTGATCGAGTTTCTCGCGCGCACGATCACCCGCAATGTCCGCGAACTGGTCGGCGGGCTGAACAAGCTCATCGCCTATGCCCAACTGACCGGGCAGACGGTCTCGCTGCACCTCGCCGAGGAGCAGTTGACCGATATCCTCTCGGCCAATCGCCGCCGGATCACGATTGACGAGATCCAGCGCACGGTCTGCCAGTTCTACCGGATCGATCGCTCAGAGATGTCGTCCAAGCGCCGCGCGCGCGCGGTGGTGCGGCCGCGGCAGGTGGCGATGTATCTCTCCAAGGTGCTGACCCCGCGCTCCTATCCCGAGATCGGGCGCAAGTTCGGCGGGCGCGACCATTCGACCGTGATCCATGCGGTGCGCCTGATCGAGGATTTGCGCACACGCGACGCCGACATGGACGGGGATGTGCGCAGTTTGCTGCGGCAGCTGGAAAGTTAATTCGCACATAGTTTGAACAGGGTTATGCAGGGATAGTGCACAGGCGCTTTCCCCGCCTAGCCCCCAGCCCGCCCCCAGCCGGTCAACAGGCGCTCCACCGGGGCTTCCACGGCGTTTCCACCGGCTCATCCACCGGTCTGCCCACAGCCTATTCACAAGCCATCCACAGCCTGCCAACACAGGTTTCATGGTCGACAGGCTTTTCACCGGTTCATCCACAGATCCATCCTCCGCCCGATCCGGCGGTGGCAGCGCGCTGGAGCCGCTCAGCCCTGCGCGGCTCGAGCGCTTCGCGCGGCATATCATCATCCCGGAAATCGGCGGGGCCGGCCAGGTTGCGCTCGCGGGCAAGCATGTCGCGGTGATCGGGCTCGGCGGGATCGGGAGCCCGGCGCTGCAATATCTTGCGGCCGCCGGGATCGGCCGCCTCACGCTGGTCGATGACGACACGGTCGATATCTCCAACCTCCAGCGCCAGACGATCTTCACCACCCGCGATATCGGCCATGGCAAGGCGACGAGCGCGCGCCGCTGGCTCGCCAATTTCGACGATGCGCTGGCCGTCACCATCTCCGATGCCCGGATCACCCCGGACAATGCCGGCGACCTTATCGCGGGATGCGACCTCGTGCTCGACGGGACCGACAATTTCGCGACCCGCCTCGCTGTCTCCGATGCCTGCGTCGCTGAACGCGTGCCGCTGCTCTCGGCCGCGGTCGGGCGGTTTCAGGGCCAGGTCGGCGCGTTTGCCGGGCATTTGGCGGGCGAGGCGTGCTATCGCTGCTTTGTCGGCGATGCGTTCGACGCCGAGGATTGCGACACGTGCGCCGAAGACGGGATGCTTGGCGCGATGGCGGGCTGGACCGGCAGCTTTGCCGCCATGCAGGCGGTGCGCGTGCTCCTTTCCGGCGTGAGCGCGTTTGGCGAACCTGCCTTCGGCAAGCTCCACGTTCTCGACGGGACGACGCCCGGGATGCGGACCTTGTCGATCATGAAGGATCCCGCCTGCAAGGGTTGCAGCCCGGTTGCCTGATCAATCCGAGCGCACGGCTCGTCGCAGCAGCAGGGCGGCGCGGCGGGAGGTGCGGAACCCATGCTCGTACAGCCAGTAACCACCTCATATATCTGAGGAGTTATTCATGCTGACTGCCATTCTACCCGCCGCCACGTTCGCCATTGTCGGCGGCTTCGCCTATTCGCAATACCGCAAGATGAAGGGCAAGCCCCAGACGGAACCCGATGCGGGCGTGCACGCTGCTCAACATCTCCAGCAGATGGACCACGATCGCGAGCATTCCGATCCGGCCGCGACCACCCCTGTGTCGCAACGTACCCCCCGGAGCGAGCGCGGGACGCAATCGGCGGTTGATTGACATCATCGGTTCGGCCCACTGGCGTTGAGGCCGAAAGTCCGGGAAAGGGTCAGCCTTGGTGGCTGGCCCTTTCTTGCGTCTGGGCGGAAAGCAATTCGTCCACCCATTGCGGCACAAGCTGGCCCGCGGGCCCGTGGCGCGACTGGTGGAAGAAATGGCTCCCCTCGCTCGGCTCGAGATTGAGCTCCAGCGTGCACGCGCCGGCCATGCGTGCTTCCTGGACGAACCCCGCCGCCGGGTACACCGCGCCCGATGTGCCGATGGATACGAACAGGTCGCACTCGCTAAGCGCGGTATAGATCCGTCCCATCTGGTAAGGCATTTCGCCGAACCAGACGATATCGGGCCGCAAGCTTGGCGCAGCGCACACCGGGCATGGCGGGCGCGCGCCGCCCTCGAGGAGCATCGGCGCGTTCCACGCCGAGCGGGTGTCGCATGCGAGGCACAGCGCGCTTTTCAATTCGCCGTGCATGTGCACGACCTCGCGCGAGCCGCCGCGCTCGTGCAGATCATCGACATTCTGCGTCACCAGCAACACTTCGCCCGCGAATTCGCGCGTCAGCCGGGCGAGCGCGAGGTGCGCCGGGTTGGGCGCCGCGTCAGCGAGCGCGGCGCGGCGGGCATCGTAGAAGCCCAGCACCAGTCCGGGATTGCGCGCAAAGCCCTCCGGGGTTGCCACATCCTCGATCCGGTGCCGTTCCCACAGTCCTTGAGCGCCTTGGCCGCCCGCCGAGCGAAACGTGTCGATCCCGCTTTCAGCGGATATGCCTGCTCCTGTGAGGATGACGATGCGCGAAACCTGTGTCATGGCGATCCTTCAAGCACGGCTTGCAGGAGGGATGCAATGACGGATCGGATGGCGCGGTTTGCAGTGCTGGGACACAAGGGGCGGATGGGACGCGCGCTGGCCGCTGCAATCGAGGAAGCGGGGCACGAGTTCTGCGTCGGCGTCGATCTCGGCGGCGATCCCGCGCCGCTGCTTGGCCAGTGCGAGGTGGCGGTCGATTTCTCGGCGCCCGAAGCGCTTGCCTCCAATGTGGCGGCGGCGCGGCGAGCGGGCATTCCCATCCTCATCGGGACAACCGGGCTTGGCCCCGAACACTTCGCCGCGATCGAGGATGCAGCGCAGGCGATCCCCGTCCTTCAGACCGGCAACACCTCGCTCGGCGTCACGCTGCTGGCAGCGCTGGTGCGCGAGGCGGCGGCGCGGCTGGGCGCGGACTGGGACATCGAGATCGTCGAGATGCACCACCGCCACAAGGTCGATGCGCCCTCGGGCACCGCCAAGCTTTTGGGCGAAGCCGCCGCAGCGGGGCGCGGCATTGCGCTTGACCAGCACCGCGAAGCGGGGCGCGACGGGCATACGGGCGAGCGGGCGCCGGGCGCAATCGGCTTTGCCAGCCTGCGCGGCGGCACCGTCACCGGCGAGCACAGCGTGATCTTCGCAGGGGAGCAGGAACGCCTCACGCTCTCGCATTCGGCCGAAGATCGCATGATCTTCGCGCGCGGCGCCGTTCGCGGCGCGGCATGGCTCATCGGCAAAGCGGCGGGGCGATACACGATGGAAGATGTGCTGGGGCTGGGTTCCCAAGATTCGCAACAGCGGCGCGAGGACAGCAGCGTGCGATGACCCGCGACGAGATCTTCGAGTTCTTCCGCCGTCTTGCCGAAGACAATCCCGAGCCCGAGACCGAGCTTGAATATGGCAACGCCTATCAGCTCGTCGTCGCGGTCGCGCTTTCGGCGCAGGCGACCGATGTCGGGGTCAACAAGGCGACGCGCGCGCTGTTCGCGCGGGTTCAGACACCGCAGCAGATGCTCGACCTTGGCCAAGACGGCCTGATCGAGCACATCAAGACAATCGGCCTGTTCAATTCCAAGGCGAAGAACGTCATCGCACTCTCGCAGCTGCTGGTTGACGAATATGGCGGCGAGGTGCCCGATCGGCGCGAGGATCTCGTGCGGCTGCCCGGCGTCGGGCGCAAGACCGCCAATGTCGTGCTCAATTGCTGGTTCGGGCAGGAGACCTTCGCGGTCGACACGCACATTTTCCGGGTGGGCAACCGCACCGGGCTCGCCAAGGGCAAGACGCCCGATCATGTCGAGGCCAAGCTGGAGAAGCGCGTGCCTGCCCCGTTTCGGCTCGGCGCGCATCACTGGCTGATCCTCCACGGGCGCTATGTGTGCAAGGCGCGCACGCCCGAATGCTGGCGCTGCAAGGTGGTGGATCTGTGCAGCTTCAGGAAGAAGGTGCTCGCTCCCGATGCCGCGCCGCCGGTGAGGTCCCGCGCCGGCAAGAGCAAGCGGCGCGCCGCAGCAGCGCCGGCGAAATTGTGACTAAGCTCAGGTTCAGCCGGCGGATTGCAGCCTTATGCACTCGCAGCGAATCATCGAGGATTCTGATGCCCCGCACCCTCTGCCTCATCGCGACAGTTCTCGGTCTTGCCGCCTGCGCACCGGTCGATGGCCGCGGCGATCGGAGCGAGGCTGCCGATATGCCCCCCGTCAGGGTGCTGGGCGAAGGGCAAACCTGCATCGATCGCGATGCCATCCGCCAGACCCTCGTGCGCAGCGACGAGGTGATCGATTTCGAGATGCGCGGCGGCAAGGTCTATCGCAACACGCTGGCCAATCGCTGTCCGAGCCTCAGGCTCCAGCGCGCGATCACCTACAACACCTCGATAAACCAGCTTTGCCGGCCCGAGATCATTTATGTCCTCGAGAATTTCGCCGGCCAGCTCCAGCGCGGACCCGGCTGCGCGCTCGGACCGTTCGTGCCGGTCGAGTATGTCCGCGACGACGAGGACAAGATCGGAGACGGGGCCGCGCGCGACTGATGCGTCAGATGTCGTCCGCGCTGACCAGCTCGGCGCTGTCGAGCTCGCCGGTCAGCGCTGCCACGGTGGTTGCGACCGCGGCATCGCCCGAGACGTTGGTGGTGGTGCGCATCATGTCCATGATCCGGTCAACGCCTGCAACGAACGCGATCGTCTCGAGCGGCACGCCGACCGCGCCGAACACCAGCGCCATCATGATCAGCCCCGCGCCCGGGATCCCCGCCGCGCCGACCGCGCCGAGCGTGCCCAGCACCGAGATCATCAGATAATCGCCCCACGACAGGTCGATCCCGAAGATCTGCGCGCCGAACAGGGTGGCAAGGCCCAGATACATCGCGGTGCCGTTCATGTTGATCGTCGCACCGAGTGAAATGACGAAGCTCGCGACCGAATTCGAGACACCGAGATTGCGCTGGGCGCAGCGCAAGGTCACCGGCAGGGTCGCATTCGAGCTCGCGGTCGAATAGCTGACCGCCATCGCATCGATGATCCCGCGAAAGAAGCCGACCACCTGCTGGCGTGCGATGAACTTGATCATCCCGCCATAGACGATGCCGATGATGAGGAAGCATCCAAGGTAATTGAGGAACACCAGCGTCCCCAGCGCCTGCAATGCATCGAGACCGAGCGTGCCCGCGACCCACGCCATCAGCGCAAAGACGCCGAAGGGGGTGAGCTCCATCACGATCATGGTGACCTTCTGCATCACCACGCTGCCGCTCTCGAAGATCGTGAGCACGGGCTGGCCTTCCTCCTTTGCCATCAGGATGCCGATGCCGAGCAGGAGCGAGAACACGATCAGCGGCAGGACGTTGACATCGGCCATCACCTGCACCGGGCTTTGCGGGATCATGCCGAGGATCATGTCGTTGAAGGTGGTTTCGCTGGGCGGGGGCGTCACCCCCATGTCTATTGCAGAGGTGTCAACTCCGGCGCCCGGCTGGACGAGGGTCCCGAGGCCAAGCCCCAGCCAGACGGCAATCTGCCCGGTGACCACGAACAGCAGCATCGCGCGCCAGCCCACGCTGCCGAGCTTTCTCAGATCGCCAATGCTCGCGACCCCGGCCACGAGGCTGAAGAAGATCAGCGGGACGACCAGCATCTTGATGAAGGCGATGAAGATATCGCCGATGATCTTGATGCTGGCAGCATCAGGCCCCCACACCCGCCCAAGGATGACGCCCAGCAC
This sequence comes from Erythrobacter sp., assembly GCA_036835265.1. GTDB lineage: Bacteria > Pseudomonadota > Alphaproteobacteria > Sphingomonadales > Sphingomonadaceae > Erythrobacter. Next base: position 41,913 of record DAITMG010000013.1, on the reverse strand, counting down.
GAGCGCTGCAATCACGCGCTGCCACAAGGGGATTCGGAACCAGGTTTTCATGCTAGGTCAGGCCCCTTCGTGGTCTCAGTCAAGCCTTGCGCGCCGCGCGCCCGATCCGCATCGAGCGAGCGACATCCGAAATTTTGCGGCAAGCAAAAGGGCGCCCGGGATGGCAGAAGGCAAGGTACATTTTCGTGGTGCTAGCAGGAGTTGATGCCAATGCCCAAGCTCGAACTTGAAGCGATCGAGCAAACCAACGCGACCGGCTATCCGCCCGAATATGCCGGCGAAGTCGAGCGCCGGTTCTATCGCCGGCTTGCCCCTGCGGCCGGCCTCGTCGATTTCGGCGCGAGCCATGTCGTGCTCGAGCCCGGCGCTTGGTCGGCGCATCGGCATTGGCACGAGGGCGAGGATGAACTCGTCATCATGCTCGAAGGCGAAGCGGTGCTGGTCGACGATGCGGGCGAGCACATCATGCGCAGCGGCGATATCGCCGCCTTCCCCAAAAACGATGGCAACGGGCATGTCCTGCAAAACCGCTCGGACAGCCCTTGCGTCTATGTCGCGATCGGCCGCCCGGCGGCGAGCGATTGCCATTATCCCGATATCGACATGCATCTGACCCACGGCAAAGGCTTCCACCGCAAGGATGGCTCGCTGTTCGATTACGGCCCGCGGGCCTAGCGCCTCAGCCGCCGACCCGTTCGTATTGCTCGATCACCCATTCCTCGCTCGTGGAGGCGGCGATCCAGTCCTGCATCCAGTCGTGTTCCCAGATCGCCTGCATGTAGCTTTGCGCAAAGCCGGGGACGCCGACGCCATAGGTGATGAAACGCGAGACCACGGGCGCATAGAAGATATCGGCCGCGCCGAACGTGCCGAACAGGAATGGGCCCGCCGAGCCGTGCCGCGCGCGCGCTTCGGCCCACAGGCCAAGGATGCGCACAATATCGGCGCGGGTCTGCTCGGAGACACTGGCAAGCGGCGTGCGTCTGCGCACGTTCATCGGCATTTCCGAGCGCAGGCTCGCATAGGAGGAATGCATCTCGGCCACCATCGCGCGCGCCATTCCGCGTGCACTGTCGTCCTTGGGCCAGAACCGATCGCGCCCGACTTTGTCAGCCAGATATTCGAGGATCGCGAGGCTGTCCCAGATCACCGCATCGCCATCCCACAGGATCGGCACCTTGCCGCTCGAGGGCTGCATTGCGCCGCTGTCGTGCTTGGCGCGTTCCCATTCATCGCCCTTCATGGGCACGGTCATTTCCTCGAAGGCGAGGCCGCACTGCTTCGCCGCGAGCCAGCCGCGCAAGCTCCAGCTCGAATAATTCTTGTTTCCCAGGATCAGTTTCATGAATGATGCGCCCCTTCCACCAGCTGCGCCGCGTCGCCTCTCCCTTGCGTTAGATATTCAGCCTTTCCCTGTCGAGGCTGAACAGGCTAGAGGGTCGACAAAGCCGTACCACAGAGGCCTGCCGCGATGACCCTGCCCCCGTTCCATCTCGCTTTTCCGGTTGACGATCTGGCCGCAGCGCGCCGCTTTTACGGCGGGCTGCTCGGCTGCGGCGAGGGGCGCAGCAGCGAGCAATGGATCGATTTCGATTTTCATGGTCACCAGATCGTGGCGCACCTCTCGGGCACATCGGGGGACCGGGCGAAGAACGCAGTCGACGGCGAGGATGTGCCGGTGCCGCATTTCGGTCTGGTGCTATCGATAGCGGACTGGCGCGCGCTGGCGGACCGGCTGATCGCGGCAGGGACAGCGTTCGTGATCGAGCCGACCGTACGATTCGCCGGCCAGGCGGGCGAACAGGCGACGATGTTCCTGCGCGATCCGGCGGGCAACGCGCTCGAGTTCAAGGCGTTCGCGGACCCTGCCCAGCTGTTCGCGACCGACTAGGCGCACGGGCACTCCCATGCTATACGACCACCACGTCGCTCCTGTCCGGGGGCGGTTTCGAACCCAGCGAGCAATTCAAGCCGAGAACGACCCAGTCCCGTGCATTTGAGTGTCCGCGATGTGAGCCTCGCTTTTGGCGAACGGCGCATTCTTTCCGGTATCGCGTTCGATCTTGCCGCGGGCGAGCGGGCGCTGCTGCTCGGGCCGTCCGGATCGGGGAAATCGAGCCTGATCAATATCATCTGCGGGCTCAAGACGCCGGACGCGGGAACCGTCACGCTCGGCGCAATCGAAGCGAGCGGCAAACGAGCCGATGACGCGCGGCGGCACATGGGGATCATCTTCCAGACCCTTCGGCTGGTCTCCGCGCTCGATGTGCGCGCCAACCTGTTGCTCGCCCAGCGGCTGCAGCGCGGCGCGGCCAAGCCTGCGCTGGTCGATTCCACGCTTGAGCAGCTCGGCATTGCCGACCGCGCCCGCGCCCGCCCGTTCGAGCTCAGCCAGGGCGAGGCGCAGCGCGCCGCGATTGCGCGGGCGCTGGTGGTGGAGCCTGCGCTCCTGATCGCCGACGAGCCGACTTCCGCACTCGACCGCGCGAACACCGAGACTGTTGCGCGACTGCTGGTCGACAGCGCGCGCGAGGCTGGCGCGAGCCTGCTTGTTGCGACCCATGACGAACGCATCACCATGCATTTCGAGCGGACCCTCAGCCTGGGCGAAGGAGTGCTGCAAGACAGCACGCTCGCCGGAGCGCCTGCGGCATGATCTCGCTCGCCATCGCCTATCTGCGCGATCGCCCGCTGACGAGCGCGCTCAACGTGCTGCTGCTGGCGATCGCGGTTGCCATGCTGGTGCTGCTGTTGCAGCTCGGCACACAGGCGAGTGAGCGGCTCGAGCGCGATGCGCAGCGGATCGATCTGGTGGTGGGGGCGAAGGGCTCGCCGCTGCAGATCATCCTCTCCTCGGTGTTTCACATCGACCAGCCGACCGGCAACATTCCCGGCTCCAGCCTTGACCTGCTGCGCCGCGACCGCGCGGTTGCGCGCGCGGTGCCGCTGGCGCTGGGCGACAATTTTCGCGGGCATCGCATCGTCGGCACCGATGGCTCGTTCGCCGAGCTTTACGAGCTGAGCCTTGACGAGGGGCGCAACTTTGCAGCGCCATTCGAGGCCGTGCTGGGCGCAGACGTGGCGGCTGACACGGGTGCCGGGCTGGGGCAGAAGTTCGTCGGCTCGCATGGGCTCGAGCTCGATGAAAGCGGCGATCAGGGGCACGCGGCTACACCGTTCGAGACGGTCGGGATCCTCGCGCCGACGGGCACTGTGGTCGATCGACTGATCCTGACTTCGCTTGCGAGCGTGTGGGAAGTGCACGGGATCGAGCATGAGCATGAGCATGAGGAGGACGCGAGGTCCGAAGGGCACGATCAGGATCATGGCGACGAGCACAACCATGCCGACGATCAGCCAGCGCTTGCCGCGCCGCGCCAGTCCTCGCCCGTCCTCCAGGCTTCAGGCGGCGGGCTGGAGCCCGAACTCACCGCGCTCCTCGTCACCTACCGCAACGCCTCGGGCGCGATCCGCATCCCGGCGATGATCGACCGCCAGACCGCGCTGCAATCCGCCGTTCCCGCGATCGAGACCGCGCGCCTGCTCGAACTGGTCGGGGCGAGCCTCGATGGCATCCGCCTGTTCGCCTGGCTCCTCGCGCTGACCGGAGGGCTTGCGATCTTCGTCGCCGCGCTCAACATGGCGCGCACGCGCGAGGGCGATCTGGCGCTCCTGCGGGTGATGGGGGCAAGCCGCGTTCAGGTTTTTGCAACGGTCATTCTGGAAGGGGTGATCACCGCCGGGATCGGTGCGGTGATCGGCTGGATCGGCGCTCACCTGCTGATCCTCGCCGCGCGCAGCAGCTTTGCAACGCTCGCTGACCTCGGGCTTGAACCCTTTGCGTTCGTGCCAGCGGAGGCGGGCGTGATCGCTGCGGTGCTGGTGATCGGGGCGTTGGCCGCGCTTGTCCCGGCCTTGCGGGTTTACCAGATCGATCCGGCGCGCACGCTTGCACGTATCTGAGCAGCCAAGAAGGAGAACAGAGGCAGTGATGAGGTGGAAACCGGCCATCGGAATGGTCCTCGCGCTTGCGGGCCTTACATTGGTGCCCGAGGCGACCGCGCAGCAGCGTTCCAAGGCGCCCGATCCCAAGCAGGGCGCGATGGTCGAGGATGTCTGGAAGCCGGCGGCGACCCCCAAGGGCGGTGTCTCGTGGAAAACGCTCGAGGCGACCGGCGAGACCACGCGCAAGGATGCTGATGGCTTCATCGTCTCAAAGCCGCGCTTCACCCCTGCGGTCAAGCAGCTCGCAGGCAAGCGGATCAAGGTTGCCGGCTGGATGATGCCGCTTGAGGTGGGCGCGCGCCAGAAGCATTTCGTGCTGCTGGGCTATCCGCCGGGCTGCCCGTTTCATTTCCATGCAGCGCCGATGCAGTTCATCGAAATCTATGCGGACGAGCCCTTCCCGACCAACGAGACCAAGATGCATGTGGTCAGCGGCGTGCTCGAGTTGACCGGCTATGACGAGAGCGGCGTGTTCTATCGCCTGCGCAAAGCGCGCCCGGGCTGAGCGAACGCGAACCTTCACGATCACCGGGCTTGGGCGGCCTTAGCGCCGCTCAGCCGAGATAATCCGTCCCCAGCGCGTCGCTGATCACGGCGGCGCGCAGGGCGGCGATGCCCATGCCTTTTTCCGCGCTGGTGATGTGCAGTTCGGGGTATGCGGCAACGTGCTTCTTCGTTTCCTCGGCGGTGCGCGCGGCAACCGCGGCAAGGTCGCTCGCCTTGATCTTGTCAGCCTTGGTCAGCACCACGCGGTAGCCCACAGCGGCCTCGTCGAGCATCTTCATCATCTCGCGATCGACCTCCTTGAGCCCATGGCGGCTATCGACCAGCACCAGGTTGCGCGCCAGCACCGGGCGCCCGCGCAGGTAGGACTTGACGAGGTTCTTCCACCGTTCGACCACCTTCACCGGCGCCTTGGCAAAGCCATAACCCGGCATGTCGACCAGGCGAAACTGGGTCGGCTCACCCACTTCGAAGAAGTTGAGCTCCTGCGTGCGCCCGGGCGTGACCGAAGCGCGCGCGATCGCCTTGCGCCCGGTGAGCGCGTTGAGAAGCGAGGATTTGCCGACATTGGACCGGCCCGCAAAGGCGATCTCGGGGACGGTCGGCTCGGGCAGGAACTTCAATTGCGGCGCGGACAGCAGAAACTCGACCCTGCCCGAAAACAGCTTCGATGCCGCCTCTTCGCGCAGACGCTGGGCGCGCTCCTCTTCCGGCGTCAGGCCGTCTGCAGCCTCGCTCGCAGGGTCTTCGCTCACGCTTTGCCCCCTGCGGCCTTGTCGCGCTCGGCCTTGTCGCGCTCTGCCTTCTTGGCCTTTTCCGCCTTCTCCTGCTCGATCGCTGCGGTCAGCTGCGGGTGCTTGGAATAGAGATATTTCTGCTGCGCCAGGGTGAGCACGTTCGACGTCACCCAGTAGATCAGCAGGCCGGCGGCAAACGGCGCCATCACGAACATCAGGATCCACGGCATCAGATCGAAAATCTGCTTTTGCACCGGGTCCATCGCGGTCGGATTGAGCTTGAAGGTGAGCCACATGGTGAGGCCCAGCAGGATCGCCAGAATGCCGATCCCGAGGAAGCCGGGCACCTCATAGGGCAGGAGGCCGAACAGGTTGAGGATCGTTGCAGGATCGGGCGCGGAGAGATCCTTGATCCAGAACGGGATGAATGGCTCGTGCCGCATCTCGATCGAAAGGATCAGCACCTTGTAGAGCGCAAAGAAGATCGGGATCTGGAGGACCAGCGGCAGACAACCGGCGAGCGGGTTCGCCTTCTCCTCCTTGTAGAGCTCCATGATCTTTTGCTGCTGCGTCGGCTTGTCGTCCTTATAGCGCTCTTGGATCGCCTTCATCTTGGGCTGCATCGCCTTCATCTGCGCCATCGAGGCGAACTGCTTCTGCGCGATCGGGAACATCAGGCCGCGGATGATGAAGGTCATCGCGATGATCGCGATACCGAAATTGCCGATCAGGCCGTTGAGCGTGCGCAGCAGCCACAGCAGCGGCTTCTCGATGATCTCGAACCAGCCCCAGCTGATCGCCTTGCCGAACAGGGTGATGCCGTCATCCTCGTAAGCGTCAAGGATCACGCTGTCCTTGGCGCCGGCAAACAGCCGCGTCGTGCGCGCGATATCCGCGCCAGCGGCCAGCGTGGTCGGCTGATAGAGGATATCGGCCCGGAACAGTGTATCGCCGAGCGAGCGAAACGAGGCCTGCGCGTCCTCGGCGCTATCGTCGGGCACCAGCGCGCCGAGCCAGTAGCGGTCCGAAAAGCCGAACCAGGCGGGCTTGCCGCCGGGCGACCAGGTGCCAAGATCAGCCAGCTCGTGATAGGCGTGGGGATCTTCGACGATGCCCGCAAAGACGCCGATGGGGCCGGAATGCGCGATGAACTCGTCGGGCGTTGCCGTGCGATCGGTGCGGTTGATGAGCGCGAAGGGCTGCACGATCTGGGCAGCGCCCGAGGCGTTGGTGATGCTCTGCTCGGCGGTGAGCATGTAATTGTCGTCGATCGCGAACCTGATCGCGAAGGTGAGGCCGCCGCGCTCGAGCGTCAGCATCACCGGTTGCTCAGGCGTGAGGACGGCGGCATCGGCGCTCCACCGCTCGCTCGAGGCGAGCCGCTCGCCGCCGCTCAGAAAGCCGAACTCGGCAAAGTACTGGTCGCCGGTGCGCTCGGGCGCGAACAGGCGAACGGGGCCCGATCCTTTATCGACCGTCTGGCGGTGATCCTTGAGGACAATATCGTCGATCCGCGCGCCCACCAGGTTGATCGAACCGGCAATGCGCGGGGCATCGATCGCCACCCGATTGGGATCGGCGAGCGCGGCGCTGAGGTCAACCGGGCCGCTCATCGCGGCGCCTTCCTCGAGCTCGCCCGAAGTGATGCTGGTCCCGGGCACACCCTCGGCGCTCGCCGAGGCGGAGGGCGGCGCTTCATTAGCATCGCCCGAGCTCGCGACCGAGCTGATCGAGGCTTGCGGGTAAAGATAGCTCATGCCGAAATCCCACCCGAAGATAAGAATGCCGGAGAGCACGAAGGCCAGAAGCAGATTGCGTTGATTATTCAAGATTTAACCCAAATTGTATCGCCGGTGGCTCGCCTCGTTCAGGCAAGCGACCTGTGCGTTTCTCAGCCCGAACTGCAATGTCAGGGAACCGGATCATGACCGCAGCCCCCCCACGGATGGCAGCGCATTAGCCGCTTTGTCGCCAGCCATCCACCCTTGAAGAGGCCATATTTCGCGAGCGCCTGGAGCGCGTATTCGCTGCACGACGGGCTGAAGCGGCAACTGGGCGGCAAAATGCGCGAGGGGCCAAGCTGCCAGGCCCTGATGAGGATCGTCAGCGGAAAGGTGAGCCATGCGTTCATCGCGCGCGCTCATCGCTCTTGGCCTCGCGCTGGGCCTCCCGCTTGACCCCGTTGTGGACCGGGCGATTTCCGCGTGGGGGCCGGCGCCCACGGCCGGCATCGCCCTTGCCTTCGCGCGCGCGCGCCAGCGCACGCTCGAGCTCGTCGCGCAGCAGGTGAAAGTCGCGCTCGATCCCGCCATCGCGCCCGATCAGAACATGATCGTGATCAGCGAGGCCCCGCTGCGGCAGCGCGCCGCGCAAGAGCTCACGAAAGCGGCGTTTCATCCGATTGCGCACCACAGCGTTGCCGATCTTCTTGGTGACGGTGATCCCATAGCGCATGCCCTGGCCTTCATTCGGCCTGGTCAGCAGGACGAAGCCGGGACGTGCATTACGCAGGCCTCTGTTAGCGGCAAGGAAATCGGCGCGCCGGGTCATCACTTGGAGCATGGCGGGTCTATCTAAGACAAAAGGGCCCCCGGTGGGAGCCCTTTCGAAGCTGGACAGGAGCCGCGCATCCGCCCGGATGCAGGCGCGCACCATGCTCAGGCAGTGAGCCGCTTGCGACCCCGGCGACGGCGGGCCTGCAAAAGCTTGCGACCACCTACGGTCGCCTTGCGCGCAAAAAAGCCGTGACGCCGCTTGCGAACGAGATTGCTGGGCTGGAAGGTCCGCTTCATTCTATCCTCGAATAACTGGTCCGCGCCGGCGGGGTATGGGTCTGCCGCCAGGCTGGCGCTGAAATTGCGGGCCGGACGTTGTGCGCTTTCGCACAGACATCGTCAGCCCAGTCAGAGGCGCGCGCTTATGGGAACGCCTTGGGCGAGTCAAGCCGCATCTGTTGCGTGGGCGAGCGCCAGCATCGTCCCATCGCCCAGTTGCAGCGTCGGCTGGACCGCGATCATCGGGACCTGCGGGAGGGCCAATGGAGGAAGGGCCAATGGCGGAAGGGCCGCGTGCGGGAGGAGGAGCGCGAGATCGTACGAGGGACGGGCAAGGATGATCGGTTCTTGCTCGAGCGCTTTGATGACCGGAGCCTCGGCAGGAGCCAGGCTGGCGAAGTGAACCGTCCGCGCGGCCCACTGCGGCTGCGGCTCGGGACGCAACCAGAAGCGCATTTCGTCCGCGCCGAACCACCGGGCACCGTGATGCGGGACCGAATTGGTCATCGCGTAGAAATCTTGCGCGCGCTCGCGGGTCATCCCCATCTCGACGTAATAATCGAGGTAGAGCCGGTTGGCGGGCGCGTCCTGCGCAAAATCCTCAGGCTCGCGGCCGTAATTGTCGAGCCAGGAATGGACCGCGAATTGCGCGCCGTCCTCGAAAGTGCGGGCCGCCCCTGCCAGAAACAGCTCGACCGCACCCGAGCGCACCGAGCCGTTGCGCGGGACATGGGTCGTGATCCCTGCCGCCCTGATGCGCCGGCCGACCGCGAGATTGGCGAGATCGTTGGTCGTGCCGGGCGCCTCGACCAGTTCGAGCACCTCAAGCTCGGGGAAATCGCGCAACATCGCATCGAACGCGCGCGGCGAGGCGCTGTCAGTCGAGCCGATCATCGCCGCGCGATAGCTGTCCAGCACCACGAACGGACCGTAGCTCGCAATCGCTGCCAACTGCGGGTCGAACTCGCTCACCGGTCCGCGCGCGATCGGCACCGCGAAGCGTGCCGCACGCTCTTGGCGCGTTACGGACGGTGCGGCATAAGCGACCTGTTGCACCTTCGGCCGCGTCGCTGGCGCTGCCCCGTCTTCCGACACCCGCACCCAGCTTCGGCTCGACGGATCCCATTCCTCCACCCAGCTGACCGTCGAGACGGTGCGGACAGAATAGCCCGACGGCTGCGCAAGAGCGGCTACCGGCGACAGGAGGAGCGGCAAAAGTGCGGCGAGGACGGCAAGTTTTTGCATGCCGGGATTATGCGAGGCGGCCGCCTAGGATTTCGCAAAGCTTTATGCTTGCCGAAGGCTTTCGTAGGCGCGTCTAAGCGCTCGACAAGGATTGCTTAACTCGCGATAGCTGTGGCCTCGAGCAAAGATCGGAGCAGCGCGATGGTCGCCCTCGTCAGAACAGTCGCCTATCTCGGGCTTGAGGCGCGAAGTGTCGAGGTGCAGTGCCAGGTTGCGAGCGGATTGCCGCGTTTCTCGATCGTCGGTCTGCCCGATAAGGCAGTGAGCGAAAGCCGCGAGCGGGTGCAGGCGGCGCTCGCGGCGATGGGTCTGGCGCTGCCGCCCAAGCGCATCACCATTAACCTTTCGCCCGCCGACCTGCCCAAGGACGGCTCGCATTACGATTTGCCCATCGCGCTCGCGCTGCTGGCGGCGATGGGAATCACCGATTCGGAACAGTTGATGGACTGGATCGCCGTGGGCGAATTGTCGCTCGACGGACGCATCGTCGCATCACCCGGCGTGCTCATCGCAGCGCTTCATGCCAGCGTTGCCGAGTGCGGGCTGATCTGTCCCGAAAGCCAGGGGTCGGAAGCCAGGTGGGCAAGCGGCGTGCCGATCCTTGCGCCGCGCGATCTGGCGGGCCTGCTGGCGCATCTCAAGGGCTCGAGCGTGCTGCCAGAGCCCTTGCCCGGAGCCATCCGAGCGGCGCCGCCGGCGCCCGATCTCAAGCAGGTCAAGGGCCAGGAAACCGCCAAGCGCGCGCTCGAGATCGCGGCGGCAGGCGGGCACAACCTGCTTATGGTCGGGCCGCCGGGATCGGGCAAGAGCCTGCTTGCAAGCTGCCTGCCAGGGATCCTCCCCGAGCTCTCGCCCGCCGAGGCGCTCGAGGTCTCGATGGTGCAATCGGTTGCGGGGTTGCTCGAGGCCGGCCAGATCAGCCGCGCGCGCCCGTTTCGCGCGCCGCATCATTCAGCGAGTATGGCCGCGCTGACCGGCGGCGGGCTCAAGGTGCGTCCCGGCGAGGTCAGCCTTGCCCATCTGGGCGTGCTGTTCCTCGATGAACTCCCCGAATTCCAGCGCGCGGTGCTCGATTCGCTGCGGCAACCGCTCGAGACCGGCCACGTCGATGTCGCGCGGGCCAACGCCCATGTGACCTTCCCCGCAAGGGTGCAGCTGATCGCGGCGATGAACCCGTGCCGCTGCGGCCATGCGGGCGAGCCGATGAGCCAGTGCAACCGCTATCCGCGCTGTGTGGGCGATTATCAGGCGCGGCTCTCGGGTCCGCTGCTCGACCGGATCGATTGCCATGTCGAAGTCGGCGCGGTGAAGGCGGCGGACCTTGCCCTGCCTCCGCCGGCCGAGGGCAGCGCCGAGGTCGCGGTGCGGGTCGCAGCGGCGCGGGCGCTGGCGACCGGGCGCGGAGTGCGCTCGAATGCCGAACTCGAAGGCGAGGCGCTCGAACTCCATGCCGCGCCCGACGAGGCGGGACGCGCGCTCCTCGCACAGGCGGCGGAGAAACTTCGTCTGTCCGCGCGCGTTTATACCAGGATGCTGCGCGTTGCACGAACCATCGCCGATCTCGAAGGCAACGACACTGTCGGGCGCCGGCATATCGCCGAGGCGCTGAGCTACCGGCAGTATTCAGGCCAGCGGTGATGCCGCCCTGGTATTCCTGGATCATTTATCTGGGCGCAGCGATGCTGCTGCTGGCTTATGCGATCCGCGATGAGCTGCGCCTCAGGCTGATGATCATCGCATCGACCTTCGTCTACATCGCCTATTACTTCGTCCTTCCCGGCGGGCCGCTGTGGGATCCGATCGTCACCAGCCTGCTGATGGTCGCGGTCAATTGCTGGGTGCTCGGGCAGATCGCGCTCGAGCGCACCACCCTGCGCCTCTCGGAGGACGAAAAGGCACTGTTCGACGCGTTCGAAACGCTCAGTCCGGGCCAGTTTCGCCGCATCGCCCGGCTCGCCAAATGGCGCATCGCGGATAATCCGGAGGGCACCAGTCTCACCCGCGAGGACGAACCGTCAGGCTCGCTGTTCTACATCTTCGAAGGCATTATCTCGGTCGAGAAGCACGGGCGGCCGTTTCGCCTTCCGGCAGGCAATTTCGTGGGCGAGGTTGCCTATGTCCTCAAGCGCCAGACGACCACCACATCGGTCGCGCCCGAGGGGGTGCGCTATGTCGAATGGGAGGCGAACGCCTTGCGCGAGGTGAGCGAGCGCTATCCCAGCCTCGGCAATGCGTTGAACGCCCTGTTGACCCGCGACATCGCAAAGAAACTCAATTCGAGTTACCGCCCCAATGATGCGATGCCGCCGACGCCGGCCTCGCTCGAACTGCTCGAGATTGCCGAGGCCTGATCCTTACCCGATCACGGCCGAGGATCACCGTGCGAATTCGCCGATGACGGCGCAGAATTCCTCGCCCCATGTCTCGAGCTTCTTGGCGCCCACCCCGGAAAGCCCGCCCAGGGCGCTGAGCGTTGTCGGGCGGGCCTGGGCCATTTCGCGCAGCACGCTGTCGTGGAAGATGATGTAGGCGGGGATCGAATTGGCTTTCGCCAGCTCGGCGCGCTTGGCCCGCAGCGCCTCGAACAGCGGATCGCCCAGCGGGTTTTGCGCGGCAGCGGCCCTGCGCCGCGAGCCGCTGGGTCTTTTCGCGGGTTCGGCGATTTCAAGCTGCGTTTCGCCCTTGAGCAAGCTGCGCGCACCGGGACCAAGCGCTAGTCCGCCATGCTCGGTCGCCATTAGCAGCCCGTGCGCTGTCGCCGCGCGCACGACTGCGCGCAGCAGCGGTGCCTCGTCTTCGCTCAGGATGCCGTAGACCGAAAGCGCATCGTGCCCGCGCTGGCTGATGCGCTCGTCGCTCTTGCCCAGCAGCACCTTCTCGATATGCCCGATGCCAAAGCTCTGCCCGGTGCGATACACCGCCGAGAGCAGCTTTTGCGCGATGGTGGTCGCATCGATCACCGGGCGTGGATCGAGGCAAGCGTCGCAATTGCCGCAGGTCTCGGGCGGGTCCTCGCCGAAATGCCGCAGCAGCACCGCGCGGCGGCATTGCGCGGTCTCGACCAGCCCCGCCAGCGCTTCGAGCCGCGCCCGCTCGCCCGCTAGCCGCGCCTCTTCAACCTCGCCCAGCCATTGCCTCGCGCGCACGAAATCCGCCGCCGACCAGAACAGGTGCGCCTGCGCCGGATCGCCATCGCGGCCCGCGCGCCCGGTCTCCTGGTAATAGGCCTCGATCGATTTGGGCAGGCTTGCATGGATGACGAAACGCACATCAGGCTTGTCGATCCCCATGCCGAACGCGATCGTTGCGACCATCACCATGTCTTCCGAGGCGACAAACTCGGTCTGCACGCGCGCGCGCTCTTCAGGGGGAAGTCCGGCGTGATAGACGCCGACAGGTCGCTTGGTCTCCGCCAGTTTGTGCGCGAGCTGCTCGCAGCCCTTGCGGCTGCCAGCATAGACGATCCCCGCCCCGCTCACGTTGCGGATGACATCGGCGATCTGGCGCACCCCGCCATCGCGCGGCCTGATCGAATAGCGGATATTGGGCCGGTCGAACCCGGCAACGATCAGCCCTTGCGCCTCGATCCCGAGCTGAACGAGGATGTCCTTCCTTGTCGTCTCGTCGGCCGTGGCGGTAAGGGCGAGGCGCGGGATGTCGGGAAACGCATCGAGCACCTCGCGCAAGGCCCGGTAGTCCGGTCTGAAATCGTGGCCCCATTCCGAAACGCAGTGCGCCTCGTCGATCGCGAACAGGGCGATTGTGGTGTTGCCGAGGAGGCTGCGGAAGCCCGCAGTGGTGGCGCGCTCGGGAGCGACATACAGGAGGTCGAGTTCGCCGGCGCGCAGCGCTGCGGCGGTGGCGGCGTTATCCGCATCGGCCGAAGTCATCGACGCAGCGCTGATCCCCAGCGCGCGGGCGGCGCGGATCTGGTCGTGCATCAGCGCGATCAGCGGTGAAATGACGATCGCGGTCCCCTCGCGCGCCAATGCGGGCAACTGGTAGCACAGCGACTTGCCTGCGCCTGTCGGCATCAGCGCGAGGGTGTGCTGCCCGCGCATGATCCGCCCGATCACCGCCTCCTGCGGCCCCCGGAACCCGGGGAACCCGAAGGTTTCACGCAGGATCGCCTTGAGATCGCGCGCATTCGGCGCGCTCGGGTGAGCAGAGTGGATTGCGGAGGTAGGCGCGCTCGGGGTCATCGCCGCCCAAACGCCATCAAGCGCGCGGCCAGTCAACCGCGAATGGGGTCGCAATGCTCGGCTTTCTCGCCCGCGCCGCCATGAGGCAGGCACCACACGAAAATCAGCCGACTGCGGCGCTCGGCTTCGATCCCAGTTGAATGACATCGCCGCTCACAAGCGCGCGGCCAGCCCTCGCCTGCGTGCCATCCAGCCGCTTGCCGACATCGCTGCGCCGCACGAGATTGAGATCGAGATGACCAAGAATGCGCCCATCGTGCGCAATGACAGAGACCGGACCGATCGGCAGCCGGTCGCGCTCATCCACCAGAACGGGGTCTTCGGTTACCGCTTCGGAGCCGTATTTCTGACCCCATTGCCGCAGCGCGATCATCGCAGGCAGGAGATCGAAGCCCTTTTCGGTCAGCCGGTATTCGATCTTGCGGCGATCATCACTGCACGGTTCGCGCCGCAGGATGCCGTGATCGACCAGTTTGGCGAGGCGATTGGAGAGAATATTGCGGGCGATCCCGAGCTCGCTCAGGAATTCCTCGAAATGCTTGAGCCCGTTGTAGCTTGCGCGCAGGATCATGAACGACCAGCGCTCGCCCATCACCTCGAGCGCCTGAGGCAGGCCGCATTCGATAAGATCGCGCAGCGGCTCTCTGACTTCACCCATGTTCCGGTTCCTTTTTCCGCTCCCATGGCGCCTCTCCCACGCGGACCGTGGGGTAAGCACGCAGCGTAGCGCCTTTTTATCGCAGCGCAATCGAGCGGATCGCATTGCGCCAGGTCAAGAAAATACGATTTTCAGTTGCAATGAACAACCTAATATTATAGGTAGCGATTCGCAACGGGTTTTAAATTGAAATGTTGCGTTGCAATATCTTTTTGAAGGCTTCAAGAGAAAGCCGCACACCCTCTCACGCAGGAAGGATATCTCCGATGACCCTCACCCTCTCCTCCCGTCTGTCCGTCGTTGCCATGGCCGCCGTCGCGCTCGGCACCACCTTTGGCGCCGTGATCGCACCGCAGCCGACATCGGCCGCGACCGCCTATTACATCGCCACTCTCGCTCAGCCGGCGGGTGAAAACAGCGCGGTTGCCGGCGGCGTTGCCTGGGCCTGCAAGGAGAATATGTGCGTTGCCAACAAGGGTCAGAGCCGCCCGATGCGCATCTGCCGCGGTCTTTCACGCCAGTTCGGCGAAGTGACGAGCTTCAGCGCCGATGGCGCAGCGCTCCCCGCCGATGAGCTTGCCAAGTGCAATGGCGAGTAACCCGGCCGATTGATTTGAGTTCTCCGCCCGCCGCAGCCCCCTCTCTCCAGCTGCGGCGGGACTCCCAGGCTCCCGGTGCACAAGGCTCGTCCCCGATCCGCCTTGCGTCCCGGGAGTTTTGGTTTTTCGCCGCTAAAGCAAGCCTGCCCGGACCAGCTGTCCTTCAAGCTCGCCCGCATCGGTGAACAGGTGCGCGTCCCAGCCACGCGCTCCGGCCGCCTCGACATTGGCAGGATTGTCGTCGGTGAAGAACAGCTCGCCCCCTGAGCGCCCGCTGCGCTGCTCGACGATCGCGTAAATGCGCGGATCGGGCTTTGCGATCTTCTCCTCGCCCGAGACGATGATGTCGACGAACAGGTCGAATATCGCGTGTTCGGCGCGAAAGGCGCAGAAGAGCTCGTCGCCGAAATTGGTGAGGCAATAGAGCGGGACACCCTTTTCATGCAGGCGATGGACCAGCTCGTGCGTGCCGGGGACCGGGCCGGGGACGGTCTCGTTGAAACGCGCGGCGTAGGCAGCGATCAACAGCGCGTGCTGGGGAAACTGAGTGATGCGCGAAGGCAGCATCTCGGCAAGGGTCGCCCCGCGATCGTGCTCGAAATGCCATTGCTCGGTCACGACATTGGCAAGGAACCAGTCGAGCTCGTGCTTG
This sequence comes from Erythrobacter sp., assembly GCA_036835265.1. GTDB lineage: Bacteria > Pseudomonadota > Alphaproteobacteria > Sphingomonadales > Sphingomonadaceae > Erythrobacter. The sequence goes on along the minus strand of DAITMG010000013.1, from coordinate 26,537 downwards.
TCTGCGATCAGCTTTTCGAACAGGGCGCGCAATTGCCACTGGAACAGCACCCGCCCGACATCGAACACCACCGCCCTTTCTGCCGCCTTTTCTGCCGCCTTTTGCATCGTAACGCTCCTCCTCGCGCACTTGAACGCAAACGGCCCGCGCTCCTGATGGAGGCGGGCCGCAATGGTCCCGGCTGCCTCCTGACCGCCCTAAGGCGTCAGGCCAGCGGATCCAATCCGACGATCAGCCCTGGCGGGCCTTGAAGCGCCGATTGGTCTTGTTGATGACATAGGTGCGCCCGCGACGGCGAATGACGCGGCAATCGCGATGGCGGTTCTTCAGCGACTTGAGGCTGTTGCGGATCTTCATGGTCGGTCTCTCAAACAAAAAGGCGCCAAGCCGATGGCCCGGCGCTCTTGAATTTCGAGCCGCGCGCCTAGCCCAAGCAGGATGTTGGGTCAAGCGATCTTGCGCAGATCATCGAGCTTGCGCTCCCAGGCGAGGGCATGGGCGATAATCTGATCGAGATCGGCGTGGCGGGGCTCCCACGGCAAGGTCCGCCGGATCAGCGACGGGTCCGAGATCAGCGAATCGGGATCGCCCGCGCGGCGGCTCTCGAGCCGGCGCTCGATCCGCCGGTTGGTCACCCGGTCGACTGCATCGAGCACCTCGAGGACCGAAAAACCGCGACCATAGCCGCAATTCATCGTCAGCGACGCCTCGGGCTCGGCGATCAGCTGTTCGAGCGCGAGGACATGCGCGCGCGCCAGATCGCTAACGTGAATATAGTCGCGCACCCCGGTCCCGTCGGGGGTGTCATAGTCCGTTCCGAACACGCTCACACCGTCGCGCTTGCCCAGCGCCGCTTCGACCGCGACCTTGATCAGATGCGTCGCCCCGGCGGTCGACTGCCCCGATCGGGCAGCGGGATCGGCCCCGGCGACGTTGAAATAGCGCAGCGCGCAGTAATTGAGAGCGTGCGCGTGGGCGGTGTCGGCGAGCATCTGCTCGGTCATCAGCTTGGACCAGCCATAAGGATTGATCGGGCGCTGCGGCGTCGTCTCGCTCACCGGCGATACCGCGGGAATGCCATAGGTCGCAGCGGTCGAGGAGAAGATGATGTGAGCGATACCAGCACGCACCGCCGCCTCGATCAGCGCGCGGCTCTTGACCGTGTTGTTGTGGTAATAGCCAAGCGGGTTCTCGACGCTTTCCGGCACCACGATCGAGCCTGCGAAATGCATGATCGCGCGCACGTTCTGCTCCGCGAAGATGCGCGCCAACAGCGCCTGGTCTGCGATATCGCCCTCGTAGAAGGTCACTCCTTCGGGTATGGCGAAGCGGAAACCGGTCGTCAGATTGTCGATCACCGCGACCGGCCAGCCCGCATCGAGCAGGGCCAGAACAGCGTGGCTGCCGATATATCCGGCGCCGCCGGTGACGAGAACGCAAGGCCGCTCAGGTGTGCTCATGATCGGGGCCATTAGCACAGGTGCGCTGCGACTTCAGAGTTGAAAAGGCTTCGCTTTGACGGTTTTGCACAATCACAAAAGCGCCTAGAGCATGAGACGAGAGAGAGGTTCCCATCATGCGTCGCACCTTATTCGTCTGCTCAGCCCTTGCGCTCGCCCTTGGCCTTGGCGGCTGCGGCGGGCGGGCATTCACCGGGCCGGTCGAGGTCACCCGCTTCGTCGCCGAGGCACCGCAAGGGCTCGGCAGCGGGACGATCGTCTTGCGCTTCTCGCCGGATCTGACCAGCGAAGCCGCGCGCGATGCCTTCCGCGCGAGCATCGCTGACGAACTCGCGCTGATCGGCTACACCGTGGTCGGCGAGGGCGCCGAGGCCGGCCAGATCGCGGCGATCGAGACCAGCAGAACCCCGATCGAGACGAGCGAGGCTGGCCGGCCGGTCAATGTCGGCGTCGGCGGAAGCACAGGCAGTTACGGAAGCGGCGTGGGGGTAGGCATCGGCATCGATCTTGGCGCGCGCGATTCGGGACCGCGCGTGATCTCGCGGCTTGCGGTGCGCATTTCCGACCAGAGCGGCAACAGCTTGTGGGAAGGCCGCGCCGCGCATCCGATCTCGATCAACTCGGACTACGCCCCGCTCGAGGCGAGCGCGCGTGTGCTTGCGCGCGGGCTGTTCCGCGATTTCCCCGGCGGCAATGGCGAGACCGTCGAAATCAGCGTCGATGCGCTAGAGGAATGACCGATACGATGACGACGACCATCCAAATCGATGCCGCCTTTGACAGCGGGAATATCGCAGTTCTCACGACCGAGGGACGGCGCGCCCGGCTTGCGATCCGCAAAGACCATCAGTCGAAATTCTTCCAGTGGTTCCATTTCCGGGTCGCCGGCAAGGCGGGCGAGGCAATCGAACTCAAGCTGACCGGGCTCAACCAGAGCGCCTATCCCGGCGGTTGGCCGGGCTATGACGTGTGCGTTTCGGAAGATCGCGAATATTGGGCGCGCGCCGCTTCGAGCTTCGACAAGGACGAGGAGGATGGCACGCTCACGATTGCCTATGTGCCCGCATCCGACATTGTCTACTTCGCCTATTTCGCACCCTATTCGCTCGAGCGTCACTACGATGTTCTTGCCGAAGCGGCCGCCAGCGAGGGCGTTGACCTTGTGCGGCTTGCCACCACGCTCGATGGCCGCCCGCTCGACATGCTCGAATTGGGCGAGGGCGACACGCAGGTCTGGCTCTATGGTCGCCAGCATCCGGGCGAGACGCAGGCGCAATGGTGGATGGAAGGCGCGATCGAATGTCTGACCGATCCCGCCGATCCGGTCGCGCGCGCCTTGCGCAAAAGCTGCCGACTCCACATCGTCCCCAATTGCAATCCCGATGGCTCGGCCCGCGGCCATCTGCGCACCAATGCAGCCGGCACCAATCTCAACCGCGAATGGGACACACCCTCGCCCGAGAAATCCCCCGAGGTCCTCGCGATTCGCAATCGCATGGACGAGACCGGGGTCGATTTCGCGATGGACGTGCATGGCGATGAGGCGATCCCCGCCGTGTTCATCGCAGGCTTTGAAGGCATCCCCAGCTGGAGCGATGCGCAAGGCGAGCTCTACTATCGCTACCAGCGCATCCTCGATCGCCGCACCCCTGATTTCCAGACCAGGCTGGGCTATCCCAAAACGGCCCGCGGTCGCGCCAATCTCTCGATGAGCACGAACCAGGTGGCCGAACGCTTCGGCGCCTGCGCGATGACGCTCGAGATGCCCTTCAAAGACCTCGCCGACTTTCCCGAACCCGAACAAGGCTGGTCGCCTGAGCGCTGCAAGCTGTTCGCGCGCGAGTGTCTGGCGGCCCTGGTCGAATGGCTGGAGCCCGAGGAAGGCCCGGCCTGACAGCCTCTCAAGTCAGGTTTGCCGGCCCGAATGCACGGGGCAGCAGTTCGCCGAGCGTGACCCGGGCGATCTCGTCCCTGCCCACGCACAGCACCAGCGGATCGGTCTTGCCCAGCTGCGCGATCTCGGTCAGCATCTGCCGGCAGCGGCCGCACGGCGTGATCGGCGCCCCGTCGCCCTTGTCCGCAGGGCCGATCACCGCGACCGCCAATAGGCCTCCGCGACGCCCCTCGTTCAGCGCCTTGGCAACCGCACTGGCCTCGGCGCACAGCGAGAGGCCATAGCTGGCATTCTCGACATTGGCCCCGGTGATGATCGCGCCATCCTCAAACAGGAGGGCGGCGCCGACCGGGTAATCGGAATAGGGCGCATAAGCGCGAGTGCCCGCCTCGCGCGCTGCGGCGATCAGCCGCGCTTCCTCCTCGTCACCGAGCCACCGGCGCTCACTCATCGCTGCACCACCACCCATTCGATCGGCTGCGCGGCGGCCTCGCTGTCGAGCCGCGAGTTTGCGCTCCACAGCAACCACGGCCGCGGCGCATAGCGCGGCTGCCCGCGATCGCGCAGCAACCAGAGTTCGCGCTCGACCATCATCGCCATCCGGAATTTCGTCTCGAACGCTTCGCCCAGTTTGAGGATCACGGGCTTTCCCGCATGCGTCTCGATCTGGTTTATCAGCGTCAGCACCTCGCTGGTGACGGCTGCCTCGCTCACCGTCGGGTTGCAGGTGGTCGGCAAACCGACCAGCGCAATCGCGGGCGCAAGCAGATCAGGATCGCGCGGGACCATCTGGGAAAAGCGCGCGGACTGGGGATCGGCCCTGGCGCACGGATCGAACGGCTGGACGATCCCGACCTTGAGCCCCGCCGCGCGCGCCGCGGCAAAGCGCGAACGAAACCCGGGATCGGGCGGGCTGTCCGAACGCGCAAGCTCGAGATAGACGAACTGTGCCCCTTGCGCTTTCAGCGTCTCGAACCGCGTCCCGCTCATCCCGCTGGCGATCACGGCGCCCTGCTCGGGATACTGCGCGCGATCGGGCTTCCAGCTCTGCATGTCGAACCACAGCCAGCCCGAATAGACGATCGTGGCGAGGACGATGAACGCGAAGACCAGCCACAGCCGTCCAACAATGGAGCCGCGCTTGCGCCTGGCGGAGCGCACTCGGGGTTTGCCCGCCATGAGCCTGGCCCCCCGCTCAGCCCTTGATGTGCAGGACGCACAGCAGCGTGAACAGCCGCCGCGCGGTCGCGAAATCGGTCTCGACCTTGCCGTCCAACCGCTCGAGCAGCAATTCAGCCGCGTTGTTGTGAATCCCGCGCCGGGCCATGTCGATCGTCTCGATCTCGGCGGGCGTCGCCTTGCGGATCGCCTGGTAATAGCTGTCGCAGATCGCGAAATATTCGCGAATCGGACGCCTGAAGCGGGCAAGCCCGATCAGCAGCGTTTCGAGCAAGGCATCATCGTTGTCGCTCACATCCATCGCAAGCCGACCGTCGCGCACCGCTAGATACAGCCGATAAGGCCCCTTTGCGCCCTTCTGAGCGCTCCTCAAGGGCTTGAATGTATTCTCTTCGATCAGGTCATAGATCGCCACCCGCCGCTCCTGCTCGACATCGGCGTTGCGCCACAGGATCGTCGCCTCATCGAGCGCGACATGCGCGATGCGATGATTGCCGGAGGCAGCGGGCTGGATGGAATCAGGCGAAATTTCGGACATCAACCCGGCTTTCGCAGATCGCTCGGCCCCAATTCAAGCAATTTGGCACCTTCATTGTCTTATTCAATGTCGCATTCACTGGCGCAACACCATTGTTTCCCCGCAATCCACAGGTCCCGGAGAAAGAAAAATTATCGCCTCGCTCAGGGCTTGCCCGGAGGGTCCAAGGAAGCGCAAGGAGAGCTGATGGACGATACCGAAACACTGCTCTTCCCCAGCGATGACACCAAAGACGAAGCAGCGAACGGGCGCAAGCTGCCATGCAATCTCGAGGCTGAAGCGGCCTTTCTGGGCGCTGTCCTGATCGACAATCGCGTCATCGAGGAACTGCAGACGCCGGTTTTGCCGCAGCATTTCTTCGAGCCGCTGCATGGCCGGATCTACGAGAAGATCCTCAAGACGATCGAGCGCAACGCCACCGCTTCCCCCGTCACCTTGCGGCCTCACTTCGAGGGCGACGAAGCGCTCAAGGAGCTGGGCGGGCCAAGCTATCTCGCCAAGCTCACCGCCAATGCAGCCGGGCTCCTTGCCCCGCGCGAACTGGCGCAGCAGATCTTCGATCTGGCGCTCCTGCGCGAACTGGTCAGCGTCGGGCGCGGGCTCGTCGAAGGCGCGCTCGATACCTCGCAGGAGGTCGAGCCGATGGAGCGCATCGCCGAGGCCGAAGCCGATCTCTTCCGGGTGGCGGAAGGCGCGGTGACCGGCAACACCACCGCAACCTTCCGCGAGGCAGCGATGATCGCGATCCGCATGGCCGAAGCCGCGATGAATTCGGATGGCGGGCTCTCGGGCAAGACGACCGGCATCTCGGTGATCGACCAGAAGACCGCAGGCCTGCATAGCTCCGACCTCGTGATCCTCGCCGGCCGCCCGGGCATGGGCAAGACCTCGCTTGCCACCAACATCGCGTTCAATTGCGCCGAGGAGCATCTCAAGTGGCAGGAAAGCGGCGGCGAGCACAATTACGGCGCTCCGACCGCATTCTTCAGCCTCGAGATGAGCGCCGATCAGCTTGCGACCCGTATCCTGGCGGAGCAGGCCGAGATCAGCTCGGAGTGTCTGCGCACCGGCAAGATGACCCGCGAGGATTTCCAGAAGCTCAGCTTTGCGAGCCAGCGCCTCGCCGAGCTCCCGCTCTATATCGATGATACGCCTGCGCTCACCATCGCCGCACTGCGCAACCGTGCGCGGCGGCTGAAGCGCAAGCATGATATCGGCCTCATCGTGGTCGACTATCTCCAGCTGCTCCAAGGCTCAGGGCGCGCGAACGACAATCGAGTGAACGAAATCTCGGAAATCAGCCGCGGCCTCAAGACCCTCGCCAAGGAACTCAGCGTGCCGGTGATCGCGCTCTCGCAGCTCAGCCGCGCGGTCGAGCAGCGCGACGACAAGCGCCCGATGCTCTCGGACTTGAGGGAATCGGGCTCGATCGAGCAGGATGCCGACATGGTCTGGTTCATCTACCGGGCGGATTACTATCACGACACCAAGCGCCCCGACGGCCCGACCGAAAACGGCTTCGCCTCCGCCGATGCCGAAGCAAAATATCGCGCATGGGAAGAGGAATCCGAACGGCTGCGCAACCGCGCGAGCCTGATCGTCGCCAAGCAGCGCCACGGCTCGACCGGCATCGTGCCGCTGCACTTCCAGAGCGAGATCACCAAGTTCTCCTCGCCCAACTGGAAGTATGAAGAGGGCGAATTCGGGTAAGGCTGCCCGCGCGCGGGCAGCCTGCTAACGGCGATTTGCGGCACTAGGGCGCAGCACGGCCCCTCAATTCACGGCCCTCAATTCACGGCCCTCAATTCACGGCCCTCAATCGTCGGCGTCGCCGCGATGATTTGGGCTCGCATTCTTGAGCTTCGAGGGGCCAAGATTGAGCTGGCGGCTGAGATTGTAGTCGACAAAGCGCAACATGAACGTGCTGACCAGCCAGCGCAACCGGTCGCTGATGCCGCCATATTGGGCAAACCAGCTCTGATCGACCGGGCGGCTCGCCTGCTCCATCGCGTCGATACACTCGCGCAGCTTCTCCGCCATCCGGGCATCCTCGACGCGGACCATCACCTCGAGATTGAGCCGCATCGAGCGCATGTCGAGATTGCCGCTGCCGAAATGGCAGATATCGTCGAGCACCATCAGTTTCATGTGCAGCTTGCACGGCTGAAACTCGAACAGGCGCGCGCCGGCCCGCACCAGCCGCTTGTAGTGGATCCGCGCGGCGAGCACAGTGAGGGCGAAGTCGGACTTGCTCGCAAGGATCATGCGCAGGCGATGCTTGCGCGCCGCGCGCCGCAGCACCCGGCGCACGCTGCGCGGGGGGGAGAAATAAGCCGTCACGATGTCGAGCCGCTTGGCCTTGATCAGGTCTTGCTTGAACCGCACCGCCCAATCGCTTGTCACCGAAGTCGGCCCGCCCATGATCAGCTGGATCGGGCCCTCGCCCGGATCCCAGTCGCGCACCATTTCCCGGATCCGTCGGAATTCCGAACCTTCGGTGTTGATCCACTGGTCGATGCATTCAAACCATTCGGTGTAGCGCTGCACGATCGGCCCGACGATCCGCACGCCAAGATCGCACCAACCGCTATCGCACGACCGAGCGAAATAATTGTCTGACACATTGAACCCGCCCGCCATTACCCGCTGATTGTCGGCGATCGCCATCTTCTGATGATTGCGGATCAGAAAGCGCTTGGAAAACTGTGCATGGAACCGCGCGAAGGTGCCGCCCGCTCCGACCAGTTCCTCGAAGAAAGGCGGCTCTGCGCTGCTTCCGAACGCATCGATATAGAGCCTCACAGCCACCCCGCGCCGAGCGGCCTCAATCAACGCATCGCGCACTCTGGTGCCGCTCTCGTCCTCGGCGTAAAGGAAATAGAAGCAGTCGAGCGTCTTTTGCGCCGACCCGATCAGTTCGAGAAGGGCTTCAAGCCGATCTTCGCCGCGCGGATAGAAGGCAAAGGTGTGATCATTCACCTCGACCTCGAATGGTTCTGGATCCCGATATTCGGGGTCGGACCAATGAGGCGCAGGCGCTGGGGGAGTGTTCATCCCTATCCAATGACCAGCCGCGCCAAAGGTTGCGGGAATTGCCGCGATATTGACTCTCGGCTTGCGCGTCCCTAGCTGCGCTATCCCGCTTCCCGCTTTTGCAATTGAAGAGAGCCCCGCCGATGGCACGCGTTACCGTTGAAGATTGCGTCGACAAGGTTCCCAACCGGTTCGATCTCGTCCTGCTCGCAGCCCAGCGCGCGCGCGAGATTTCCGGCGGCAGCGAGCTCACGATCGATCGCGATCGCGACAAGAACCCGGTTGTGGCGCTGCGCGAAATCGCCGAACAGACGGTCAAGCCCAAGGACTTGCACGAATCGCTCGTCACCGGGCTGCAGAAGATCCTGCCCGACGATGAAGACGATGCCGATGAAATCGGCTCGCTCAGTCAGTCTGCCGAAGCCCTGCGGATCACTGCCTCTGCTCCCACGCGCTCGACCACGATCGGCTCGGACTACGACGGCTAGGATCGCCAAGCCCTTCAAACAATCAAACAGGGCCGCCTTCAGGGCGGCCTTTTTTGTGCTTTGGGGGCTGAATGACATATTTCTGACGCGGCTTTGGCCCTGCTTGCCTTCGCATGCAGTGCGTGCAAGAAGACGCTTGTAATTAAACCGTAACATTTCCATCCAGCAAAGAGGAATATCCGCGCATCATGGCTTCGATCGCAGTTTACAGCGTCAAGGGCGGGGTCGGGAAGACGACATTCGCCGTCAATCTTGCGTGGTGCGCGGCGAACATTTCGAGGCGCAGGACACTGTTGTGGGATCTTGATCCATCCAACGGTTCGGGGTTCCTGCTCGGCGTCGATCCCAAAAAGAAGCGCACCGCCGAGAGCGTCTTTGAGGATGAGCGTGGTCCGGCCAAACTCATCCAGCAAACTCAATTCGACAATCTTGCTTTGCTGCCAGCTGACGAAAGCATTCGCACGCTGGATCGCCAATTCGACCGCATCGGCAAGAAGAAGCAGCTGGCCAGACTTGTGCAGAGCCTAGCGAAAGACTTTGACCGGATCATCTTTGATTGCCCGCCCGTGCTCAACGAGATCAGCGCTCAGGTTATGCGCTCGGCCGACCTCGTGATCGTCCCGTTGCCGCCCTCGCCGTTGTCCGCGCGCGCGTTTGATCTGGTGGTCGAGGAAGTGCGCGGCTCGGGCAAGGGGCATCCGCCGATCCTGCCGGTGCTCTCGATGGTCGATCTGCGCCGCACGCTTCATCGCGAAGCCCGCGACGTCAACGCCAATTGGCC
>DAITMG010000013.1:0-17064 GCA_036835265.1 Erythrobacter sp. | reverse complement strand
CGCTTCATCGCGAAGCCCGCGACGTCAACGCCAATTGGCCGGTCGTCCCGCTGGCAAGCGCAATCGAACAATGCGCTGTCGAGCGCAAACCGGTTGGCGTTTTCGCGCCGCGCAGCCCGGCCGCGCGTGCGTTTGCGCAATTATGGACCGCGATCGAACGCAAACTCGCCGCGAAGTAGGCGCACCTCCACCCTGCAGCGGGCGGCCAGCAGCTGAGCCCAGCGGTCGGCCAGCAGCGAAGCCCGTCCCCGATTGGCATTTGCGCTGCCCGACCTATAGTGTGCACCGCAACATAGGGGACATGGACCATGAGCGAGGTCGCCGAAGGGCTGGGAGCTGCGATCGGAGGGGCGCTGACCGCGAGGGCAATCGAGCCCGAACGCGGCGCCAAGGCCTTGCACGCTGTGTCGGGCGATTGCGCCAATTGCGGCGCTGGGCTCACCGGGCCCTATTGCAACCAGTGCGGCCAAGCGGCGCATGTCCACCGCAGTCTCGCCGCGATCGGCCATGACATCATGCACGGGGTTCTGCACCTCGACGGCAAGCTCGCGCATACGTTGCCGCTCCTCACCTTCAAGCCGGGGCGGCTCACCCGGCGCTATATCGAGGGCGAACGCGCCAAGTTCGTGAGCCCCATGGCGATGTTCCTGTTCAGCGTCTTTGCCATGTTCGCGGTGTTCCAGATCGTCGGGATCGGGTTCCCGAGCGACGTACCCAATGACTTGACCGTAGCCGAGCGGGCGGCGAACCTGCGCAAACAAGCGGAGGAGGAAGCGAAGGAACTTCGCAGCGATTTGGCAGAGATGCCGAGCGATGACCCGGATCGCAGCGATAAGGAGCTGCAGCTGGCCGAACTCGAGATCGCGCTGGATAATCTTGACCAGGTCAAGCTGCTCGCCTTCGGACAAACCGGCAGCGGTCCGATCAGTTTCGAGGGAACCGGGATCAAGTGGATCGATGAGGGGGTGATCAAGAAGTGGCGTCAGAACCCGGGGCTGATGCTCTACAAGCTTCAGGCCAACGCCTACAAGTTCAGCTGGCTGCTGATCCCGTTGTCGCTGCCTTTCGTGTGGCTGATGTTCGCGTGGCGTCGGCGGTTCAAGGCGTATGACCACGCGGTGTTCGTGACCTATTCGCTCGCGTTCATGTCGCTGTTGTTCATTACCATGTCGCTTGTCGCGACAAGCTCGCTTGGTTCAGACTGGGCGGCCACAATCTTTGCGATCGCCGCTCCGCTGCATCTCTATAAACACCTTCGATACACCTACGACTTGTCGCGCTTTTCGACGCTGTGGCGCTTTTTCGCGTTGATCGTGTTCATCAACCTCATCATCCTGCTGTTCCTGCAGACGCTGCTGGTGCTGGGTGCGTTCTGACCGGGTGCAGGCGAACGTCGTCGAGAGGCGCTTCCGCGCCGGTGCCGCTAGCGCCGATCCGGCTTCAAATCCTCGCCCAGCTTCGCGGCTCCCTCGCTCACACCGCGCGCCGCCTCCGATGCACCCTCGGATATGGCGCCGCCCGCCGCATCGAGGGTTTGCGCTGCTCCGTCGGCTGCGCCGTCCAGTTCGACCTTGGCCTCTGCACCAACCTCCTTGATCGATTGGCCCGCTTTATCGAGGTTTTCCGCAATATCGGCCTCGGCACTTTCGACGGTCGAGCCGGCGGTTTCCTGCGTGCGCTCCGAACACGCTGAGGTGGCGACAACGGCGATAGCGGCGGCGGCGAACATCTTGCGGCGAATCGGCATGAAAAACCCCTTGAGGACAAAGCTGTCCACAAGGGGTGTTCCATATTGTTCCGCGATCATAGCTTGTCGGCGAAGCGCCGCTGATCCTCGGCTACGCGATCAGGCGCCCTGAGGTGCTTCGTCGCCTTTCGAGCCGAACCGTTTGCCGGCCTTGGGGATTGCGGAACCATGCGCCGGGCGCACTGCAGCGGGGCCGCGCGGTTCATCGGGCCGATCGATCGAGCCTGTTTCCATGAGCTGGTTGATCTCCTCGCCGGTGAGCGTCTCGAATTCGAGCAACGCCTGGGCCAGCAGATGCAGCTTGTCCTGCTGGTTGGTGAGGATATCGGTTGCGCGCTTCAGCCCTTCCTCGACCAGCCGCTTGATCTCGGAATCGATCAGCTTGTTGGTCTCGTCGCCCGACATTGTGCGCGCGGTCTGGCCCATGCCGAGATAGCCTTCCTGGCTCTGCTCGTATTGCAGCGGCCCGAGCTTCTCGCTCATGCCCCACTTGGTGACCATGTTGCGCGCAAGGTCGGTCGCATACTGGATATCGCCCGAAGCCCCGCTCGAGACCTTGTCGTGGCCGAAGATGATTTCCTCGGCAACGCGCCCACCCATGGCAACCGCGAGGTTCGCGTGCATCTTGTCGCGGTGGTACGAATAGTTGTCGCGCTCAGGCAGGCGCATCACCATGCCAAGGGCGCGGCCGCGCGGGATGATGGTGGCCTTGTGGATCGGATCCGATGCCGCTTCGTTGATGCTGACAAGCGCATGGCCAGCCTCGTGATAGGCGGTCATCTTCTTCTCGTCGTCGGTCATCACCATGGAGCGGCGTTCCGCGCCCATCATGACCTTGTCCTTGGCGTCCTCGAATTCCTGCATCGCCACCAGCCGCTTGTTGCGGCGCGCGGCCAGCAGCGCGGCTTCGTTGACGAGATTGGCAAGATCGGCGCCCGAGAAGCCCGGTGTGCCGCGCGCGATGGTGCGCGGGTTGACGTCCGGCGCCAGCGGCACCTTCTTCATGTGGACGCCGAGGATCTTCTCGCGCCCGTCGATGTCGGGGATCGGGACCACGACTTGGCGATCGAACCGGCCCGGGCGCAGCAGCGCGGGGTCGAGCACATCGGGGCGGTTGGTTGCAGCGATGATGATGATGCCTTCGTTGGCCTCGAAGCCGTCCATCTCGACGAGCAACTGGTTGAGCGTCTGCTCGCGCTCGTCGTTCGAATTGCCGAGGCCATGGCCGCGGCTGCGGCCGACCGCGTCGATCTCGTCGATGAAGACGATGCACGGCGAGTTCTTCTTGGCTTGTTCGAACATATCGCGCACGCGGCTGGCGCCCACGCCAACGAACATCTCGACGAAGTCCGAGCCCGAAATGGTGAAGAACGGCACGCCCGCTTCGCCTGCGATGGCGCGCGCGAGCAAGGTCTTGCCGGTGCCCGGTGAACCAACCAGCAGCGCGCCCTTGGGAATTTGTCCGCCGAGCTTCGAGAAGCGCTGAGGATCTTTCAGGAACTCGACGATCTCCTGCAATTCCTCGCGTGCCTCGTCGATCCCCGCAACATCGTCGAAGGTGACGCGGCCCTGGCGTTCGGTCAGCAGCTTGGCCTTGGACTTGCCAAAGCCCATCGCGCCGCCGCCGCCGCCCTTCTGCACCTGGCGCAGCGCGAAGAAGGCGATCCCGAGGATCAGCAGGAAGGGGAGCGAATTGAGCAGAATATAGAGAAGCATGTTAGGCTGCTCGCGCTGCTTGCCGGTGAAATCGACATCATTCGCTTCGAGCAGGCTGGTGATCTCGGTGTCCGTGCGCACGGGGATGGTCGAGAAGGCCTTGCCGTTCTTGTAGGTCCCGGTGATGAGATCATCGCCCAGTTGCACATCGCCGATCTGGCCTTGCTCAACCTGTTCGCGGAAGTCGGAATAGCGGATCTGCGTGCCCGGACTCTGCCCTGCATTGCTGAAGAGCGAGACCACAACCAGGAGAGCAAGAAAGATGCCGCCCCAGATCATGAGCTGCTTCACCCAAGGGTTCTGGCCCTCGGGAGGCTGGTTCTGGGGGTCGTTCTGATCGCTCATAGAGGTCGAGTCCTTTCTGCTGTGCAATGTAGGCGGGGCTCGCTGAATGACAAGATAATGCGGATCGGGCGCTTTCGTGCTTATTTTCAAACAGTGTGATCGGGTTTCTCAACCCAGGCGCCCGGGCCGCGCCAGCCGCCCGGGCTTGTCGAGGCAGCGCCTGAAGACGGCGAGTGTCCGCGCAGAGCCCTGGAAGGCGAACCAGCCAATCCCTTAGCCAAGCGCCGCCAGCGCGAGCACGCTGCCGATCAGCAGCACCAGCCCGTCGCGCACCATCATCGCAAACGACAGGGTGGCTCCCGGATTAACTTTTGCGTTTGAGCAGTGCCGAGCGTTCGCAGCGGCAGACGATCTCGCCGCGCTGATTGAACAGCTCGTGGACGAACACCACGATCCCCGCCTCGGGCCGCGACTTGCTTGCCCTGAGTTCCTTGACCTCGGTCTCCGCGCGCAAGGTATCGCCGATGAACACCGGCGCCGGGGTCACCACCTTGTCGAAGCCGAGGTTCGCAATGAGCGTGCCCAGTGTTGTATCGCCGACCGAAAGGCCCACCAGCAAGGCGAAGGTGAAGGTCGAATTGACGAGGATCTGGCCAAAGCCGCTCGCCTTGGCCGCCTCGACATCGAGATGCAGCGGCTGCGGATTGTGAGTCATCGTCGAGAACAGGAGGTTGTCGGTTTCCGTCACGGTGCGACGGATATCGTGGGTCAGCCGCTCGCCCAGCTGCCATTCGTCGAAATACTTGCCCGCCATGGTTCAGCCCTCCGCCAGCCAGCTGTCGACGATGCTTCGCCCGTGATCGTCGCTCGAACGCACCACGCCCGGCGTGCGGCTGAAGCGCGGCGCGGGGGCGGGTTGCGCCGTGCCCTCATGCTCGACATAGACGCCGCGTGCTTTCATGTGCGGGTGCTCGGGTGCCTGGTCCAGCGGGACGACGGGGCCAAAGCATGCATCGCTTCCCTCGAGGAGATCGTTCCACTCGGCCTGGGTCTTGGTCTTGAAGAGCGCCGCCAGTTCCTCGGCGTAAGCGTCCCAATTGGCGGGATCGAGCTGGCCTTGCGCGAGGCTGGTCGGGGCACCTGCCTTGGCGAGCAGCTCGGCGTAGAACTGGGGCTCGATCGCGCCGAGCGCGATCGCTTTGCCGTCGGCGCATTCGTAGCAGCGATAGAAATGCGCCGCCCCGCCGAGCAGGCCCGTGCCGCGCTCACTGGTGCGGATCGCGCCCCTAGCTTGCCCGAAGAAGAAGCTCATCAGGCTGGTGACGCCATCGATGATCGCGGCGTCGACCACCTGGCCCTTGCCCGATCGCTCGCGCTCATACAGCGCGGCCATGATCCCGAAGGCGCAATACATCGACCCGCCGCCGAAATCGCCGACAAGGTTTTGCGGCGGGATCGGCAGCTCGCCCCGATTGCCGATCGCATCGAGCGCGCCGGTGATCGCGATATAATTGATGTCGTGCCCGGCGGCTTGTGCGAGCGGGCCATCCTGACCCCAGCCGGTCATTCGCGCGTAGACAAGCCGGGGGTTTGCTTCGAGGAGCGGGTCGGGGCCGAGGCCCAGCCGCTCCATCACGCCGGGGCGCAGGCCCTCGATCAACACATCGGCCTTGCTTGCGGCCTCGCGGCAGAAGGCCTGCCCCTCCTGCGTCTTGAGGTCGACCGTCACACGGTGGCGCGCGCGCTCGACCACCGGATTGAAGCTCATCGCGCCTGGCCGGTCGATCCTTACCACTTGCGCGCCAAGATCGGCGAGCAGCATACCGACATGGGGGCCGGGCCCGATGCCGGCGAATTCAAGCACTCTCAGCCCCGCAAGGGGGCCGGTCGATGTGGTCATTGCAATCTCTCCCTTGCGGGCGCGGTTTGGCGGGCAATGGAGGCCGTTGCAAGCGCTCGGTTCGCGATGCCCTTCGCGCGCGCGCGCAATCGCGCGGACGCATCCGGCATCACTTGAACGGCTCGCCGACCGGCTCTCCCTCGATGTAGATCTGGCGTCCTTCGAACGGCCGGATCTCGATTTCCTCTTGGCCATCGGAAGCTTCGCGCTGGGGCGTAAACTCGTCAGTGCGCACGAAACGCCCGGTGTCCACCCTGAGCGGCACGACCTCGCCCTTATCGTCCAGCAGGAAGTGCAGGGGCTGCTCCTGTGTCTTCACGAGAATGACGTGCTGGCCCGCCAATTCAGCCAGGCGGCCGGCGAAGATCACTTGCGGGGTTGAATTTGGATAGACGTAGCCATTGCCGGCGAGAAAGGCCCGAACCGCAGCCTGATCCGCCTCGCTCCCTCCGCGAAACACGATCTCGGCCGCCTCCTCGAGCGTGTCTGGAGGCCCTGCATAGCGGCCCTCCATCGCCTGCGCTGCCTGGGCGCCCTCGCGGATCGCCGGGTCTTCGGATTGCAAGAGCTGTTCGAGCGCTGCGCGGCCGGGAGCGCCGAAATCCCACCGCAAGGCGGCAAAGTCGAACTGCTCGGGGGCGATTTCACCCGATTGCAGCCGCGCCAGCTGATCGCGGGTCGAGATCGCGGCGAAATCGAGGATCGGCAAAGCGAGGAACAGCGCGAACGCCGCCGTTCCCGCCGCCAGGCGCAGGTTCGCCGCACGCAGCCGTTCGCGCCAATCCGACCGCGCGCCCAGCAGCGCATCGACGAAATAGGCCAGCGCGAAAGCCACCGCGACCGCGACCGCAGCGAGCGCCCACAGCCGTTCGGGCGAAAGCCCGTGCTGGTCGATGCGAATTCCGGTCGAGATCGCGGCGAAGACGGTCAGCGGCAAGAGCCCGAGCGCAAGCGCAAACGCGGTCCATTTGAAGATCGATCGCCCCTCCCGCTCCTCGTCGACATCGCGGATGACAGCGTTGACGAGCACCAAGGCGCTGATCGCGATCGAGAGCAGCACCGGGGTTGCACTGTCGGTCGCGTTCCAGAGCACGCTCGGCCCCGAAACGAGCACCGCCATCAGGAACACTGCGATCGCCGCTGCCAGCGGCAGAGCGAGGATCGAAAGCACCAGCACCACGACCGATTGCAGGGTGCCGATGATCGCAAGCTGGTTGCGCAAGGTGCCAAGCCCAGCCCCCAGCACGAGGCCGCTATAAGTCGCAGCGAACCAGCCTTCTTCCAGCAGTCTGCCGAGCGGGATGCCTACGAGCCCGAGCAATGCGCTCACCAGCCAGAGCATGATCCAGGCCAGGAGCAGGAACGCCAACGCCCCCGCCCCGGTGATTGCATCGGTCCAGACGAAATAATGAGCGTCGCGGTAGCTCGTCCGGAAGAAGTGGCGGTGAAAGTCGGCCTGGAACAAGGGCACTGCGACAAGGCAGGCGAAGGCTCCCGCAGCAAGCGCATAGCTGCCGTCGGCAAGATCGTTGCCTGCTCCCACCGCGCGCCACGTCAGCCCGCCGACGATCGCTCCGGTCGCGAGCGCAAAGATCCCCGGCGCAACCAGCCGCCCCCGCTCGGCAGTGAAGACGAAAGCCCCGGCGGCAAAGGCGATGAACGCGGCGAGCGCGGCGCGGGGGCCGCTCTCATCATCGCTGTCGACGAGGAAATAGATGGCGAGGGCGGCGACCGCGAGGATCGCAGCGAATAGCCAGGGGCGCTCGGGCCAGACCGCCTCGACCCGTTCGCGAACCTCGGTTTGCTTGTTCATGACGCTCGTTTCTCCCGCCGCGCCGGATTTGTCGAGGGCCACGTGTCGGCACGCGCCAATCAAGCCGCGACTTGCGCTCGCTCTTGCATGGGCTGAGCGGTCAATTCCGCGATCAGCGTCTGCGCTGCCAGCCGTCCGGTCTGCGCCGCGCCGTTCATATAGCCCGACCACGCATCCGAGACATGCTCGCCGGCAAACAGGATCTGACCGTCGCGCGCTTGTTGCGCCGCGCCGCCTTGCTCGTCTTCATACCACAGCAGCCCCGCGAATTGCGTGAGCTGGCCGGGGGCAAAGGTCGAATAGGCGCCGCCCGTCAGCGGGTCACGGTGCCACTCGGTCCGCAGGGCTTCGCCGGTGAAAGCGCCCGCGACATCGCCCATGGCGCTGCCGACCGCCTGGTGCACACGGCCCATCACCTCGCGCGGCGAGCCATCGTCCATCCGCTCCATCAGGTCGCCGCCGAAGAACCAGGTGAGCGCGCCTTCGTTGCCTGGCTGCGCCGGCGCCGCCTCCCACGCCTCGGCGAAGGCGGGCGCGGAGCCCGCTTCCCATGTCGCGCCGCTTGCGCCCATCGGCGTCGCCCGCCACGGGCTGGCGGTGTAGGCGGCGTTGAGCTTGCCGTTACGCCCGAGGCGCATGCCGCGGTGGAAGTTTTGCCAATTCTCGGCGAACACCCCTTGAGCGGGGATGTTGGCGAGGATCCCTGCCGGCACGGCGAGGATCATGTGCGAGGCATCGACGCTGCTGCCATCCGCGAACAGCGCACGGGTCGCACCGGGCTCAAGCGGCGCGAGCGCGGCCAGCTTGCGCCCGATTTCGATCCGCGTTGCGTGGCGCGCGGCGAGTGCATCGGTGATGCGCTGCGATCCCCCCTCGATGATGTAGCGCTCGTCGCTCGCACCGAGGACTTCGTAGGCGGTCCCGTCAACGGTCGGCAGGTTGTAAATCAGGGTGAGCGCGCTTGCGGCCCCGGGCTCGGCCCCGAATTCGGTGCGCACCGATTGTTCGAGCAATCCGCGCACCCCGGGCGCGCCGAGAAGATCGCGGTGGCGATCGAGATAATCGGCGACCGAAAGTTGATCGAGTTCGCTCATGGCGCCCAGCGGATCGGCATCGAGCCGCTCGCTGTCGCGCGCGATCTGCGCAGCGATCGGGGCGAGGGCTTCGACCAGCGCTTCGCCGGCGATTGGCTCGCCGCCGATCAGCACATGGTCGGCTCCGCCGTCCGCCTTGGCATCGAGGAGGCCAAGGCCAAGCTCCTCGGCGAGCGCGATCATGTCGGCATGATCGGTGTTGACGAGATGCCCGCCGATCTCGACCCAGCGCCCGTTTGCGGGAAAATCGCTGCGGGTCATCATCCGCCCCCCAAGCCGGGCGCGTGCTTCATAAAGGCGCGCTGGAATCCCCGCTGCGGTCAGCCGGTCGAGCGCGACCAGTCCTGCGAGCCCGCCGCCGATGATTGCTACCTCCCCCACCAGCGGACCGGTCAAGCGCTGATCGGCTCGCAGACCGTGCGGCATGAGCCCCGCCGCAGCGAGCGCAGCGGCGCTCTTGATGAGCGCGCGGCGCCCCATGCCCGGATAGCCGGCGAGCGGGACGGATAAGCCCCGCGCGGCTCGATCGGCGCGGCGCGCCTGCGACAGCGCACCAGCCAAATGAGTGAGACTACGCATAGACGATCCCCCTTTTCCCTCCCGCACTCGGCGCCTAGCGTACCTTTCTTGAAGGCACTCTCCAATCGCTTTCGGCTTTGAAAAGGGTCAGTCGCGCCGCAGTCGCTTTATTCAAATTGCGGATTCGGTAACTGTCTGCATGATCGGGCGGGAGGGATCAGGATCGGCGCTCGCCATGAGGAGATGATAAACCGGTGCCTCGCCGACACCCTTGAGCGACACGACCTGCGGCGAGGCGAAATCTTCCTTCCTCCCGCAGCGCAGATAGGTGCTTTCGGATACCGCGATCCCATCCGGCTGCGCCTGGCCTTCGATCCGGCTCGCCATGTTCATGGTCTCGCCCCAATAATCATAGGCCATGCGCGAGGTGCCGATGACACCGCCGACGACTGGTCCGCTGTGAATGCCGATCCGCACCTGGATCGGTAGCCCCGTCGCTTCGCGCACGCTTGCCATTCCGGCGATCACGGCCTGCGCAAAGCCGATCGC
The DNA here is from genome assembly GCA_036835265.1 of Erythrobacter sp. Taxonomy (GTDB): domain Bacteria; phylum Pseudomonadota; class Alphaproteobacteria; order Sphingomonadales; family Sphingomonadaceae; genus Erythrobacter. The sequence goes on along the minus strand of DAITMG010000013.1, from coordinate 7,441 downwards.
TGCATCCGCGCTGTTGTGTGCTTTTACATTGCCGCCCGCGACCGCGAGATACGCATCGCCGATTGTCTTCACCTTCTCCACGCCAAAAGCTTCGGAGCAGCGGTCGGCCAGGTTGAAGAAAGCGTTGAGCATCTCGATCAGATGGCCCGGCGATACCTTTGCCGACAGCTTGGTGAAGCCGACAACGTCGATGAACACGACAGAGGTGTCGGAATAGGCGTCGGCGACGATTTCGCCCTCCCGCAACCGGCGCGCTGCGGCTTCCGGCAAAACGTTGTAGAGCAGCTCTTCGGTCTTGGCCCGCTCCGCTTCAAGCGCCCTGCGCAAGGCGAACGCGGTTCGGTGAGCACGGCCGAGTGACCAGCCAATGAACAACGCAATGACCGCGCCGGTCAGATAGCTCAGGCCGGCGAAAACCTGCTCCGCCAGCGTCGCACCGGCGAGAATCAGAAAGATGGCGAATGCAAGCGTATGAAGCAAAAGCCAGAGCGCGAACCAGCGCACCCGTTCGGCCATGACGATGGCCGCAAACACCGTCACAAGCGATGTGTTGATGGCGACACTGGCATGGCGGACCCCGGCAAAGGTCGCCGCCTCGTCCCACAGCACGGCATTTTGCCCGAGAACAAGCAGGCCGAGCGCCATCAGGCAGATGAAATCGATCAGCGGCCGCTCGGCATAGTTTGGCAAGAACGTGAGGCCGATGTAAACGCCCAGCATAGCCAGCGTCGGCAGCAGCAGGAGCGTGAAGCGGACTTCGTCCTCGTATGAGAAGAACAGCGGATCGACCAGCGCATAGAGGAGCATCACGAGGGTGGTGAGCCCGCCATACATTCTCACGGTGGGTATCATCGCTTGACGTTCGGCAAGGCTGAACGCCCGTTCGACCTCAGGGTTCGCGAACGACCCGCGCACGTCTACCATGTGATCGTTCCCCTTCCGCCAAAGCCCCGCACATTGATCCTGTTTGCCCGGTCATCCGGGCTCGCATGGATATGCAAGCTGCTCCCCTGAACGGGCCCCTTCCTCGAAGCGGAAGCCAGGGAGAGTTTGGTACCTATCCGGGCGAAATCACAAATCCGGTAAGGCGGTCTTAAGCGGCATTGCTCAAAATCGAGTAAACGCAAGGCCAGGAAGCCTCCTTGCGTGGCTCTCTGGCTCAGTCCTTGACTTCGGCGGTGCAGGGCAAGCCATCCGGGCCGAGGCGACCTTCCGGCATCGGCTGGTCGATCATCTGCGGTGGGCCGGAACAGCGCCTCACGGTCGGGAGATCGTCCGGCAATTCCTCGAGCCGGTTGCCCGCGTCTGTCTTGACCAGATCGAACCCGTCATACAGCACCCCGGTGTTCAGGTAAGCGCGCAGGCTCAGCCGGTCAGATGCGACATCGATCACTTGGAACAGGCTGGTATCCTCGGCCACCCGGTCGGGCTGCGTATCGGCGCGATCATTGAGACCATACATCTTCGCGCCAGCGACCGAGACCATATAGACCGGCCCCTGCATCGCCCCGCCCGCGCGAGCCTCGATGCCAGCATCGCGCCCCGCTTCCGAGGTCAATCGGCCGTAGCAATGGTCATGACCTTGCAGCACCAGATCGACCTTGTGCTTTTCGAACAAAGGCTTCCACGCCGCTTTCAGCACCGGTGTATCGCCGGGCCGCGCGCAAGTGAAGATTGGCTGGTGAAACAGCACGATCTTCCACGGTCCCGGCGCTTCGGCCAGCCGCGCGTCGAGCCATTCGCTCTGGTTCTGCAAGCTGCCAAGATCAAGCGCCGAGGTGCCGTCCATCACCACAAAGCGCACGCCCTGGTAATCGGTGAAATAGGTCGTCAGCGGGGCACTATCCGCGCCGTTGCCGGGCAGGTTGAACATCACCGGCCAATGCGGCCCCAGCAGGCGGGTTTCGCTGCCGTCGGCCTCGATCCGGTCGACATACTCGTGATTGCCCGGCGCGGGAACCTGCGGGACGGTCGCCAGCGCCCAGCCACCCGTCGCGGTCCATTCGCCCCATTCGTCGTCATGGGTCATGTCGTCGCGGCTGGCGACGAGATCGCCCGCGTGCACCATCAACGCCGGATCGCCCGCCTGCAGCAGCGCACGCCGCCAGCCGATCGAGCCGATATCGAGGATGCGGTTCTGGGTATCGCCCATGTAGATGAAGCGGAACGGCGCAGGCGCGGCACTGGCGGTGCGGAACTGGTGCCATTCGGAGAACCCGGCCGAACCCTTGACCCGGTAGGCATAGGCTGTGCCGGGCTTCAGCCCGGTGAAGCGGACCTTGTGGTAGCGCGCTTCGCCGTTCTCGCTCACCGCGGCGACATTCTCGCCGGTCACCTGCTGAGCGCGCAGGCCGAAATTGGGCGCGGACACCAATTCGGCGACTTCGGCAAGGGTCTGGCTCGCGGCGCGGTCCGTGCGCCATGATACGCCCATTGCAGTGGCCGGATCGCTTCCGGGGGACAGGATGATCCGATCGGGCAGGTTGCGCGCGGCATAAGGCTGGCCTTGTGCGGCAGGCGCCGTTTCTCCGCGCAGGTCGACGGGTTGCTCCTGCGCCGCGCCCGCAGCCGCCAACGAAGCGGCCAGCATTGGCGCAAGCACAAGGGTGGCCAGGCGGCGGATGGAGCGGGAGCGGATGTTTGCCAAGGTGGGAAGACCTTTCTGATGGTCACGATCTGCAGAACAGACCTGCAAGGTCAAGATTGCAGTCTTGTGAATAAGTCGGGTGCAATGCGGGCCCCCATCAGCTTTTCGCGATCAAGCCTCGCATTACCATGGGATCGGGCACAAGAGGAGTGACTTTGCCATGCTGGCGCGATTATGGAGACGGCATGACCCTCCTGATATTTTACGTGTCGCTTGCACTTGTTGTCTCGTTCCTATGCTCGCTCCTCGAGGCCTCGCTGTTGACGATCACGCCCTCGACCATCCGCTCGGCGGAAGACCGGGGTGCGCGCTGGGCGGTGCGCCTGCGCCACCTCAAGGATGATGTCGAACGCCCGCTGGCAGCGATCCTGACACTCAACACCGTGGCCCATACGATGGGTGCTGCTGGCGCAGGCGCTCAATATGCTGCGGTTTACGGCGCGGGCGGTGAGGCGATCTTCGCCGGGGCGCTGACGCTGGCGGTCCTGATCTTCACCGAAATCATTCCCAAGACCCTCGGCGCACGCCATGCCGAGACGCTTGCGCCTTTCACCGCATGGCTGCTGCCGATCATGATCTTGATCCTCGCGCCGCTGGTGTGGGCCTCGCGCCAGATCACCCGTGTGATAACCATGGGCAAGCCTGCCGAACTACCGCGCCACCGCGAGGAATTGCTCGCCGTGGCCAATCTCGGCCAGGCGTCCGGCCAGATCCAGCAGGACGAGGTGCGGTTCGTGCGCAACATGCTGCAACTCCACGCGATCAAGGTGTCGGACATCATGACCCCGCGCACGGTCGTCTTCAGCCTGCCGCTCGATACGCCGCTCATTGAGTTTGCGCGCAGGATGCGAGGCGTTCCCTACACGCGCCTGCCGGTGATCGACCCGCAGTCCGACAGTATCCGCGGCTTTGTCATCAAGCATGAGGTGCTCGGCAAACTGACAGGAGACAGTCCCGAGGGCGACATCGAAGCGCTGCTGCGCCCGCTTCCCGGCGTGCTCGACGAGATCCCGGTCGATCGTCTGTTTCGGCGGATGATCTCCGAACAGCATCAGATCCTGGCCGTGATGGACGAATTCGGGACGTTCCTCGGCCTGGTGACGCTGGAGGATGTGCTCGAGACCATCTTCGGATTCGAGATCGTCGATGAACTCGACGAGGTCCCGGACTTGCAGGATTTTGCGCGCGAATTGGCGCGCCGGCGTGCTTCGGGAGCGGGCCGGATGGCCGGAGCACAGGAGCTTCAAAGGCAAACTCGCTAGCAAGGCGATGGCATGGCGGCATCGACTTCGTCGGCGCCGCCCCCCCCCCCGCCTTAGCCGGCCAAGCGCGAAGGGTTTGTGGCAAGCACGGAGCTGTCGCAGCAAAGAGCGTCGGCAGCGGCGATCCAGCCAGTCAGCGCGTCAGGCCGCATCTTTTGCCGTCAAGCTTTGGATCGGGCCTTGGGCGGAATCGGTCGAGCCCCGCCGCCCATAGCGACGCACGAGATCATGCCATTCCACAACCAGGGTTCCTCCGGTGCTCTGGTGGAGCTTCTCCCATGAGGCCAGCATCTCGAGGCAAGCGTGGTCGATATGGTCGAGCTTTTCGACATGCACGTGGACTTCCGATCCGCGCGGCGACTGCTCGAGCGCATTGCTGAGCTGGGGGATCGAGAAGAAGGTGGCGGAACCCGTCATCCAGATATCGCTGCGGTTGGTGCTCTCGTCGCGGGTCACTTCGATATCGAGGTGCGTGAAGGTGTAGACCAGCTTGAGCGTGGCGAGCGCGAAACCGAGCACCACGCCGGTCAACAGGTCGATCGCGACGACCCCGATCAGGGTAACGAAGTAGATCGCCAGCTCCTGCTTGCCGAACTCCGCGATCTTGCGGATCTGCGCGACATTGACGAGCTTGTAGCCGGTGTAGACGAGGATCGCCGCGAGGACGGAGGTCGGGATCTCGTTGAGGACGAACGGGAAGGCGGCGACGGCGAGCAGGAGCCAGGCGCCATGCAGGATCGCGGAGGCGCGCGTGGTCGCCCCGGCCTCCACGTTCGCAGCCGAGCGGACGATCACCCCGGTCATCGGAAGCGCGCCCACGCCGCCGCAGATCATGTTGCCGATGCCCTGCGCGCGCAACTCCTTGTCGTAATTCGTGCGGACGCCGATGTGCATCTTGTCTACCGCCGTGGCGCAGAGCAGCGTTTCGGCGCTTGCGACGAAGGCGAAGACCAGGCCGAGCCCCAGGATGGTGGGATCAAGGAAACCGGCAAGCGCTTCGCTGGTCGGGATGTTGAGCGCATCGGTGAGGTTCGAGGGCAGCTCGACCAGCGTGATCGGCAGCGCAAAGACCAGTGCGAGCATCGTGCCCGCGATAACCCCCAGCAGCGGACCGGGCAGCAAGGCCAGCTGCTGCGGCTTGAACTTGTTCCACAACACGATCGTCAGGATCGTCACCACTCCCGCCATCGCCGCGAGGTGATGCACCGAGCCGTCGACCGGGAGAGCACCTATGATCGCTTCTGGAATGGCCGCCATGTTCGCGAGCCCGCTCGAGCGCGGCGCATTATCGAACATGACATGGAATTGCGACACGAGGATCAGGACGCCGATGCCGGCCAGCATCCCGTGAATCACCGAAGGAGAAATCGCCCTGAACCATTGCCCGAGCTTCAATGCCCCCGCGAGCAACTGGGCTGCACCGGCGATCAGCCCGACGACGCCGAGCATCGCCAGACCATGTTCGTCGACGAGCTGGAAGACGAGCACCGCCATGCCTGCCGCCGGACCGCTCACCTGGAGCGGCGAGCCGGCGAGGGCTCCAACGACCAGGCCGCCAACGATCCCCGTGATCAGTCCGAGCGCGGGGGGCGCGCCAGACGCGATCGCGATACCCATGCTCAGAGGGAGCGCGACCAGGAACACAACGATTGATGCAAGGAAATCCCGGCCCAAGACGGCTGAAGAGGGCAAGGCGGCGGTTTGGCTTGTCATCACTTGCGATCCTTTGGCGGCGACGTGGTGGTGTGGAGGAGAACGTGGGTCATATGGGGTGTGCGATCAGCAGGCCGAGTTGGCCAGCGCGGCCGCAGCGACCTCGGAGGCGTAACGCTCGGCGATCGGCTGCCAGCTCTCGCTCGCTTCTTCATATACGCACACTTCGCCCGTTTTGATGTCGTAGATCCAGCCGTGCAGTTTGATCGATTTCTGGGCCAGCGCGACCGCAACCGTCGGATGGGTCCTGAGGTGCTGCAATTGCAGGAGCACGTTCTGCTCGAGCAGCATGCGCATCTTCTCGTCCGGACTCCGGCCTTCGCCGAGCGACTCGACGATATCGACCGCCCCTTGCGCAAAGCCAAGCCATTCACGCACATGCGGGAGATGATCGAGCCCTGCGCGGTTCATCGCCCCCTTCATCGCGCCGCATTCGGTATGCCCGCACACGACGATATTGGGAACGCGCAAGGCGCCGACCGCAAATTCGATCGAGGCGGTCATCCCGCCCGTCTGATTGGTGTGAGGCGGGACAATGTTGCCGGCATTGCGGCAGATGAACAGGTCGCCCGGATCGGTCTGCGTCAGCAGCGCTGTCTCGATCCGGCTATCGGAGCACGTGATGAAGAGCGCTTCGGGGCTTTGTCCGGTGCTCAGTCGCTCGAACAGTTCCTGCTTTTCCGGGAACACTTCGCGCTGGAACTTGATGGCGCCAAGGGCAAATCTCGACATCGGTCTAACCTTTCATGAGGGCTTGGAAGTGTCAGCAGCCCACAATTCGCGCACGCGATCGATGTGCGCGCCTTCTTCGAGCGGGCTGGGGATGTTGAGGAACTCGACCGCCTCGAGGATCCAGGCGGCGATGGCTGGCTCGGTAAGATGGTAATAGTGATTGCGGCCCTCTCGGCGCTCCTCGACCAGTCGATGCGCACGCAGCGAGGCGAGATGCTGGGAGACCCGCGTGCAGGGAAGGTGGAGCGTGTCGGCGATTCCAGTCACGTCCCGCTCGCCCAGGCGCAGCTCCTCGATCAGGCGGAGCCTGTCCGGGTGCGCGAGCAGCTTGAGCAGATCGGCAAGCTCCTTGGCGACGATCAATCGGCTTGGGATGGCCGCTCTCCTTATCTGCAAGAGTTTGCAGACTTGCAGATGGGCGATATGTCAATCCGCGCAGGGCGTCAAACGATTCATGCTCCCGCGATGGGGGCGGAACCCTCGCCGCCCGCGTAACCGACATTTGCGATGCGGGAGAAGCGGGGTTAGTTCGGCGCTTGCGGAGCCCGGATACCTCACTTGCTCACGTGCTCACTCGGCGGTGTGACCGGCGGCGAAATTTGTACGAAACAAGAGTATCTGTTTTCTTGGTCTGCAGCATCAATTCCGGTTGATCGATCTTGTATTTCCGATAATCTTCGGCACGAAAGCGGGCACCAGTCTGATAGGGGGGGCATGCGAAGTCAGAAGTGGCAAGCTGTCGACCGCGTTATCGATGAGGCACTTGCGCTGACTGCCATCAAGCGTTGCGAGTTTATGCGCGAACGCCCCGCCGAACAACCGGACAACTCGAAAATCGGCCACAGGGAGATCAACGTGTCTCGATATTTCAATTTTCTCATCCTCATTGTTGGCGGCGTGATCGCTCTGGGTCTCGTGACCGCAAGCGCCGCGCAATCCGGCAGGGCTGACAGGCAATCCGGCGCAGCCACTGCTTCTGCCCGCTGTACTGATGGCCAGGGGCCGACCTATGGCTTCTTCTGTGCGCCGCTCGTGCAGGATCGGGCCATCACTGCGTGCAACCGGAACGCCACAGGCGCTGCGCTCA
>DAITMG010000012.1:43507-53108 GCA_036835265.1 Erythrobacter sp. | reverse complement strand
TCGCGTCGGGATCGACCACGTTCTTCTTCGATTTCGACATCTTGACGACGCGACCAACATCGACTTCGAGACCACTCTCGATTTCAAAGACTTTTCCGTCCCGGCGCTCAACTTCACTAGGTGAAACCAAATAAGAGCGTGGAAGGGCTGTGTGCCCCTTGTCGTCGGGAATGAAAACTCGATAAGTCTCGTGCGTCACCATACCTTGCGTGAACAGCGCGGCGAACGGCTCCTTCACCTCGATCTGGCCGATCCGCTCGAGCGCGCGGGTCCAGAAGCGCGAATAGAGCAGGTGCAGGATCGCATGCTCCACCCCGCCGATATAATGTTCGACCGGCAGCCATTGCGCGACTTCCGCAGGGTCGAACGGCCGGTCCGCCGGCTGCGAGGCGAAGCGCAGGAAATACCACGAGGAATTGATGAAGGTGTCGAGCGTATCGGTCTCGCGCCGGGCGGCGCTGCCGCATTGCGGGCAATCGACAAGCCGCCAGGTCGGGTGGCGTTCGAGCGGATTGCCCGGGGTCGCAAAATCGACATCCTCGGGCAGGATCACGGGCAGCTGGTCCTTGGGGACGGGCACGATGCCGCATGCATCGCAGTGGATGAACGGGATCGGCGTCCCCCAATAGCGCTGGCGCGAAACGCCCCAATCGCGCAGCCGCCACACGGTCGTGCCCCGGCCCCAGCCTTCCCGCTCGGCGCGCGCGATGACCTGCGCCTTCGCGTCGGCCACGCTCATGCCATCAAGGAAATCGCTGTTGACGATCACCCCTTCGCCCGGTTCGGCTTCGCCCGCCATCGGCGCATCGGCGTGGGAGGCGTCCTTGGCCACCACGCGCGCGATCGGGAGGGCATATTTGGTCGCGAATTCGAAATCGCGCTGGTCGTGCCCGGGCACGCCCATGACCGCGCCGGTGCCGTAATCCATCAGCACGAAGTTGGCGATGAACAGGGGCAGCGGCTTGCCGGTGAAGGGGTGTTTGGCGGTGATGGGGGTCCCGAAACCGAGCTTTTCGGCGGTTTCGAGCGCGGCTGCGGTCGTCCCGCCCTTCTTGCACTCGTCGATGAACGCAGCGACCTGCGGATCATCGGCGAGCGCGCGCGCCACCGGATGATCCGCCGCGACCGCGACGAAGCTTGCGCCGAAGATCGTATCGGGCCGGGTGGTGTAGACCGGCAGCGTCTCGCCGCTCGACAGCTCGAAGCTGAACTCGAGCCCCTGGCTCTTGCCGATCCAGTTTTCCTGCATCAGCCGGACCTTCTCGGGCCAGTTCTCGAGCTCGCCGAGCCCGTCGAGCAGATCCTGCGCGAAATCGGTGATCTTGAGGAACCACTGGTCAAGCTTGCGTTTCTCGACCTCCGCGCCCGAGCGCCAGCCCTTGCCGTCGATCACCTGTTCGTTGGCGAGCACGGTCATGTCGACCGGATCCCAGTTGACCTCGCTCTGGCGGCGATAGACGAGGCCCGCTTCGTAAAGGTCGAGGAACAGCGCCTGTTCATGGCCATAATATTCAGGATCGCAGGTCGCGATCTCGCGGCTCCAGTCGAGCGCGAAGCCGATGCGCTGCAATTGCGCCTTCATCGCTGCAATGTTGGCGCGCGTCCACTCGCCGGGGTGGACGCCCTTTTCCATCGCCGCGTTCTCGGCCGGCATCCCGAACGCGTCCCACCCCATCGGATGGAGCACTTCGGCGCCTTGCATCTTCTTGAACCGCGCGAGCACGTCGCCCATCGTGTAATTGCGCACGTGGCCCATGTGAATGCGCCCGCTGGGGTAGGGGAACATCTCGAGGATGTAGCTCTTGGGCTTGTCGCTCGATGTTGCGGCGCGGAAGGTGCGGGCCTCCTCCCAGGCGCGCTGCCAGCGCTCGTCGGCGCTCGACGGATCGAATCGGGTGGTGTTCATGCTGGCATGCTCAGGACGTTCAGGCCCACGCGGGCGAGCGCTCAGCCGGCAATCGCCTTGCGCCGCAGGTCGCGCGCCTTGGTCAGGATGATGTCCTCGAGCTTCTGCACCGTCGCCGCCTGGACCGGGGCATCGACCCAGCCCGGCCCTTGTGCGACCTGGCGGATGGCGGAGACCCGCAGCGCATCGGCGCGCAGGTCCTGATCGAGGATCGTCACCGTCATCTTGACGCGCTCATTGGGGTTGGACGGGTTGGCATACCAATCGGTCACGATCACCCCGCCGGAGCTGTCGGCCTGGAGAAGCGGCGCGAAGCTGACCGTCTCGAGCGCCGCGCGCCAGAGGAAGGCGTTGACTCCGATCGTGTTGATCTGGGCTGCCTGAAGCTCGGTCGTCGGGCGCTCGCTGCCGCCGCACGCAGCCAGCCCGGCAATGGCGGCGATAGCAGGAGCGATTCGCAGGAGGGCAAGATGGGGACGGTTCACGGCGGGCATTTCCTTCACTGGTTCTCGCCCTTCCTATAGTCCGCGCGTGGGTGCGGGCAAGTGGGCACGCGGCATGAGCGGTAGAGCCGCGCCGCATCTGCGCCGGGCGAGGCGGCGCGCTGTGGGCCTTGGGACACAGGTTTGCACGATTGTGCGGGCGCAATAGGGGAATGAATTGCATGGCGCTCAAGCAAGATTATATCCGATCGCGTGAGCCATCGCTGGATGCACAATCGGTGGGGCAGCTGAAATAATCGCAGGCCGGTGGTTGTGCTTTTGTTCATGTGGATCGGCTAGGGCGTTTGCCAGTTGTTTAGAGAATGAAAGGTCGTATTCGCGTGTTTGGTTGGCTTGCCTCTTCGGCTGGAAAGCGGTTTTCTTTGCCGCTCGTGGGTCTGAGTGCGGCGGCCATGCTGGGTCTGCCGACAGCGAGCCTTGCCGTTGTCACGCTGGGCGGCGAAGCTGAGACCGTCCGGCCGAGCGCGATCGATCTGTTCACCCCCGCCTCGGTCGATCCCGCGCTGGCCGCGCGGATCGCCGCCAAGGCCCGCGAAGAGGGCATCCCGTTCACTCCCGCAGGCGCCAACCCGATGCTGCGCGATGGCACGGTTACGACCGTCGCGGTGCGCGTCGATTCGCAGACCGCCGAGGCAATTTCGGTGCGCAGCGCGATCGATTCGAGCCCGGGCCTCGGTTCGCCGCTTGCCGCGCTCAAGCAATCGCGATTCGATCTGGGCTCCGCGCGCGGCTATCAAAGCTTTGCACGCGCGGTGAAGGACGCGGTCAGCCTGCCTTCGAGCGTGCGCAATCTCGCGATGCCCGATCTGGCCGAGTTCGAGCCGATCAAGCCGAGCGCCGCCGACAAGCCGAGCCGGCTCCAGCCGCGCATCGAGCTTGAGGGTGAGCGGGTTGCCGGGCGCTCGCCCAACACACTCGACGCGCTCGCTGCGCAGACGGTCGATCTTGGCGGCAGCTACCGCCTCTCGTCGCGTATCGACGTCAGGGCAGGCGTGCGCCTCAGCCAGGAGCGCGAGCGGCTCGATCCGCTGACGAATTCGATCGAAGACAGCCAGGCTGTGTATGTGGGCACGCAGATCAAGTTCTGATCCGCTGCGCTTGGTCATCCAGACACGCCGCAAGTCTCAGACTTTCGTATGAAACACCCCGCTTCGGCGGGGTTTTTTGTTGTCTGATGGTGTGCCGCCGCTACTCTTGCGCAAAACACAAAACGGGAGAGAATTGATGAGTCGAGTAGCCATCGTCACCGGGGGCACGCGCGGGATCGGGCGCGCGATCTGCGAACAGTTGAAGGCGGACGGGTTCACCGTGGTCGCCAATTATGCCGGCAATTCCGCCGCCGCCGAGGCCTGCGAGGAAGCGCTCGGTATCAAATGCTACAAGTGGGATGTGGGCGATCACGAAGCTACGCTCGCGGGCTGCGCCAAGGTCGCTGAGGAGGTCGGGCCGATCGATGTCGTCGTCAACAATGCCGGGATCACCCGCGACGGCACGCTCCACAAGATGAGCTATGACGACTGGGTCGAGGTCATGCGGATCAACCTTGGCGGCTGTTTCAACATGGCCAAGGCCTGCTTTCCCGGCATGCGCGATCGCCAATGGGGCCGGATCGTCAATATCGGCTCGATCAACGGGCAGGCCGGACAATACGGCCAGGTCAACTATGCCGCCGCCAAATCGGGGATCCACGGCTTCACCAAGGCGCTGGCGCAGGAAGGCGCTAAGTTCGGCATCACGGTCAACGCGATCGCGCCGGGCTATATCGACACCGACATGGTCGCCGCGGTCCCTGAAAACGTGCTCGAGAAGATCATCGCCAAGATCCCGGTCGGCCGCCTTGGCCAGGCGAGCGAGATCGCTCGCGCGGTCAGCTTCCTCGTCTCGGAGCAAGCCGGTTTCGTGACCGGATCGACGATGAGCATCAATGGCGGCCAGCACATGTATTAGGCGCGATCGCGGGAGCGTGTCGAAGGGGGGTGAAAATGGAAATCAGAACGCACAATCCAACGCCGTGGCTGCAGGGCTTCGGGCTCAACCACGCGATCGAAGTGCGCAGCGGCGAGCGGGTGTTGTACCTCTCCGGACAGACCGCTGCCGATGCGCATGGCGCGCCGCTGCATCCCGGCGATCTGGTCGCGCAATACAAATGTGCATGGGCCAACCTCGTCGATGCGCTCGCAGCTGCTGACATGGCGCCGCCCAATCTGGTGCGGCTCAATATCTACACGCTCGATGTCCCGGCCTTCATGGCCGCAGCGGACCAGATCATGCCGATCCACGGCGCAGCAGGGGCGCAGATCGCCTGCACCCTGCTCGGCGTGCGCGAACTCTACCATCCCGATATCCTGATCGAGATCGAGGGCACTGCGGTCGCCTGAATCCGCTATGCCGCGCCGCTTTTGCGCTTCGCGCTCCAAGGCATTCCCGGGTGCAGGCATTTGCGCTTCGTTAACCACCTCTCGTTAGAGTTACGTAACTCTGATCCGCCGCGATCACGCGTCAAGGGAGTGGGTGATGATGAAACCGATGTGCAATCTTGGGGCCGATGCTGGCGGCGCCGACTTGTCCGCAACGCAAGGCGCTGCGGCGCTCAAGGCCACTCAAGCGAAGCGCCGCAGGCTCATGCTGCGCAGCGCCAAGGTCGTGTGCGCGAGCGGCGAATATGTCTGCCTGGTGCGCGATGTCTCCCAGATCGGCACCTCGCTCTCCTTCCTCCACGATGTGCCGCCCGAAGAGCGCATGATCCTCGCGCTCGCCAACGGGCTGACTTATCCGATCGAGCGGGTCTGGTCAGGCAAGCGCCAGGCGGGCTATCGCTTCGGCGCGCATATCCTGATGGAAGAGTTCATGCACGACAGCGCCCCGTTCGAACTGCGCCCGATCAGGCTTGAGATCGCAGCACCGGCCTGCCTCATCGATCGGCGCGAGCGCGCAACCGTGCAGATGCTCAATATCTCGACGCATGGCGCGAAGATCGAAAGCGCAAGCGATCATGCGCTGCACCATCTGATCGGCTTCCAGATCGAAGGGGTTCAGCAATATCTGGGCGAGTTGTGCTGGCGCGAGGAGACGCAATACGGCCTGCGCTTCCAGCACCCGCTGGCGCTGCAGGAGCTCGCCGATCTTGCGCTGACGCGGCAACCCTTCAGCGCAGCGACCCCGGGCGCGCTCGGAACTGCCCGCAAGGCCCAGGCCGCCTGATCGCCGCGCGCTGAGAAGCCGCGCTAGTCGATAGTGTAGCCCACGACCTTCCATCCGCTCGCCTCGCGCTCGAGCGTGACCTTCTCGGTCACGCCAGTGCGGTTCGCGAAATCGGTGCGGAATTCGATCACGACATAGCCCATCGGAGGCGCGGCAACGAAGTCGCTCGCGATTGTCTCGCGCGACAGCACGCTACCCAGCGGCACCCGCGCCACCAGCGATGCCTCGCGCCACATCGCGACGGTGTTGAGCTCGCGAAGCCCGAGCCCCGCAGCGGCAAAGCTCGCCTCCCAGTCGCTCGCATCGACGAGTGCAAGCCAATCGCGGGCGGCCGATTCGCGTGCCTGGTCGGCATTCGTCGCGGAAGCTGATGCACGATCAGGGATGGGCGCTTCGGCCGTGGGGCCGGACTGCTGCGGCGCTTCAAGCGCAAGGGCGAGTGTGAGTGCGAACAGTGACATGATGACAGTGCCTCCGAAGATTGGGACCAGATGGCGGCCCGGTTTATCGATGAAGGCAGGATGCCCGGAGGCTCGCGCAGCGGCAGCCCCCATTGGCTTGTAGCCAAGATTTTCGCAGGTCCCGGCTTCGGTTTCGAGCAACAGCCGCGCGGCCTCGCGGCTGCTCGTGACGTCGAGCTTGCGCCGCGCATGGCGAAGGCGTTCATTGATCGTGTGGACCGAAAGATCCAGCGCGCGCGCCGCCGATTTGGCGTCGTGCCCGCCCGCCAGCAGGCGCAGCGTCTGCTTCTCCTTTTCGGTTAGCTCGCCGAGGTCGCGCTCCATTGCCCTGCCCTAGGATGACAACGCACTGCCCGACCACCCCAAAAAACTTGGTGTGGTCGGCGCGGCGGGTTTGTAAGCGCGTGCCATGGAAACCCCCTACCACCCGCCGGTCAAACGCTCGATCGCCATTGCGGGCCATAAGACCTCGATCAGCCTGGAGCCGGTGTTCTGGGACATGCTCAAAGCCGAAGCCGGGCGCGAGCGCGTTGCCGTTAGCGTGCTCGTCGCCCGGATCGACGCCGAGCGAATCCGCGCCGATCCGGCCCCGGGCCTTGCGAGCGCGATCAGGGTCTGGCTGGTGAGCCAGCCGCGCTAGCGTCGCAGCCCTGTGTGCGGCCCTGTGTGCGGCCCTGTGTGCGGCCCTGTGTGCGGCCCTGTGTGCGGCCAACCGCGCGGGTCAGTATTTGGCGACAGGATCGCTTGCGGGGAAGGTCTCGTCGAGTGCCTGGTCCTGGTCGTCCATGACATCGCCCCCGGTCGCGGTCGCCTCTGCACCGGCATTGCGAATCGGGCCGTCGGACTCGCGCTTTGAGTAAGCGGCGTGGCGCTTCTCGCCTGGTCCCTCGTTCATGGCCCGGAACACGGCATATCCGGCGGCACCGATCGCGCCGAGCGCAGCAAGTCGAATAATCATGATACAGCCTCGTTGAATAGTTGCACTATATTCAACCGACGCTGCGAGAGGCCATTTGGTTCCAGCCTAATCGTCCACCCGCTCGATATCCGCGCCAACCCTCGCGAGCTTCTCCTCGAGCCGCTCATATCCGCGGTCAAGATGATAGATCCGGCGCACCTGGGTCTCCCCCTCGGCGGCGAGCGCGGCGATGACGAGGCTCATCGAAGCGCGCAGGTCCGTCGCCATGACTTCAGCCCCGGTCAGCCGCTCGACCCCCTTGACGATCGCGGTGCGCCCCTCGGTCGCGATATCGGCTCCCATCCGCGCGAGTTCGGGGACGTGCATGTAGCGGTTCTCGAAGATCGTCTCCCTGAGGACGCTGGTGCCCTTGGCCTTGCACAGCAGCGCCATGAACTGAGCCTGCATGTCGGTCGCCAGGCCGGGATACGGCGCGGTCGAGAGGTCGACGGGTTTGAGCGCGCCGTTGGCGCCGATCATGATCCCGCCCTGATCCTCCTCGACGATCACCCCGATCGTGCGCAAGGCATGGATCGTCGCCTGCATCTCGCTCGCCTTTGCGCCTTCCAGCCGAACCTCGCCCCCGGTGATCGCCGCGGCGCAGGCATACGAGCCCGCCTCGATCCGGTCGGCCATCACGCGATATGTGGCGCCGTGGAGCCGCTTGACGCCGTGAATGGTGAGATCGGAGGTGCCGATCCCTTCGATCTGGGCGCCCATCGCGCTGAGCAGATTGCACAAATCAACGATCTCGGGCTCGCGCGCCGCATTGAACAGCCGGCTGGTGCCGTTCGCCAGCACCGCGGCCATCAGCGCGTTCTCGGTCGCGCCGACGCTGACCACGGGAAAATCGAACTCGCCGCCGGGCAGTCCGCCATCGGGCTGGCGCGCCTTGACATAGCCCTGCGCAAGCTCGATCTCGGCGCCGAACGCTGCCAGTGCCTTGAGGTGCAGATCGATCGGCCGATTGCCGATCGCACAGCCGCCGGGCATCGAGACGGTCGCCTCGCCGGTGCGCGCGAGCAGCGGGCCGAGCACCAGGATCGAGGCGCGCATCTTGCGCACCAGATCGTAGGGCGCGACATTCGAGGTGATCCGCGAGGCTTCGTAGGTGACGACACGGCCATATTCCTCGGGCCGCGTCCCGTGAATCTCGATCGAGACGCCGAACTGGGTCATCAGGTGCTGGAACCCGTCGATATCGGCGAGCCGCGGGAGGTTGCGCAAGGTCATCGGCTCATCGGTCAAGAGCGCGCAGGGGATCAGCGTCAGCGCCGCGTTCTTCGCGCCGGAGATGGGGATGGTCCCCGAAAGCTTCTGGCCGCCGCGGATGATGAGTTTGTCCATGCCCATGCCTTAGCGAAACCTCCGCGCGGCGCAATAACCGGGCAGCCCGTTGCGGCCATCATTGACCTTGCCAGCGGGGCGAGGCACGGTTTTTGTCACGCTGCGCCCCGGTGATTGCGGTGCGCGAGGGAGAACGAGATGAGCAGCAAGCCGATCAGGAAAGCGGTTTTTCCCGTCGCCGGCCTCGGCACCCGCTTCCTGCCCGCGACCAAGGCGATCCCCAAGGAGCTGTTGCCGGTGGTCGATAGACCGCTCATCCAGTACGCCGTCGACGAGGCGCGCGAGGCGGGGATCGAGCAGATGATCTTCGTCACCGGCCGCGGCAAGACCGCGATCGTGGAACATTTCGATGTCGCCTTCGAACTCGAGACGATGATGAGCGAACGCGGCAAGGATCTCTCGGTGCTCGAGCCGACCCGCGCGACGCCGGGTGACATCATCACGGTGCGCCAACAGGTGCCCTTGGGGCTGGGTCACGCGATCTGGTGCGCGCGCGCGATCGTGGGCGATGAACCCTTCGCGATCTTCCTGCCCGACGAACTGATGATCGCCAATGCCGGCGGAACCGGGTGCATGAAGCAGATGGTCGATGCCTATGACGAGGTCGGCGGCAATCTCATCAGCGTGCTCGAAGTGCCGTGGGAGGAGGTTTCCTCCTACGGCGTGATCGAGCCGGGCGAGGCAGCAGGGGCGCTGACCGAGGTTGTGGGCCTGGTCGAGAAGCCCCCGCGCGATGAGGCGCCTTCGAACAAGATCGTCTCGGGCCGCTACATCCTTCAGCCCGAAGTGATGCGGGTGCTCGAAAACCAAGGCAAGGGTGCGGGCGGCGAAATCCAGCTGACCGACGCGATGGCGCAGATGATCGGCACGCAGCCGTTCCACGCGGTCACCTTCGAGGGCAAGCGCTATGATTGCGGCAGCAAGCTCGGCTTCGTCGAGGCCACGCTGGCGCTGGCGATGGCGCGCGAGGACATGGGCGCAGAGGTCCGCGCGATGGCGCGGCGGTTGCTCGGCTAGGATAGCTCCTGAGCTGTGCGGTCGGGCGACTTACTGCGCCGCGTCCTCGCGCTTGCTGCCCCGCGCACCGGCGCCGTTGCCCTTAGCCGCGCCCTCGCTGTCGTTCGTCAGCTTGGCCAGCGCTTCCTCGACCCGCGCGGGATCCTCGTTCGCCGCCTTGACGAGCCCTGAGAGCGAGGAGCCGTCGAGCCCCAGCTCCTTCATCAGC
>DAITMG010000012.1:7957-43407 GCA_036835265.1 Erythrobacter sp. | reverse complement strand
CGCCTTGACGAGCCCTGAGAGCGAGGAGCCGTCGAGCCCCAGCTCCTTCATCAGCCCGTCGAGCACCGGGGCCTGCGCCCGGTAGGCGAGCGCGGCCGAGACCGCATCGCTCGCAAGGTTGCCCGAACCACCGGATGAGCCGCCCGCGCCATTCGCCCCGGCCCCGCGTCCGCCGCCATGGGTAAGCCCGTCGACCTGAACGATCTTGATCGAATCGATCGCTTCCATCGGCTTGGCGCTCTCGCGGATCACCTCGGGGAGGACCTTGAGCAACGCGAGCTTGGTCTGGAGGCTGATCTGCTCCATCGAGAGGATGTTCGCCGCCTCGTTGATCGCGCGCTGACCCGCCGCTTCGACCTCGAAGCGCACCCGCGCCGCCTCGGCGCGCAGCTTTTCGGCCTCCGCCTCGCCTTCGGCTTCGCGGCGAATCGCCTCGCCCCGGTTGAGCGCGGCTTCCTTCTCGGCCTCGGCTTCGACCTTGACCGCGATCGCATCGCGCTCGGCCTGCTTGGATGCCTCGATCAGCTCGATCTTCTTGCTCCGCTCGGCGATCTCGCTCTCGCGCGCGGTGGCGACGCGCTCCTCGGCTTCGACCGCCTTGGCGCGGGCATCGTCGGCCTCGGCCTTGGCCTGGCTTTCCTCGCGGCTCTTGTTCTGGACCGCGATCTGCTGCTCCTGCCGGGCGATCTCGAGCGCGCGCTGCTGATCGATCCGCGCCTCTTCCACGAGGCGATCGGCCTCGATCTGCTGCGCATCGACCTGCTTTTTCGCTTCGATCCTGGCGGCATCGGCCTCGCGGTTGCGTTCGGCCTGCTCGCGGGCGATCTCGGCGATCTGGCCGGCGCGCCGCACCTCGACCTCGCGTTCCTGCTCGAGCCGGGCATATTCCTGATCGCGGGCGATCTCGAAGCTCTTCTGGCTGGCTTCGAGGTTCTTGGTCTCGATCTGCACACGCGTGTCCTGCTCGATGTCGTTGCGCAGTTTCTTGCGCGCCTCGATCTGCTCGGTCAGCTTGGTCAGGCCCTCGGCGTCGAAGGCGTTGTTCGCGTTGAAGTGCTCGATGCTGGTCTGGTCGAGCCCGGTGAGCGAGACGCTCTCGAGCTCCAGTCCGTTCATCGCCAGATCGTTGGAGGAAACCTGCTGCACCTTCTGGACGAAATCGGCGCGCTGTTCGTGCAGCTCGTTCATGGTCATCCCCGCCGCGACCGAACGCAGCGCATCGACGAACTTGCCTTCGACCAGGTCCTTGAGCATCTCGGGCTGCATCGTGCGCTGGCCCAGCGTCTGCGCCGCCATCGCGATCGCTCCGCTATCCGGGCGCACGCGGACGTAGAACTCCGCCTTCACATCGATCCGCAGCCGATCAAGCGTGATCAGCGCCTCGCTATCGCGCCGCACCACCGGCAGCACCAGCGTGTTCATGTTGACCGGCATCGTCTCGTGAAACACCGGGAAGACCAGCGCGCCGCCGTTCATCACGACCTTTTCGCCGCCAAAGCCGGTCCGCACAAAGGCGGTCTCCTTGGAGGCGCGGCGATAGAGCGTCGTCAGGAATATGATGATCGCGACAAGCGCGATAAGCGCGACGCCGATATAGACGGCGATGGTGATGAGCTGTTCCATGGTCTCTCCTTGCGAACTCTCTAGGCCGGCCTATGGCCCGACGCTGAGCAGCGGGCTTTCGTAGCGCACTGCGAAAAACACTTCCCCGTCGCGCCGCACGAGCAGGACCTGTTCGCCCGATTCCAGCGCCGCATCGGGATCATGCGGCTCAACCATGACAAAATGGGGATGGCCGAAATGATCGCGCACCAGCGCGCGCGCCGGGCTGCCCTGGCGCGCGGTGCCGATCTGGATCTCGGCATCGCGCCGCACGAGGCTGTCGAGCCCGACCGCGCTGGTCTCATCCTTGGGCAGGAGCGCTGCGAGCGGGCGGATCAACGCGCCGTTCAGCGGCAGCGCGGCGACGCTTGCGAGAAGCGCTGCAAGCAGCGGATCGAGCGGCGCGCCGATCAGCGCCGTGGCGAGCGCCTGTCCGGAAACACCGATCGCGGAGAACACGAACAGCAACAGCATCAGCCAGATGAGCAGCGGCACGCGGCCAAGCCCGAGCAGGCTCATCGCGCCGTCAACAAAGCCGCTCGAGAGCGCGCCATCGGCGCCCGCAGGATCGACTCCAGGTTCGGGATTGCCGGCGGCATCGGCATCGCCGCCATCGAGCATTTCGCCCAGGCCAAGGATCTGCGCAAGGCTGATCAGGAGAAGCGCCACCAGCGCCGCTGCGAACGGCAGGTTGTAGGCTCCCAACAAGCTCATGACAGCAAGCTCATCGGACCAGCCTCGCCCCAAGGCCCACAACCGGGCTCACAACCAGACCCGAAGGACACCCTGCTGCGCGCGGCGCAGGATCGAATGGCGAGCGTGATCCCATGCCTTGCTGGGTTAAGCCAGATCGGTTGATTTTGGAAGATCAATCGGCCCCGCGCGAGGTCAATGCGGTCTTGACCATGTGCGGCTCGGGCCCGGTCACCGAGATGGTGGGGCAGGCGGAATTCACGCGATGCAGGCTATGCTGGCTATGGCTCTTGCGCTCGCGATCGCCTATAGCGCGCCAAAGTCAACCCGGTCCGCCGCTGGTGGGTGGCCGAGTACGGCGGCAGGTTTGCGCCGCTGGCAGTGGGAGCGGACAATCACACAATTGGTACAGGTCTGTGGATTTTACTGTGGATTTTCGCCAAACCGTCATCTCTCTGTGAATCGCACGTAACATTCGCCTGCCATGGGCTCGCGAATATCAGGAGCAAAGTCGAAGGACTTTAGATGACCGATTTCACGCTGCCCCATGGCATGGCCGAGAGCGACCCGTTCATCGCCAAGGTGGCCAGCCTCCCGCTGAGCGAGCCCGCGACGCCCGAGCCCGACGGCAACGAGCGCACGCGCTACCGCACGATCTGGATCAGCGACGTGCATCTCGGCACCAAGGGCTGCAACGCTGAAATGCTGATCGATTTCCTCGATCGCACCGACAGCGAGACGATGTATCTGGTGGGCGACATCATCGACGGCTGGCGGCTGCAGAAGAAGTTCTTCTGGCCCTCGACCCATAACGACATCGTCTGGCGGCTGCTGAAGCGCGCCAAGCGCGGCACGCGCATCATCTACATCCCGGGCAATCACGACGAGATGTTCCGCCAGTTCACCGGATTGAATTTCGGCGGGATCGAAATCCGCCGCGCCGCTTTCCACGACACCGCCGACGGGCGGCGCCTGATGGTGCTCCACGGCGACGAGTTCGACGCTGTGATGATCTCGCACCGCTGGCTCGCCTTCGTCGGTGACTGGGCCTATCGCACCACGATGCAGCTCAACGTCGCGGTCAATGGCATTCGCCGGGCGCTGGGGATGCCCTACTGGTCGCTCTCCAAGGCGGCCAAGCACAAGGTCAAGAACGCGGTCGAGTTCATCGGCAAGTACGAGCAGCTGGTCGCCAAGGCGGCGAGCGAGCGCGGGGTCGATGGCGTGGTGTGCGGCCACATCCACACCGCCGAATTCCGTGAGTTCGAGTTCGAGGGCCGCCGGGTCGAATACTGGAACGATGGCGACTGGGTCGAGGGCTGCAACGCGCTGGTCGAACACGAGGACGGGCGCATGGAAATCCTCCATTGGCCCGACGTCATCAAGCAGCGCGAAGCCGCCGCGGCCGAAACCGCCGCAGCGCTCGAGGGAGCCGCGCAAGCCAAGCCTGCGAGCAAGCCCGAGCCCGCACGCGAGCCCGAACCAGTCAATTCAGAAGCGCCGGGTGACAGGACGCGGGAGGCGGCGTGAACCGTCCGATGCGGATCGGCGAAACAGAGCGCGCTGCCGCCCTCCCCGCTCACGATACGCATCGCGCGCGCGCGGCAGCGCGGCTTCCGCGCTCGATCGCGATCGTGACCGACGCCTGGCACCCGCAGACCAACGGGGTGGTGCGCACCTTGTCGACCACTGCCGATGTGCTGCGCAGCTGGGGTCATGAAGTCACCGTGATCTCGCCCGAGCAATATCGCTCGTTTCCAGCGCCGACCTATCCCGAGATCCGCCTCGCGCTGACCGCGCCGGGCGCGGTCGGGCGGCAGCTCGCGCGGATCAAGCCCGATGCGGTCCACATCGCGACCGAGGGCCCGCTGGGGTTTGCCGCGCGGCGCTATTGCCGCGGTCGGCGCGTGCCTTTCACCACCGCCTATCACACCCAGTTTCCCGATTATCTCTCGCGCCGCACGGGGCTGCCGGTCGGCGCTTTCTGGCCCTATATCCGCTGGTTTCACCGGCCCGCGCAGCAGATCATGGTCGCCACCGAGACGATCCGCGACCAGCTGCGCAACCAGGGCCTCACTCATCTGACGCACTGGAGCCGCGGGGTCGATCTTGCGTGCTTCACCCCCGATGCGCCGCCGCCACCCGAATATGCCGCGCTCGAGGGTCCGATCCTGCTCTATGTCGGGCGCATCGCGGTCGAGAAGAACATCGAGGCCTTCCTTGCGAGCGAATATCCCGGCTCCAAGGTCGTGGTCGGGGATGGCCCGGCGCGCGCGCAGCTCGAGGCCAGGTTTCCAGAAGCGCTGTTCCTCGGCAAGCGCACCGGGCTCGAGCTCGCGGGCTGCTATGCCGGGGCCGACGTGTTTGTCTTCCCGAGCCGCACCGATACCTTCGGCCTCGTCATGATCGAGGCGCTCGCGTGCGGCACGCCGGTGGCCGCTTTTCCGGTCCCCGGCCCGCTCGATATCGTCACCGACAAGGTCGGCGCGATGTCGGAAGACCTCGACCGCGCGATCGATGCGGCGCGCTATTGCGACCCGCTTGACTGCGCGCGTTACGGCGCGGCGTTTAGCTGGGAGGCGGCAACGCGGCAGTTCCTGAATGGCCTCGTTGCGCTCAAGGAAGAGGAGTGCGTCTCGCTCCAGACGCCGCCCGTGCTCGACTTTTAGGCACTGCCAGCGCGCTTGACCTTGCCGTCCGGCGCGCTTTGGCCTATCTCAGGCATGCAATGGCCGCTCCTGATGGGGCGGCCGTTATTTTTTCACGCCCTCTTTTGCGACGGAGATACCTCATGGCCAAGAAGGATCAGCCCTTTCCGCTGATGCCGCACGCCACGGCCACCTGGCTGGTCGACCACACCGGCCTTTCGTTCGAGCAGATCGCGCAGTTCTGCGGACTGCACATCCTCGAAGTGCAGGCGATGGCCGATGACCTTGCCAGCTCGAAATACACCGGCCGCGACCCGGTCCATGCGGGCGAACTGACGCTCGAGGAGATCGCGCGCGGGCAGGATGATCCAGCCTACACGCTCAGGATGCACAAGGCGCCGGTCGAAGTGACGCGCACCAAGGGGCCGCGCTACACGCCTGTCTCGAAACGGCAGGACAAGCCCGACGGGATCGCCTGGATCCTGCGCAACCACCCCGAGGTGTCGGACGCCCAGATCGGCAAGCTGATCGGGACGACGCGCAACACGATCGGCGCGATCCGCGATCGCACCCACTGGAACATCCAGAACATCCAGCCCAAGGATCCGGTGACGCTCGGCCTGTGCTCGCAGCGCGAGCTCGATGCGGTGGTCGCCAAGGCCGCCAAGCGCGCCGGGGTGGTCGAAGAGGAAGCGCCTGCGCCGAGCGAGGACGCTCGCACCGACAAGGACAGGCTGATCGAGGAACTGCGCGCCGAGCGCGATGCCAACGTGAAGGCAGCGGCGCAGGCCGTGCAGGAAGCCGAGGCCGAGGCCTGGCTTGCAGCGCGGCGCGAGGCGGAGGCGAGTGGGATCGCGGTCGAGCCCGACGAGGCATTCGCGGCCGCCACTCCTGCGCCCAGCGAGATCGAGGACGGCGCGCTCGCGCCTGAATCCGAGCCCGAGCCTGAGCCTGAGCCTCGCGAAGAGGTCGAGGATGAGGCCCAGACCGACGCGCGCGCAGGCGAATAACGCAGCGCTGCGCGGCGGCGGCGCGTCCGGTGCGGGGCGCGATTTCCTGCTCCTGCCGACACCCGCAGAATTGTACAAAACCGACAGGGCCCGGCTTGTCGCCAGCAGAGGGATCGTCCATGTCCGTTGACATGAATGTCAACACTGTGTTGCTTGCAGCGGATTATCATCATCCCGTGCGATGGACCACCAGCTTCGAGCCGGTCGCTCTGCCCGACATGCTCGAGCGCACCGTCCAGACCGATCCTTCCGCGCCGTTTCTGCATTTCCTCGGGCGCACCTTCTCCTATGGCGAGATCTTTGAATGGGCGCACCGGTTTGCCCGCGGCCTGACCGAGCGCGGCATCGTCAAGGGCGACCGGGTTGGCCTGTTCCTCCCCAATGTTCCGATCTATGCCGCCGCCTATTACGGCGCGATGATGGCGGGCGCGATCGTCGTCAATTATTCGCCGCTCTATTCGGTCGACGAACTCGCCTGGCAGGTCGGCGATTCGGGCACGCGGATGCTGGTGACGCTCGACGTGCCCGAACTCTATGACACCGCCGCCAAGGTGCTCGAGGCGTCCGAGCTCGAGACGCTCGTGGTCGGCCAGCTCTCGCAGATGCTGCCCTTCTTCAAAGGCACCGCGCTCAAGCTCTTCCGGCGCAGCCAGATCGCCGATGTCGCGTGGGGGCCGCGGATCCTCAAATGGAGCGAAATGCAGGCGGACTGGTCGCTCGAGGCCTGGCAGAACGGGGGCAGCCAGCCACTGGTCGAGCTCGATCGCCACGAGGATCTCGCGCTGCTCCAATATACCGGCGGGACGACCGGGCGGCCCAAGGGGGCGATGCTCGGCCACGCGCAGCTCTCGATCAACGCGCAGCAGGTCGCCGCGCTCAACCCGTCCGAGAACCCGCGCGACGAGGTGCTGCTGGGCGCGCTGCCGTTCTTCCACGTCTTCGCCAACACCGCGCTGCTCAATCATGCGGTCGCCTGCGGTGCCTCGATCGCGATGGTGCCGCGGTTCGAGACCCGCCAAGTGCTCGAGACGATTGCGCGTCACCGCGCGACGGGCTTCCCGGGCGTCCCCACCATGTTTCAGGCGATGCTCGACCATCCCGATCTTGCCAGGACCGACCTTTCAAGCCTCAAGGTGTGCATTTCAGGCGGCGCGCCGATGCCGGGGCCGGTCCACGAGAAGTTCGAACGCGTCACGGGGGTGCGGCTGGTCGAAGGCTATGGCCTGACCGAGAGCTCCGGGGTGGTTTCAGCCAATCCTTATGAGGGGACACGCAAACGCGGCACGATCGGCCAGGTCGTCGCCGCGACCGAGATCCTCCTCCTCGACAAGGAGAACCCGCACAAGCTGGCACCGCCCGGCGAGCCGGGCGAGCTCGCGGTCCACGGGCCGCAGATCATGCGCGGCTACTGGAACCGGCCCGAGGCGGACGAGACCACCTTCATCGATCACGAGGGCAAGACGTATCTGCGCACCGGCGATGTCGCCCTGATCGACGAAGACGGGTTTCTCTCGATCGTCGACCGGATCAAGGACATGATCGCAGTGGGCGGCTTCAAGGTTTTCCCGAGCGTGGTCGAGGACGTGATCCTCGAGCATGAGGCGGTCAAGGAAGCGCTCGTCATCGGGGTGCCCGAGGACTATCTCGGCGAGGTGCCGCGCGCCTTCGTCACGCTGAAAGAGGGCGTCACGGCCGAGGAAGCGGCGTTGAAGGACTGGCTCAACGCGCGTGTCGGCAAGCACGAGCGGGTCGACCTGGTCGTGATCCGCAGCGAGCTTCCCAAGACGCTGATCGGCAAGCTCGATCGCAAGGCGCTGCGCGCCGAAGTGCTCTAGAGTTTGGCGGCGGTAACGGCGGGAGCGGCCGTCCGGCCCCGTCGCGGGGCCGGCGCAGTCCTCAAGTGGCCATCTTGAGCGCGGACAGATCCTCGCCGGTCTTGGCGGCGGGAGGCAGCGCGGCGGGCGCACTGTGCGCGGCCTGGCGCTGCGCATTGGGCGCGAACCGGCCATCGACCTGCGCCCCCTGCTCGATCGTGAGCGCATCGTAGTGCACATCGCCATTGATCTGCGCGGTTTTGAGAATGGTCAGCTCGCGCGCGGTGATCGAGCCCTCAACCTTGCCCGAAAGCCGGGCCGTCTCGGCCTGGACGGCACCACTGATGTGGCTCGATTCGCCCTGGACGAGGCTCGAACATCTGATGTCGCCCTCGATCTTGCCATCCACATGCAGATCCGCCGAAGCGCTGATATCGCCCTTGATCATGACATCAGAGCCGATCACCGAGAATGTCGCATTGTTGCCAGCCATGGTTCGTCCTTGGGGTTTAGCGGGTGGAGGGGCGATTGCGCGCGGCGATGGTGCGGGGCGCTCCGGAGCTGCGGCGGGCTTCTTTGAGAACATCGGGGGCGGTCTCCAGAAAGGGACGCGGATTGACCGCGCGGTCATTGATGCGGACTTCGAAGTGCAGGTGCGGACCGCTCGAGCGACCGGTGTTGCCAAGACCCGCGATCATCTCGCCCGCCTCGACTTCGCCACCCAGTGCGACATCGAACCGCGAGAGGTGAGCATAGCGCGTCATCATGCCGTTGCCGTGCTTGATTTCAACCGTCTTGCCATAGCCCGATTTCCATCCGACGAAACTGACCGTGCCGTTCGCGGCGGCATAGACGGGCGAGCCGATCGGACCGCCATAATCGATGCCGTGGTGCATCGCGCCGCGCCCGTTGAAGGGATCGCGGCGATAGCCGAAGGTCGAGGTCACGCGCCCGGTCGCCGAGGGGGCAACCTGCGGCACGCCTTCGAGCGCCCGTTCGAGCGCACCCATCCGGGCAAGGCTGAGCCCCAGGCGCTCGAAACGCGGATCGAGCGAGCCGTCAGCCCCGGTCGCGAGCTCTTCGAGCGGGCCGCCCATCGCGTTGGCACTGTCCTGCGCCCGGTCAGAGATCGTGCGCGGATCGAGATTGAGCTTACGCAGCGCCCGCTCGGCGCGGGTGGAGCGCCAGTCGGCAAACCGGGTCATGTTTTCCACGAACGCCAATTGCCGCGCTTCGACCTCGGCGAGGCCACGGGCATCCGGGAACAGCGCGCCGACCTTCTCGATGGTCTTGGCGGCTTCGGCCGAACTGTCGGTCACGTTGGTGTCGACCGAGCGGATATCCTCGGGCAGCATCTCGGTGAACGCCTCGAGCGTTTCCTGCCGCCGCAGCAGATCATCGGCGACCATCTTGAGGTCGTTGCCATAGGCATCGAGCCGCTCCTGCGACTTCGCGACCGCCGCCTTTTCCTGCTGGAACGAGGCGAGATCGGCCTCGGCGGCAAATTGCTTCCACGCCATCACGCTCAGCGAGACGGCCCAGCCCAGCGTCAGGGCACCGACGGCAGCGGCGGCGCCAATCTGAAGCCGGGACGAAACCTTTATGAAACGGACCTGACCGTTCGATCGCATGAAGAACTCGCGATCAGGAAACCAGGATTGCAGGCGCTGCTTGAGCGCAATCTTATCGGTTTGCTCAGACAAGGCGACCCCAATTCTTTATCCTGTCCCAGCGCGAGGCTCTAACAGGGGGGGGCTGCTGAATCGAATCCGGCTGCGACCCTAACCGCTGAAGCGACTAACATTTACGATGAGCCGTTCAGGCTGGCGAAATATGTCATGTTCATAACATAAGATAATACGCAGAGACCCTTATCGTCGCTGGCAAACCGCGATTTTTCCCGCTCGAACGCCCCAACCGATTCGCTCATCCATCAGGCGCTGACAGGTTTGCCGCGCGCTGCTATCGACGCGTGTCATGACTGTTATCCTCTTCCATCAAGCTCCGCGCGGCGGGCTGCCCGGGCCGCGCCGCAGCATTGCCTGATGCACCGCCGTCGCCTTTGCGCCTGATGCGTCCCCCGTTCCTGGAAAGCCTGCCTGCGTGACGCTGACCGGCCTGCTTGGCGGCAGCTTCAACCCCGCGCATGGCGGGCATCGCCGCATCACCCGCTTCACGATCGATGCGCTGGGCCTTGCCGAGGCGTGGTGGCTGGTCTCGCCCGGCAATCCTTTGAAGCCGAGCGATGACATGGCGAGCCTGCGCGCGCGGCTGCGCTCGGCCGAAGCGCTGACGCGGCGCGCGCCGATCATCCCGACCGCGATCGAGCTCGAGCTCGATACGCGCTACACTGTGGATACCCTCACCAAGCTCACCGCACGCTATCCCAAGCGCCGGTTCGTGTGGCTGATGGGGGCCGACAACCTCGCCCAGTTCCACCTCTGGCGCGGCTGGCGCACAATCGCCGCGACCATGCCGATTGCAGTTATCGCACGGCCGGGTTATAATGCGGATGCCATGACGAGCCCCGCCATGGCCTGGCTCAGGCGCTATCGGGTGTCTGCGGCCAGCTTTCGGGAACGGGGGCAATGGAGCGCACCGGCGCTGGTGTTATTGCGTTTCGATCCGGACCACCGCTCGGCTTCGGCGATCCGCCGCGTCAATGCGGAATGGGCCTCAGAGCTTCTGGGGCAGGGTCGCACTGGCCCTTCGATGAGGAGCCAGGCAACAGCGCCGCGTGACCGGTTGACGCATCGCCGCATCGAAAGCTGGGAAGACGCATGAGGGCGTGTGCTTTCATCGTTTCCCTCTTTCCGACCACTTGTCCGGCTACTTGTCCGGCGATCGTCCGATCCCATATCTCTATTGCCCTGATATCTGGAGAAACTTCATAGCCTATGACACAGGCATATTCGCCGCCGGCGACCCTTGCTGCCCCTTCCGTTCGCCCTGTGCCCATGCCCAGCGCAACTAGCGAGGATCCGCTCCACGAGCTGATCCTGGCCCAGCTCGATGACGATCAGGCGATCGAGGTCGTCTCGATCCCGCTCGAGGGCAAAAGCTCGATTGCCGATCACATGGTGATCGCGAGCGGGCGCTCGACCAGGCAGGTCGCCGCGATGGCACAGAAACTGGCGGAGCGCGTCAAGCAGGCAGGTTTCGGCCCGGTCCACCTCGAGGGTCTTGCGCAAGCGGACTGGGTGCTGATCGACGCGGGCGATGTCATCGTCCACCTGTTCCGCCCCGAAGTGCGCAGCTTCTACAACCTCGAGCGCATGTGGTCGTTCGAAAGCGGCGAGGCGAAGGTTTCGTAAGCGGGAGCGTTCGCCCGAACGGGCGGGGACCTGCGCAGACGACCGCGCCAGACGACCGCGCCAGACGACCTCTGCCGGACTGGGTCCAGCTCGGGTCCGGACTGATCCGGACGGGCGGGTCCACGCCGATCCCGGTCGCACCAGCGACCGCAAGGCCAAGCGGCCGCCCGCAGGCGCCCGGAGCGCAGCGGAGGAACAGCGCCGAGGACGCGCCTCCGCACGGGGCGCGCGCAACGAGAGGACCCTCCCATTCTCCTCCACGTCATCGCTCGCGGAAAGATCGCTCGCTCGCCCGAGGCGCAGCTGGTCGCGCGCTATGAGAAGCGGCTGACCTGGCCTCTCAAGCTGACCGAACTGCCCGAGACGGGCGGCAAGATCCCCGAGCCGCTGACGCCGTGCAAAACCGTCCTGCTCGACGAGCGCGGCCGGGCGCTCTCCTCGAGCGAATTCGCGCAGCTGCTGGGCGAGTGGCGAGAGGATGGCGTGCGCGAGGCGCGCTTCGTGCTCGGCGCGGCGGACGGCCATTCGCCTCAGGAGCGCGCGCAGGCTGATCTCCTCCTCGCGTTCGGCCCTGCCACCTGGCCGCATCTGCTCGCCCGCGCGATGCTGCTGGAACAGCTCTACCGCGCGTCCACCATTCTGGCGGGCCACCCGTATCACCGCGCGTGATCCTGTGGCAAAGCGTAGCGTCGTGAGTTCCCGCGCCCTCCTTCTGATCGGCCCGTGCTGCGGCCTGCTTCTGGCCGGCCTGCTGTGGGCCGGAACCAGCGAGGCGCAGCGCTCGAGCGCGATCCTGCGCCCGGCCGAGGCGCGCGCCCAGCTCGAGCAGGCGATCGCCGCGAGCGCCGAGGCCAAAGCGCGCGCATCGCGGTTCGAACGCGCGGCCGAGCAAGCCGATGTCGCCGCGACCCGGCTGCAGCGCGAGGCGGCCGCGCTGGCAGCGCAGATTCAGGCCTCGGAGGCTGACATCGTCGCTGCCCGCGCGCGGTTCTCGCTCGCGCAAGGCGCACGCGCGCGGCTCTCGCGGCGGCTTGCGGAGCGCCAGCAACCCCTCGTGCAGCTGACCGCAGCGCTCCAGACCACCGCCCGCCGGCCGCTCGCGCTCTCGGCCCTGCAACCCGGTTCGCTCAAAGAGCTGGTGTTCGTGCGCGCGGTGCTCGCCAGCGCGGTTCCCGAGATCCGTGCGCGCACCGCGGGCCTGCGGGCGGATCTCGAACGCGGGCGCGCGCTCGAGCGCCGGGCGAGCCGCGCGCTCGGCGCGATCAGCGCCAACGAGCAGGCGCTGCGCGAACGGCGCGAGGCGCTCGCCGCGCTCGAGGCGCGCCAGCGGCTCTCCTCGCGCGAGGCCCGCGCCAATGCTTCGCGCGAAGCGCAGCGCGCGCTCGCGCTCGCCGAGAGTGCGCGCGATCTCGATGGGCTGGTCGATCAGCTCAGCGCCGCTGCGGCGCTGCGCCAGGAGCTCGCCGCGCTGCCGGGTCCGGTGCGGCGGCCCGCCCGGCTGGCGCAAGGCTTCAGCGATCGCGCGCCCACCCCTGCGCCCGCACCAACCAACGAGCCGGTCGCCCGCCAAGCCGCGCGCCCCCCCGCCTTCCAGCTCCCCGTGCAGGGCCGCACGCTCGCCGGCTTCGGCGAACGGCGCGCGAGCGGACTGCGCAACCGCGGGGTGACGCTTGCGCCCGTGCCGGGCGCGCAGATCGTCGTGCCGGCCGCGGGGCGGATCGCCTTTGCCGGGCCGTACGAGGGATTTGGCCGGATCGTCATCATCGAGCATCCCGGCGGGTGGACCAGCGTTGTCACCGGAATGGCGCGCGCCAGCGTCGAAATCGGGCAGAGCGTGCTGCAGGGCGAGCCACTCGGCGTGGCGGGCGGCGGTGATCCCGCGACCGGGGCCGCAATCGGGATCGAGCTGAGGCGCGGGAGCGAACCTGTCAACCCGCTCAATTACATCGAATAGGCACGCGCCCGCGCACGCCTGCAACCGCCCGCTCAAACCAACCCTTGAAAGCGCCGTGATTCTGCACAATTATGAGAGAGCTTTCCGGTGCTCACCGCACCATTCCAGCACACCTGCACCGCCCACGGCGTCTCTCATCTGGCGTTCAGGCCGCTGAAGCGATATCAGGCTATCCCGAAAAGGAGCACGTCCGTTGAAGATTGCCGCCCTCATGCGCTCAGCCGCGCTTCTCACCGCGATCGCCATCATTCCCGCGACCACGGCCACCATGGCGCAAGTCGATGGCCGCGCAGGGCCGGAATTCTCGAAATTGTTCGCGACCTACCAGCGCATCAAGTTGAGCTATGTCGAGCAGGTCGAGGACGAGATGCTCGTGCGCGGCGCGATCGACGGGATGCTGGCCGCGCTCGATCCGCACTCCGCCTATCTCGACGGCAACGATCTCCAGCGGCTCGAGACCATGATCGACGGCAATTATTCGGGCCTCGGGCTTTCGGTCGTGCAGGAAGACGGCGCGGTCAAGGTGATCTCGCCGTTCAAGGGCAGCCCGGCCGACACGGCCGGGATCAAGGCCGGCGATTTCATCACCCACCTCGATGGCGATCTGATCTATGGCGGCGATCTTGACGAGGCGGTCGCGCGGATGCGCGGCAAGGCGGGCACCTCGATCGAGCTCACCATCTTTCGCCCCGGACGCGACAAGCCCTTCGAGGTCGCGGTCACGCGCGGCGTGATCGAGCTCGAACCGGTCACGCATGAAGTGATGCCCGGCAATATCGGGGTGATCTCGGTCAACGAATTCTCGGCCGATGTGGGCGCGGATGTCTACGACGCCTGGCGCCAGATCCGCGAGGAAATGTCCGGCCGGCCGGCCGGGCTGGTGCTCGATCTGCGCTCCAATCCGGGCGGCAGCCTCGATGAGGCGGTGGCCTTGGCGGATCTGTTCCTGAGCGAAGGCCGGATCGTCTCGCAGCGCGGCCGCGCGCGCGGCGAAACGCTGCTCTACGATGCCGAAACCGTCTTCCGCGGCGACATGGCCGAAGGCGTGCCGGTGATTGTGCTGATTGATGCGGGCTCCGCCTCGGCGTCCGAGATCGTCGCGGGCGCGCTGCAGGATCATCGCCGCGCGCTCATCATGGGCGAGCGCAGCTTCGGCAAGGGCTCGGTCCAGTCGCTGCTCCCGCTCGGCACCGATGCCGCCTTGAAGCTGACGACCGCGCGCTATTTCACCCCTGCGGGCAAGTCGGTCCAGGAAGGCGGGATCGCGCCCGACATCAGGGTGCCGCAGCTGTCCGATCCCGATCTTGCCTTGCGCATGAAATATCAGACCCGCGAGAGCGATCTGCGCGGCCACCTCATCAACGAGCTCGGGATCAAGGATGAGGAACTCGAGGATGACAAGATCGAGGATCCGCGCTTCCAATTGACCGCAGCGCAGCTCGAGGAACAGGGAATCGAGGATTTCCAGTTGCACTACGCGCTCGAAACGCTGCGCCGCACGACCAAGAGTTCGGTCGCGCTGCGCCGGTGAGGCGCCCGGCCGCTTGATTGAGGGCGAACGGCGATGACCGGGCTCCGGCAGGCGCGCCTGCTCGCTGTGGCACTGCCCGCAGGGCTGCTGGGCGGGGCCTATATCTCGGAATACGGCTTCGGGCTCTATCCGTGCGAGATGTGCTGGTGGCAGCGTTATCCGCATTTCGCCGCGCTCGGCCTTGGCGCGCTCGCCTTCGCCGCGCCGCCCAAGCGCATGTGGACCGCATTGGCCGCGCTCGCGATCCTGGCCTCGGGGCTGATCGGGGGATTTCACGCCGGGGTCGAATACGGCTGGTGGCCGGGGATCACCGGCTGCGCGCGCATCGGCGGGATCGACGTGCTCGATCCGAGCGCCGCGCCGCTGATCCGCTGCGATCAGGCGCCGTGGACGCTTCTGGGTATTTCATTGGCGGGGTTCAATTTTCTCTTTTCGAGCCTTGGTGCAATAGCCATCTTGGGGCTGATGATGCTGCACGGCAAAGAAGGGATGACGCATGAAGCGCGATGAACTCCACCGGATGATCCGGGTTGACCAGGCCGGCGAATTCGGCGCGACGCGGATTTACGAGGGCCAGCTCGCCGTGATGGGCGATCGCGGACCGCATTCCGCCGAGATCCTCCACATGGCTGAGCAGGAAAAGGGCCACCGCGCCAAGTTCGACGCGATGCTGGCCAAGCGCGGGGTGCGCCCGACCGCGCTTCAGCCGCTGTGGTCGATGGCGGGCTATGCGCTGGGCGCAGGCACGGCGCTGATCGGGCCTGAGGCCGCGATGGCCTGCACCGCCGCGGTCGAGGAAGAGATCGACCGGCATTACACCGAGCAGCTCGACCGGCTGCAGGAGACCGACGCCGACCCCGAGCTTGCCGCGATGATCGAGGACTTTCGCGAGGACGAGCGCGAGCATCGCGCCGCCGCGCTCGCCAACGGCGCCGAGCGCGCGCCCGGCTATCCGCTGCTCGCGGGCGCGATCCGGCTGGGATGCCGGGTGGCGATCAAGGTCAGCGAGCGGATCTGATACGGGCCACGCCGCGCCGAAAGCGCCTTCACAGGTGGTTCAGCGAGCGCCATGTAGCAATTACGCGATTGCGACCGAAAGGAACCGCCATGAAGTTCACCGCCAAAGCCGCCGCTCTCCCGCTCTTCGTCGCTGCGCTGGGCAGCGCAGGGCTCGCCAGCCCTGCCGCCGCGCAGGATCAGGCGGGCGACCGGGTCAACATGGTGATCGCCTACAGCGAGGACGAATGTCCCACCGCGAGCGAGGAAGGCGAGATCGTGATCTGCGAAATCCTCGTCGAGGCCGAGCGGTATCGCATCCCGAGCAATCTTCGCTCCAGCGACAGCCCGCAGAACCAGTCATGGGCGCGCACAGTCGACAAGATCCGCTATATTGGCGCCTTCGGCACGATGTCGTGCGATCCGGCGGGCGCGGGCGGGTTCACCGGCTGCACCCAGCAGATGATCGATGCCGCCTACCAGGACAAGCAGGAAGGCTCGAAGGTCCGCTTTGCCCAGCTGATCGAGCAGGCCCGGCAGCAGCGTCTTTCCGGGATCGATGCCTCGGCAGCCGCCGAGCAAGGCCGCGTCGAGGAGATCGAACGCGAATATCTCGAACGGCTCGAGCAAGAGCGCAACGCGCCGCTGCCGGGCGAGGGTGATCCGACGCTGACGTCGCCCGCGGCCGCGTCCGAGCCGCCCTCCGGGGCCGGCCCTTCCGATGAGGAGCCGGCCTCCCCGCCACCTGGCAATTAGGCCGCGCAGCTAGACGCCGTAATAGTCGCGATACCACGCGACGAACTGGCGGATCCCCTCGCGCACTTCGGTCTGCGGCGCATAGCCGGTCAATTGCTTGAGCAGCGTCGCATCGGCCCACGTCGCGGGCACGTCGCCCTGTTGCATCGGCATGAAGTTCTTCACCGCCTCGCGCCCGCACTCGGCCTCGATCGCGCTGACGAAATCCATCAGGCGGACCGTTTGCGAATTGCCGATATTGACCACCCGGTAAGGCGCCGCGGGCGAAAGCGAATCCCACTCAGCGATATCCTCGCGCCGTGCGGGCCGCTCGGGCACGGCGTCGATCAGCAGGCGGATCGCGCGCACGAGATCGCCCACATAGGTGAAATCGCGGAACATCTCGCCCTCATTGTAGATGTCGATCGGGGTTCCCTCGAGGATGCCGCGGGTGAACTTGAACAGCGCCATATCTGGCCGCCCCCACGGCCCATAGACTGTGAAGAAGCGGAACATCGTGGTCGGCAGGTTCCACAGATGCGCATAGGAATGCGCCATCGCCTCGTTCGCCTGCTTGGTCGCGGCATACAGCGTCAGCGGCGTTGCGCACTGCTGCAGCTCATCGAAGGGCATCGTCTCGTTGGCGCCATAGACCGAGCTGGTCGAGGCCATCAGCAGGTGGGCGACGCCCAGCTCGCGCGCGCATTCCATCACGTTGAAGGTGCCCACGAGATTGGCATCGACATAGGCGCGCGGGTTCTCGAGGCTGTAGCGCACGCCCGCCTGCGCCGCCAAGTGAACGATCACATCGGGCTGGTGCGCCATGGCTAGAGCGTGCAGTTGCTCGAAATCCTCGAGCAGTCCCTCGTGCGCCGAGAAGCCCGCGTTCTGCAGCAGCATCTGGTGGCGGCGCTGCTTGAGCCGCACATCGTAATAGTCGGTCATCGCGTCATAGCCGATGACGCGCCAGCCTTCGGCGAGCAACAGGCCCGCCAGGTGATAGCCGATGAAGCCGGCGCTGCCGGTGATAAGGGCGGTTTTCATGGCGGAAGGCTCCTTTGGGAGGAATGCGCGCGAGGCGGCGCCTCAGGCAAGCGCGATATCGGGCGCGTCCTCCTGCTTCATCCCGATCACATGGTATCCGCCATCGACATGATGGACCTCGCCCGTCACCCCTGAGGCGAGGTCGGACAGGAGATACAGCCCCGCCCCGCCGACATCCTCGATCGTGATGTTGCGCCTCAGCGGCGCATTCAGTTCGTTCCATTTGAGGATGTAGCGGAAATCGCCGATCCCGCTCGCTGCCAGCGTCTTGACCGGGCCGGCGCTGATCGCGTTGACGCGGATGGCGCGCGGGCCAAGGTCGTTGGCGAGATACCTCACGCTGGTCTCGAGCGCAGCCTTGGCAACGCCCATCACGTTGTAATGGGGGACCACTTTTTCCGCGCCATAATAGGTCAAAGTGAGGATCGAGCCGCCGCTTTCGGGCATCATCTCGGCCGCGCGGCGCGTCACCGCGACCAGCGAATAGGCCGAGATGTTCATGGTCATCAGGAAATTGTCGAGGCTGGTGTCGACGAATTTGCCGCGCAGCTCGTTCTTGTCGGAAAAGCCGATGGCGTGGACCACGAAGTCGAGGCTGTCCCAGCGCTCTTTCAGGGTCGCGAAGCCGGCATCGAGCGCGGTCATCTCGGCCACGTCGCATTCGAAGGTGAAATCGCTGCCCAGGCTTTGCGCGAGCGGCTTGACCCGCTTCGCAAGCGCTTCGCCCTGGTAGGAAAAGGCGAGTTCGGCGCCGTGTGCGCTAAGCGCCTTCGCGATCCCCCAGGCGAGCGACTTGTCGTTCGCCAGCCCCATGATGAGCCCGCGTTTCCCTGCCATCAATCCGCTCATTTCACATCTCCTTCATCGGTGTCTTCCTCGGGCTCGGCGAGCGCTGCGTTGAGCTCGGCTCCGATAACCACCCCTAGCCCGACGAGCCAGAAAAAGAACAGCGCCACGATAATCCCGGCAAGGCTGCCATAAGTGAGATCATAGGCGAAGAACTGGCTCAGGATGGGCGGCAGCGCGGTGGTGACCGCGAGCCACCACACCGTTGTCGCCGCCGCGCCGGGCCACTTGGGATAGGTCTTGGCACGATATTCGGTCGGGGTCAGCGCCACGAACAGCATGTAGAGCGAGCAGAACAGCCCGATCGCGGGCAGGATGCGCGAGATATCGAGCGATCCCGTCACCTGCTCAAGCTGCGGCAGCTGCGCGAGGATGAATTGCTGCGCCGCCCCGATCATGACCTGCGCGAACAGCGAGAGCAGCAGCAGCACGACCGCGCCCACGATCAGCCCCGCCGAAGCCAGTCGCGCGCGCCAGAAGGCCATCACTGCCCTGGTCCCGTAGGCGCGCCGCAGCACGTCGCGGATCGTCTCGATCAGGTTCGAGACCGACCACAGCGCGGCCCCTGCCCCGAGCCACAACAGCCAGCCCGTGCGCGCATCGATCACGTTGCTTGCGACCGGCTCGATCACCGAGCGCACCGTGGGCGGGGTTGCGAGCAGCACCGTCTCGATGATGACGCGGCGATCCTCGACCTCGCCGAACAGCTGGAACAGCGCGCCCGCGAAAATGAAGAACGGGAAGATCGCGAGCATCGCGAGATAGGCAAGGTTGCCGGCATGGATGAAGCCATCGTTGAAGGTGCCCACCACCGTGCGCCGGGCGACCTCGAACGGCCGCGTGCCCGGCCCGATCACCTGGAGCGTCCTTGCCCGGCGAGAGACCCGCGCCTCGTCTTGCGCCCCGCCGCGTCGCATCGCGTGTCGCCGCCGGCGCCGCGCTTCGGGCGAGTGCGAGGTGATCTCGCGCGTTTGCGGTGCGGGCTCCTCCTCGTGGGTTGCTGAAACGGGGCGTGCCTTGCGCATGTTCATGACTCCTGCCCCCGAGTCCTAACCGTTCACCGATGCTTCAATTGCGGCACTGCCGATGCTCTTCAGAACCCGAACTTGGCGCGCGGGCGCGCCGGATCGGTCCACCCTTCGAGCCGCTGTTCGAGCTCGCTCCTGTCCTCGGGCAGCTGGATTTCGAGCGTCACCAGCTGATCGCCGCGCTCTGGCGGTGCCTTGTCGGGCTCGCCGGCCTTCCTGGCCTTCGTCCAGCCCTTGCCGGCGAGCCGCAAAACGGTGCCGCCATGCGTGCCGGGCTTGATCGTCAGCATGACCGGGCCATCGACCGTCGGACACTTCACCTTGGCCCCGCGCAGTGCTTCGTCGAGCGTGATCGGCAGGTCCAACCGGATGTTGTCGCCATCGCGGCGGAAGAACGGATGCGGACCGATCTCGACCATGACGATGCCATCGCCCGAACCGCCCGGACCGACATGGCCCTTGCCGCGCAGGCGCATCTGCGTGCCGTCATCCACCCCCGCCGGGAGCTTGAGACTGATCGCCTTGCCATCGGCGAGCGTGATGCGCTGATCGCGCCCGGCCGCCGCATCGACGAACGGGACAGCGAGGCGATACTGGATATCGGCGCCCTTGCGCGGCGGCGGGGGGGGTCCGCCTGTCCGCCCGCCAAAGCCGCGCCGCGCATTTGCGCTGCCCGCCGGGCGGTTGCGCCCGCCGCCGAACAGCCCTTCGAACAGGTCGCCCAGGTCCATATCCTCAGGCGATATGCCGCCGTTGAACTCGGCATCGCGAAAGCCGCCGGGGGGCGGGCGGCGAAAGCCTCCCGCTGCGCCCGCGCCGCGGCCGAAGCCGCCATTCATGCCGGCAAAGGGATTGAGCGGATTGCCCTCGCCATCGATCTCGCCGCGATCGAACTGGGCGCGCTTGCCCTTGTCTGAGAGCAGATCATAGGCCTTGGTTACATCCGAGAACTTCTCGGCTGCCTGCGGATTGTCCTTGTTGCGATCGGGATGCAGCTGCTTGGCGAGCGTGCGATATGCGCTCTTGATGTCCTGATCGGAGGCGCTGCGCTGGATGCCAAGGGTGCTGTAGGGATCAGCCATGGTGTGTTAGCTAGGTGGATCGCCCGCGCGAGGCAAGCGGTGAAGTGATCTCGCGCAAGCGACAATCCACCGCGCGATTTTTGCCGCGGTCGGTTTCCTACCGCGCCCTGCGTCCCTATGTGATCGGGCATGAACCACAGCTCGCCCGTGTTGCTTGCCATGACGCATCCGGGGGTTTTCATCCCCCGGAGTTTTTTGCACCTGGACTGTGTAACAGGCGGTTCAAGCGTTGCTCTCCTGCGACGGGGCGTGAGAATAGCCGCGCCATCTGACTAGATCCCGAGGTGATGACCGACCATGAGTGCCCCTTCCACACTTGACGATGCCCAGCTGGCCGACAGCCAGATCCCGGCCGGCGCCGATCCCTTCGCGCTGTTCGACGCGTGGTACGAGGCGGCGCGCGCCAGCGAGCCCAACGATCCCAACGCGATGGCGCTGGCGACCGCGACCCCAGTTGGCGCACCCTCGGTGCGCATGGTGCTGCTCAAGGGCCACGGCGCGCACGAAGGCGGCTTCACCTTCTTCACCAATGCGGACAGCCGCAAGGGCGGCGAGATCCGCGCCAACATGCAAGCCGCGCTGCTGTTCCACTGGAAGAGCCTGCGCCGCCAGATCCGCATCGAAGGCCGCCTCCACGAGGTCAGCGAGAGCCGCGCCGATGGCTACTTCCACTCGCGCCCCTACACCAGCCAGGTCGGCAGCGCGGCGAGCGACCAGTCACGCCCGCTGACCGATCGCCAGACCTACATCGACCGGGTTAAAGCGCTGTGGGAGGAGCATGCCGAGGCGGGCAAGGTGCCGCGCCCGGCGCACTGGACCGGCTTCACGCTCATGCCCGAACGCATCGAGTTCTGGATGGACCGCGACAACCGGCTGCACGATCGCCGCCTCTTCACGCTCACCGGCGCCGGCGACGCGCTGGGCTGGAGCGACGAGCTGCTCTATCCGTGAAGCGGTCAACAGCGAGCCCATTCGAACCCGCAGGGTTCGCAAGGGCGACTGCCCGCCCGCAACCGCCCCGGAGCGAAGCGGAGGGAACAGCGGTGAGGAGTAATCAATGAATCCCATCCCCTACTGGCATGTCGACGCGTTCAGCGCCGCGCCGTTCGGCGGCAATCAGGCCGCGGTGATGGTGCTCGAGGAATGGCTGGCCGACGATGTCCTGGTGGCAATCGCGGCGGAGAACCTGTTCGCCGAAACCGCTTTCGTGGTGCGCGACGAAACGGGTGAGGCGGACTGGGAGCTCAGGTGGTGCACGCCGACCGAGGAGGTCCGCCTGTGCGGCCATGCCACGCTTGCCAGCGGGCACGTGCTGCTGGGCCGGGAGGGCGGCGACAAGTTGACATTCCGCACCCGTCGGTCGGGCATTCTCGAGGTGCACCGGGCAAAAGATGGCTATGCGCTCGGCCTGCCGGCGATCGCGACGACGCGCGGCGACTGGCCCGAGGCGGCCGCTCTGATGGGCGGCAAGGTGCTAGAGACGTGGCGCAATCCAGACGGATATGACCTCTTCCTCTATCCCGACGCAGCCGCGATTCGCGCGCTCGGCCCGGACCTGCGCGGGCTGGCAGCACTCGGCAACAACCTGTTCGTCGCCACTGCGCCCGGCGACGACACCGATGTGGTAAGCCGCGTCTTCGTCCCCGGCGGCGGCGTCGATGAAGACCCGGTGACAGGTGCCGCGCACGCGACGCTGACGCCGTTCTGGACCCGCAAGCTGGGTCGCGAGCGCTTCACCGCTCACCAGGCGAGCGCGCGCGGCGGCAATATCACCTGCAGGCTTGAGGGCGAACGGGTGTGGCTCGGGGGTCCGTGCGTGACCGTGGTCGAGGGCGTGTTCCACCTGTAGCGGCCCGAAGCCAAGCGCGAAAAGCCGCTTTCCTACTGCCTAGCGCACCGGATAGAGCGCGATCACGTCGGCGGCTTCCTGCAGCATCTGCGGGCGCTCTGCGCTGGTCGAATGGCCCAGCCGCACCAGCGTCACGCGCTGCTCGGGCGAGACGAGAACATACTGGCCCATATGCCCGATCAGCGCGAACAAGCTCTGGGGAGCGCGATCGGGGAACAGCGGGTGGGGATCTTCGGGGCGCGGCTTGGGGCGGTTCAGCCAGATCTGGAAACCGTAATGCGCGGACGCCGGGCTCGGCTCGGTCATCTGCGCAATCCAGCGGCTGGGGACGAGCTGTTCGCCGTCCGGACTGCGCCCGGCCTGGCGCAGGAACTCGCCGAACCTGCCCCAATCGCGCGCGGTGGCGTGCATCAGGCTGCCGCCGATGAGCGTTCCCGAAGCGTCGTATTCGGGGACCATCGAGGTCATCCCCAGCGGTTCGAACAGGCGCTCGTCGAGATAGGCTTGCACCGCGCGGCGGCGCGCTTCGGGGTCTTCGCTGTCGGTCAGCGCGCGCGCGGCGATGTCGGCGAGGATGACGGTGGTGTTGGAGGAATATTCGAAGGTTTCGCCCGGCTCGGCCTCGAGCGGCTGCTCCTTGGCCCAGCGCGCCATGTCGTCGCGCCCGTCGAGAAAGAGCATCCGCACTTCCGAGCTCTCATAGGGCGGATCGCCCGATTCGGTGTGCCTCAGCCCGCTCCTCATCTGCAACAGCTGGCGCAAGGTGATCTCCGCACGCGGATCGCCGGGGCGCTGCCACTGGGCGACCGGCGCGGGCTCATCGAGGCTGAGGAGGCCATCGGCAACCAGCATCCCGATCAGCACCGCAGTCACCGTCTTGGCCATCGACCAGCTGACGAAACGCGTGTCGGCATCATAGCCCGCAGCGTAGCGTTCGGCCGCAATCGCGCCGTCGACAAGCACCAGCACCGCGCGGGTCTCGCCAAGCCGGTCCTTGGTGAACAGATCGTCGACCTCGCGCGCAAGCTCTTCGCGCGGCGCCCCGGCCTGGTCAGTCACCGCTGCAAGCGCGGCCTCCTCCAGCGGCGCTGGCGCACCGGGCACCGCTTCGCTGCACGCTGTTGCGATGAGGCAGGCTGGCAAAAGCGCAAAGGCGACGATAGGGGAGAGGCGGGCTCGCGTCATGGCGCGGTGTCCATCCCTCAAGTAACCTTAGTTGGCAAGTGGATTGGGCGATGAATGGAAGAGCGAGATCCGGCGGGTCGCGGGCCTTCGTGCGCGTTGGCCTCGCGCTGCTCGTGGTGGTGGCGCTCGCTCTGGTGGGTGCGATCTATGCCTATAGCAATACGATCCGCGGCTATGCCGATGTCGGCACGTCCTACGCGGCGCGCGTGGCCTGTTCGTGCCGGTTCGTCGCAGGGCGCAGCTTGAGCGATTGCGAGAAGGACAAGCTGGGCGGGATGGAACTGGTGACGCTGGTCGACGATGGCGCGGCGAAGAGCGTGACCGCGCGTTTCCCGCTCGTCACCTCCAACACCGCAACCTATCGCGAAGGCTATGGCTGCGTGCTAGAGCCCTGGAAGGAGTGAGCCCGGGTGCTAGGCGGCGGGGGCCTCGGTCGAGTCGATCCAACCGCCGCCGATCACGCGCTCTCCCGCATAGATCACCGCCGCCTGCCCCGGCGCGACGCCGAATTCGGGCTCGCCAAAGCGGATCGTGACGGGCCGACCTTCGCCGAGCGTTCCCTCGAGCGTTACGGCCACCGGCCTGGCGAGGCTGCGCACCTTGGCGGTGAGCGGGGCAGCGGAGAGCGGAGCATTGGGAACCGGGCCGATCGCGTTGGTCTCGATCAGCCGCGCAGCCGTGACCGCAAGCATCCGCTTGGGGCCGACGCGCACCTCGCGCCGCTCGGCATCGAGCGCGATAACGTAGAGCGGCTCGGGCTGGCCGCCGATCTCGAGCCCCTTGCGCTGGCCGACGGTGAAATGGACGATCCCGCGGTGCTGGCCGAGCACCGCCCCGCTTGTCGCATGAACGAT
Organism: Erythrobacter sp.; assembly: GCA_036835265.1. Taxonomy (GTDB): domain Bacteria; phylum Pseudomonadota; class Alphaproteobacteria; order Sphingomonadales; family Sphingomonadaceae; genus Erythrobacter. Next base: position 19,222 of record DAITMG010000012.1, on the reverse strand, counting down.
GTTGCCGGGCGCCGCGCCTTGCGGGCGCAGCTTGGTGACGATGCGGGCATAGTCACCATCCGGCACGAAACAGATGTCCTGGCTGTCGGGCTTGGCGGCGTTGGTGAGACCGGCGGCCGCGGCAAGCTCGCGCACCTGCGTCTTGGGCAGGCCACCAAGCGGAAAGCGCAGGAAATCGAGCTGGTCCTGTGTGGTCGCGTAAAGAAAGTAGGACTGGTCACGCGCCGGATCGAGCGCGCGGTGAAGCTGCGGGCCACCAGATGAGGCGATGCGCTGGACGTAGTGACCGGTCGCGAGGCAATCGGCGCCAAGCTCGCGCGCCATCCGGAACAGATCGGTGAATTTGGGGCCCATATTGCAGCGGATGCAGGGGACGGGCGTGCGGCCGGCGAGGTATTCGTCGGCGAACTGGTCAACCACGCTCTCGCGAAACGCGCTCTCATGGTCGAACACATAGTGCGCGATGCCGAGCCGATCGGCGACGGCGCGCGCATCGGCGATGTCGTCGCCCGCGCAGCACGCGCCCTTGCGGCCCGTGGCAGCGCCATAATCGTAAAGCTGGAGCGTGATGCCGATCACCTCGGCGCCGGTCTCGGCCGCGAGCGCCGCCACCACCGACGAATCGACCCCCCCGCTCATCGCGACCACGATCCGGCACGCGCCCGCCGCGCGCGGCAGATCGAACAGCGCTGCGGGGTCGAGCGCGGGCCGGGTTGCCGGAGCAAGTTCCGGCGCAAGGGAAGTGGTCTGGTTCATGCTGTTGGCCTGCGCGATATAGGGCCGCACAGCCCCGGCTCAAGGTTTCGATTTGGCGTAGCGTTAATCCTAAGAGCTAGTGAATCGCGGCTTTACCACATCTTGACCAGCGCCGGGTAAGACAGCGGCATGTTCGAGGAACCCAACCCTTTCAACCGGATTGCAAAATCGGATTCGCCCGGCCGGTCGCGGCTGCACCCCGGTGTCCAGTCGCCATCGCGGGCGCTTGGGCAGCGCAGTCGATATGTCGGCGCGGTGGACGAAAAACCTGCGACCTCGGCGCTGGCCCTTCGCGCCAGCGAGGCGCTGCGCACAGCCGAGGCGATGCGCGCGCTCGAGTGGCACGAATTGACCGCCAGGCTCAATGCAGCGCGCGATCTGCGGCGTGAACTTCGTAGCGAAGCGAACCTGTGCGCGGGCAGCTCGGGCGCGAGCTTCGGTGATGCGGCAGAGCGCTATTTCAGGGCGCTCGCCGACGGCGAACGGCCTGTTAACCTTGATGCTTTAGAGGGCTCTAAAGGCTCGAGCGGCATCGTCTCGCCAACAGACAGGGATGCAGCGAGACACGTCGCGAGAGGCGTTGCGAGAGAACAAAATGATTGAAAACCAGGACATCCGCCCCGCTCAGGTGATCGGCCCGCTCGGCGAGCCGCTCACGATCGACGACCTGCCCTCGCCCAAAACCAAGCGCTGGGTCATCCGGCGCAAGGCCGAGGTCGTGGCAGCGGTCAATGGCGGGCTGCTCACGATCGACGAAGTGCTCGAGCGCTACAATCTCACGCTCGAGGAATTCGCCTCGTGGCAGCGCGCGGTCGATCGGTCGGGCATGCAGGGCCTGCGCGTCACCCGCATCCAGCACTATCGCGACCTCTATGAGCGCCAGCTCAAGTACTGAGCCTTGCAAGCGAGCGCTGCTCCGCTTGCACAAAGCCCGATAGCCGGCCCCGCTGCCCCGCATCCTCCGGGAACCCCCGCCCACGCCATACGTAGGTTTCGCGTGTAGGGAACGACATGGAGGATACCAATGCTGGGATTTATCTGGTTTATTTTCATGGGCGGCATTATCGGCTGGCTCGCGAGCATGGTCATGAAGCGTGATGCGCAGATGGGCTTGTTCTGGAACGTCGTCGTGGGCATCATCGGCTCGTTCATCGGCAATTCGGTGTTCGCCTTCCTGTTTGGCGGTGGAACCATCGGGGCATGGCCGCCCGACATCTCGGGGATCATCGCCGCGTTCTTTGGCGCAGTGGTGCTTCTGGCGATCGTCAACCTCATTCAGCGCGGGCGCGTGACTGGCTGAGTTTTAAACGCTCTTTTTGAACCTATATGATGAGGCGGCGCTGGCTATTCGAGCTTGCGCCGCCTTTTCTTGTGAGCCAGTGCGAGCGCTGATCCGTGCCCTTCGTCTGGCATTGCAGACGCTCAGTCGAACGCCGCCTTGCGCGAGCCCGGCTTTGCGTGTTCGCACGAGGGGTCGCAAGAGCCTTGCGCCAGGTGCCTTAGTCGAATAATACAGTACGCCGAACGTTCCTGAGGGAAAGTGAATGAACTACGAAACAACGATCACGGCCGAAGCCGCAAAGCCGGTCACCGTCGAGGCTGAGGGTATCCAAGCCGATCGCCGCCGTGGGCTCGGTCGTTCGGTGCTCATCGGTGGTGCGATGCTGTTTGGGCTCCTGCTCGCGATTGCGGCCTACTTCGCGCTTGCCGGCGGCGAGCCGATTGCCGCTGGTGATGACGATTCCCAGGCCCCTGTCGTGACGGTGGTAGCGCCGGGGAGGACCACGATCAACGGCGTGATCGAGGCGCCCGGAACGATCGCTGCGCGCCGCTCCATGCCGGTCGGCATCGAGGGCGAAGGCGGGCGGGTGATCTCGGTCCCGGTCGATGCCGGCGAATGGGTGCGCCAAGGCCAGGTGCTGGCAGTGATCGATCGCTCGGTCCAGAATCAGCAGGCTGCCGCCCAAGCTGCGCAGATCGAGGTCGCGCGCGCCGACGCGCGTCTGGCGCAGGCCAATCTCGAGCGGGCGCTCAAGCTGGTCGATCGCGGCTTTATCTCTACCGCGGATGTCGACCGCCTGACGGCAACGCGCGACAGCGCGGACGCCCGGGTCGATGTCGCCGAAGCGCAGCTTGGCGAGCTGCGCGCGCGCAACGCGCGGCTCAGTGTCGTCGCGCCTGCCTCGGGCTATGTGCTTGCCCGCAATGTCGAGCCGGGCCAGATCGTGGGCGCGGGTTCGCCCGCGCTGTTCACCATCGCGCGCGGCGGTGAGATGGAGCTGCTGGCGCAGGTCAACGAGAGCCAGCTGGCGAGCCTCTCGCAAGGGGTCGGCGCCGAAGTCGTGCTGGCCGGCTCGGAGAAGATCTTCAAGGGTCAGGTCTGGCAGCTCTCCCCGACGATCGACCAGAACTCGCGCCAGGGCACCGCCCGCGTGGCGCTGCCCTTCGCGCCCGAGCTCAGGCCGGGCGGCTTTGCCACCGCGCGCATCAATGGCGGAACGCTGACAGCGACCGTGCTTCCTGAAAGCGCCGTGCTCGCCGATGACCAGGGCGCATTCGTCTACATCGTCAACAACGAGAACAAGGCGATCGTCCAGCGGGTTGAAACCGGGGTCGTGACCAAGGACGGGATCGCCATCACCCGGGGCCTCAGCGGCAACGAGCTCGTCGTGCTGCGCGCCGGCGGCTTCCTCAATCCGGGCGAAACGGTCAACCCGCAGCGCGAAACGAGACCATCTCAGGGATGAGGCCAAGGGATGAAGCCGCCCGCGCCGTCCCAGCACGCCCCGCGCCGCCGCCGCTCGTCCTTGCGGCGTCCGGCATGGGGCGGCTAGCGTATTGTAAAGGCAGGCTGAGCGACCCTCAGGTAGAAGCGAGATCGAACCCATGAACATCAACCAACTCTCCGCCTGGTCGATCCGCAACCCGGTGATCCCGCTCGTCCTGTTCATGGGGCTGTTGCTGGCGGGCTTCGTCAGCTTCTCGCGGATGGATGTCACCAACAATCCCGATGTCGAATTCCCCGGCGTCCAGGTCACCATCGCCCAGCCGGGCGCGGCGCCGACCGAGATCGAGAACCAGATCACCCAGCGCGTCGAGGCGGCGGTGCGCTCGATCAACGGGGTCAATTCGATCCAGAGCTCGGCGCGCGAGGGCAGCTCCTCGACCTTCGTCGAATTCGAGATCGGCACCGACATCACCGAGGCGCTGAGCGAAGTCACCACCGCGATCGACGGTGTGCGCGGCAATCTGCCCGACGGCATCCTCGAGCCGCAGATCAGCAAGGTCAACGTCGTGGGCGAGCCGATCGGCTATGTCGCGGTTGAAGCCAATGACATGACGATCGGCGAGCTCAGCTATTTCATTGACGATATCGTGATCAAGCGGCTGCTCAATATCGAGGGAATGGCCGAAGTCGGCCGGTTCGGCGGGGTCGATCGCGAGATCGAGGTGATTATCGATCCGCGCAAGATGCAGGCGCTGGGCGTCACCGCGGCGCAGATCAACAACGTGCTGCGCCAGCAGAACGTCAACGCGGCAGGCGGGCTGACCGAGATCGGCGGCACGCGCCAGTCGCTGCGCGTGCTCGGCAACGCCGAGACGGCCTTTGAACTTTCGCAGCGCCAGATCCAGCTCGGCGATGGCCGCACCGTCAAGCTCGCCGAAGTCGCGCGGGTGCGCGACGGCAGTGCCGAACGCGATTCGATCAGCCAGGTGGGCGACAAGGAAGTCGTCAATTTCTACATGAACCGCGCGCGCGGCGCCTCGGACCTCACGGTCTACGAGGAGGCGCTCGAGACGATGGACGCGATCGAAGCAGAAAACGAGGGCGTGCGCTTCATTCGGCTGGGCACCAGCACCGATTACACCCGCGGGCAATACACCAGCTCGATGTCGGCGTTGATCGAAGGGGCGGTCCTGGCGATCGTCGTCGTCTTCCTGTTCCTGCGCGATTGGCGCGCGACCTTCATCTCGGCTGTCGCAATCCCGCTCTCGGCGATCCCGACCTTCTGGTTCATGGACCTGATGGGGTTCAACCTCAATTTTCTCTCGTTGCTCGCGCTCGGCCTGGTCGCAGGCGTGCTGGTCGATGATGCGATCGTGGAGATCGAGAACATCGTGCGCCACATGCGCATGGGCAAAACCGCCTATCAGGCCTCGATCGACGCCGCCGACGAAATCGGCTTGCCGGTGGTGGCGACAAGCTTCTGCATCGTCGCGGTATTCCTGCCCGTCGGCCTGATGCCCGGCATTTCAGGCCAGTTCTTCAAGAATTTCGGCCTGACGGTGGTGGTCGCGGTGCTGATGAGCCTCGCGGTCGCGCGCATGATCACCCCGCTGATGGCGGCTTATTTCCTCGAGTCCAAGGGCCACGCGACGCACGGCGAAGGCCCGATGATGGACCGCTATCTCAGGGTGCTCGCCTGGACGCTCGATCGCGGCAGGATGCCGCGCCTGCGCGAAGGGCTCGAAGGGCCGCGCTCGCGCTGGCTCTATGTTCCAAGCTTGCTGCTGGTGTCGCTGCTGCTGCTGATCATCCCCGCGATCGCCATGTTCGAGATCTACAGCGGGGCCTTCAGCGGTTCGGGTGGCCTCGTGGGGCTCGACATCGCGGCGAGCGCAGGCAAGGCTGTATCGGGCGATGAGAGCTCGATGCTCTCTTTCCTCGTCACCAAGCTGTTCGATATCGTTATTCTCGTGTCCTCGACCTTGCTGGCGTTCGCGGCGGGCTGGCTGGTCTTCAAGGCGATCGAGCTTCTGGCCGGGGGCGGTGCGCGCTTCTCGCAGAGCGTGAAGTGGCTGACGGCGCGGTTCTACGATCACCGCGTGTGGATGCTGGGGATGGGATGGTTTTCGCTGCTCGTGACAATCATGCTGTTCGGCCAGATCCCCGCGCAGTTCCAGCCCGATATCGATGACAAGAATTCGACCATCCAGATCGAGATGGTGCCCGGCACCACGCTCGAGACGACCCGCACGGTGGTCGCCGAGGTGATGGAAATCCTCGAGGCGCAGCAGGAGTTCGACTTCGCCCTCGAGCGCAACCGGATTGGCGATGCCTCGATCTTCATCACCTTGCGCGAGGATCGCGAGCGCACGCTGCAGCAATTCGAAACCCAGATAACCCCGCAGCTCAACCAGATCGCCGATGCGCGCGTGCGCTTCCAGTCGCAGGGCGGCGGGTTCGGCACGGGGCGCGACATCACGATCATGCTCGCGGGCTCCGATCCCGACGAGCTCAACGAAGCGGCGACCACGCTGATCGAGCAAATGAAGGGGCTGCCGTCGGTAGTCGCCCCGCGGATCAGCGGCGATATCAACCGCCCCGAGATCATCATCACGCCCAACGAGCAGATCGCCGCCGAACTCGGCGTCAGCACATTGGCGCTGAGCCAGACGATCCGGATCGCGACGCTCGGCGAGATCGACCAGAACGCTGCGCAGTTCTCGCTGTCCGATCGCCAGATCCCGATCCGGGTCAAGCTCAGCGAAGAGGCTCGCACCGATCTCACCACGATCGAGAACCTGCCCGTCGCCACACGCTCGGGCGGGTCGGTGCCGCTGTCGCGGGTGGCCGACATCAAGTTTGGCGCGGGGCCGACCGTGATCCAGCGCTACAACCAGAACCGCCGGGTGCTGGTCGGGGCTGACCTCGCGGATGGCGTGCTCAAGGGCGAGGCGCAGGCGCAGATCGACAAGCTGCCGATCCTTCAGAACCTGCCGACCGGGGTGATCCGCGATGTCGTGGGCGAGGATCAGTGGCAGCAGGAGCTGGTGCAGAGCCTCATCGTCGCGATCACCGCAGGCGTGCTGCTGGTGTTCGCGTGCCTTGTCCTGCTCTACAAGCGCCTGATGAGCCCGCTCGTCAACATGACCAGCCTCGCGCTCGCCCCGCTGGGTGGGATCGCGCTGATCTGGCTGCTCGGGCAGCCGCAATCCATGCCCGTCTACATCGGCATCCTGCTGCTCCTCGGGATCGTTTCGAAGAACTCGATCCTGCTGATCGATTTCGCGATCGAGGAAATGGCGCGCGGCACGCAGCAGCTCGAGGCGATCATGGAAGCCGGGCACAAGCGCGCCCAGCCGATCGTGATGACAACGGTCGCGATGACCGCCGGGATGATCCCGACCGCGATCTCGCTCACCGGCGATGGCGCGTGGCGTCAGCCGATGGGGATCGTGGTGATCGGCGGGCTGATCATGTCGACGCTGCTGACGCTGCTGATCGTGCCGGCGGGCTTCAGCCTTGCCGACAGCTTCGAGAAGCGCGTCGGGCCGTGGCTGCGCGAGCGCCTGCTCACCTATAAGCCGGGCGATGCAACGCGTCCCTATGCGCCGGGCGCGGCGGGAGTCGGCGCGACGGGCGGGCACACCCCGCAGCCCCAGGTGCCGCTGGCCGGGCGGCCCTCCTCGCCGATCCCGCCGGGCGCAGAACCTGCCGAATAATCGGGCCGGCTCGCCGCAGGGCGTGACGCAGGCCCCGGTTTGCGGCTAGACTGACGCTGCGATGCACAGGCCGCACTCTGCTCACCCGGGCGCAAGACCCGGACCATCGACGCGCCGCGCCGCGCCGTTCGGCGGCGAACCGCTCAGCGCCGATCGGGCCCGGCGCATGCGCTGGACCGCGACCGGGCTGCTGGTGGCGATGGCGGCGGTGTTCTTCACGACGCACGGCCTCCTCGGCGAGCACCCGGCGTGGGGCTATGTCAACGCCTTTGCCGAGGCGGCGATGGTCGGCGGGCTCGCTGACTGGTTCGCCGTCACCGCGCTGTTTCGCCACCCGCTTGGCCTTCCCATCCCCCACACCGCGATCATCCCTTCGAACAAGGACCGGATCGCAGAGACGATGGCCGAGTTCCTGCGCACCAATTTCCTGATCCCCGCAGTCGTTGCCCGGCGCATGGCCGGAATGAACGTGGCCCGCGCGCTCGGCGATTTCCTCGTTTCAAGCCCCGAGCGCATCGGCTTTGACGCGCGCTCGCGGATCACCAGCGGCGCGGCGGGGCTGGCGGCCGAGTTGCTCGAATCGCTCGATCCCGAGCGCCTCGGCAACCAGGTCCGCTCAGGGCTCGCCGCCTCGCTGTCCAAGCTCGAGATCTCGCCGCTCGCCGGGCGCATGCTCGAGAGCATGATCGGCGACAAGCGCCATCAGCCGCTCATCAACGGGTTCATCCGCTGGGCCGGGCTGACGCTCGAGGACAATGAGGAGACGATCAAGGAGATCATTTCCGCCCGCGCCAATGCTGTTCTGCGCTGGACCGGGCTTGACGAGCGCATTTCGACCGGCGTGCTCGATGGGCTCTACAAGCTGCTGGCCGAAGTGCTGGTCGATCCCGATCACCCCTTGCGCACCAAGATCGAGGAGGGGCTTGAGACGCTCGCGCGCGACCTCCAGCACGATCCTGAGTTGCGCGAGCGGGTCGAGACGATGAAGCGCGATCTGATCGAGAACCCGGCCGTGGCCGAATGGTGGCTGGGCGTGTGGGAGCGCATTCGCCATTCGCTGATCCGCCGAGCCCGCTCGGCCGATACCGAACTGGGCGAGGAAATGCGCAGCAGCCTTGCCGAGCTGGGCCAGGCGCTCAAGAGCGACAAGCGGCTGCAGATCCAGATCAACCGCTTCGCCCGGCGCACCGCCGTCGGCATCGCGACCCGCTATGGCTCCGAGATCGTCACGCTCGTCTCCGAGACGGTCAAGCGCTGGGATGCGACCACCATCACCGGCCGGATCGAAAACGCGGTCGGGCGTGACCTTCAGTTCATCCGCATCAACGGGACCATCGTCGGCGGCCTCGTCGGAATGACGCTGCACTTCATCACGGGGCTGCTCTAGCGTCCGATCTGATAGGTGATCGAGGTGGCATAGTAGGAGGCGAAAGGTTTACCCTCGACGTCAAGCGCAGGGTCGAACTCGGCGCGCATCATCTCCCGACAGGCAGGCGATTCGAGCGATTCGACCCGCGTCGCCTCGAGGATCGCGCAATCGGTCACCGCGCCGGTCTCGTCGACCATCACCCGCATGCGCATGATGCCCTGCTCGCCCCTGGACAGCGCCGCGCGCGGATAGTCGCTCTGGATGCGGCGGACGACGCCCTCCTGGTTGAGCCAGCGCACCTGACGCTGCGCGGTGAGATGCTTTTGTGGATCAAGCCCCCAATCCTTCACCAATTGCTGCGTGCACAGGTTGAGCACCTTGAAGGTCTCACCCAAGGGGCCGGTGTTGAGCAGCACATCTCGTCCGCCCTGCGCAAGCCGGATATAGGCGATCTCGTCGCCCTGTGCGGGGTCGAGCTGGGGCAGACTTGCCGCGGGTTGGTCCGGTTCCTCGGTGCCGGTCCCGCTGGCGAGACCGAGGTAGGAATAGATGACCGCGCCGCCCACTCCCTCAACCTTTCCCGCATGGGGCTCCGTGCGCCGCGGTTCCTGATCGGGAGCGAAGGAAAGCGAGGTGCGCTTGCGCGATTGGAAGCGCTCTAAAGCCGGGCCGCTCACCGTCATGCCGAAGCCCACGCTCGGGGCATACTGGTCGAACATCAGCAGGTGGCGATCCTCGCCCTCGCCGAAATAGCGCGCCAGGCGACACTTCTCGACGCCGAAATCGACGTTCCACTTCGAGCTCGGCTCAAGATCGATCCGCTTGGCGCTGGCGCCGGGGGCAAGGAATGCAGCGGCGATTGCGCCAGCTGCAACTAACGAACTGATTCGCATAGAAAAACCTCCACTGCTCGTCATTCTAGAGCAGCGGAGGTTCGGTGCAATTCGGCCTGTCTGACGTAAGGCTCAGTCCAGCGCGCCCGTCAGCTCGGGCACCGCGGTGTAGAGATCGGCGACAAGGCCGATATCGGCGACCTGAAAGATCGGCGCGTCCTCGTCCTTGTTGATCGCGATGATGACCTTGGAATCCTTCATGCCCGCAAGGTGCTGGATAGCGCCCGAGATGCCGATCGCGATATAGACCTCCGGCGCGACGATCTTGCCCGTCTGGCCGACCTGGTAATCGTTGGGAACGAAGCCTGCATCGACCGCCGCGCGGCTCGCGCCGATGGCCGCGCCGAGCTTGTCGGCGAGCGGATTGATGATCTGGTTGAAGGTCTCGGAATCCTTCAGCGCCCGCCCGCCCGAGACGATGATCTTGGCGCTGGCGAGTTCGGGTCGCTCGCTCTTGGCGACTTCACGGCTGACGAAGCTCGAGAGCCCCGCATCGCCCGGTCCTGCAACCTCCTCGATCGCCGCCGACCCGCCGACATTCGCCGCCTTCTCGAACGACGTGCCGCGCACGGTGATGACAAGCTTGGGATCGCCCGACTGGACGGTCGCGATCGCGTTGCCGGCATAGATCGGGCGGGTGAAGGTCTTGTCGCCCTCGACCGAGAGAATGTCCGAGATCTGCATGACATCGAGCATCGCGGCAACGCGCGGAGCGATGTTCTTGCCCGAAGTGGTCGCGGGCGCGAGGAAGGCGTCATAGCCCTCCATCAGCCCGGCGACGAGCGGCGCGACATTCTCGGCCAGACCGTGCTCATAGGCGGCATGATCCGCTTTCAGCACCTTGGCGACGCCCTCGATCTGCGCAGCCGACTCGGCGACCGCGCCGCAATCGTGCCCGGCGACCAGCGCGTGGACTTCGCCGATCTTGCCCGCAGCGGTAACCACGGCGAGGGTCGCCTCGTTGAGCCGCGAATTGTCATGTTCGACGAGAATGAGAGTGTTCATCTGTCTTATCCCTTTCGTGAATGAGGCGCGGGGTTACGCGATCCCCATTTCCTTGATCTTGGCGACCAGCGCGGCGACATCCTCGACCTTTGCACCGGCCTTGCGCACGGGCGGCTCGCCGACATGGGTGGTGGTGAGACGCGGCTTGGTGTCGATCCCGTAATCGGCCGGGGTCTTTGTATCGAGCTGCTTCTTCTTGGCCTTCATGATGTTGGGGAGCGAGGCATAGCGCGGCTCGTTGAGGCGCAAGTCGGTGGTGACGATCGCGGGCATGGTGAGCTTGACCGTTTCGAGCCCGCCATCGATCTCGCGCTTGACCACAACGCTGTCGCCGTCGATCTCGACGGTGTTGGCGAAGGTCCCTTGCGGCCGGCCCATCAGCGCGGCGAGCATCTGCCCGGTCTGGTTCGAATCGTCGCTGATCGATTGCTTGCCCAGCAAGACCAGCCCAGGCTGCTCTTCCTCGGCGATCGCCTTGAGGATCTTGGCAACGGCCAGCGGCTCGACCTCGTCATCGGTCTCGACCAGGATCGCGCGGTCCGCGCCCATTGCGAGCGCGGTGCGCAGCGTTTCCTGCGCCTTGGCCGGGCCGATCGAGACCGCGATGATTTCCTCGGCCTTGCCCGCTTCCTTGAGGCGGATCGCTTCTTCGACCGCGATCTCGTCGAACGGGTTCATGCTCATCTTGACATTGGCAAGGTCCACGCCCGAGCCATCGGCCTTGACGCGCGGTTTGACGTTGTAATCGATCACCCGCTTGACGGGGACAAGGATTTTCATGGGTGCGTTCCTTCC
>DAITMG010000012.1:0-7857 GCA_036835265.1 Erythrobacter sp. | reverse complement strand
TGTAATCGATCACCCGCTTGACGGGGACAAGGATTTTCATGGGTGCGTTCCTTCCCTTCTGGGTCGCTGCGCCGCCTTGGGCTCGCGCAAGGACCTGGTGTGCCTTTTTGCCGAAACTGAGCGCGCCATAGCTCGCGTTTACGTAAACGTCAATCGAGTGGCGCAGTTCCCGCGTAAACCTGCAAGCGGTGTCTTGCCGGTGCGGGTCGCGGCGTCAAGAGCCGGAAATGGCGCGGCCTTTGCACGCCTGCATCGGCAGCATCAGGAAGCGGCCAAACGAGGCCCGATGCACGCATTTTTGGCAAATTACGGCGGTTTGCCATCGCTCGCGCCACCACCGCAGCCATGCCCTGCGCCGCGCAGGCTAGGCGCGCGCTCGAAGCTGGCGCCGAATCACCGCCCGTCCCCATCGCCAGCCTCGCGCGCATCGGATCAAGGCGGAGCCTGAGCCCCGCCCCTCACGATAGCTGCAACCGCCCGGTTTAAGCCGCCTTCTTCACCTCGGCGACGATCTTTCTCGCCGCATCGCCCAGATCGTCCGCGGGCACGATCGCAAGGCCCGAATTCGCAAGGATCTCCTTGCCCTGCTCGACATTGGTCCCCTCGAGGCGCACCACCAGCGGGACCTGCAGGTTCACGTCCTTGGCTGCCTGGATCACACCGTTGGCGATGATGTCGCACTTCATGATGCCGCCGAAGATGTTGACGAGGATCCCCTCGACCGCCGGATCCTTGAGGATGATCTTGAACGCCGCGGTCACCTTCTCGGTCGAGGCGCCGCCGCCGACATCGAGGAAGTTGGCGGGGAAGGCGCCATTGAGCTTGATGATGTCCATCGTCGCCATCGCCAGGCCGGCGCCGTTGACCATGCAGCCGATATTGCCGTCGAGCTTGACGTAGGCAAGGTCGAACTCGCTCGCCTCGACTTCGGCCGGGTCTTCCTCGGTTTCGTCGCGCATCGCCTCGATCTCGGGGTGGCGGTAGAGCGCGTTGCCATCGAAGCTCATCTTGGTGTCGAGCACCAGCAGGTGGGCCTTGCCGTCGCCGTCGGGCTTCGTCGCGACCAGCGGGTTGATCTCGACCATGTCGCAATCGTTCGCGACGAACGCTGCGTAAAGCTGTGCGGCGAGCTTCTGGCACGCCTTGTTGAGCTCGCCCTCGAGCTCGAGCGCATAGGCGACGCTGCGGCCATGATGCGGCATGAAGCCTTGCGCGGGATCGATCGTGATGGTGGTAATCTTCTCGGGGCTGTTGTGCGCGACTTCCTCGATGTCCATCCCGCCCTCGGTCGAGGCGACCATCGCGACGCGCCCGCTCGCGCGGTCGACCAGCATGGCGAGGTAGTATTCGCGCTCGATATCGACCCCGTCGGTGACATAGAGGCGGTTGACCTGCTTGCCCGCGTCGCCCGTCTGCACCGTCACCAGCGTGTTGCCCAGCATCTCGCGCGCGTGGCTCTCGACCTCGTCGAGCGAGAAGGCGAGCCGCACGCCGCCCTTGGCATCGGCGGGCAATTCCTTGAACTTGCCCTTGCCGCGCCCGCCGGCATGGATCTGCGCCTTCACCACGTAAAGCGGCCCGGGCAGCTTCTTCGCGCCCTCCAGCGCTTCTTCGACCGTGATCGCCGCATGGCCATCGGGCACCGCGATACCGTGTGCTTTCAGCAGTTCCTTGGCCTGATATTCGTGGACGTTCATGGCAGCATGATCCCTTTGCTGTGGTTTGGAAGGCGTGCCACGCCGCGCGGCGCTCACACCGATCTGGGGAGAGGTTGGCTCGGGCGTGCCTAAGCATGTCTGGCAGCGCTTGAAAAGTGCTTGTGGCAAGGCCACGACTAATGGCTGATATGATCGATCGAAACCGCCTCCTTGGGATCGTGCGCGAAGCCGGCAGGATCGCGCATGGCCGCTGGCCGGGCGGCGGCCATGCGCTCAGGAGCTGGGACAAGACCCCGGGCAATCCGGTGAGCGAGGCGGATCTCGAGGTCGATCGCTTCCTGCGGCGCGAGCTCGCGGCCCTGCTGCCGTCGGCCGCCTGGCTTTCCGAGGAGACCTCGGACGACAAGGGCCGCACCAGCAGCGGTCTGCTCTGGCTGGTCGATCCGATCGACGGGACGCGCGATTTCGTGCGCGGACGCAGCGGGTGGGCGGTCTCGGTCGCGCTGGTCAGCTCGGGCAAGCCGCTGATCGGGATCCTCGCGGCCCCGGCCCGGGACGAGGAATGGTGCGCCGTGGCGGGACAGGGCGCGACTCTGAACGAACGGCCGCTGAAGGCCAGCACGCGCACCCTCTTTGCGGGCGCGCGCGTGCCGGTCGACCAGTTGCCGAAGGCCGATGCCGATCTCGTCGCGGTCGAGCAGCCCAATTCGATTGCGCTGCGGATCGCGATGGTGGCCGATGACCGCGCCGATCTGGTGGCGACGGTGCGCTGGGGGTTCGAATGGGATATTGCCGCCGCGACGCTGATCGCGCGTGAGGCGGGGGCCGAGGTGTCCGATGCGTTCGGTCGCCCGCTCGCCTACAACAAGCACGACCCGCGCGATTTCGGTGTGCTGGTGAGCGCGCGGGGCATCCATGCAGCGGCAGTGGCCCGGCTGAGGGAACGCGCCAAAGCGCTCAGCGCGCTCAAGTGAACGGCGCGAGGTTGCCCCCGCGCCGTTGCCGAACTTGAACCGCTTATACCGACCCGCTTACTGCGAGCGCGCGGCGGCGACGTCATCCTGGCTGATCGGGATGATCTTGATCTCGACCCGGCGATTGAGCGGCTCGTCCACGCCGTCAGCGGTCTTGATGCGCAGCTGATCGTAGCTCTCGCCGAACCCGCGCGTCGCGAAACGGCTGCGCGCAACGCCGCGCGCAGCGAGGTAATCGGCGACCGCCTGGGCACGCTGCTCGGAGAGGCGCTGGTTGGTCGCGTCGCTGCCGGTCGTGTCGGTGAAGCCGTACACGTCGATCAGGCTGTTGGGATATTTGATGAGGCTGTCCGCGACCGCATCGAGCGTCGGGTAGAAGCCAGGATTGATCCCGGCCGAACCGCGCGCGAAGGTCACGCCATCGGGCAGGCGCACGAGGATCGCATCCTGATCACCGACTTGCTCGACTTCGACCCCGGTGCCCTCGGTGATCTCGTCGAGCTCGCGGATCTGGTCGTCGTACTGCTTGCCGAGAACCGCGCCCGCCGAGCCGCCAATGCCGGCGCCGATGATGCGCGCCGTGCTGCCGCCAATCGCGCCGCCGAGCAGATAACCAAGCGTGCCGCCGAGCGCCGCGCCGATCCCTGTGCGCGAGGCCTTCTGCTCGCCGGTGTTGGGGTCGGTGACACAGGCGGTGGTCGTGAGCAGCGCGAGGGCTGCGGTCGATGAAACCAGGATGCGTGAGATTGGCATTGTAGTGGTCCTCCTCCAAAAAAACTTGGGGTTATGGTAAGAAGCGTTGCATGCCATGCATGTTCCCACATTAACCTTGGTTTGCCCGTGCTTCTCCCAAAAAAGGAATTTCTTTTGTGGTCAAGCCCCTGACGGTTCGGCCACTGGGCCTTGGGCTGGTCGTGAGTGCCGCGATGAAACTCCCTTGCGCACTTGGCTCTCGCATCGACCACAAAGTGTGGTAGCGCACCGCGTGTGACACCGTTTCCGTGGCCTGATCTAGTCTTCATCGCCGGGTTGATCCTGCTCAACGGCGTGTTCGCCATGTCCGAGCTTGCGATTGTCTCTGCCAAGACCTCCCGGCTGAACGCGCACGCCGAAGCCGGCTCCGCCTCCGCACGCATCGCGGTGGAACTGGCAGCGGAACCGGGCAAATTCCTCTCGACCATCCAGATCGGCATCACCCTGATCGCGATCCTCACCGGCGCCTTCTCGGGCGCGAGCCTCGAGGGGCCGGTGGGCGAGCGGCTCGAAGTGCTGGGCCTCGACCAGGATACAGCCCGGCAGACAGCGTTCATCCTGGTGATCGCGGTGACGACCTATCTCAGCGTCGTCGTCGGCGAACTGGTGCCCAAGCAGCTCGCGCTGAGGAGCGCGGTGCCGATCAGCATCGTGATGGCGCGGCCGATGGCGACCCTGGCCGCGATCGCCGCGCCGCTCGTCTGGACGCTCGACAAGAGCTCGGCGGTGATCATCGCCTTGTTCGGCATTCGCGCCAAGGGGCAGCCGACCGTTACGGCCGAAGAGTTGCAGCTGATCTTCGCCGAAGCGACCCGCTCGGGCGTGATCGAACAGGACCAGCACCAGATCCTCACCGGCGTCGTCCGCCTCGCTGAGCGCCCGGTGCGCGAAGTCATGACGCCGCGCACCGAGGTCGACTGGATCGACGCCGATGCGAGCCTTGCGCAGATTCGCAAGACCATCAGCGAGAGCCCGCATTCCTTGCTGCCGGTAGCGCAAGGCTCGCCCGATGCGATCCTCGGGATCGTCAAGGTGCGCGAACTGCTCGCCCGCATGGTTGCAGGGGAAGCGGCCACGATCCGCGAGCTGATGGTCAAGGCCGAGGTCGTGCCCGATCAGCTCGATGCGATGGACGCTCTGCGCGTGCTCCAATCGGCCGATATCGCGATGGCGCTCGTCCATGACGAATACGGCCACTTCGAAGGCATCGTCACCCCGGGCGATCTGCTGACCGCGATCGCGGGCAGTTTCGCCAGCGACAAGGACCAGGGCGATGCGCCTGAAATCATCGAGCGGGCCGATGGCTCGCTGCTCGTCTCGGGATCGCTCTCGGCCGATGGCCTGTCAGACCGGCTGGGGATCGAATATGGCGAGGATCGTGAATTCGGCACCGCGGCGGGCTATGCCTTGTCGGTGCTCAAGCGGCTCCCGACCGAAGGCGAGATTTTCACCGATCAGGGCTGGCAGTTCGAGATCGTCGACATGGACAACCGCCGGATCGACAAGATCCTGGTCTCGAAGCTCAAGGAAGCGGCGCTCGAGAATTAGCCCGGGATTAGCGTGGTCGCGTTCTGCCCGTCGCCCTCGGGCGCCGCGATGATATCGCGCGTCACCCGGCCCTTGGCGACCGTGTTGGTCTGCTCGTCGCCGACCTGGCTGCGGATGCCCGGATCGGACGCCCCGGCCCGGTCGATCGTGCTCTTCTCGATTTCGCTGCGCGCGGCCGGCGGTCCGAACAGCGCCTCGAGCGCCTGTTCCGACGCGGTGCCCTCGGTCGGACGCGGGGCGCCGGGGGCGGGCGGCGTCATCGTGAAGTCGGGCGGAATGACCAGCGGCGCCTGCCGCTGCACGGCGAATTCATCCGGCCGGTCGCGATTGAACACGCCCGTGCCGCCGCCGCACCCTGCCAGAACGGCAGCGCCGATGCCCAGGACGAGCGCTGATTGGCTAATACGCATGGTTATTTCTCCGTGGTGGCTTTGGCCCGCCGGGCCGCGATGCCCTTTTCTTCCGGCGCATCGTCCAGCGCGTCTTCCGCCGCGTCCTTCTCGCGCACGAACAGCGAACGGGCAAGGATAATGACAACGCCGATCGTGATCGCCGCATCGGCGATGTTGAAGATCAGGAACGGCCGGAAAGTGCCGATATGAAGGTCCGCATAATCGATCACGAAACCCAGCGAATAGCGATCCATGATATTGCCGATTGCCCCGCCCAGGATCAGCGCGAGCCCGAGAATGTCGCCCAGCAGCCGCTCGCGCAGCAGCCACACGAACACGATCCCGGCGATCCCGGCGGTGACCAGGACGAGCAGCCAGCGCATCTCCATGTTGGTCGCCTCGAGCAGCCCCAGCGAAATGCCGTAATTCTCGGTGTAGGTGAGATCGAAGAACGGGAGCAGCTCGATGTTGCGCACGAGGCGCAGATCGAGCCGTTCGATCACGTACCATTTCACGATCTGGTCGATCCCGGCGATGAACGCCGCGAGCGCTAGGCCGATCAGGCGATTGCGGGTGAGGAGGCCCTTCACAGCGCCGCCACATCGATTTCGCGCACCACCTCGGCGCAGCGGCCGCACAGCGCGCCGTCCTGCGCGACATCGGGCAGCAGCCGCCAGCAGCGCCCGCATTTGTGATCCGTGGACTTGGTGACCGTCACCTCGTCCCCATCGCGCTGCGTGACTGTCCCGGTGATGAACAATTCGGCGAGCTGTTCATCGCTCACGCCTGCCGGCACCGCTGAGGCCGGAACAGTGACGACCGCCTCGTTGCTCGACCTGATGAGCTTGTCGCGGCGCAGCGGCTCGATCGCTTCGGTGACGCGCTCACGCAAGGCGCGCAAGGCCTCCCATCTCGCGGTGTCGGTGGTTACGATGGGCACGATCGGCCATTCGAGCAGGTGGACGCTCCCGCCCTGCGCATCGTCCTGCGGATAGCGCGATTTCCACACTTCCTCAGCGGTGAACACCAGCACCGGCGCGGCATAGCGCACCAGCGCGTGAAACAACAGGTCGAGCACGGTGCGATAGGCGTTGCGCGCGGTGCTCTCCGGCCCGTCGCAATAGAGCACATCCTTGCGGATATCGAAGTAGAAGGCCGACAGATCCTCGTTGCAGAAATCCACGAGAAGCCGGGTGTAGAGGTTGAAATCGTAAGCCTGCGCCGCCGCTTTCAGCTTGCAATCCAGCTCCGCGAGGAGCGCGAGGATATAGACTTCAAGCTCCGGCAGCGCAGCCCCATCGCTCATATCGCCCACGAATCCATCAAGCGCGCCGAGCAGATAGCGGAAGGTGTTCCTGAGGCGCCGGTATTGATCGCCGACACCCTTGAGGATTTCATCGCCGATCCGGTGATCCTCGGTAAAATCGACGCTCAGCGCCCACAGGCGGATGATGTCAGCGCCATAGGTCTCCATGACCTTGAGCGGATCGATCGTGTTGCCGAGCGATTTCGACATCTTCTTGCCCTTGGCATCCATCGTGAAGCCGTGAGTCAGCACCTGGTCGTAAGGCGCGCGCCCGCGCGTGGCGCACGATTGCAGCAGCGAGGACTGGAACCAGCCGCGATGCTGGTCGGAGCCTTCGAGGTAGAGGTTGGCGGGCCACGTCAGGTCGGGCCAGCGCCCGGATTCCAGCACGAAGGCATGGGTGCAGCCGCTATCGAACCACACGTCGAGAATGTCGGTGACCATCTCGTAATCGTCAGGGTTGTGATCCGGGCCGAGATATTCCGCTTTGCGCGTCTCGTCCCAGGCATCGACGCCTTCCTGCATCACTGCGGCGACGATGCGGGCATTCACCGCCGGGTCTTGCAGATAGGTGCCATCGGGCCGCACGAACAATGTGATCGGCACGCCCCAGGCGCGCTGGCGGCTGAGCACCCAGTCGGGCCGCCCTTCGACCATCGCGCCAATGCGGTTGCGGCCCTTTTCGGGGATGAATTCCACGCGGGCGATTTCCTCGACCGCACGTTCACGCAGGGTGGGCGAGGCGCAGAGAGTTTCCTCGGACGGATCAATCGCGCCGCCTTCGTTCTCCCAGCCCTTTTCCGCGCGGGTCTTGGGCTCGATCCACTCCATCACGCGGTCCATCGGCACGAACCATTGCGGGGTGCAGCGGAAGATCACCTTGGCCTTGGAGCGCCACGAATGCGGGTAGGAATGCGCGTAATCGGCGCTCGCCGCGAGCAGCGCGCCCGCTTCGCCCAGGTCCGAGCAGATCGGGCCATCGGGCGCGTTGAACTTGGGGTTGATGACGCTCATGCGGCGCTCGTCGGCAGCGCCAAGCCATGGCCAGTCGTCGCGGTAGCGCCCGTCATCCATCACCGCGAAGACGGGGGCGATGCCTGCCGATTTGCACAGGTCGAAGTCGTCCTCGCCATGATCGGGCGCCATGTGGACGAGGCCGGTGCCGCTATCGGTGGTGACGAAGTCGCCGGGGAGCAGCGGGCGCGGGGTCGCGTAGAACCCGCCGA
>DAITMG010000011.1:0-58993 GCA_036835265.1 Erythrobacter sp. | reverse complement strand
ATTCCGACGAAACCCGACCGACCCGCTGGCCGCGACCGACATCGACCTTGTAGCCGCCGCTCCGGTCGGGGTTCGCATCGAGAACTTGAACTTGCGTCATGACATATCTCCGCGACGGTCCGGCCTGGAGCCTCTCTCCCGACACTCGAACCGTCGCGGCGACAGCCGCCGCCCTCTTCCTCTCAAAGGGAAATCACCACATCAGGCAACATAGTGTGACACCGGCCGCACGATCCCGTAGGCTTGCGGTCACGACATTGGCCGCCATCTGTACGGGAAACGGTGATTACCCGGTGATTACTTCTCTAAAAATAACTACCGCCTATTTGGATCTTTGTCATGTTTTATCAGTATCTTGCGGACAATCAGTGACCAAGGTGTGGTACTTCAGGTTCAGACGCCGCAGCGAATCGTGCTAGAATACTCTTCGGGGAGTGGCCCAAGGGGGATCGGGCGCAACCCATAGGGGAGTGACGCTATGGGCAAGGCGGCGTGGTGGTTTGGGGGGATTTTCGGCGGTGTGGGCCTGGTGTTCGCCGTGATCGGCTTTGGCATGATCATCAGTGGCCAGATGTTCGCCAGCCGCGCTCAGCAGACCACCGGGACCGTCATCGAGAACCTGCGGTCGACCGACAGCGATGGAGTGAGCTACCGGCCGCTCGTCGAATTTCGCGACAGGGCAGGCGTGCGCCGCGAATTTGCAAGCACGATCTCGACCTCGTGGCGCGCCTATAACGAAGGCGACCCGGTCCCGGTGCTGTTCGACCCGGAGGACCCCGAGACGGCTTCGATCGATTCGGCAACCGAGCGCTTCGTCCTCCCGGGTATTTTCGCTGGCATGGGTATGCTGTTCGTCGCGATCGGCGGCGGGGTCATCTTCTGGCGTGTGCGACGGATCAGCACTGTCGCCCGATTGTTCCATCACGGCACGCGCATCTCGGCCGAGGTCACGGGCTGCTCGCTCGATACCAGCGTCACGATCAACGGTCGCTCGCCCTACCGGGTGTTCGCTCAGGCAAAACATCCCGCGACCGGCATGCTCGCAAGCTTTCGCAGCGATCCGATCTGGCTCGATCTCTCGAGCGAACTCGCAGGCGCGAGCGTGCCCGTCCTGATCGATCCGGCGGATCCAGATGCCTATTACGTCGATCTCGCGCAATGGGTCCACGAAGACGAATTCGTCTAGCCCGATCGACTGATCGCGACACACTCCCGCCTCATCGTATCTCCCGATCGGGAAGGAGTTTTTCCGGAACAAGCGCGCGCCCGGTCCGTCGATTGGGCAGTGACGCACACGAGAAACGGAGAAGCGCTTCCATGAGTATCAGCAATCTCACCGAGCTTTACATCGATCAGCTGCAGGACATCTACAGCGCCAACAAGCAAGCGCTTGAAGCGACCAAGGGCTTGCGCTCGGTCGCAACGTCCGAGGAACTGCGCAGCGCACTTGAGGACGGTGTGACCGGCATCCAGCAAGGCAGCGAACAGATCAAGGGCCTGATCCAGGGGCATGACCAAGATCCGAACGGCGAGTTCTGCAAGGGCATGGAAGGCCTCGTCAAGGAAGCAAAAGCGCATGCGATCAACGCCGATATCGACGACAAGGACGTTCTCGATGCCTCGATCATCGCGCAATATCAGCGCATGGCGCATTACGGTATGTCTGGCTACGGCACTGCGACAGCCTTTGCCGAACGCCTCGGCCTTGATGGCGACGCGGCGACCTTGCGCAAATGCCTCGAGAATACGCGCAGCGGCGACAAGCGGATGACCGGCATTGCCGTAGGCAGTGTCAACAAGGATGCCGCAGCCGCCTGATCCGGCAGCCCGCGATCTGGTCAAGCAAGAATGGCCCGGCCATAGCGCCGGGCCTTTTTCACGTGCTCAGCCCACCACGCCCGCGCTCGTCAACACCGCCAAGGTCAGCACGTCAGGTGCGGCCGCTGTCATCGGCACGATCTGCACCGATTTCTCCATCCCTATCAGCATCGGGCCGATCGTGGTGTTGGAGCCCAGCTCGCGCAGCAGCTTGGCCGAGAGGTTCGCCGATTGCAGACCCGGCATGATCAGCACGTTGGCCGGAGCAGACAGGCGGCTGAACGGGTAGAGCTTCATGACATTCGGATTGAGCGCGGCATCGGGCGCCATTTCGCCTTCATATTCGAAATCGGCGCCGTCGCGGTCAAGGATCGCCACCGCATCGCGTATATTGGCGAGCCATTGGCCCGAAGGATTGCCGAAAGTCGAATAGGACAGGAACGCGACGCGCGGCTCATGCCCCATGCGGCGCGCGACTGCGGCGGTTTCCTTGGCGATGTAGGCGAGTTCCTCACAGTTCGGCCGCTCGTTGATGGTTGTGTCGGCGAGGAAGGTGGTGTGGTTCTTGCCGATCATCATGTGGATGCCGAAAGGCAGCGCTCCGGGCTTCTTGTCGAGCACCAGGTTCACCTCGCGCACGGTCTGCGCATAGGTGCGGGTCAGGCCGGAGATCATGCCATCGGCATGGCCAAGCGCGACCAGCAACGCGGCGAACACATTGCGCTCCTGGTTGACCATCCGGCGCACATCGCGCTCGGTATAGCCGCGGCGCTGAAGGCGCTTGTAGAGGTACTCGACCATCGCCGGAACATGCGGACTGTCGGCCGAATTCTGGATGTCGAAACTGCCTGGATCGCTCACCGAAAGCTGGTGCAGCTTGTCCATCACCGCCTTGGTGCGGCCGACCAGGATCGGAGTCCCATAGCCGAAATCGCGGAACTGGATCGCGGCACGCAGCACCACTTCCTCCTCGGCCTCGGCGAACACCATGCGTTTGGGATTGGCCTTGGCCTCGTTATAGACGCCAGTCAGCACGCTGGTGGTAGGGTTGAGGCGTGATTTCAATCTGTGACGGTACTCGTCGAAATCGGCGATCGGGCTCTTGGCCACGCCCGAGTCCATCGCCGCCTTGGCGACCGCTGATGACACCACTTCGATCAAGCGCGGGTCAAAAGGCGCGGGGATGATGTAATCAGTGCCGAACTTCTGGTTCTTGCCATAGGCGCTGGCGACTTCCTCGGGCACTCGATCGCGTGCGAGTTGGGCAATCGCCTGCGCGGCGGCGACCTTCATTTCCTCATTGATCGTCGTCGCCTGCACATCGAGCGCACCGCGGAAGATGAAGGGGAAGCCGAGCACATTGTTGACCTGGTTGGGAAAATCGCTGCGCCCGGTGGCAACAATTGCATCGGGGCGCACCGCTTTTGCTTCATCCGGCATGATTTCGGGCGTGGGATTGGCCATCGCGAAGATGATCGGCTTGTCCGCCATCTTTTTGACCCATTCTGGCTTGAGCGCTCCCGCGGCCGAGAGGCCGAGAAAGATATCCGCGCCCACCAACGCCTCTTCAAGACTGGTCGCATTGGTCGCAACCGCATGCGCGCTCTTCCATTGGTCGACCCCAGCTCGGCCCGGCGTGATCGGGCCGGAACGGTCGCACATGATGACGTTTTCGTGGCGCACGCCCATCGCCTTGATGAGAGCGGTGCAGGCAATCGCCGCCGCGCCCGCCCCGTTGACGACCACCTTCACGTCCTCGATCTTGCGGTCGGTCAGGTAGCACGCGTTGAGCAGGCCTGCTGCGGTGATGATCGCGGTGCCGTGCTGATCATCGTGCATGACGGGTATGTTCATGCGCTCGCGCAGCGCCGCCTCGATGATGAAGCATTCGGGTGCCTTGATATCCTCAAGGTTGATCCCGCCAAAGGTCGGCTCCATCAGCGCGACCGCGTTGATGAAGGCTTCGGGGTCCTCGGTGTCGAGCTCGATATCGATCGAGTCGACATCGGCGAAGCGCTTGAACAGCACCGCCTTGCCTTCCATCACCGGCTTGGAAGCGAGGGCGCCGAGATTGCCCAGCCCCAGGATCGCGGTTCCGTTGGAAATCACTGCAACGAGGTTGGCCTTGGCGGTGTAGCGTGCGGCGAGCGAGGGATCCTCGGCAATCGCCTCGACCGGCACGGCGACGCCAGGCGAGTAGGCGAGCGAGAGGTCACGCTGCGAGGTCATCGGCTTGGTCGCAACGATCTCGAGCTTACCCGGCCGGATCGATTCGTGATAGAACAGCGCCTCGCGCGCGGTGAAACCTCCCTTGGGTGCAGAATCGTTCGCGTCCATGAATATCCCCCTCAAGTCTCAGCCAGTTCCCGTCCGCCACACGCTTAGCCCGCGATCGTTCCAGATGATAGAGCCGAAAATCCGGCAAAAAACATGGCGCCGCCGCTTTCGAATCGGCTGCTCGCTGATAAGCCGTTCGCACGATGGCAGATGCTGGCTCTGACAAACCAACGCCCATGATGGAGCAGTATCTTGCGCTCAAGCGCGAGGCGGCCGGTTGCCTCCTGTTTTACCGGATGGGCGATTTCTTCGAGCTGTTCTTCGAGGATGCGAAGCGAGCCTCCGCCATCCTCGATATCGCTTTGACCACACGCGGCGAACATGCCGGCAAAGCGATCGCGATGTGCGGCGTCCCGGTTCACTCGGCCGAAGGCTATCTTGCTCGGCTGATCAAGGCGGGGGAACGCGTCGCCATCGCCGAGCAGATCGAGACGCCAGAGCAAGCCAAGGCGCGCGCAAAGGCGGAGGGACGCGCCGCCTCCAAAGCGCTCGTCAAGCGCGACATCGTCCGCTTCGTCACCGCGGGCACACTGACCGAGGAAGCGCTACTGGAGCCGCGACGATCGAACCTGCTGGTCGCCCTCACCGATATTCGCGGCACGATCGGGATCGCTTCGATCGACATTTCGACAGGGGAAATGGTTCTCTGCGAAACCGCGCCTGAGCTTGTGCGCAGCGAACTGGCGCGGCTCGACCCGAGCGAGATCGTGATCCCCGAAGACGGGATCGATCTGGCCCTTCCGGCCTCCTGCGAGACCACCCTGTTTGCGAGCAACCTGTTCGACAGCGACCGCGGCGCAGCGCGGTTGAAGGCGATCCACGAGGTCGCGACGCTCGATGGCTTTGGCACCTTTTCAAGAGCGATGTGCGCAGCCGCTGGCGGGCTGATCGCTTATCTCGAGCATGTCGGGCGAGGCAGGTTGCCGCTGCTCCTAGCACCCAAGCTGCGCCAGAGCGCGACCACCCTGTTGATGGATGAGGCGACCCGCAAGAGCCTCGAAATCCTGGAGACTTCGCAGGGCTCGCGCGCTGGCAGCCTGATCTCCACGATCGACCGCTGCTCGACGGGAGCGGGATCGCGCCTGCTGGCGCAGGACCTTGGCGCCCCGCTGCTCGACATCGCACAGATCCAAAACCGCCTCGTGCTCGTGCAGTTTCTGCTCGATCGGCCGATCGAGCGCTCGGGTTTGCGGGAGATGCTTCGCGCCGCGCCCGATATCGGGCGCGCGCTTGGCCGAGTGGTCGCTGGGCGTGGCAGCCCGCGCGATCTCGGGCAGATCCGCGATGGGCTGATCACGGCGCGGCACATTCACCAAGACCTCGCCGAGTTGGCCGATCCCCCCGCCTTGCTCGAAGAGCTGATGCCGCAGCTTACCGGGAACGGGGAGCTCATCGCGCTGCTGCAGGAAGCGCTTGTCGCCGCCCCGCCGACCGACCCGGCGAACGGAGGCTATATCTGCGACGGGTTCGATCCCGCGCTTGATGAATTGCGTCAGATCTCGGGCAATTCGCGCCGGGCGATCGCGGCGATGGAAGCGCGCTACCGCGAAGAGACCGGCATCGCGGCGCTCAAGATCAGGCATAACGGCGTCCTCGGCTTCTTCATCGAGGTGCCCAGCCGTCACGCCGATCCGCTGATGGCGCTGGGCAGCGGCTTTACCCACCGCCAGACGATGAAAGGCGCGGTGCGCTTCAATTCGGTGCGCCTGCACGAAGAGGCATCGCGCATATCGGAGGCCAGCGCCCGGGCGCTTGCCGCCGAGGAAAGCCACCTTGCAACGTTGACCGCCGCCATCATGCACAGAAAGGCGGCGATCGCGGCGACCGCTTCGGCGCTTGCCCGGATCGATGTTGCAGCGGGCAATGCCGAGCGCGCGAGCGAGGGTGACTGGTGTCGCCCTCAGATCATCGCCGAGGCCGAACTGACGATCGAGGCGGGGCGTCACCCGGTGGTCGAGGCTGCACTCGCGAAAGCGGGGGAGCGTTTTGTCGCGAATGACTGCCGCCTCATCGACCAAGACCGCCTATGGCTGATCGGCGGGCCGAACATGGGCGGCAAGTCGACCTTCCTGCGGCAGAACGCCCTTATTGTGGTGATGGCGCAGGCTGGCTGTTTCGTGCCCGCCAAATCCGCGCGCGTCGGCCTGGTCGATCGGCTTTTCAGCCGGGTGGGCGCGTCCGATAACCTTGCGAGCGGGCGATCGACGTTCATGGTCGAAATGGTGGAGACCGCCGCCATTCTGACGCAGGCAAGCACGCGCAGCTTCGTGATCCTCGATGAAGTCGGCCGCGGGACTTCGACCTATGACGGGGTCGCGCTGGCTTGGGCTGTGGTCGAAGCGGTCCACTCCACGATCAGGTGCCGTTGCCTGTTTGCGACCCACTATCACGAGCTTGCGCGCCTCGCGACGAGCTGCGAGGCGCTCTCGCTCCATCATGTGCGCGCGCGCGAATGGAAGGGCGATCTGGTCCTGCTGCATGAGTTGGCCGAGGGCCCGGCCGATCGCAGTTATGGCCTCGCGGTTGCAAAGCTTGCCGGGGTTCCCGCGCCAGTTCTGGAACGCGCGAGAGATATCCTTGCCCGGCTCGAGGCGACCCGCGAGGAAACCGGCGGAATCGCCGCCGGGCTTGGCGACCTGCCGCTGTTTGCAGCGATACAGAGTGGTCCTCCGAAAGATGATCCGGCCGACCAGCTGGCGGCGCGGCTCAGCGAGACCGATCTCGATACGCTTACGCCGCGTGATGCCCTCGACCTCCTGTACGAACTCAAGCGGTCGATCGAGGGCTCAGCGGCTTACCAAAAGTTAAGCCAGCGCGGATAAGCTTCTGTCCATGCTTGGTGGAATGAAATCTTCGCTCGCATTTGCCGGGGTCACGCTGTTTGGCGCAGCCATCCTCGCTGCGACATTCGCCACACCGCAAGCAGAAGGCTTGCGCAATGAGGGCGGCTATAATGACGCCGAGTATACGCCCCCGCCTGAGAGCAGCGCAATGGCCACGCAGGATGCGATGTCTGGCTCGTTCGAAGCTGACGGTGCCGGCGAATTTTCCAGTGATGACCAGCTGGTCGACGATACAAGCGGGTTCGATCCGAGCGCGGACGCGATGGCGAGCGGGGGAAGCGACGATTCCGGACAAGCGGGCGATGAAGGTGGCTCGGCTGAAACCTCAGACGACACAGGCGAAGGGGCACCGCCGGTCGAAGCCTTCGACTCGTGACCGCACAGAAACGCTTTAGACCAGCGCACGTGCCCCGCTTGCTTCACGAGTCCGCCGATGGCTCCCGGTCGTCGTGATCGGGCTCACCCTCGAACGCGCCGCAATCGATCGTGCCTCTGTCTTCCATCTCGCGCATGTGATCGATGAGGTCTGTTTCCGAGCCGCCGAGCAGATCGGCATCCCCGCTTGCCGGCTTACGGCTTTCGACCGCGCGACTGGTTTTCTGGCGATGTTCCTTGGCCTGCGCGGCGACCTGCTGCGCCTGGCTGGGATGATCGACCTGCTCGGAATTGTGCGTCTCGGGGGCAAGCTGCGCCTGGATTTTCGTTTGGTGCAGAATTTCATTGGCTTTGGACATTCAAAATCTCCTGCACCAATCAACGGGATAACGCATTATCCCGTTCCAGCGGAACAGCGCTCGAACCGATATGCCTTTCGCCTCAGCGCGTCGGCACAGGCGTTTCGCCTGCATAATCGTAAAACCCCCGCCCGGTCTTGCGGCCGAGCCAGCCGGCTTCGACATACTTCACCAGCAGCGGCGCCGGGCGATACTTGCTGTCGCGCGTGGTCCTGTAGAGCACATTGATGATGTCGAGGCAGGTATCGAGCCCCACGAAATCAGCCAACTGCAGAGGCCCCATGGGGTGGTTGAGGCCGAGCCGGCAGCCCTTGTCGATATCCTCGATCCCTGCGGTCGACTGGCCAAGGACGAAGACGGCCTCGTTGATCATGGGAAGCAGGATGCGGTTCACGACAAAGCCCGGTTCATCCTGACTGAGCACGACCTGCTTGCCGAGGCCTTCGGCAAACGCCGTCACCCGGTCGGTGGTAGCCTGCGCGGTGGCGAGGCCGGGGATAATCTCGATCAGCCCCATGACAGGCACCGGATTGAAGAAGTGCAAGCCGATGAACCGCGAAGGATCGGGGGAATGGTTGGCCATCCGCGTGATCGGGATCGAGCTCGTATTCGATGCCATGATCGCGGTCGGGGCAAGCACCTTGCCGGCGTTCTCGAAGATCGCCTGCTTGATAGGCTCCTGCTCGGTCGCGGCCTCGATGATCAGGTCTGCGACATCCATCGCCGCATATCCGCCGATCGGCTCGATCCGCGCGAGCAGGCTTTCCGCGGCATCGGCCTCGAGCTTGCCCCGCCCTACGAGCTTGGCTACCGCTTCGGCGATGCGCACCTTGCCAGCCTCGGAATGGGCAAGGTCGATATCGGCCAGCAGCACATTCATGCCATGCGCGGCGATCGTCTGCGCGATCCCGGTCCCCATCTGGCCGGCTCCGATAACGGCGATCTTCCGCATGGCTATTCCCTTCGCATGTGCAACATATCTGAGTATGTCGGGCGTTTAGCGAGGGGGTGGTGCGTTGGCTATAGCCTTGGGGTCGTAGAGCGAGGGCATCGTGAGCCTGTCAGCGATTAGCTCCGGGGACCCATTTCACATCGGCATTGCCGTTGTCGTTGAGAACACGGGCGAGCACGAACAGCAGATCCGACAGCCGGTTGATGTAGGCGACGGCGTCCGGGTTTACCGCAGCCTCGCAGGCAAGCGCGGTGATCGCGCGTTCAGCAGCACGCGCGCTGGCGCGCGCGACGTGGATCCGTGCCGCCGCCTCACTTCCGCCCGGCAGCACGAAACTCGTCAGCGGCTCAAGATTTGCGTTGAGCCGATCGATCTCGCTCTCGACCCAGCGATGCTGTGAAGGTGCGATCCGCAGCACCATCTCGGATGGGGCAAAGTCGCCATCGGGAGCCGGCGTGGCAAGATCGGCACCAAGGTCGAACAGGTCGTTCTGGACGCGGATGAGAAGGGCGCGATATGGCCCAGCATCAAGCGAACAAATCGCCAATCCCAGCGCGCTGTTGGCTTCATCGACCGCGCCGATCGCTGCAATGCGCGCGGAGTGCTTGGGCGTTCGCGTGCCATCAACGAGGCCAGTCGTGCCATCGTCGCCCGTGCGAGTGTAGATCTTGTTCAGCTTCACCATGCCGCAGCGCCTTGACCGATTGCTCAGCGCCCGTCCAGCAGCTCAGCGCGCGACCGCGAGAATAATCCCTACCACGAGGATGGCGAGCGCCTGATACTTGATGCGGGCAAACATCGCCTTGTTCTGAGCGAGTTGCATGTCGGTTGCCGTTTCGCCCTCGCCTGTTTCCAGATCGATCTTGGTCGTCTGGAGAAACGCGACGATCCCGCGCACGAGCGAGACGACGACGAGGATGCAAAGCACAGCCAGCACGGCGGCGAGGAAATAGGTCATGGCGTCTAAATAGTTACCCCGGCGTCAGGTTCCAACATCGATTTGCATCGCGCGCAGGCGCTCGGCGAGCGCGCGACCGTCTTCGCCTGCCAGCCGCCGATCCATCAGCGTGGGAGAGCCCTTCGACTTGGCGAGCTTCTGGCCATCTTCACCAAGCAGCAGGGGGTGGTGCAAATAGGCGGGGACTGGCAGCCCGAGGAGTTCCTGGAGCCAGCGGTGAACATGCGTCGACGAAAAAAGGTCAAGGCCGCGCGTCACCAGCGTCACTCCATCGGCAGCATCGTCAAGGGTTGCCGCCAGATGATAGCTGGCCGGAAGGTCCTTGCGCACGATAACGACATCGCCGAATTCGCGCGGGTCCGCGATCACCGACCCTGCGGCGCGGTCCTGCCAGACAAGCTCCTGTTCTCGCGCGAGAAGCGCATCAAGGTCCAACCGCAGCGCCTGCGGGGCTGCGTTCGAGACCTCCCGCTTTTGATGCAGCCCCTTGCAGCTGCCTGCATATTCCACACCGTCGGCCGCGACCCGCCGGGGAAGCTGCACGATGTCCTGTCTGGTGCACGAGCAACGATAGGCCAGTCCCTGCTCTTCCAGTCGCCGAGCAGCCTCGTCATAGGATGCAAGCCGGGCCGACTGCGGCGCGACCTCGTGCCATTCGAGCCCGAGCCATTCGAGGTCGCGGCGGATCACGTCCGCAAATTCGCAGCGCGAGCGCGGGCCGTCGATATCCTCGATCCGCAGCAGAAACCGCCCGCCCTCGCGCGCCGCCAGATCATGCGCGAAAATCGCGCAATAGGCATGGCCGAGATGGAGATGGCCGTTCGGACTGGGGGCGAAACGGGTGATCATTGGGCGCGCCGGATCGCCGAAGGCGCGAGCGGCTTGCCGAACAATCCACGCACTTTCGACATTTCCTCCTCATTTATCCCACAGGCTATCCACAGTTTGAACCCATTAGATGGCAGTGGAAAGCAGCGGTGTCACGGGTTTGACTCTTTTCGTTGCCACGGCATGATGGATTCATTCAGGGAGGACACTGACCGGTGTTCAAAGCCGAACTGATCGAAAGAGCGGCGAAGTTTCGCAGCGCCCACGAGGATCCGACACGCAATTTGTCGGGGTGCCCTTCGCTTGTCCTGAATGCAGACTACACGCCGCTATCCTATTACCCATTGAGCTTGTGGCCGTGGCAAACCGCGATCAAGGCGGTGTTTCTCGATCGGGTCGATATCGTGGCGAGCTATGAGCGCGAGGTGCACTCCCCCAGCCTCGACATGAAGATCCCCAGCGTGATCGCGCTCAGGCAATATGTCAGGCAAAGCGAATTTCCCGCGTTCACCCGCTTCAACGTGTTCCTGCGCGATCGGTTCGAATGCCAGTATTGCGGCAGCCGCGACCATCTCACCTTCGATCATGTCATCCCGCGCAGGCTCGGCGGAAAGACCACCTGGGAAAACATCATCACCGCTTGCGCCTCGTGCAATATGAAGAAGGGCGGGCGCACCCCCAAGCAGGCGGGCATGCCGGTGATGATGAAGCCGATCCGCCCGACGAGCTGGCAATTGCAGCAGCACGGCAAGCTGTTCCCGCCCAATTACCTGCACGAAACCTGGCGCGACTGGCTCTATTGGGATATCGAACTCGAAGCCTGATCCGGCAGCGCAGCTCAGGTCACGAGCGCTCTTTCGTTGAATTCGGCCCGCTTCCACTCCTCCGCCTGCATCACTGCAGCGAGGTGCTCGGCTGCGGATGCGATATCTGCAAAGCGCAGATAGGCGGGCGCAAAACCCAGGCGCAGGATGTCGGGATCCCTGAAATCGCCGATCACCCCGCGCGCGATCAGCGCCTGGCAGATCGCATAGGCGGCCGGATGACGAAACGAGAGCTGGCTCCCACGTGCTGAGCTATCCGCGGGGCTGACGCACTCGAGTTCGACCTCAAGGGCCTCGAGGCATTCGCGAAAGAACTCGGAGAGCCGCCGCGATTTTGCCCACAAACGCTCGACGCCGATCTCGGCGATGAGCTCGGCGCCGACCTCGAGTGCTGCAAGGCCAAGGATCGGCGAGGTGCCGCACAGCAGTCGCTCGATGCCCGGTGCCGCCTCGTAATCGTCCGAAAAAGCGAACGGGCGCGCATGCCCGAACCAGCCGGTGAGCGGCTGTTGCAGTTGCGCAAGATGACGCTGTGCGACAAACGCGAAGGCCGGCGCGCCCGGTCCGCCACACAGATATTTGTAGCCGCAACCGACCGCGAAGTCTGCGCGGGCCGCATTGAGCGCAACCGGCAAGGCGCCGGTCGAATGCGAGAGATCCCACAGCACCAGCGCTCCGGCCTCGTGCGCGGCGCTGGTGAGCGCGGCGATGTCATGAAGATCGCCCGTCTTGTAATGCGCATGGGTAAGGAGCAGCAGCGCCACCTCGGGATCGAGCGCGGCGTGAATGTCTGCGCGCGGCACGAGCCGACGCGAGGCGAGCCCCTGCGCCTCGAGCCCCTCGATCATGTAGACATCAGTCGGAAAGTTGCCGCTTTCCGACAGGATAATCTTGCGGCCGGGCCGAAGGGCGAGCACGGCGGAGATGAGCTTGAACAGATTGACGCTGACGCTGTCGCAGGCGATTACCTCATGTGCTTGGGCGCCGATGAGCGGAGCGACAATGCCACCGACGCGGCTGGCAAGGTCGATCCAGCCGGCATCGTTCCACGAACGGATGAGGCTGTTGCCCCACTCCTCCTCGATCACACGGGTAAGCGCAGCGGGCGTGGCTGCCGGCAGCGCGCCGAGCGAGTTTCCGTCGAGATAGATCACCCCCGGCGGCAGGCTGAAGCGTTCGCGAAAACCCGCGATCGGATCGGCTGCGTCATGCTCGGCCGCGCGGCTTAGTTTGTCCCCCCTCATGCAAGCTCCCGCAGGATTGCACGAACGGGCGAGGCATCGGCCCCGGCGATCGGCAGCGGCAGCGCGATCAGTTCGTATCGGCCTGCGGCGACATCGTCGAGCACCAGGCCCTCGAGGATGCGCAGATCGTGTTTGAGCACGGCGCGGTGCGCCAGCATTGTCTTGGAATCCTGCGGATCGATCGAAGGGGTATCGATCCCGACCAGATGGACGCCTTGGCTGGCGAGCGCCTCGATCGTCGAAGGCGAAATCGCGGTCGTCTCGTCAAGCCAGGTATCGCGCGGAAACCACTCGAAAGTCCTGAAGATCACCCGTTGTGCCCCATCAAGCGGCGGCAGATCGCCAGGCTCGATCAAACCCCGGACATGCCGCGCATCGATTACCAGGCATTCGCCCAGATAGGCTTCAAGCTCGACGCTCGCGATATCGAGGCCCGCCTCGTCATAGTGAAACGGTGCATCGGCGTGCGCCCCGGTATGGGTCGACATGGTCACCGCAGAGACATTGACGGGCGAACCCTCCTCCATCCGCCACGTGCGATTAGCCGCGAACGCCGTGTCGCCCGGCCACACGGGGAGTTCCGGATGCAGCAGCTGGGAGATATCCCAGATCCGGCGCTTCGCCCGCACAGTCACAGTGCGGTCCTCACGCTCAGGAGCTCGGGAAAGAACGCCTGCTTGAGCACGCCTGCGAGATACGGCACGCCGGGCGTTCCGCCGGTCCCCTTTTTAAAGCCGATAATGCGCTCGACCGTCTTGAGGTGGCCAAAGCGCCAGCGTTGAAAGTGGTATTCGAGATCAACCAGCTTTTCGGCAAGCTCGTAGAGATCCCAGTGCTCGGCGGGTTCGCGGTAGATCGCTGACCACGCCTGCTCCACGCTTGCATTGTGCGAATAGGGCATGGCCAGGTCACGCTCGCGCACGGCCGGATCGATCGCAAAGCCACGTTCGGCGAGCAAGGCGATCGAGGCGTCATAAAGGCTCGGGCGCTCCGCCTCGCCTGCAAGCGTGTGCGCCCAGTCGCCCGTTTTCTCGTGGAGCCGAATATGGCGGCTATCACGCCCACCCAGCATGAATTCCATCATCCGGTATTGTGGCGATTGAAACCCGCTCGACGACCCCAGATGCGGGCGGATCGTCGAATAGTCGTGCGGGGTCATCGTGCTCAGCACGTCCCAGCTCTGGATCAGCTGACCTTGTGCCCGTGCGACCCGCGCAAGCATCTTGAATGCGGGGCGCAGCCGATCTTCCTCAATCGCCTCGCGCGCTGCGGTCAGTTCATGAAGGCATAGCTTGAGCCAGAGCTCGCTGGCCTGATGAACGATGATGAACAAAAGTTCGTCATGTGCGCCACTCGCCGGGTGCTGCGCACCCAGGATCCGCTCAAGGTCGAGATAGGCTGCGTAGGTGACCTCTTCGCTCATGTTGCAGGATTAGCGGGCACGCGAGCGCGGGGAAACCCGTTTCCTCAACCTTCGATCACACGAGTCTCGGGGTGATGCTTGTCAAGATGCTTCTTGATGATGCGAAGATTGCGGGTGTTCGAGCGAAAAAAAAGATCAGCCGCGTCGCCAACCAGCGGGATGAACCCGATTGCAGTGTCAAAGGCGACGTTCGCCCCCATCCGCAGCAGCTTCCATCGCGGCAGGCCCAGATTGCGCGCTTCCCAGACGATGTATGCGCCAAAGGCGGCCGCGATCATGTCGCCGACTACGGGGATCAACCCGATCAATGCATCCAAACCGAAAGGAATGTTGGTCCCTGGTATCCGGAAGCTGCGTTCGAGCAGCACTTCCATCGCTTCCACCCGGGCCCTTACCGACGCCGGATCGCGCCCTCCGGAAAGGGCGGCCGGGAAGGGCGCGCGACTGGCGCTGCCAAATTCACGATCACCCTGGATCCGATCAATCATCATTCTCTCCTCAACCATTTCAATTGGGGGGCTGGGAGAGTGGGAACAAGGGGTGGAGGCCCCAGGGATTGGGCTGGTAGGCCTGCAGCGCGCCGCGCACGAGCGCCCAGCGCACGGGCGCGCCGAGCGGGATGAACGCCTCGCGCTCGATCAGCTCCCCATGCGCCTCTATATAGAGCGCCTGCTTGGCTGCCGGATCCGCCGTTTGCAGCGCCTCGCGCACCAGCGCATCGGCCTCCTCGGAGCAGAGCCCGATCCTGAGCCCGCAATGAAACTGGTTGAGAAACCACCGCGGCGAGGAATAGCGCGCGAGCCGGTCGTGCATTTCAAGGTCGGCGCCGGTGCCGGACGCAACCTGCCGCGCGCGAACGCCGATAGTGGCCCAGGCCGCGGCAATACCCTGGAACAGGAGATCGCTGCCGGGTCCGGGCGGCAATCCGATGGTGACAGTCGGTTGATTGTCAGGGCTTTGCGAGGTCCACGCCTCGATGCGCGCAGCCGCGATCGCCCTTCGCTCCTCGAGCGAAAGCCCGTTCCAGCGCGAGGCGGCGACTTCGCGGCCCTCGAACAATACGGGCGGAACGATCCAGCTGGTCGCCTGCCAGCCGCCAAGCGAGAAGGGTTGGATGAGACCTGCCCGGTCCAGCGCCATCGACAGCGCTTCGCGTCTTCCCGGTGCCTCCAGCAGACCCAGCTCGTTGCGGAATGCCAGACCGAACAGGCCAAGCGCTGGATCGACCTGGATCGCGCCGCGCGAAAGCGGGCCAAGCTCGACCTCGGGCAAATTCGACAGCCGCCCGTCCAGGATCAGATCGACCTCGCCATTCGAAAAGGCTTCCACAGCCTTTGCCGAAGGAAGCGACCGCACGGTCACCGGGCGCGCCTGCGCCTGCCAGTCTTCGCGCGCGGGAAAACCACGGGTCTCCGGGGGAAGCGCGCTCAGCCTCGCGACAGGCCGGTCCTCATCGCGCGACATGACCATCGGTCCTGCCCCGCTCCCGCTCTTGACGATGCCAAGCTCGGGCTGCGCGAGCAGCCGCAGGAATTCGGGCATGGGGCTCGAAAGGCGCAGCTCGACGACGCGCCCGGTCATTGCGCGAATTTCGGTCACTTTCGCGAGATCAAGACCAAGCGATGTTCCTTCCAGCCGCTCAAGCAGATCTTGGAAAGCGACCTCGATGTCTGCCGCCGCGATGGGTTCTCCATCAGGCCAGGTGCTGTCACGCAGCCTGAAGATGTAGCTCAGGCCATCATCGGTCACGATCCAGCGCTCGGCGATGGCAGGCACGACATTGCCGGCGGAATCGAACGCGACGAGGCCCTCGACATGAGCCGCGCGCAGATGCTGTGCGCCAGCTGAAAGACGTATCCCTTGCTGGAACAGCGAAGCAGGTTCGCCGATGATCACGACATCGATGCGCCCGGCCGAACCCGACGGACCGCACGCCGCGAGAGCGAGGCTAATGCCCAAAATGGCGCCTGCCAAAAGCTGTTTCCGAACACTCCCCATGGGGCCGCGATAGCAGCAAGCCGGGGAAAGGTCAGCGTGATCGGTTCAAGTTTTCAGATGCGATCGCGCAAGTGCGCCCAGCCCCATGCCGAGCGATCAGACTTTGCGCAGATTTGTCTGGTCGGGCGGTGGCGGCGCGCGATGCAGCGGAGAC
Source organism: Erythrobacter sp. (assembly GCA_036835265.1). Classification (GTDB taxonomy): domain Bacteria; phylum Pseudomonadota; class Alphaproteobacteria; order Sphingomonadales; family Sphingomonadaceae; genus Erythrobacter. The sequence continues at coordinate 42,880 of DAITMG010000011.1, read as the reverse complement.
GGACCAATCACGCCAGACACTTGCGCCTTACCTTCGCCGACCGGCGCGCGAGCATGTTGCGAATCGATTTCGCTGTCGAAGGCGATTCCGAAGCGATTATCCTGCACCCAGGCGACGCTGCCTGCGATCCGCCCGATATTGCGCAACTCGATTTCGAGCCGATCACCGCGTTGGACCCGCATGGTGCCCTCGCCCATCATTCCGCCATCCGAGAGATTTCGCACGCGCACGCGATGGCTTTCGCCATCCCGCTCCAACCGAATATTGGCGAGCAAGAAGAGACTGTCGCGCGAAACGCTGCGTGTATCGACACCTGTCATCCCGCAAAACTCCTGATCCATTCACCCAGCCGACGAGATAAACACGAGCGAAACCGGCATTCGACTGTGTATTTCCTCGACGCCTCCCTATGGCCTCGGGCTACGTGGACGCGGTTTATGATCGATTAAAATGAGCGCTCCAAGCGCGTCCGAAGGCGGCGCTGTATCATCGTGACACAGTTTGTCGCCGGGTGCTCTCACACCTCGCTGCAAACTTATTGGTCTCGGCTGATCTTCTCGCGCCGTTCGTGGGCTTCCTGCGCTTCGACCGTCATGGTCGCGACGGGGCGCGCGATGAGGCGCCGCAGCCCGATCGGATCACCGGTCACCTCGCAATAGCCGTATTCGCCTTGATCGATCCGGAGCAGGGCCGCGTCGATCTTCGCGATGAGCTTACGCTGGCGATCGCGCGTGCGAAGCTCGATGCCCCAGTCAGTTTCACTCGAGGCACGATCGTTAAGATCGGCTTCGCGGATCGGGCCATCCTGCAACGATTGCAACGTCTGGTCGGCCGCCGAATGGATTGATCGCTTCCATTCGATCAGGAGCATGCGAAAATAGGTCTGCTGGCGCTCGTTCATGTATTCTTCGTCGTCGCTCGGAACGTAGTCCGGCGCGAGCAAGCGCTTGCTCTCTTCCAGAATGTTGATCTCGTCAGCCGACGACCTCGCCATATGGCCCTCTTGTCCCAATCGAATTGCGCGAGACTGTCCCATCGGGATGCCTGGGCGATCTCATCGGCTCGCTTGCCTCCAAGCATTCCTAGCGTTGCGCGGCGCTATAGGGCTGGGACTGGGCTTGCACAAGCCGGTTTCCGATCGAGCAGGACGAATGGCAAGACCGTGTCGCAACGAGCCCTGTCGCGCCGAAAATTCGATCCGCGCCAGCGTTAACTAATTTTTGACCATGTTCACCCAAATCTCCGCTCACGGTCCGATCCGAGGGCTGGGTGCCAACAGGGGAAAGTGGAAACGCTATGGATTCGACACCGATCAAGCAATTTGAAGCAACTGAGGATCTAGCCAGCGATCGCAGCCTGATGCTGGCGCGATGCCTCACCGCTGCATCACATGGAGACGTCAAGGCTTATTTCGATCTCGGGGTCGTCTTCTCGACCGGAACCGAAGGCGTCGCATGTGACCTCGTCGAGGCACACAAGTGGTTCAATCTCGCAGCGTCCAGGGGCCATGAAGAGGCTGCCTGGTGTCGGACCGATATCTCGGATGAGATGACCGCTCGCGAGATTGCCGAGGCGCAGCGCCGCGCGCGGCAATGGCTGAGCGAAGAAGCTCGCCGCAGCGCTTGACCGTCTAGCCATCCTTCTTGAAGGGGGTGCGGGCGTTTAGGACCGTCTGGTCGCTGGCTACGCCTTGCGTCTCGCGTTCGAGATAATCAGCCACTGCTTCGCGGAACCCCGGGTCGGCAAGCCAATGCGCTGACCAGGTCCTGACCGGCTCGTAACCGCGCGCCAGCTTGTGCCCGCCTTGCGCCCCCGCTTCGACCCGCTTCAGCTTGAGCTCGATTGCAAGGTCGATCGCCTGATAATAGCACAGCTCGAAATGCAGGAAGCGGATATCGCGCGTGCAGCCCCAATACCGCCCGTAAAGCGCGTCCGAGCCGAGGAAGTTGAGCGCTCCGGCAATCGGTTCGTCATCCTCGTAAGCGAGCAACAGCACAATCCTGTCGCCCATCCGCTCTCCCAGGAGCGAGAACGCGGCGCGGGTGAGATAGGGCGTGCCCCATTTTCGCGCGCCGGTATCCTGGTAGAAGATCCAGAAAGCGTCCCAATGCTCAGGCCGGATGTCATCCCCCCTCAGCCGCTCGATCCGCAGCCCCTGAATGGCCGCAGCCCGTTCCTTGCGCAGGTTCTTGCGCTTGCGAGACGAGAGATTGTCGAGGAATCCTTCGAAATCCACGTAGTCCTGGTTCGACCAGTGGAATTGCAGGTCTGAGCGCATGAGCCAGCCGGCCGCTTCGAACAGCGCCAGTTGTCCGGGTTCAATAAAGGTCGCATGCGCCGACGAGATCCCGTTCTGAAGGCAGAGCGCTTCGGCCCCTTTCAGCAGATGCGGCGCGAGCGACGGGTCGGAGAGAAGTAGCCGCGGACCATTCGCCGGGGTGAAGGGCGCAGCGATCTGGAGCTTGGGATAGTAACGCCCGCCGGCACGGTGCCAAGCATCGGCCCAGGCATGATCGAAAACATACTCGCCCTGGCTGTGGCTCTTGAGATAGCTGGGGATGGCAGCGAGCAAGGTGCCCTGCTCATCTTGGACCGTGATCGGGGCAGGCTCCCATCCGGTGCCTTGGCCGACACTGCCGGAATCCTCGAGCGCAGTCAGAAATTCGTGCGAAACGAAGGGATTGCCTCCGCTGGCAAGCGCGTTCCATTGCGCCTTGTCGAGGCTGCCGACCGAAGGCGCAAGCCGCACCGTCAATTCGGCCCGATCTTTGGCGGGTTTGGCGCTCATGGGAGCCCTTCCTCTTCCGCAATGAGTGCATCGGCCAGCGCTTGCGCGGCGACACGCTCCTGTGGATTCCGGATCGTCCAGGTGAGGAGAGGCCTTTTCCTGGCGCGCCAATTATGCGCCTCCGGCCTTTCAAGATCGCGGCGATCGACGGCAAGAAAGTCCGGCTGAACCTCCTCAAGGATCGTCTCGTTTCTCCACATTCCTTCAAAACCGTTGCGATAGCTATCCGTGCCCACAAGCCCGCGGGTGATTTGCGGAGCGTTTTTGGCGAGCCATCCGCATATCCGCGGATCGAAGCTCATCAATGCAAGCGGGCCGGGACAGGTCGCGACCGTGCGCGTCACCGCCTCGAGGGCGGGCCTTGGTTCGAAGCCTGGCTGCGACTTGATCTCGATAAGGACGGGAACGCGCCCGTTCACAAATCGGATGAAGTGGTAAAGCGAAACGAGGCGTTGATCGGTCTCGGCAAGCGGTAACGCTTCTAGCTCGCGCGCGTCATGGTCTGCGACACGCCCGGCGCCTGGCGTCAGCCGCTCGAGATCCCAGTCATGGAAGACCATGGGCACCTCGTCGCGGCTCATTTGAACATCGCACTCGATCCCCAATCCCTGCTCGATCGCCGCCTCGGCCGCCGCGAGCGAGTTCTCGGGGATCCCCGACCCATGAAGCCCGCGATGCGCATAGTCATATTGCACCAGCCATCTGGCGAAGCGCGCCTCGCTCATCCCTTGAGCGCGATCACCGCATCCACTTCGACCGCCGCGCCGAGCGGCAAAGCGGGCACGCCAACCGCGGCGCGAGCATGCCGCCCTGCCTCGCCGAAGACTTCGCGCATGAGATCGGATGCCCCGTTGGCAACCTTGGGTTGATCGGCAAAGTCGGGCGTGGAGCAGACAAATGCGCCCAGTTTGACAACCCGCTCGACCTGTTCGAGCAGCCCTTGCGCCTCAAGCTGAGCGAGGATCATCAGCCCGCAACACCGCGCCGCCGCTATTCCCTCGTCGAGCGATACCGTCTCCCCCAGCCGCCCGGTGATGAGTTCGCCCTCCCTGAAGGGGAGCTGCCCCGAAACATGCGCAAAGCCGCCATGGACTGCGATCGGCACATAGCTCGCAACCGGCGCTGCGGCTGCCGGCAGTTCGATCCCGAGCTCTTGCAGGCGTGCAGCGATACTCATGGTGTGTTCTCCTCGATCCGCTCGATGAGCCAGGGCAGGGCCGCATCCCATCGGTCCACTCGTGCATCGGCAAAGCCGCTCTTGTGCGCGCACTCGATATGCGCCGCGATCTTCGGCTCGCCGCACATGTGCAGGCGCACGGTATGAGGCGAGATCTCCTTCACCGAAGCATGGTGCTGCGAGAGATCATCGATGAAGATCGCATGGGATGGACTGTGCTGTTCGATGATCCGGGCAAGCGCAGGCCCCTTTGGCCCCTGATTGGTGTAGACAGGCGCGTTGATCCCGAACTGCGACAGCTGCTGCGCCCGCCTTTCGCGGCGCTCGTCCACGAGATTGGTGAGTATGACGATCTCGGCGTGCTCACTGAGTGTCGCCATTGCCTCGACGGCGCCAGCGATCGGGGTCTGGCGGTGCATCTGGGTGTCGAAGAACATCCCCAGCATGCGCCAGATTTCGGCAGGTTCCAGCAACGCGCCGGTTTTCTGCCAACGCAGCGCCTCGGAAAAGCTGGCGCCTTCGAGTTGGAAGTCGATCCCTTCCTCCTCCTCCAGCCATTCCTGAAAATGCGTGACCATGTGCAGGAGAACCTCGTCGCAGTCGCAAATGATGAGGGGTCGGTTCATCCTGTCGGGTTCCTTTCGGCCAACGCATCGCGCGCAGCGGCCAGTTCTTCAGGGGTGATTGCGAGCGCTTGGGCTGCGCGGATCAGATCGGGCTCGTGATTGGTGAGAAACTCGAGCGCCGAGGCGAGAACAGCTTCATCCTCAAGGCCGGCGCGCAGGGCAGCGGGATCAAGCCCGGTCAAGTCGAGATACCGCTCCGCCCTGTCGCTGTCTCCAAGAATCCACCCTAGCGCAGCAAGTGCGAGGGAAACCGGATCGCTCGGTGGATTGTTCACAGACTTTCGAGTTTTTTGCGGCATTGTCGCAGGCTTTGGGCTCGGGTAGATCGGGGGCGGGCGAATGGCGAAAAAGGAACGGGGCGCGCAGTGACCAAGCGAATTATGGTCGTGGAAGACAACGATCTCAATCGAAAGTTGTTCTGCGATGTTCTCAAGGCGAAAGGCTTCGATGTTGAGCCCGTAGCCGACGGAGAGATGGTTCTGAAAACCGCTTTGGCTCGGGTTCCTGACCTCATTATCATGGACATCCAGCTTCCGGGCATTTCTGGGGTCGACCTCATCAAGGCAGCCAAGAACGACCAGCGGCTAAACGCCATTCCCGTTCTCGCAGTCACCGCGTTTGCAGCCAAGGGTGATGAAGAGCGCATACGGCAGGCGGGCGCCTCGGGTTATCTGTCAAAGCCGGTGTCCCTGACGGTCTTTATGAATGCGGTCACGCGATTGCTGGCTACGCCCGAGATTACAGCTGAGCCACGATGACCTCGCCCAGATAGATCGTCATCGTCCCCAAGAGCCCGAACAGAAAAGTCCGGTAAGCGATGGTCAGCAGACGATATTTGCGCCGGTGGAGGACTTGGCCATTCTGATACACGTCGCGCAGCATCGAGCGAAAGAAGCGCTCTTCATCGCCGAGGCGATCTAGCATATCCTGCGTCCATTCCTCTTCGTCAAGGTCGGCAAAGTGCCCGAAGAAGAGGGGATTGCGCTGAGCAGGATCCACCGGCGGCGAAGACAGGGACGGAACGACGGCGCGCACCGCGAAGAGCGAGGATACGAAGGCGGTGACCACGAGCGCAACTGTCGAAAGGGTGGCGGACTGGGCATTGAGGGACGTGACCGTGATCGAGAACACCACAAAGGTGGCACCGATGAGGATCGAGGCCTTCTGATCCGCCATTTGCGAAAGCGTCAAAGTGTTGACCTGGAGCGTTCGGGTCAGGTGAACCGCTTGCGCATAGAAGTTCCGGCTCTTTACTGGCTCCGACGGGTTTACCGCACTGGCGGCGACCGGCGCTTCCTTGCTCATTTGCATCTCGATCTGCCCCTAATGGCGCGTCCGCTCGTCATGCCGCGCGTATCTTGCTTCGATTCACTTCTGGCGAAATGGGGGCGTGCCACTGTGCTTCCTGCTTGACAAGTGTGGTCCGCAACCGCTCTGTCCGCCTTGCACTGATGAAGCCCTGCCCGCACTATCTCTCAATATGGAAAGCGTGCCTTAAATGACTGAAGCCGAAGTCGACGAGCGGATCCGAGCTTTGATCGAACCCTTCAACAAGAAGAATGTCGCGATCGAGCCATCGACCACCTTTGCGACCGATCTGGAATTCGACAGCCTGACGGTCATGGATTTTGTGGCCGAAATCGAAGACGAGTTCGACGTGATCATCAGCATGAACCAGCAGGCAGAGATCGAAAATTATGGCCAGCTTGTCGCTGCCGTGCACAAGCTGCAAGCCGCGTGACGAAAGAGAGCTTATGAATCACATCGCCCCGAGTCCCGCCCCAGACTTCGAAGTTCCCGCGCGCGACCTGTTCTCGAGGTTCGATCCGCTGATCGCCGAGCGAGCCGAATTTCTGCGCGACGGGCGCGCAGATCCGATCAATCTCGTGATGGAGAAAGTCCTCTCGCCGACCCGCGCGATCTGCAACGGGCGCGAGACGATCCTGCTTGGCACATACAATTACATGGGGATGACCTTTGACCCCGATGTGATCGATGCGGGCAAGCAGGCGCTGGACGAATTCGGGTCGGGCACCACCGGTAGCCGCCTTCTCAACGGCACCTATCAGGGCCACCGTGAGTGCGAGGACGCGCTGCGCGAATTCTACGGAATGGACCACGCGATGGTCTTCTCGACCGGCTACCAGGCCAATCTCGGGATCATCTCGACCATCGCGGGCAAGGGCGACTACATCGTCCTCGATATCGATAGCCACGCCTCGATCTACGATGGCTGCAAAATGGGCGATGCCGAGATCGTGCCCTTCCGTCACAACGACATCGAGGCGATGGAAAAGCGCCTGAGGCGGATACCCGAGAATGCGGGCAAGCTCGTGATCCTCGAGGGCGTTTATTCGATGCTTGGAGATGTCGCGCCTTTGAGGGAGATGATCGCGATCGCCAAGGGCTACGGCGCAATGGTGCTGGTCGACGAAGCGCATTCCATGGGCTTCATTGGCCCCAACGGTCGCGGTGTTGCCGAGGAGCAGGGGGTGCTCGACGAAGTCGATTTCGTGATCGGCACCTTTTCCAAAAGCGTGGGTACAGTTGGCGGTTTCTGTGTCTCGAACCATCCCAAGTTCGAGATCCTGCGCCTCGTTTGCCGCCCTTATATTTTCACCGCCAGCCTGCCGCCGAGCGTTGTCGCCACTGCGGCCACTTCGATCCGCAAGTTGATGCACGGTGCCAACAAGCGCGCGCATCTGTGGGAAAACTCGAGGAGGCTGCACCAAGGATTGACCGCGCTCGGCTTCGCACTCGGCACCAGCGAACCGCAAAGCGCGATTGTTGCGGTGATCATGCCTGATCTGGAGCGCGGAGCAAGCATGTGGGAGGCGCTTCTGAATGAAGGCCTCTACGTCAATCTCGCCCGCCCCCCGGCAACGCCCGCTGGCATGACCCTTCTGCGCTGTTCGCTGTGCGCCGAACACTCCTCCGAGGAGGTTGAGACAATCCTGCGGATCTTCGAGCGCGCCGGAAAGACGGTCGGGATTATCGCCTGATTTCCTGCGCAACGTCTGCACCGCCGGGCGCACAAGTTCCCTCGTCGCTGCCGCCTCCTCCGCCCAGCTGCGTTACGGCGAGGAAGCCGCCTACCACCAGCAGCACGAAGACGGTCGTCACAGTGACGAGATACTGATCGATGATCCGCTTGATCGGGCGGCCGAAGAACTGGAACAGCACACCTACGCTGACGAAGATCAGGGCGCGTCCGGCAAAGCTCGCGGCGAGGAACGGCGCGAGGTCCATCTGCAGAAACCCTGCGGTGATGGTCAACAGTTTGAAAGGCACCGGTGTCGCTGCAGCGATCGTCACGGCGAGTGCGCCATATTCGTCAAAGGTGCATTGCGCTGCCGGCAGACTGTCGATGAGGCCGATCGCGGTTAGCAAGGGCACTCCGACGGCATCGAACAGGGCATAGCCGATCCCGTAGCCGAACAGTCCACCCGCGACCGAAGCAAGGGTTGCAACGATCGAGAAGCGCAGCGCCTTGCTCGGCTCGGCAAGGCACATCAGCCCGAGCAGCGGATGCGGCGGGATCGGGAAGAAGCTCGCCTCGATGAAGCTGAAAAACGCCAGCCACCCCACGGCATGAGGGTGCGCGGCCTTCTCGATCGTCCAGTCATAAAGGCTACGCAGCCAAGCCATGTTGCGGGGGCTTCCTCAGTGATTAGCGCGCCCGCCTAGGCCACGTCTTGCGTCCGGGCAAGCGGCAAATTATAACCTATATGGCAAATCTTGCTTGACATCGTCGCGCTATTTGGTTAGTGAGGAGGCAGCCTAGGAAAAGAGCGAGTCGCACTGGGGTCGGCTCTTCTGCTCTCGCAATCCGGGGTTTTCCTCTCAGACACACTGCATTGAGCCGCCTGTTCCGACGGGAGATCGTTGATGAGCCAATCGCATGCTCGCACAACAGTTAAGAGTGAACGCGCGGGCGGAAGTGAGCCGAGGCCAAGTAGAGACTGGCGGCGCAAATTCCTCGCGCGCCTCGCTGAAAGTTCGAACGTGACCCAATCGGCAGCTCACGCCAATGTCAGCCCGAGCAAGGCCTACAGGTTGCGCCGTGAGGATCTGGAGTTCGCGCGCCAATGGGATGCCGCCTTGCGCGAAGGATATTCGCATCTCGAAATGGAAGTCTTGCGGCGTTTGCGCGAAGGCGACCTGTATACCAGCGAAAACGAGAAATACGATTTCGCCAATGCCATTCGGCTCCTCAACGCGCACCGCGAGACAGCAGCACGAGGACAGGCAGAACAGCGCAGTGTGAGCGCGGCGGAAGTTCGGGCTGCAATCGATCGAAAGGTCGAGGCGATCCGGCAGCAGGTGCGCCTCGACAAGGCAGGAGAGCCCAACAAGGGCTCCTCCGCAGTGTGAGCTGCGAACTTGAGTGCTTGGCGCGGGCCGGCAAGGAAGTCCGCGAGAACTTCGTCAAGGGTCTGACCAAGGAAGAGCGCAACGAATTCCTATATCACTGGAAGCTGTTTGCACGGCCTGAGCAATTGCCCCCGCAGAGTGATTGGCGCATCTGGTTGGTGATGGCGGGGCGAGGCTTCGGCAAGACCCGCAGCGGCGCCGAATGGGTGCGCAGCATTGCGGAAAACCAGGGCGAGGCCCGGATCGCGCTTGTATCATCGTCGCTGGCCGAGGCACGCGCCGTCATGGTCGAAGGCGAGAGCGGGATCCTCGCCTGTTCCCCGCCTGACCGGCGCCCTCGTTTTGAGCCGTCCCTGCGCCGACTTCGGTGGGACAATGGCGCGCAGGCGCAGCTTTTTTCCGCCGCAGAGCCGGAGACGCTGCGCGGGCCGCAACACAGTCATGCGTGGTGCGACGAGATCGGCAAGTGGGCCTTGTCGGGTGAGCGCGCCATGCGTTGCTGGGACAACCTTGTGATGGGCCTGCGGGTGCTGGGGCATCCGCAGATTGCGGTGACCACGACACCGCGCGCAGTGCCGCTGGTGCGGCGATTGATCGACAAGGAGCCGAGCGGCGGCATCACGATGACGCGGGGATCGACCTTCGACAACGCCTCGAACTTGCCTGCGCGCTTCTTGCAGGCGCTCAAGGAAGATTATGGCGAAACCCAGCTCGGCCGACAGGAAATCAACGGCGAACTGCTCGAAGATGTCGAGGGTGCGCTGTGGACCCGCTCGCTCATCGAGGCGGCGCGCGAGACCGGCAAGGTGCCGCAGCCTCGCCGAGTGGTGGTCGCGGTTGATCCACCGGCATCGGCCAAGGGCGATGAATGCGGGATCATCGTGGCAGCGCTTGGCGAAGACAATGTGTGCCGCGTCCTCGCCGATTGCAGCTTGGAGCGCGCGCCGCCCGATCAGTGGGCGAAGGCGGTCGCGGTCGCTGCGCTGAACTGGAGCGCAGACCGGGTCGTAGCCGAGGCCAATCAGGGCGGAGCCATGGTTGAGAGCGTGCTGCGAGCAGCGGATGCTGGCTTGCCGGTCAAGCTGGTTCACGCCAGCCGCGGCAAGGCAGCGCGCGCCGAACCGGTGGCAGCGCTTTATGCGGCCGGCCGAGTGCGCCATTGCGGCAGCTTCGCCCGCCTCGAGGACCAGCTCTGCGGCCTCATAAGCGGCGGCGGATATTCCGGACCGGGCAGAAGCCCGGACCGCGCAGATGCGCTCGTCTGGGCGGTAACTGAATTGATGCTGGGGCGTTCTGCAAATCCCGGCGTGCACCTCCTCTAAAAGGGAAAACCGATGGCGTTCCTCGAGAAATTTCGCGCTGCCTTCAAAGGCGGCGAAACACCCCGTATGCCGCTAGCACCGGGCACCCTTTATGGCTGGCCAACCCGGTTCGAAACGGCGATCTGCCCTATCGACGGGTTCGAATACACAAGTGCGGTAAAAGCAGGCTTTCTAAGCAATCCGATTGCGCAGCGATCAGTCCGCATTGTCGCAGAGGGGATCGCGCAGGCACCGCTGACCAGTTCCGAGCCCCGTTTGGTCAGCTTGATCACGGCAACCAGCGCAGGTCAGGCATTGCTCGAAACACTCGCGGCTCAGATCCTGCTCCATGGAAATGGGTTTGTGCAGATTTCAAAGGATGCGAGCGGTCAGCCAATAGAGCTTTTCGCCCTGCGCCCAGATCGAACGAAGATTATCGCCGGAGATGATGGCTGGCCTGTTGCTTGCGAATACACCGTCGCAGGTGATCGCCGCATCCTGCCGATGGTCGACGAGGATGGCTGGCCAAGCGTGATCGCGCTCAAGGCAATGCATCCCATAGAGGATCACTGTGGCGCGAGCGCGCTCGCTGCGGCGGCGCAATCTGTGACGATCCACAACGCAGCTTCGGCCTGGAACAAAGCCCTGCTCGAGAATGCGGCGCGGCCCTCGGGGGCGCTGGTCTACGATACGGGCGATGGCGCGGGGCTTACACGCGAACAGTTCGAGCGCCTGAGGGGCGAGCTCACTCACGCCTTTTCCGGATCTATCAATGCGGGGCGGCCGATGCTGCTCGATGGCGGCCTCAAGTGGCAGAGCATGGCGCTTTCGCCGGCCGACATGGATTTCGCGACCTTGAAGAGCGCTGCAGCGCGTGAGATCGCGCTTGCTTTCGGGGTCCCACCGATGCTGCTCGGCATCCCCGGCGACAACACCTATTCGAACTACCGAGAAGCCAATCGCGCTCTGTGGCGGCTGACATTGCTTCCGCTTGCAAACAAGCTTTTGTCAGCAATCAGCGAAGGCCTTGCGCCGTGGTTCGATAATGCATCCGTCGCGATCGACCTCGATCTCGTGCCAGCGCTTTCGGAAGATCGCGAGAGATTGTGGAAGCAGGTCTCCGAAGCCGACTTTCTAAGCCGCGACGAGAAACGCGAACTGCTTGGTTTCCCCCCCGAGGAGATGCAATCGTGAATTTTCCCAAAGACCCGTATGGATCCATCACCGCAAGCCGGGAAGAAATGCTGGCAAGCCTGCTCGCCCAAGCGAGCACCGAAGGCGCCGAGCTCGACACCCTGCGCGCCATCATTGAAGAAACGAGCGAGCTCGTTGGCGAACGCATGCTCCATCGCCTCGGCCTCGCCGATGCGAGCGCCGAAGGCGATCTGGCCGACCTGCGCGAGCTGCTGGCAGCTTGGCGCGATGCGAAGTCGAGCGCGTGGAAGGCTTTCATCGAATGGGCGATCCGGGCGGTGCTGGCCTTGTTGCTCATCGGGATTGCCGTCCGGCTGGGCGTGTGGGACCTCCTGTGAGGACCCCTCCCCCGGTTGGACGACCGCTGCGCCTGGCAGGCTATGCGGCCCTGTTCGGCATTCCCGATGCCGACCGCGACACCATCGACCGCGGCGCATTTGCCGAAACGCTCGCCTCGCGCGAGAAGCCGTTCCCGTTGCTGTGGCAGCATCGCCCCGATCAGATCATCGGGAGTGTCGAGCAGATTGCAGAAGACGCAAGAGGCCTGCGCATCATCGCCCAGATCACCGCCGCCCACAGCCGTGCCGCAAAAGCTCTGGCGCAAGGGGAAGTGAGCGGTCTCAGCTTCGGCTATCGTGCGCGACAGGCTCTCTACAGTGGCAAGCAGCGCAGATTGCTTGCGATCGATCTGTTCGAAATCAGCCTCGTTACCCATCCCCTCCAACACGGCGCACGCGTACACATGCTCGTCTGAGCAGAACGCGCGCATCTCGCGAACTTTCACCGGCCGCCGTTGAGGCGGCTTTTTTGTGCCACTAGCCGACCACACGAAAGGTTTGATGCCTCATGGATTTCAATATCAGCACCCCTCTCGCCGATCCCGCCATTTCGGCCAAGGATCCCCTTGCAGAAAGCTTCGAGATCGTCGCGCGGCAGGACAAGGCAGAAGCCGATATCGCCGCGCTCCGGACCGAAGTCGACGAGGTCAAGGGCCGGCTCGACAAGGTTGCGCGTGCCGCCTACCGCCCTGCGATGTCTGGCGATGCATTTTCGTCGGCAGAGGTGAAGGGGTTCGTCGACGGGTACCTTCGCCGCGGCCGTGAAACCGAGATCAAGTCGCTCAACCTCTCCTCACCCACAGAGGGAGGCTATGCTGTTCCCAAGACCATCGACGCGGTGATCGATCGAGTGCTGAACGAGGCGAGCCCCATTCGCTCGATCGCACAGGTGGTGCAGACCGGCACGTCAGGCTATCGCAAGCTGGTCGCGACCGGCGGCACGGCCTCTGGCTGGGTCAGCGAAACCGCTCCGCGTGGCGAGACCGACACCCCCGCCTTTGCTGAGATCGCACCACCCAGCGGCGATCTCTACGCCAACCCCGCTGCAAGCCAGGGGATGCTCGATGATGTCGCGTTCGATATCGAAAGCTGGCTTGCAAGCGAGATCGCGATGGAATTCGCCCGGGCCGAAGGAGCCGCCTTTGTGACTGGCACGGGCGCCAATCAACCGCGAGGTTTCCTGTCGGCAGCCACCAGCACGGCTGAAGATGCGATCCGGGCCTTCGGGACTGTGCAGTATATCGGCTCTGGCAATGCGACCGGCTTCGACAGCGCGCCCGATGCCAAGCTCATCGACCTGGTGCACACGCTCAAGGCCGGTCATCGCCAAGGGGCCACCTTCGTTATGAACTCGGCCACCCTCGCCGCCGTGCGCAAACTCAAGACGGTCGATGGCGCCTTCCTGTGGCAGCCCGGGATGGTGGATGGCCAGCCGGACCGCTTGCTGGGCTATCCGGTGATCGAAGCGGAAGACATGCCCGATATCGAAGGGGGCGAATTCCCGATCGCGTTCGGCAACTTTCGCCATGGCTATCTGATCGCCGAGCACAGCGCGACCAGCGTCTTGCGCGATCCCTACTCGAACAAGCCGTTCGTGCACTTCTACGCGACCAAGCGGGTGGGCGGCCAAGTGCTCAATTCAGATGCGATCAAGCTGCTCAAGATCGAAGCCTGATCCTCTCCAACCGGGATGACCGGTCCCCGGCATGCTTGAGGCCCTCTGCCTCCCTTGCCGGTTCTGCGCCCGCGCCGCCTTCAGGCACCCTCCTGCCTGGATCAGGCGGCGCGGGCGATCCTCTTGCGAACAGTTTTGGGAGAAGCAGCTATGCAGCGAACCGTCGTTGTACCAGCAGACTTGGGCGAGCACGCGCTGGAGGAACTGAAGAGTTGGCTTGGGATCAGCCGGCCAACCGAAGAGCATGTGCTCACCGATCTTTTGCATGCGAGCACCGAACTGTGCGAAGCATTCATCGGGCAGGTTCCGCTCGAACAGACGATCGAAGAGCGGCTTTTGCCGCACGCAGGCTCCCAACGCCTGCTATCGTGTCCAGTCCGGGAAGTGTTCGCCCCTGACGCTCTTTCCTTCGCAAATGTGCGCGAGCGTCTTGATGATGCGGCTTTCGAATATAGCATCAGCGCTCAGGGAATCGCGGTTTTGCACCTACGAAGAGCGATCAACGCAACTTCCGTTATCGCTCGTGCGCGTGTCGGGATTGCGCCGACCTGGAACGAGTTGCCAGCGCCGCTGAAGCAAGGGATCATCCGCCTTGCCGCCTATCAGTATCGCGATCGCGACGACGCCGACAGTTCCGCGCCGCCGAGCAGTGTGGCTGCACTCTGGCGCCCTTGGCGTCGGTTGAGTCTGGCATGATCGGTGTAGAGGCCAGGTTCAGCGCGCGCAGCGCCTTTTTGCGAAGCCTCGGACAGACCCTCGAGAGCGAAGCATCGCGCAGGGCCCGAGCAATCATCAGCACCCGCAAGCGCGAAAGAGCCCACCCATGGCGCTCATCCAGATGGCTTTGGCCCGACCTTTGAGGGGGAGAGAAACTTGGAAAATGCCCTACGCCATCATCTGATCGAGTGGCTGCGCACTGACCCGGCACTCAGCGGGATCAATTCGATCGAGGAGGAGACCCCGCTCAGCGCTTCGCCCCCCTGGCTCGGGATCTCGGCCAGTGCCTCGACCGATTGGGGCACGAAAGATCGCCCGGGCCGCGAAATTCGCATAGCTCTCGAGCTTGAAACAAGGATCGACGTTCCCGGTGCCGATGCGCCGGTCCTTGCCGCGATCGAACAGCGCGTCCTCCTATTCCCGCCCTTCCACGAGACCCTGGAGGTCGCCTCCATCCGCTTTATACGCGCACGCAGCGAAGCTCGTGCCGATAATCTACGCGGCGCATTGCTTGAATTCCGCTTTCGCCTCTTCTCAGCCCTTCCGGAGTAACGCCCATGCCAGCTCAAAACGGCGCCGCCTTCCTGTTGAAAATCTCTGACGGAGCAGCCTCGCCCACATTCGAAACGGTGGCAGGCCTTCGAACCACGCAAATGACCATCAACGGCGACGCCGTCGTTGTCACCAGCAAGGATTCCGGCGGCTGGCGAGACCTGCTCTCTGGTGCGGGCTCGCGCTCGGTTTCGGTCAGCGCCGCCGGAATATTCCTCGGTAGCGCTGCAGAAAGCAAGGTGCGAAGCCATGCCCTCGCCGGAACGATCGACGCGTACGAACTCTCGTTCGAGGGTGGCGAACGAATGCGCGGGGACTTTCTGGTTCAACGGCTCGATTATTCCGGCGATTTCAATGGCGAGCGCACCTACACGCTTCAGTTGGAGAGCTCGGGTCCGGTGTTGTCGGCATGACGAATTCAGCTAATCCGCTACGCGGGGAAGCGGTGCTTTTGGTAAGCGGCAGGCCATTGATCTTGCGCCCCACCTTTCAAAACCTGGTATTGGCCGAAGAGGAACTCGGCTCGCTGTTCGCGCTTGTCGAAAGGGCCTCGGCCGGGTCACTCACGCTTAGCGAGATGACCGCCCTCATCTGGCACTGCCTGCCCGATGTCGACCGGCCCGCCCGCGAAGCTGTCGGCGAAGCGGTTTTGGCTGTGGGGCTCGTGGGTGCCGCTAAGCCGGTGCGAGCAATTCTCGCTCAGGTGCTCCAAGGCGACGGGTGAGCGACTTTCGCACGTTCGCTGCGCGGGCAAATGCGATTTGTGCACAGCTGCTCGGATGGCGCCCTGACGAATTCTGGCACGCAACGCCCGCCGAACTTTCGCTCGCCCTTGGCGATCCTGCAGGGGCTGACGCAACAGGCATCCCCACCCGGGAACTCATTGCCCAAATGATGGAGCGCGATGCCCATGGAAGATAATTTTGATGCCCTCGTCATTGATGTGCGAGCCACCACCAACGGCTTTGCTGCCGATCTTGAGAACATCAATCGGTCAATCGATACCAACCTTGTAGCAGGGTTCGAGAAGGTCGGCGGGGTCCTTGAACGCGGACTTCTAACTGCGGTGCGCAAAGGCGGGCTCGGGTTTGACGATTTGAAGCGCATTGCCTTTCGCTCGCTCGACGAGATTGCAGCGCATGCGCTCAATGCCGGAATATCGGACCTGTTCGGAGGCTCGAAAGGCAGCGGCGGCCTTGGCGCCTTGCTGGGCCAATCGATCGGTGCGCTGTTCGGTTTGCCAGGCAGGGCGACCGGCGGGCCGGTCTCGCCTGGACGAGGATACCTCGTCGGCGAACGCGGACCGGAGTTCTTCGTGCCGACCAGTGCGGGACGCATCGACCCCGGACAATCGACCGCCGGCAGGCGAGACGTGAAGGTCGCGATATCGCTCAATGCCACACGCGGGGCAGCCGCCCCTACGGCCATGCAAAGGTCGTCGCGACAGATCGCAAGTGCCGTTCGGCGCGCCTTGAGCGAAGCATAAGGAAGGACAGCTTTGATGGCCTTTTGGCTTGCCGACGAGCGCAACGGACAGCACTCCAACTACATCCAGCGCTTCGATCCCCGTTTCTGGACCGTGAACTTCCCCCGTCCGGCCATGGCGTCAGTGGTCGCGACCGGGCCTAGCTCGCTGCAGGTGGACATCGAACTGCATTACAAGGGCGATCTCATCGGCCTGATCTGGGAGACCGAGGATGCTCTCGATCATCCCTTGCTAGCCTATGAAACCGATCGCGACTATTCGCACACGACGCTTTCTTTCCGCTGGCAATCCGAAGGGGTAATCCCGCTCGATCAGATCAACGGACCAACGCTGACGATCGAGGGCGAAGACGAGCAAGACCAGCCTCATACCTGGTATGTGCGGCTGTGGAATTACGCCGAAGGCGAGCCGCACGACGCCATCATTACGCTCCCGTTCTCATCGCTTGAGGGCGGATACGGTCTTCCGGGCGATCCGGTGAACGCCGCGCGCATCTATCGGATGTTCATCTCCTTCGTCGCCCCGGAATATGAAGGTGGCAGCCAGCAACCACTCTCAGATCGCTTCAATGGCCGAATCATTCTGAGCAACATCAATGCCGATGGCGGTCGTGCCATGATCGCAATCGGCGACGTCCGCCTGCCGATACACGGCGAACGCATTGCCACTGCCTACGATGATTCGTACAACCAAACCCCCAGCCGCATCGTTCGCAGCGTGATCGGGCTCGGCTATCGCGAAGACCTCGTCCATTATGTCGGGATGAGCCACTTCATGCGGCTCGAAGTCAATCCGGACGATGACTTGCTGGTCGACCGCAACGGCGGACTTTGCACCCCTGCCCAGATGTGGCACGCGAACTTCTACGAACAGTGCAAGCTCAATGAAATCGAAGCCATTAGCTCGATCTCCTACGAACTGTTCAACGCATTTTGCCCCGAAGAATGGAAACAGCGGGATACGAACGGCAATCCCGCTCTTACGGGTTGGGATCCCCCTTCGACCTTGCTTTCCCCGGCCAATTCCGAGGCTATGGCCTGGCTCTGGTCGAGCACGAGTGAGTTTGTCGATCTCATGAAGGATGCGGGGCTTCCCGTCCGCATGCAGATTGGTGAGCCGTGGTGGTGGACAACGAACGCTGGTGCCATTTGCCTTTATGACGAGGCAGCGAAGGCCGCATTCGGCGGCAATCCTGTGCTCATTCCCGATATGTCAGAGCCGCTTTCAAGTCAGCAGACCGCGCTGCTCGATTCAGCGGGCGCCTTGCTGGCTCAGTCGACTGCCAACTTGACCTCGGTGATAAGGGCGCGGGCTGATGGTCCCTCCGAGGTTCTACTCCTCGCTTTCACGCCGACCATTCTTTCCGAAAGAATGCCCCATCTCGCGCGCGCCAACCTCCCGCTTGGCTGGGCCTATCCCGCCTTCGACAGACTGCAGCTTGAAGATTATGATTGGCTCACCTCCGGGGTCGATGGTCTGCGCCGCGCAGCCTACGCTCTGGTCGATGCTCGTCTGGGATATCCGGTTGAGAATCAAGATTATTTCGCAGGATTCGTGCTGCTGGCCAAAGACGCTCAGCTTTATTGGGCGAGGATTGACGCGGGCCTCGATGAGGCGGCCAGTCGAGGCGTGATGCGACGGTATGTCTGGGCCCTGCCACAAGTCTCTCGCGACGGTTACACGCGGCTGGCCCCGGCTCAGGAGGATAGCATGAATGCTTTCGATGATGTGGTGTATCCCTTCGCGCTGGGGCGCGCGACGGCTGTCGCCCCTGAATTCTCGACCAGTGTGTCCGTGACGGCCTCAGGCCATGAACGGCGCAATTCGCTCTGGTCTGACGCTCGGATCCACTTCGATGTGGGCCTTGGTATCCGATCCGAGGAAGAACTCTGCAGGCTGATCGAATTCTTCCGTGCCCGGCGCGGGGCTGCCAAGGGTTTTCGGGTCCAAGATCCCTATGACAACAGTTCAAAGAGCATGACCGGACCACCCACCATGCTCGATCAGCTTATTGGGATAGGGGATGGGGGCCGCACCGAGTTTCAGCTCATCAAGGCTTATGGCGAAGGTGACGAGCCGCAAATCCGCCCGATTACTCGGCCTCATCCCGGCAGCATCTTGATCAGTGTCGCAGGATCGCTCGTCAGCAATTGGACCCTTGGCGAATTAGGAATGATCCGCCTCGCATCAGCTCCACCGGTTGGCGCAAAGGTGCGCGCCGGGTTTCTATTCGATGTGCCGGTGCGATTTGCCGAAGATCGGATCGATATCTCGGGAATTGACTTTGCAGCAGGCGAGGCACCAAGCATCCCGCTCATCGAAGTGCGCGAGATTGCATGATGCGCGTGTTTTTCGACCGTGAACTCGACACAGTTGCGACCTTTTGGCGGATTTTTCGTCAGGATGGCGTGACGTTGGGCTTTACCAGCCATGACCGGGACCTTTATTTCGGCGGCATTCGGCATCGCGCCGCGCCCGGGATGCTTCCTGCCGCGATCCGGCTCTCCTCCCGGATCGAAGATGACAGTGCCGAAGTCGAGGGAGCACTCAGCCACAAGGCCATTCGCGAGGGTGATCTTCGTGCTGGCCTTTACGATGCCGCTGCAATCATGATTGGCGCTGTCGATTGGGAGGCCTTGGAAAGCCATGTCCTCTATTTTGGCGCCTTGGGAGAGATCGAGGACAACGGCCGCAATTTCAGCGCGCAGATGCGCTCTGCAAAGCATGTTCTCGAGATCGACATTGTGCCCCGCACAAGCCCCACTTGTCGTGCGCTGTTCTGTGGCCCTGGCTGCGGCCTTCCTCGCACCCGGTTCATCTCGCGCCATCATGTGGCAGCGGTCGATCTGGACGAGAATACAGTAGAGCTTTCTGGGGTTCTGCCGGTTGGGGTGCTCGATGGCGAAGTGCGCTTTCTTGCGGGCCCGCAAACCGGAAAGGCTTTCGGCATACTCGCTGTCGAGGGCTCGCGACTGACTTTGGACCAGGCGCTCGCACAAGGGCTTTCGCCTGATACGGCAGTCGAATTGCTGGAGGGCTGCGACCACACACTCGCCACTTGCGATGAGCGGTTCCAGAATTCGAAGAACTTTCGCGGCGAGCCCTTTTTGCCGGGGAACGACCTGCTCACTCGCTATGGGCGCTCGACAGGATGAGTGCGGGCGCGGCGTTGGCGAGCGCGGCTGCGACTCTCGTCGGCACTCGGTTCAGGCTCTACGGAAGGGAGCCTGCCAGCGGCCTTGATTGCGTCGGGATGGTTTCGGCAGCCTTGACGATGATTGGACGGCGACCGCTCGCGATATGCGGCTACAGCTTGCGCAATCGCAATGTCGATCGGTGGTTTACCGAAGCTGCGCGCTCGGGCCTGAGCCCAGTTGCCGGCGCTCTCAAGGCGGGTGACGTCCTGCTGATCTGTCCAGCGCCCCTGCAGCACCATCTCATGATTGTGGAAGGTCTCGATTGGCTGATCCACGCGCATGCCGCTTTAAGACGCGTGGTGCGCGAACCGCTTACCGGAATGGCGCCCATCGCGCACTGGCGTCCTTGAAGACAACCGCGAGGAATTTGAGATGGCGACACTTCTACTGACTGCCGTTGGGACAGCCATCGGCGGGCCGTTGGGCGGCGCGTTGGGCGGGTTGCTCGGACAGCAAGCCGATAGGGCAATTTTTGGTGGAGGATCTCGCAGAGGCGCACCTCTCAAGGAACTCGCCGTAACCACATCGAGTTACGGGCAGCCGTTATCCCGTCATTTCGGCCGCATGCGGGTCGCTGGAAGCATAATCTGGGCAACCGATCTCATCGAGAGCGAAGCCACCCAAGGAGGGAAAATTCAGGGATCAACGATCAGCTACACCTATTCGGCCAGCTTTGCTGTAGCCTTGTCGAGCAGGCCCATCAGCGATGTGGGTCGCATTTGGGCTGACGGCAACCTTCTACGCGGCAGTCGCGGTGACCTTAAAGTTGCCGGAGTGATGCGAATTTACCGTGGGTTCGGCGACGATGACGTCGACCCTGTGATTGCAGCGGATAAAGGCTCGCTCGCGCCAGCCTTCCGGGATTGCGCCTATGTCGTGTTCGAAAACCTGCAGCTTGCCGAATTCGGAAATCGCATTCCGGCCCTCAGCTTTGAAGTGCTCGCTGAAGACGGCGCTCAGGTTTCACTGGACCAGCTGGTCCCCCAGAGCCGCGCGGTGAGCGACGTGATCCTTGACCATGCGCGCGGCTATTCAGATGAAGGCGGCTCGTTAGCCGGAGCGCTTGCAACCATCAGCCAAGTATATCCGATTACCTGCGCCACGACCGCAAGCGGTCTGCGGATCGCGTCCGCCCTTGACGTTGTCGGGCCGATCAAGGAGCTGCCAGAACAGCTCTCTGAGCGCGATAGCGAGGAGGCCGAACGACGCGCACTGCGACGCGCCGAGAGGCTCGGCCAGGAACCGATAGCGCTACGGTATTACGACGAGCAACGCGACTTCCAGCCCGGCGTACAACGCGCAATCGGAAGCCGGCCTACCGGCAGGGAAGTTATGCTCGATCTGCCCGCCGCGATGTCGGCCGAGGGAGCAAAGCAGCTCGCCAATGCACGGGCCCATCGCTCGCGCTGGAGCAGCGAAAACCTGATCTGGCGGATTGGCGAACTCGATCCCTCGCTGCAAGTTGGCGATGCGGTGCATGTGCCGGGCATCCGGGGCCTATGGCGGGTCACGAGCTGGGAATGGTTCGAGCGCGGTGTTGAGCTCGGGCTCGAAAGGCTCCCACCTGGGGGCAGCTCCAGGTTCGTCAGCGCAAGCGATCCCGGAAGCAGCAATCCACCCCAGGATGTGCAATCCGGACCAACCAGTCTCCACTTCTTCGAAGCTCCTTTCGACGGGATGGGCAGTTCATCGGCCCCGCTTCTGTTTGCGGCGGCTTCTTCTGCAAGTTCCGGTTGGAACGGAGCATCGCTCTATGCGGAGCAAGGCTCTGCTCTGGTTCCGATCGGAGCTACAGGCGCGAGAAGAGCAGCGATCGGCGTCCTTGAGAGCGCCCTTCCACCCGCGAACGCGGTAATCTTCGAGGGCGGCGCAGCGCTCGAACTCGAGCTTTTGGCCCCCGATCTCGATCTGGAAGATGCAGATATCGCGCGGCTCGCGAACGGGGCGAATCGCTTCCTGGTTGGCGGTGAGATTTTGCAGTTCAGCAGGGCAGAGCCCCGTGGAGAGGGCCGATGGACGCTGAGGGGGCTCTTGCGTGGCAGAGCGGGTACCGAAGATCTTGCCGCTATCGGTCATGCCCCCGGCACCCCTGCATTTCTCCTCGACGATCGGGTTAAGTTGCTTGATCCCATGCTAGTGAGTTCCGAGCCCTCTAGCCGGATTGCGGCGACCGGGCGGGCTGATGATGTTGCTGTCTACGCGGAACTCGCCAATTTCGGGCTTTCTCGCAGGCCGCCCTCACCGGTTCACCCCAGTCGCAGCGTCACGGCCGATCAGACATGGGAGCTGCGCTGGGTTCGACGTGCTCGCGGGCAGTGGCGCTGGAACGAGGCACTGGACCTGCCTCTGGTCGAAGAATTCGAGGCCTATCGAATTGGCGCGGGGCCCGTCGATGCCCCCTCCGCGATCTGGAGCAGCAGCGAGGCTCGCTTCGAAATCTCGCAGGCGGAACGGTCGGAGCTTAACGCCCGCTATGGCCCGCTCGAATTGTGGGTTCAGCAGGTTGGGAATTTCGGGCGATCACCAGCGCTTCTGCTTGCAACATTTGGATAGTATGAGGAGTCTGGCTTATGGCACAGTCTTTCGCGTTTGTAGATAAAACGACCAACTACGCTCTTCCGCTTCTTTTCCCGGGCCAGACGCAGAAGGAATTCTTCGTCAATCAGGCGTTTACCATGTTGGACACCTTGCTGCAGGCGAGCGTTTCAGCTTCCCAATCGTCGCCCCCGCCGATGCCTAGCGAGGGACAGGCCTATCGGATCGTCTCGCCTGCGAACGGTGAATGGAGCGAGCACGCGGACTTCATAGCTTTGTGGATCGGGGGCGAATGGTCGTTCGTTCCCCCGGTGGATGGCATGAGAATATACGATCGTGGTGCTAGCCAGATCTTGCTCTATCACGCGCAATGGCGCTCTGCCTCGCCACCTACCATTCCCCAAGGCGGGGGCACGGTTGATGCAGAAGCACGTGCGACCTTGGTTGAAGTGGTGGGGATCCTTCGCGAGCTGCGCCTTATCCCGCCCGCTGTCTAGCCGAACGCGATCAATTCCGTTAAGCGCAGAGTCTGTTGCTCTGGGCGGTGTTTTCTCGGTTTCTGTCGGAAACGCGGCATTCGTGCAACACTCTGGAGTGATTGATTGCTTGCCACTCAACGGTGGAAAAGTTACAGCCACCTCAGCCTCAAACGACAAAAAAGGGGAATTGAAGAATGCGCAACTTCGTCATTGGGATGGCGTTGGCTTCGACAGCACTCACCGCACCCGCCATGGCCCGCGACGGCCAATGGTACATTCAGGGTGAAGGCGGCGTGATGCTGGTCGAAGACATCGACTTCGATATCGACGGCGTCCAGGAAGACAGCTTGGCCGGCACGGATGTTGGCTATGATTTTGGTGCCCTTGTCGGCTATGATTTCGGCGCCTTCCGCGTGGAAGCAGAGGCTGGATATCGTGGCGCTAACGTCGACGACCTTTCCGCTGGCACGCTCGGCTTCCAAGGGCTCGGCGCCCCTGGCACACCTGGCTCTCTCGTCACCGGTCGAACGCTTCCCGCAAACGGCGAAGTGAATGTCCTTTCGTTCATGCTTAATGGTCTGTTCGATTTCGGCGATGATGATGGCCTCCAGGCCTTCGCTGGCGGCGGTATCGGTGTTGCACGCACCGATATTGAAGCCACTCTTGATCCGCGTGGTCCCGGAGCGATCGACGATTCCGACACTGGTTTTGCTTGGCAGCTCCTTGCAGGTGTTCGGGCTCCAGTTAGCGATCGTTTCGACGTTGGTATTAAGTACAGGTACTTCAACGCTGTAAACGTGGACTTGGTTGACACCCGCGGTCGTGAGTTCGGCACTGACTTCTCGTCGCACTCGCTCCTCGGCACGTTCACTTACAATTTCGGTGGCGAGGCTCCCCCGCCACCGCCACCGCCTCCAGCTCCACCGCCTCCGCCGCCTCCGCCGCCTCCGCCGCCGGCACCTCCGCCGCCGCCGAAGCCAGCATGTAACACCGGCCCGTACATCGTGTTCTTCGATTTCGACAAGTCGGTGATCACTGCGGAAGCTGCTACCATCCTGGACAACGCCGTCACCGCCTACGCGAACTGCGGTACCGCTAACGTCATGCTTGCTGGTCACACCGACCGTGCAGGCAGCGTGAGCTACAACATGGGCCTGGCACAGCGTCGCAATGCATCGGTCCGGTCGTATCTCAGCGGCCGTGGCATCCCGGATGGCCGGATCACGAGCGAGGCATTTGGCGAATCGCAACCCCGTGTCCCTACGGCCGACGGTGTTCGTGAGCTTCAAAACCGCCGCGTCGAAGTCACTTATGGGCCCGGATCGGGCATGTAATTCCACTTCGTTCAAAGCTGCTATCGAGAGGGCCGGGGAAACCCGGCCCTTTTTTTGCGTGCAGCAGACGGGAATAGCTCTAATGCACTCGTCAAAGAAACCGGTTGGGGCGCCAGATTGCCCGGCAGTTCTCTCAGCAGCTCTTCGTTGCGCCCCTGGGCCGCTGCGGCCAAGCCCCCTTCAATCAGACAATCAGACCGCTTCGGGCTCCCCCGCTGCTCGGGCCCGGGCAAGCACAGTCAAATTCGCCGCAGGGACCAATCGGATAGCGGTAGCCAACAGAACAAACCCCACTGGTGTGATCGCAAGCGTCGAAAGGACGCCAGTGCTCAAATCCCCTCCATTGAGAGCTGACACAAATCCAGCCATGTACGGGCCGAGCGCAAGACCAACCAGCGTTGTTGCGAGGAAAAAGGTTGCCGTGGCCGTGCCGCGCATTCTCGGCAGAACCAGCGCTTGGCTGCTTGCGGCCGCTGCACCCAAGGCAGAGGCGGCCAAGGCCGATACCACCACGTTTAGAATGGCAAACAACGTGAAGCTGGCGGTCGTAAACTGTACCACGGCGAATGGGATGGGCGACAGCAAACCGAACAGGACCACCCAAATTCGCCCCGCTTGGGTGCGCGTGAAGAGGAAGTCGGCCATGCGGCCTCCGAGAATCACCCCCAGGAACCCGCCCAAGGCTCCTCCCCCGCCGAGCCAGAAGCCCAGCACGACCTTTGAAACGCCGAAGACACGCTCCGCATAAGGCGCACCCCAATAAGATGCCGAGTAGGCCATGAAAGCGACGGTTCCGTAGCCCAGAATGGTGCACATGAAGGCCGGCGATCCCAAGGTCAGGGCGAAAGTCGGATAATCGCGTCGCCTTAGCGCAGTGGCCCAGGAGAAGACCGAGTAATATCCGATCGCCAGCAGCAACCACTGGTCAGTAATGAATGGCAGGATGAACCCCGGCCCTGATCCCAAGACCCTTGTCACCGCATACGCAGCGCCCAGCGATGCCAAGAACACCGCTACATTCAAAAGCAGCGCTTTGGCTCCGCGCGAGGCCGCGCCGAAGAATGTGAAGCCGGGGATGACGGTGAACAGTTCTTGCACAAAGCCGCGGAACGGATGAGGATTCTCAGCCGTGCTCAGACCGTCGATCGCACCCCGCATCGGCTCCTTCAGCGTGATCACCCACATGGCGAGCAGCAAGCCGGGCAAGCCCACCGCGATGAAGGCGGCCTGCCAACCCGCGAGCCCCAGCGGTCCACCGTCCGGGAAAGCGCTATTCCAATTGTCGACCACGAGGCCACCGATTGCGAGCGAAACGCCCCCGCCGATGTATATCCCCGAGCTGTATATCGCCAAGGCGGTTGCTCTCAGCCTTGCCGGAAACCAATCTGAGATGAGCGAATAAGCCGATGGGCTTGCGGTAGCCTCCCCCACGCCGACGCCGATCCGTGCCACCGTCAAAGTGCCAGCGTCTCGGGCAAAGCCCGACACCGCCGTCATCGCGGACCACAATGCCAGACCCAGCGTCATCAATCGCACGCGCTTCCAACTGTCGGCCAACCTACCCAGCGGAATGCCGAAAAGCGCATAGAAGATGGCGAAGGCTGTCCCGTATAAAAAGCCGAGATAGCTGTCGTCGACGCCGAGATCTGCCTTGATGTCATTAGCGAGGATCGAGAGGATCTGGCGGTCGATGAAGTTCAAAACATACACGAGCACCAGCACGCTCAGCGCGTACCAAGAATAGGCCGGTACAGGCTTCTCAGCCTCCGGCGCGCCGACCCCATCCAAATCAGGCAATTAAAGCTCTCCCGCTTGATCCCAATGCGGGTTTCCCATCCCACAGGTGTTACGCATAGACCGTGCTATCGGGAATTCCGGCTAGCGCAAATCCCTTTTTGCGAAGCCGGCAGGAGTCGCATAGACCGCAAGCCCGGTTATCCGGCGTGGGATCATAACACGACCAGCTCCACGCCGGATCTAGGCCCAGCCGGGCGCACTCCTTCGCGATATCGGCCTTTGTCATGTGCTGAAGCGGCGCGTGGATGGTGAGCGTAGCTCCCTCCGCTCCCGCCTTGGTGCCAAGGCGCGCGGTCTGCTCGAAGCTCGCAATAAATTCTGGCCGACAATCGGGATAGCCCGAATAGTCGAGCGCATTGACGCCGATGAACAGGTCACTCGCACCCTCCGCCTCGGCAAACGCCGTGGTGAGCGCAAGGAAGATCAAATTGCGCGCCGGCACGTAAGTCACCGGAATTCCATCAGTCACACCGGTTTTGGGAACGGAAATGTCAGCGGTCAACGCTGACCCTCCGAAAGCCCTAAGATCGAGCGCAATTTCGCTGTGCCCGGCGAGGCCGAGTTTGGCAGAAATCTTCTTCGCAGCAAACAGCTCCAATCGATGGCGCTGACCATAGTCGACGCTCAGCGCGCGGACGGAAAACCCTCTTTCCCGTGCCAGCGCAGCGGTAACCATCGAATCGAGACCGCCCGAAAGCAGCACGATTGCGACCGGTGGTTGGTTAGTTGGTTGGTCTGCGGTCATCGCCCCAAGCGCTAGTCAATGGGCGAGGGCCGCACAACCGTTTCGAGGGCTGAAGCGCGCAGCTCAGCAATTGCCGGTTCGCCGTGCCTCAGCTGCAAACTGGAACGGCAGACCTCCAGCGATCCCTTGGCTCTCGATCTGGATAAGCGAATTGGTCTCGCGGCGGATACTGGTCCGGCCATAGCCATCGCCTGGGCAGGTGTACTGGACCGTCACCCTGGCCGAGCCATCCTCAACGACAAAGCGGCTGCACCCCGGCTTCTGGTGTTTTAGCTGGATCAGCTCTTCACCGCCTCTGATGCATATCCTCTCCTCGGCTGCATCATCGCGATACTTCATGGTCCATTCGCCCTTGGCTAACCCGTTCAGCATGGCAAGCCCGTCGGATTGGGCAGCGGCTGTTGGCACCGCGAGCGCAGCGACAAGGCCTGCCGTTGCAAGCCAAGTGCGCCGGAATGTCTCGCTTTTCATCATACCCATGGGCCTCAAGCTCTCCGGTAGTGGATTGGCTCGCCCGGCTTGCCGTGTCAATCGACGGCTAGGCTGCAAGACGGAAGGTCCGCGAGCAAAAAGCGCAGTCGACTTCGATGAAGCCATCATCGCCGCGCATCGCGTCCTGCTCGTCGGCTGGGAAGCGCGCGATCACCGATTCGTAATATTCAAGGCTGCAACGGCAACCCCGGGCCAACGAAAGCCCTTCTTGGATGCGGATCTCGTCCTCTTCGCTGAAAAGCCGCCACACGATGGCCTCAAGCGAGAGCGCATGATCAATCAGTTCGGTGTGGCTGATCGTGCCCGCCAGAGAGGCGACATGCTCCCAATCCGGATGGTCCAAGCGCACGTGGAGCCGCTCGCGCCCTTCTTCTCCGTCAGGCAGATGCTGGACCAGCAGTCCGGCAGCAACACGCCCTTCAGCGCCGTAACGGCTGGCGACGCGGATCATGGTCGGAACCTGCTCGGACTGGCTGAAATACGTCTCGCACGCTGCGGCCAGCGTATCGCCCTCAAGGGGGACGATCCCCTGATAGCGCTCGATCACGCCAGTGCCGCTGTCGGCCTCGAAGGTGATCGCGAGATAGCCCGTGCCAAACAGCGACGAAAGCGTCGGGTTCGCCCCCAGCCCCGCCAGCGCTTCATCGTCGAAATCGACATAGCCGCGCATCACCCCGCCACGAAAATCGCACACCAGCAGGCGGACGACGCCGGCCTGCGTTTGCGCCTGCATGGTCATCTGAGCGCCATCGCCCTTGAGCAAACCGCCCATCAGCGCGCTCAGGACGAGCGCTTCGCCGAGCAGATGGGTAATGGGGACAGGATAGCTGTGCGCGCACAGGATCTCGTCGACCACACGATCGAGCCGCACCACGCGGCCGCGGGCATTGCGACCGGGCAGAGTGAAACTCAACAACGAATCGGCGAAGGTCTCGTTGGTAGGATCCATTTCGGCGATATGGGGTGCCGCTTGGTGCTGTGAAAGCCCCTTTTGCAAATCGCACCAGCCGCGCGATCGAGGGCTCCCCAGCTAGACGCCAATGAGGCCAAACGCCCACAACAGCACCGCTTTTTGCGCGTGAATGCGGTTTTCAGCCTCGCCGAAAACATGCGATTGCGGCCCTTCGAACACCTCCTCACTGACCTCCTCGCCAATATGCGCCGGGAGGCAATGGAGGAAGATCGCCTGAGGCTTGGCGAGGCGCATGAGCTCGGAGTTGACCTGGTAGTCCTGCATGGCTGCGCGCTTCTCGGCCGCGTCCGTCTGGCCCATCGAAACCCAAGTGTCAGTGATGAGCACATCCGCGCCGCGCGCCGCCTCGCGCGCATCCCTCGTCAGCAGCACCAAAGCCCCGCCGCGCCGCGCGATCTCGACAAAGCGCGGATCAGGCTCGAAATCGGCCGGGCCGGCCACCCGAACGTTGAACTTCATCAGGCCCGCCGCTTCAAGCAGTGAATTTAGTACATTGTTGCCATCGCCGAACCACGCAATCTCGAGGCCCGGCAGCGGCTTGCCATCCTCGATGATCGTCAGCAGATCAGCCACGATCTGGCAGGGATGCGAGCGATCGGTCAGCCCGTTGATCACGGGCACGCTGGCATTGCGCGCCATCTCCTCGAGCTTGGCGTGATCGTCGGTGCGCAGCATGATCGCATCGACCATCCGGCTGAGCACCCGCGCGGTATCGGCAATCGTCTCGCCGCGCCCGAGCTGGCTCGAACTGGCCTCCAGGATCAGAACCGTCCCGCCCAGCTGGCGCATCGCGATATCGAAGCTGACCCGGGTGCGGGTCGAATTCTTCTCGAACACCATCGCCAGCACCCGCCCTTCGAGCGCGCGATCGCCATCGGTCTTGCCCTTGGGCAAGCCCCGGCGAGCCGCCTTGCGATCGAGCGCTTCCGCGATCATCGCAGCAAGGCCGTCTGCCCCTGCAGCATCGAGATCGAGAAAATGGCGATACGAGGCGGCGATCGCGCCGGTCATGCAGCCTCGGGCAGCTTGAAACTGGCAGCGCCCGCCGAGAGCTTGTCGAAAAACTCCTCGATTTCAGCATCGCCGATGACCAGCGGCGGGATGATCCGCAAAGTCTGATCCCCCGCGGCTACCGTCAGCAATTGGTGATTGTCGCGCAAATGGACAAAGAATGCACGGCTCTCGATCTTCATCTTGAGCCCCAGCATCAGGCCCTTGCCGCGCACCAGCTCAAATAGGTCGGGATAATTGCCGATGAACTGTTCGAGCCCTGCGCGCAGACGTTCGCCCTTGTCGGTGACGGAGGCGAGAAAGTCATCGTTCGCCACCGCTTCCATCACGGCGCTGCCTGCAGCCATGGCGAGCGGATTGCCGCCATAGGTCGAACCGTGCGAGCCGAAGGTCATGCCGCGCGCTGCCTTCTCGGTGGCAAGACACGCGCCCAGCGGAAAGCCTCCCCCAAGGCCCTTTGCCGAAGCCACAATATCGGGCTCGATCCCGTAATGCTCATAAGCAAACAGCTTGCCGGTGCGCGCCATGCCGCATTGCACCTCGTCGAGCACGAGCAAGAGATCATGTTCGTCGGCGAGTTGGCGCAGACCCTTCATGAAAGCCTCAGAGGCAGGGCGGATCCCGCCTTCGCCCTGGATCGGCTCGACCAGGAAACCCGCCGTCTGCGGCCCGATCAAAGCACGCGCGGCCTCAAGATCGTCGAATTCGCAATACTTGAAGCCTTCCAGGATCGGGGCAAAGCCATGGTGCATCTTGGTCTGGCTGGAGGCGCTGATCGTCGCGATCGTGCGGCCGTGAAACGCGTTGGTGAAGGTGATCATCTCAAAGCGCGAGGGGTCGCCGGCATCGCCCGCATTCTGGTGATAGGCGCGCGCGCACTTGATCGACGTCTCGACCGCTTCAGCGCCCGAATTGGTAAAAAACACCGTATCGGCGAAAGTGTTATCGACGAGCGTGCGGGCCAGCTTCTCCCCCTGCGGGCTGCCGTAGAGATTGGAGACATGCATCAACGTCTCGGCCTGCTGCTGAATTGCGCTGATCAGCCCGCGATGCGAATGACCGAGCAGATTGACCGCGATCCCGCTTGCGAAATCGAGATAGCGCGTCCCGTCCTCATCGATCAGATGGCAGTGATCCCCCTTGACCGGGCGAACATCACAGCGCGGGTAGGTCGGCATGAGCGGCGTGATCGACATGAGATCCTTCCTTGATGTCGTATTCTGCTTTGCTTTGGGAAAACCAGGATGGGAAAGCGATATTAACAGCAGGGTAAACAAAAACGGCGGCTCCTTAGATAGAGCCGCCGCCTGTATTCCTACGACCGCTCGACCGACTGGTCAAACGGTGAACCTGCGCTCAGCGACTATCCCTGAACCGGCACCAGATTGACCGCAGAATATTTTCCACGTCGGTCAACCTCGAGGTCGAACTCGTAACGCTCGCCCTCGTTGATGGCGGTGAGCCCCGAGCGCTCGACCGCGCTGATGTGGACGAACGCATCGGGCTGGCCATCATCGCGAACGAGGAAGCCGAAGCCTTTCATCGAGTTGAAGAACTTGACCGTGCCGGTTGCCTTCTCGCCGGTGAGCTCGCGCTTGGGCGGGGCTGCGGCGGCGGGTGCCGCAATGACATCGCCGACCACCTGAAGATCCTGTGCGGAAACCTTGCCGCCGCGATCGACCAGATTGAACTCGAGTTGCTGCCCTTCGGCGAGACCTTCAAGGCCGGCGCGCTCGACTGCGCTGATATGGACGAACACGTCCTCTCCGCCGGTTTCCTGCTGGATGAAGCCAAAGCCCTTCTGGCTGTTGAAGAACTTGACGACGCCCTTACCAGTTCCGACGACCTGGGCGGGCATGCGGCTGAAACCGCCAGCTCCACCGCCCGCGCCACCACCGGCACCTCCGCCGCCGCCGCCGCCGCGCGGAGCGCCGCCGCCAAAGCGATCTCCGCCGCCGCCGCCGCCGCCGAAGCGATCTCCGCCGCCGCCGAAGCGATCTCCGCCGCGATCATTTCCGAAATTGCCCGCAGGCGGGAAACCCTCGCCACCGCCGCCGAACGGATCAAACCCGTCTTCGCCGAATCCGTCGCGCTTATCCCGGCCGCGCCGACGTCCTCTATCGTAACCCATAACCCAGTAAGTACCTTGCCAAGCTGCCCGCCCTCCGATGCACTGGCGGCGTGGACAGCAAGCCGCACCAAGCGCAGGCAAGTTGACACAGACCGGCCAACTGCCACTAGGCAAACCCATAACCCACAAAACGTCAGGATGCGAACATTTTCCCGATCTCAAGTATTCTTGCCGGAATTTTTTTGCATTCCGGGGCAAGACGGCCGCATCCGCCACAAATAGCACCCTCATCGAGACAGGGGGAACCCCGCGCGAAGCGACGCCTCGGC
This sequence comes from Erythrobacter sp., assembly GCA_036835265.1. Lineage (GTDB taxonomy): Bacteria > Pseudomonadota > Alphaproteobacteria > Sphingomonadales > Sphingomonadaceae > Erythrobacter. The sequence goes on along the minus strand of DAITMG010000011.1, from coordinate 11,689 downwards.
GCAACTTGACGCGAATCGCCCATGACGCCCGGCTGCGCAGGAAATCGCGCGATGATGACCAACATGTTTGACCTTTGAACGCCGGGTCCGGTAGTCGGGCGGCTCGCAATTGTGCTCAAAGCGCATGGATATCGGGAGCCTACCTGATGAATGACTTTCGCCGCCTCACCGACAATGTGTTCGCTAGCGGGCAGATCGCGCTTGGCGATATCGCAGCGGCCAAGGCCCAAGGCGTCGGCCTGATCGTCAACAACCGGCCCGATGGCGAGGATCCTGCCGCGCCCCAAGGTGCCGAGATCGAGGCCGCCGCCCGGGCCGCAGGGCTCGACTATGTCGCTATCCCGATCGATCATAGCGGGTTTGGCGAAAGCCAGATCGAGGCGATGCTGGCAGCACTCAACCAGGCGCAAGGCTCGGTCCTTGCCTATTGCCGCTCGGGCACGCGCTCGACCTTCCTGTGGGCGCTCGCGCGGGCCAAAGCGGGCGATGAACCGCAAGCGATCATCGAGGCAGCGCGAGTGGCGGGCTATGACGTCAGCCCGGTGCGCCCGATGCTGGACATGCTGGCGGCGCGCTAGGCTGTTACTCCCGATAATCCAGCGGCGGCGCGCGGTCGCCGAGCAGGCTGCGATATTCGTAATCCTCACCCAGCGCCGCTTCGAATTCGGCGCGTGCGGCGGTCCGCAGTTCGGGATTGGTGAACAGCTCGACCGCCATCAGCGTCATCGCCTTGGCCGCGACTTGCGCGCCCTTGAAGCCGATCGAGTGGCCGCTTGCCGCGACCGCCTGCCAGCTGTGCGCGCTCGTGCCCGGAACCCAGGTCGCGGTGCGCACTCCCACCGTCGGCGTGGCGTAGGAGACATCACCGACATCGGTGGAGCCATAGCCGAGCGAGACGTCATAAGGCTGGACCTCGCCCGCGCTCTCGAGCGGCTGCGCCGCATCGCCAAGCGATGTCTGGATCGTGCGCGCCCACTCCATCTCCTCGGGCGTGTAGTCCACCCCGCCGACCATGCTCAGCTTCTCGTGCATCACCTTGGCGAGGGCCTCGTTGACGAGCAGCGGATTGTTGCCGTGGATCACTTCCCATTCGACCTTTGTGCCGGTGCCCAGCGCCGCCCCGCGCGCCGCATTCTCGAGCCGCTCCCAGATTTCCTCGACCCCGGCGGGCGAGGGATGGCGGACGTAATAAAACACCTCGGCAAAGTCGGGCACGACATTGGGCGCCTCGCCGCCATTGGTGATGACGTAATGCATGCGCGCATCCTGCGGCATGTGCTCATGCATCATGTTGGCCATCATGTTCATCGCCTCGGCACCGTCGAGCGCGCTGCGCCCGCGTTCGGGCGCGCCAGCGGCATGCGCCGACACACCGGCGAACCGGAACTTGGCCGAACGGTTCGCCAGAGACGTGCGCGCTGCGGCGCTGTTTTCATCATCGCCGTGCCAGTGGATGGTGATATCGACATCCTCGAACAGACCGGCTCTGGTCATGTAGACCTTGCCCGATCCACCTTCCTCCGCCGGGGTGCCGTAGAGCCGGATACGCCCGGGCGTACCGGTCTTCTCCAGCCAATTCTTGACCGCGATCGCCGCCGTCAGCGAGCCTGCGCCAAACAGATTGTGTCCGCAGGCGTGACCGGCATGCTTGCCCTCGATCGGGTCGCGGCTGGGCAAGGCGGACTGGTTGATCCCCGGCAGCGCGTCCATCTCGGCAAGGATCGCGATGACCGGCCCGCCTTCGCCCCATTCCGCGACAAAGGCGGTGGGGATTTCAGCGACACCGTTCGTAACCCGGAAACCCTCCCCCTCCAGTTCGGCCTGCATCAGTGCGGTCGAGCGAGTTTCGAGATAGCCCAGTTCGGCATAGTCCCACAGCGCCTGCGCAACGCGCGTGGTGCGGTCCTCCTCAGCGCCCACCAACGCCACCGGATCAGGTGCGCGCGCGGCCGGGTTCTGAGCGGCGAGCGGCGCTGTGCCAAGCAACAGTGCAACGAGCGCGGCGTTGGCAGACAGGCGGGCGGCACATTTCATTGGCGGTTCTTCTCTTCAAGCCCCAGCTTGCCGCATTGCCGGACGCGTGCCAATCCCCCATCATTGGGCCAGCGCTTTCGAGGACGCAACGACGATGGATGTTCACCCTCTGCTGCTGCAATTTGGCGGATCACTGCTCGCGATTCTGGTGCTGGCCGGGCTCGCGGTGATGCTGAAGTTGGGGGGCAAGGCTGCGATGCAAGATGAAGCAGGCGTGGCGCGCGCGGCAAGCGAGGTCGAGGAAGGGTTCGAGCCAGCCCGCACCTCGATAAGCCGCGCCGGCGAGGCAGCGCTGGCGCGCGATGCCGCCGGGCGAATTATGCTGATCAAGCGCCACGGCAACAAGTTTGCCGGCCGCATCCTTACCCCGGCAGCCCGCGTGCGTGAGGAGGTCGATGGGATCGTCGTCGATCCCGGCGAGACGCAGTTTGGTGCAGTGCGTCTTTCACTTGAAGATGCGGCGTATTGGGCCGATGCGATCAATCGGTTATAGGGTCCTTCATTATGCCTGATTTCTCCCCCACCCAATACGCCGTGCCGCTGTTCGTCGCGGCGATCCTGATCGAGATGATCTGGGCGCGGCTGCGCCGGCCCGAGAGCTATGAGCCGATGGATACGCTGGTCAGCCTCGGCTTCGGGCTCGGGTCGACCATGGCCGGCGCGCTGCTCGGCGGGTTTGCTGCGTTCGTTTTCATCAAGGCCTATGATTTTCGCCTGTTCGATTTCGGCGAACAATGGTGGGCCGTGTGGTGGGCCTGGCCGGTCGCGTTCGTGCTCGATGATCTCAAGTATTACTGGGTCCACCGTGCCGGTCACCGCATCCGCTGGATGTGGGCCGCGCATGTGAACCACCATTCGAGCCAGCACTACAATCTCTCGACCGCGCTGCGCCAGACGTGGACCGGCAGCTTCACCTTCGGCCTACTGTTCGCGATCCCGCTCGTGCTTGTGGGCTTTCACCCGGCGATGATCGGCATCGTGGGCGGGTTCAACCTCATCTACCAGTTCTGGATCCACACTGAGGCGATCAAGCGGATGCCCGCCTGGTTCGAAGCGGTGATGAACACCCCCTCGCACCACCGCGTCCACCACGCCACCAATCCGCGCTATCTCGACAGGAACTATGCCGGCGTCTTCATCGTGTGGGACAAGCTGTTCGGCACGTTCGAGCCCGAGCGCGACGACGAGGCGATCCGCTACGGGATCGTCAAGCAGCTCGGCAGCTTCAACCTCTTGTGGGCGGTGTTCCACGAGTGGATCGGGATCGCGCAGGATCTCTGGCGCGCGCCGTGGCGCCACAAGCTCGGTTATCTCCTGCGCGAGCCCGGCTGGAGCCACGACAACAGCCGCGAGACGTCCGACATGATCCGCGCGCGCTGGCTCGAGCGAACGCAGGCGGGCGAGCAGCCAGCACAGGCCCGCGCACCGATTGCCAATCGAAACCCGATTGCGCCGCCCAGGGAAGCTGCCTAGTCTTCCTCTCCAAAAGGGAGAGGACAATGGAAAGCTTTGACTACATCGTCATCGGCGGTGGCAGCGGTGGCAGTGCGGTTGCCGGGCGCCTCGCGGTTGACGGAACACGGCGGGTTTGCCTCCTCGAAGCGGGCGGGCGCAATAACGGCATGCTTATAACCACGCCCGGCTTCATGCCGTTCATCCGCAATTCGTCGAACTACAAATACGACACCGTCGCACAAAAGGGGCTGAATGGGCGGATCGGCTATCAGCCGCGCGGGCGCGGGCTCGGTGGTTCATCGGCGATCAACGCGATGATCTATATCCGCGGCCATAAATGGGATTACGACAACTGGGCCGCGCAAGGGTGCGCCGGCTGGACGTATGATGATGTGCTGCCTTTCTTCAAGCAATGCGAAGCCAACGAGCGCGGCGCCGATGACTATCATGGCGAGGGCGGCCCGCTGTTCGTCTCCGACCAGAAATTCGCCAACCCGGTGAGCCACGCCTTCGTCGAGGCGACGCGCGAGCTGCAATTGCGCGCCAACCGCGATTTCAACGGCGAGCGGCAGGAAGGCTTTGGCTTCTACCAGGTCACCCAGCACAAGGGCGAGCGCTGGTCCGCCGCGCGCGCTTATGTCGAGCCGATCCGCGAGCAGGGCAATTTCACGATCCGCACCAACACGCTGGTCGAACAGCTGGTGATCGAGCACGGCCGGGTGACGGGCGTCAAGGTGCGGCGCGGCAGCAAGCCGGGCAGCGGGAGCGAGATGCTTTATGCCCGGCACGGCGTGATCCTCTCGGCGGGCGCGTTCGGCAGCCCGCAGATCCTGATGCTTTCCGGCATTGGCCCGGCGGCGCACCTCAAGCAACACGGGATCGAGGTGGTGCTCGACAAGCCGGCGGTCGGCTCGAACTTGCAGGACCATGTCGATTATGTCTCGGCCTGGGAGACCACCAGCGATGTGCCGATCGGCAAATCATTGAAGGGCACGCTCCTGATGGCGGCGGCGATGATCGAGCATCGCCGCAAGCGCACCGGGGCGATGACCACGCCTTATGCCGAGGCGGGCGGCTTCTGGACAGTGATGCCGGATAACGAGACGCCCGATGTGCAATGGCATTTCGTGCCCGCCGTGCTCGAGGATCACGGCCGCGCCAACATCTCGGCGCATGGATTTTCGCTTCACGCCTGCGTCCTGCGGCCCGAAAGCCGCGGGACGGTGCGCCTGACGTCGGGCGATGCGGGTGCGGCGCCGTGCATCGATCCCAATTTCCTCGACGACGAGCGCGATCTCGCGGTCCTGCGCGCCGGCGTGCGACTGTCGCACCGGATCGCAGATGCGCCCGCGCTCCAGGCGTTCGGCCCGACCGACCGGCACCCGGTCGATCTGGACGATGATGCGGCGCTCGGCGAACTGATCCGCAACCGCGCCGACACGGTCTATCACCCGGTCGGCACCTGCCGGATGGGCGCCGATCCCGACAGCGTGGTCGATCCCCAGCTCAAGGTGCGCGGGCTCGATGGACTGTGGATCGCCGATGCGAGCATCATGCCCAAGATCGTGAGCGGGAACACCAATGCGCCCAGCATCATGATCGGCGAACGCTGCGCCGACTTCGTCCTGGCAAGCGAGCGGGCGATGCAGGCCGCCTGAACTCCCCGGAGCTTAGAACGATGGCAGGGAGAGGATGAGGCGACCTCTCCCTGCAGCGCCCGCAGGCGCAAGCCCGTTCGCTGCAAGCGGCTTAATTGTAGGCGCGCTCGCAATGTTCGGCGATATCGATCGTCATCCCGGCACTGCCAATGCTGCCGAGCGCCTCGCGCACCTCGTCGAGCTTGAAGGGTTTGATAATGGCAATGATGAATTTCACGCAGCGCGGCCCCTTGGTCGACTTCTGTCCCTTGCCGCAGTGCGGCAAGAAGCGTGCCACATTACTGTAGCAAGGGCGTCGAGAGCGGAGCGTGTCTCACATCTCACTCTTGTCATGGACACGCGCAAATGCCTGCTCAAATGGTAATCGTCTGCTTACTTCTTAAGCAGCGCTTGCGCAGCGCAGCGCGCCTCACTCGCCCGCGATATAGCGCTCGCTCGGCCGTGTCGGCAGCCCGTCAATGCTCGCGGTGCGCCGGGCGACTTTCGCTTCCCAGGCGGCAGGATCGGTCTGGCGATGCGCCTTGAGCAGTGTCTCGCGCTCGCCCTCGAGGCGCATGAACGGCACACCCCAGCCGCAAGAGGTCTGCACGCTCTCGACCGCGATGTCGAAGATCTGCCGTGTGCCCGGCATCAGCGTGAAATGCTGCGCCAGCGCTTCCCAATCCGCATCCTGCGGCAGCACCGGACGGCCACGACCATAGATCCGCAGGATCAGCGCAGGCCTCGCGAAGTTGCAGAACATGATCGTGATCCGCCCCCCATGCTCATTGGCGTCGGCAGCGAGGTGCGCGTGGGTCTCGTTGCCCGAGCCGCCGAGGTCGAGATAGGCGACGCGGGTGGGCGCAAGTACGCGGAAGGCGTCATAGCCCTTGGGGCTGAGATTGATCCGCGCGTCGGCCGCCGCAGTGGCAACGAAGAACACCGGCTGCTGCTCGATCATCGCGACATGCTTGTCGGTCAGGCTATCGGTGAAGTCGGCCATGGTGGTCTTCCTTTCAGATTACAGGAACTCGCGCAGCACCGCGATGAACCGGTCGAACTGGTCGTGATGGAGCCAGTGCCCCGCCTTCTCGAATTCGATCACCTCAGCATTGGTGAAATGCGCGATCCGGCCATCCTTCTCGGGATTGGAAGCCCAACTGTCCGAGCCATACAGGAGCAAGGTCGGGCAGGTGATCGCGCGCCAGGTCGCCTCGAGGAATTCGTCGGCGACATCCTCGACCTGCCAGACATTGAGATGCGGGTCGAACTTCCAGCTGTAGGTCCCGTCCTCGTTGCGATTGACGCCGTGAATCGTGAGATGCCGCGCCTGTTCCTCGGTAAGGTAGGAGTTCTCCTCGATCATCCGGGCGAAGGCGGCCTCGATGCTGTCATATTTGCGCGGGGTGCGCCCGGCGGCCTTGCGCTTCTTGTTGATCCACTCGGCGAGGCGCTCGGGGTATGGGGTGGCGCGCTGCTTGTCGCGCCATTCGGGGCTCGGCCCGAGCCCTTCGATCGCGACCAGCTTGGTCACCATATCGGGGAAGGTGCCCGCATAGCGCAGCGCGACATTGCCGCCCATCGAATGCGCCACGATCCGCACCGGACCCACGCCCAGCTGGTGGATCAGCTGGGCCAGATCATAGACCATGTCGCCAACCGAATAATTGCCGTCCGAAACCCAATCGCTGTCGCCGTGCCCGCGGTGGTCCATCGCGACGACATGGTAGTCCTCGCGCAGCACCTCGGCGGTCCAGTCCCAGCTGCGGGCATGATCGCGCCCACCATGGACGAGGATGAGCGGCGGCTTGCCGCGCCCTCCCCAGTCCTCGTAATTGAGCTTGAGGCGCTGCGAGATGAAGCTCTGGGAAGTGGGACCTGATCCGTTCATGCCGGGGTTCATGACCTGATCGCGCGCGCCTCGCAAGCCTAGCGCTCCTTGGTCGCCGAAAAGGTGAGTTCGGGGTTCTTTTCGACCTGGTAGTTCACGTCCCACGGGCTCTTGGCCATGAACACGAGGTCCCCGTCGCGGTCGCGCGCAAGGTTGGGGCGGTTGAACCCGGCGAATTCGTCGAGCGCCTTCGCCTCGCCCTTGATCCAGCGCGCGGTGGCGAAGGGCGAGGCCTCGAGCGCGGCTTCGACCTTGTATTCGGCCTCGAGCCGGCTGATCAGCACTTCGAGCTGGAGCTGGCCGACCACGCCGACGATATGGCTCGCCCCGATCTCGGGATAGAACACCTGGATCACGCCCTCTTCGGAAAGGTCGTCCAGCGCCTTGCGCAATTGCTTGGTCTTGGTCGGATCGCGCAATTGCACCCGGCGCAGGATTTCGGGCGCGAAATTGGGCAGGCCGGTGAAGCGCACCTGGTCTTTCTCGCTGAGCGTATCGCCCACACGCAAGGTGCCGTGATTGGGGATGCCGATGATGTCGCCCGCCTCGGCAGTGTCGGCGATCTCGCGGTCCTGCGCGAAGAACAGGATCGGCGAATGGATCGCGATCGGCTTGCCGTGGCCCGAAGGCGTCAGCTTCATGCCCCGTTTGAAAGTGCCCGAGACCTGCCGCATGAAGGCGATCCGGTCGCGGTGATTGGGGTCCATGTTGGCCTGGACCTTGAAGATGAACCCGGTGACCTCGCCGTAATCGGGCGCGATGCGCTGGTCGCCGGCGGGCTGCGGGCGCGGCGGGGGCGCATGCCGGGCGAGCGCGTCGATCAGTTCGCTGACCCCGAAATTCTTGAGCGCGCTGCCGAAATAGACCGGGGTCAGGTCGCCGTTGCGATAGGCTTCGAGATCGAATTCGGGATAGCCGCCGCGCGCCAGTTCGATCTCGTCGGCGAATCGCTCAGGGATCGCGGCATCGGCCTCGCGGGTGCCGAGAAACTCGCGGCTGGGGCCTTCGGGGCGGCTGACTTCGCCCGTGGCGAAATCGAGGATCCCCTCGAATTCCCCGCCCATCCCGATTGGCCACATCTGCGGGGAGACATCGAGCGCGAGCATGTCTGCCACTTCGTCCAGGGTCTCGAACGGGTCGCGGCCCTCGCGATCGACCTTGTTGACAAAGGTGATGATCGGCACCGAGCGCAGCCGGCAAACCTCGAACAGTTTCCTCGTCTGCGGCTCGATCCCCTTGGCCGCATCGATCACCATCACGGCCGAATCCACGGCGGTCAGCGTGCGATAGGTGTCTTCCGAGAAATCCTCGTGGCCGGGCGTATCGAGCAGGTTGAAGGTGATGGTCTCGTCATTGTAGGCCTTCTCGAAGGTCATCACCGAGGAGGTGACCGAGATGCCGCGCTGCTGTTCGATCTTCATCCAGTCCGAACGCGCCCGCCGTGCCTGGCCGCGCGCCTTGACCTCGCCGGCGAGATGGATCGCCCCGCCTTGCAGCAGAAGCTTTTCCGTCAGCGTGGTCTTGCCGGCGTCAGGGTGCGAGATGATCGCGAAGGTGCGTCTGTTCGACACCCCGGGCCTATCCCCTCAGCTCCGCCCCAAGCCGGGCGGCAGCGGCGACGATCTTCTCAGCGATCGCCTTCAGTTCGGGATCGGTGAAGCTCTTCTCGCCCGGCTGGAGCGTGACCTCGACCGCGAGCGACTTCTTGCCCTCGGGCACGCCTGCGCCCGCGAACACGTCAAATAGGCGCACGCTGACGATGCTCGCCTTGTCCGCACCCTGCACGGCGCGCACGAGATCGCCCGCCGCGAGGCTTTCTGCCACGAGGAAGGCAAAGTCGCGCGTCACCGATTGCAGTGCCGGCGGGGTGAAGCCGGGACGGGCGAAAGCGGCGTTCTTCTTCGCCGGGATCGCATCGAGGAACAGCTCGACCGCCGCCACGGGTCCGCCGATGTCGAACGCCTTCAATGTCGCGGGGTGCAGCATCCCGAAGCGCGCCAGCTCCACTTTGGGCCCGAGCCTGAGGGTCGCCGATTGGCCGGGATGGAATTGCGGCCCCGCCTCGCCCATCACCATGAGGTTGGCGACCGGCGCGCCTGCCACCTCAAGCAGTTCGAGCGCCAATGCCTTGGCGTCATAGGCATCGAACGCCCTTGCCTTGCCCGACTGCCAGCCGCGCTGGAGCTTCTCGCCCGCGAGCACGATCCCGAGCGTCGGCTGCTCGTCGCTGAGGCCATCGGCGGCGCGCAAGTAACGCCGCCCGATCTCGAACAGCCGGGTCGAATCCGCGCCGCGATCGGCGTTGCGCTTGGCCGCCATGAGGAGGCCCGGCAGCAGCGAAGGCTGCATCGCCTTCAGGTCTTCGCTGATCGGATTGGCGAGCAGCCATAGCGCTTGATCGGGCGCAGCGAAGTGCTGGGCCGCCCACTCTGGCAGAAACGACCAGGTCACCGCCTCGTGCAGCCCGCTCGCCGCAGCCGCGCGGCGCAAGCGCCGTTCGAGCAGCTGCTGCGGCGTGGCGGTGGGGCGGGCGACACCCTCGATGCGCGGCAGGGCGACGCTCTCGACCTTGTCCAGCCCAAGAATGCGCACGACCTCCTCGACCAGATCGGCCGGGCCTTCGATATCGTGGCGGCGCAGCGGACAGGTGACATGCCAGTCGTCGCCCACGGTGAACCCGAGGCTTTCGAGGATCCGCCGCTGTTTGCTCTCGGGCACCTCGACGCCCCCCAGCCGAGTGGTCAGCGCCGGATCGAACGCAATCACCTTCGCCTCGGTCGGCGGCGCGCCTGCGCGCACCACTTCGCTGGGCGTGCCGCCCGCCAGTTCGACGATCAGCCCAGTGAGCAGGTCGAGCCCGTCATCGAGGAACGCTGGATCGACCCCGCGCTCGAACCTGGTGCGGGCATCCGAGGCAAGGCCCAGCTTGCGGCCCGTGACACCGATGCGCGCCGGATCGAAAAAAGCGATCTCGAGCAGCACGTCGGTGGTGTCTTGCGAAACGCCCGAATTCTCGCCGCCCATGATCCCGGCAATGTCGTGGACCTCGTGATCGTCGGCGATGACCACCATGCTTTCATCGAGCGTGTAGGTCTTTTCGTTCAACGCCAGCACGGTTTCGCCCGCGCGCGCCCGCCGCGCGACCACCGCGCCCGAGAGCCTGGCAAGATCATAGACATGCGCGGGACGGCCATGGGCGAGCATCAGGTAATTGGTGAGGTCGACCAGCAGCGAGATCGGGCGCTGGCCTGCGCTCTTGAGGCGCTGCTGCAGCCAGTCGGGCGAGGAACCGTTGGTGACGCCCGTGATGACCCGCCCGTAAAAGGCCGGGCAGCCTTGCGCGTCCTCGGTGCGGATCTCGATCGGGCACGCGCCTTGCGCCGTGAACGCGGGCATCGCGTTCGGTTTGAGCGTCCCCAGCCCCGCCGCCGCGAGATCGCGTGCGATGCCATGCACGCCCATGCAATCGGGGCGGTTGGGGGTGACCGCGACTTCGATCACCGGCGAGGAGCCCTGGTAATCGGCAAAGCTGGTGCCGACAGGCGCATCTTCGGGCAGCTCGATGATCCCGTCGTGCTCGTCCCCCAGCTCGAGCTCGCGCACAGAGCACATCATCCCGTTCGATTCGACCCCGCGAATGGCGCTCTTTCTGAGCTCCATCCCGTTTGACGGCACCACCGCGCCCGGCAGGCCGAGCACGCCCTTCATGCCGGCGCGCGCATTGGGCGCGCCGCACACCACCTGCAACGGCTCGCCCTCGCCGGTGTCGACGCTCAGCACCTGGAGCTTATCCGCATCCGGGTGCTTTTGCGCGCTCAGCACCTTGGCGATGCGAAAGCCCGCAAGCCGCGCGGCCGGATCCTCAACCCCCTCGACCTCAAGCCCGATCGCGTTGAGCGCCGCGAGGACCTGCGTGAGCGAGGCGTCGGTCTCGAGGTGGTCTTTGAGCCAGGTCAGCGAGAACTTCATGCCCGCGCCCCGACGCCGGCGGACAGGGTTGGCTGATCGAACGCGCTGAAGCCGTAATGCGCCAGCCAGCGCGGATCGCCGTCGAAGAAGGCGCGCAGGTCGTTCATCCCGTATTTGAGCATCGCGATCCGGTCGATCCCGAGGCCGAAGGCGAAGCCCTGGTATTCTTGCGCATCGATCCCGGAGAATTCGAGCACGCGGGCGTTGACCATGCCGCTGCCGCCGAGCTCCATCCAGTCGTGCCCTTCGTCATCGCCATGGCCGCCCACGACCCGGCGGTTGCCCTCGTTGGAATAGCCGACATCGACCTCGACGCTCGGCTCGGTGAAGGGGAAGTAGGAGGGGCGCAGGCGCAGCACGATATCCTCGCGCTCGAAGAACGCCTTGAAGAAGGTCTCCAGCGTCCACTTGAGATGGCCCAGATGAATGCCCTTGTCGACCACCAGCCCCTCGACCTGGTGGAACATCGGCGTGTGCGTCGCGTCGCTGTCCGAGCGATAGACCCGGCCCGGCGCGATGATGCGAAGCGGAGCGCCCTCGGCGAGCATCGAGCGGATCTGGACCGGCGAGGTGTGCGTGCGCAGCAGGATCGCGCGTTCTTGCTGGCCTATAGCTGCGCTGCTTGAGGCCGGGCCTCCCGCCGCCTTGTCCGGGAAGTAGAACGTATCGTGCATCGCGCGCGCGGGGTGGCTCTCATCCATGT
>DAITMG010000010.1:0-59816 GCA_036835265.1 Erythrobacter sp. | reverse complement strand
CGGGTGGGGTCGCAAGTTCAATCCTTGCCGCGCCCACCATCTTTTCAATGACTTAGGGAAGATGGTGGCGGTTTCCATGAAATCACTCGGGAAAACGTGCGGGCATTGGACGATCATCAGGCCGACATTCGCAGTCCCAATCGCTGGTGTTGCGTAGCCGAACCGCCAGCAGGCCGCTTTCGCGGGGTGCTTGGTTCTTCCTGTGTCTTTGTAAGCGCGAGGCAAATTAGAAATCGGGCAAATTGGATCGACAGCGCGTTTCCACCCCTCCCGGGGGCAGACGATGGCTCCGACTCAGCAGCATATCGATCAGCCTATCGATCAGCCTATCGACCAGCGCAGGGCGTCCGATTATGCGAAAGCCGCGAGGCGAGAGCATAAAGCGAGCCAGACGCGGCTTTTTGCGCTATGGAACCCCATCATGGCGTTGCCGGGCGCTCGATCAGCGTGTTTCTGATCCAGCTTTCCGCGAACGCGATTTTCCTTCAACCGTCGCTTTCCGCCGCAATCCGGCGAGGCGATGTTTCTCCTGTGAGTATGCATGTCTTTCGAAAATTCGCCGCCCATCCTGCGCGAAGCGCTGGCCGAACGCGGCTATGATGCCCCTACCCCAGTGCAAGCTGCCGTAACCGCGCCCGATGCAAAGGGCCGCGACCTGATCGTTTCGGCGCAGACCGGATCGGGCAAGACCGTCGCCTTCGGCATTGCCCTCGCCGATGAATTGCTGGGCGAGAGCGGGCGCGCGCGGCCGAGCGAAAAGCCGCTTGTTCTGGTCATCGCTCCCACGCGCGAGTTGGCGCTGCAGGTCAGTCGCGAACTGGGTTGGCTTTATGCCAAGGCCGGGTTGCGAATCGCCACCTGTGTTGGCGGTATGGATGCGAGCAAGGAACGCCGGGCACTCAGCGCCGGTCCCGGAATCGTCGTCGGCACACCTGGTCGCTTGCGCGATCACCTCGAACGCGGCGCGCTCGATCTGTCGGGTCTGGTGGGCGTGGTGCTCGATGAAGCCGACGAGATGCTCGACATGGGGTTTCGCGACGACCTTGAAGAGCTGCTCGACGCAGCGCCCGCACAGCGTCGCACCTTGCTGTTCTCTGCCACCATGCCGCAAGCGATCGTGCAACTGGCCCGCCGTTACCAGACCGATGCCGTGCGGCTCTCGCTCGCGGGGCAGGATCGCGGGCACGGCGACATCTCGTATCAGGCGATAACTGTCGCCCCTCACGAAACGGAGAACGCGGTGGTCAATCTGCTGCGGTTCCACGAGGCGGAGACCGCGATCTGTTTCTGCGCCACGCGCGACAGCGTCAGACGGCTCGCCGCAACGCTGCAAAACCGCGGGTTTGACGTGGTGGCGCTGTCGGGCGAACATTCGCAGACCGAACGCAACCAGGCCTTGCAGGCCTTGCGCGACCGGCGTGCGCGGGTGTGCGTCGCGACTGATGTCGCTGCCCGCGGGCTCGATCTGCCGACGCTCAGCCTGGTTATCCATGTCGAGATCCCGCGCGATGCCGAGACGCTTCAGCACCGTTCGGGCCGCACGGGGCGCGCGGGCAAGAAGGGCACCGCTGTGATCGTCGTGCCCTACAACCGCCGCAAGCGGGTTGAGGGTATGCTGCGCGGGGCGAAGATCAACGCGCAGTGGATGGACGCGCCATCCGCCGAGGCCATTCGCGCGCAGGATCATGCCCGGCTGCTCGAAAAACTGACCACGGCGACCGACTTCGACGAGGACGACCGCGCCTTGGCGAGCGAGCTGATGAGCCGGCTTTCGCCCGAAGACATCGCCGCTGCACTGGTGCAGGCGCACCGCGCCAAGCTGCCGCAGCCCGAAGAACTGCTCGCCGCGACCCCCGAAGCCCGCGACCGGGACAAGGCCGAGCGCAGCCGCGCCGGGTTCGAGGATATCGTGTGGTTCAGGATGGGCGTCGGTAGTCGCCAAAATGCCGAGCCACGCTGGATCCTGCCCTTGCTTTGCCGCCGCGGCCACATCACCCGCAACGAAATCGGGGCGATCCGGATTGGTCAGAACGAAACATTCTTCCAGGTGCCGCGCGCCGCCGCGCCCAAGTTCATCGACGCGCTTTCGCGCACAGCCTCGAGCGAGGATGAGCAGGATGCGATCGTGATCGAACAATCCTCTGAACCCCCGCGCGTGATTGCGCGCCAGAACCGCAAGCAGGGGGCCTCGGGGGTCACCGCCCGGCCCATGCGCAAAGGTGCCGGCGGGAAGCCCGGCAAGAAGGGTTCATTCACCGGCAGAGGAAAGGGCAAGCCCGCCAGAGCACCGAAAGGCTGAACGCTGGTCGACGACGGCTCCGCCCACTCGCTCAGGCGCGCCTCGATCAGGTCCAGCGGCCGCCCGGGAGCCGTCTCGGTGTCGGGCGTTTCTCTTTGCGGGACTGACTTGGTGCCTGTTTGAGGTCGATCAAAGACCGGGGCGGGTGCAGCGATGCTATGTAGTGCCGGGTTGACAAAGCGATCGCCTCCCAGCAAATTTGTCCGGACAACTTTATCGAAGGGTAATTCCATGGCGTCCGACCTGCCTCCACCCTACACCGCGATGACGCGGCACGAAATGATGCCGCGCGCCAATCATGATGAGGTGGCTCGGTTCAATTTCCTGACCCACTTCAATCGCTATCTCTCGGGCACGATCGGGGCGGGCAACAAGCTTGCTTACGAAAAGCGGGTGCTGCCCGCCTTCCGGGCCGAGCACGGGCGCGATCCCGAGCACCGCTACGAGATCCGCGATGCGATGAACCGGGACAGCTGGCACCGCATGTGGTCGGCGCTCAAGCGCAATTCGATGGAAATGCGCCAGCATAACGGTCGCCAGGTCGTCCTGCGTCAGCTCGATGAGCTCGACGGACAAGCACGGCAATACAACGAGCATTCGGGTATGCTCGAACTCGATCCCGCGATCGAGCAACCGCATTACCAGACCGCAGTCGATATTCACTGCCAGCCCGGCGGCTATCATGGCGGCGAACGCGAGGGCGACGTCACGGTCGGCGCGAATTACGATGTCGGCCTGTTTGCCACCACCGGCGGCGCGCTGGGCGGGCTCAATGATGGCGGCGGACAGGCGGTGGTCGGCTGGGTCAGGTCCGAACGCCCCGACTGGCGACCAAGGCGCATTCTCGATATCGGCTGCACGGTCGGCCACAATGCGGTGCCGATTGCGCAGGCCTTTCCCGAGGCGCAAGTCATCGCGATCGACACGGCGGCCGCCAGCCTGCGCTATGGCGCAGCGCGCGCAGCGGCGATGGGCGTCACCAACATCAAGTTCGTGCAGGCCTCGGGCGAAGACCTCTCGCGCTGGGCCGACGAGAGCTTTGACTGGGTCCAGACCACGATGTTCCTCCACGAGCTCTCGGCCAAGGCGATGCCGCAGATCCTGGCAGAGGCGCACCGCGTGCTCGCACCGGGCGGGCTGATCCTGCACATCGAGCAGCCGCAATACACCGACGAAATGCCGCTGTTCGAGCAATTCATGCGCGATTGGGATGCCTTCAACAACAACGAGCCGTTCTGGTCGGCCATGCACGGGCAGGACCTCAAGCAGGTGATGGCCGAAGCGGGGTTCGCGCCTGAACACCAATTCGTGGCCGGCGTTCGCGCGGTGGTCGATCCTGCAATCTTCCCGCCCTCGCCCGATGAGGGGGAAGAAGACTTCGGCCGCGCCGCGATCTGGAACGCCTATGGCGCCTGGAAACCGTTGGCGAAAGCGCAAGCGGCATGAGCGCCAAGAGCGAGGATGAGCTCGATTGGGTCGCGCTTTCCGGCAAGCGCGCCAAGGGCAAACGCCCCGAGTTCTTCGAAGACCCTGCGCTTGACCGGCTCTATTCCACCGTAATGGCTCTGGCCGCCGAGGTTTCGGCCCTGCGCGAGCGGCAGGATACAGTCGAACGGCTGCTCGATGCCAAGGGTACGCTGACCCGCGCCGACATCGAGCGCTATGTGCCCGATCGCTTGGCCGCCGAGGAGCGCGGGCTGGCGACGCGCGCCTACATTTCGCGGATCATGCGCGGCTTCCAGCAGGAGGTCGAAGCGATGCAGGCAAACGACCCGCCGATCATGGACGTGGTGCAGCGCCTCAGCCGCGAATAGCGGCGGGTTCGTCGCATACGCCGGGGGGCGCAAAGACGGGAGGGGAACTTGGAATTTCTGGCGGCAAACGAGCTTGCGATCCTGCGATGGGTCCATATCCTCGCGATGGTCTATTGGCTGGGCGGCGAATGGGGCGTGTTCCAGACGAGCTATCACGTCACCAACCCCCGGCTCTCGCTCGACGAGCGCCGCCGGCACATGGAAACGGCCTATCGCATCGATATTCTCGCGCGCACCGGGATTGTGCTGCTCCTCCCCCTGGGGCTTCACATGGGCAAGCTCTACGGGTTCGTGCCTTTGCTCGATGGCGCCGGGGTGTGGTGGATGTGGCTGTTCTTCGCGGTCTGGCTCGGGATGACGTGGGCCGCCTTCATCAAGCGCGAAACCGATATCGGGATCAGGATCACCCGCGCCGAGGAACTGCTGCGCTACCCGCTCATCGCCAGCCTCTTGCTGGTCTCGTTCCTGGCGATCGGCGGCAGCGGGCCGGTCGAGGTGGGTGAATTCAACCTGTGGTATCCCGCCAAGATGGCGCTCTATGCCTTAGCGCTTTGTATCGGGCTGTTCCTGCGGCTGGTCATGCGGCGCTGGACCGAGCGGTTCAGGATCCTCGCGCTTGGCCCCGATCCGGCCCAGGAAGCTGCGCTCGCGCAGGAAATCGGCCTGGCGCGGATTTCCGCCTATATCTATTGGGTCACGATCGCGTCGGTCTGCTTTCTGGGCGCGGTGAAGCCTTTCTGACAAGGAGCGCCGCTATGGCCGCCTACATGATCGTGACCGCCGCCATCGCTGATCGCGCGAGCTTTATCGCAGGCTACGGCGCGGCGGCCGCCCAACTGGTCAGCCGGTTCGGGGGTGAATATCTGCTGCGCGGTCCGGGTGCTGAATGTCTCGAGGGCGCGTTCGGCGAAGGTGCGAGCATGGTCATCTCGAAATGGCCCGACCGCGAGGCGGCCAAGCGCTTCTGGAACAGCCCCGAATATGCCGAGGTGAAGCGCCTGCGCGAAGGCATCGCCGATGTTCAGGTTCTCCTGATCGACGGGCCGGAGCTCATTCCAGGATCTGGTTGAGCTCGATCAGGATCCCGTCGGGATCGAAGAAATTGCAGCCCATCACGCGGATCTCAGGCCCGCCGCCGCGTCCGGGATAGACTTGGAGCCGGGGCTCAGCGGTGAACGTCACGCCGGGAACCGCCTTGGCGGCTTGGCAACGCCCTTCGACATCGTCGGTATTAAGCACCATCACCACACCGCCCGGCCCCATGCGCCTGGGATAATCGCCCGCCGGGATCGGCGGATCGAGCCATTCCATGAGGCCGACCCAGCCCACCCACGGATCGTTGGCATTGAGCAGCACGAGCCGCGCAGTCGCGCCGGGTTCTCCCGCGGGCAGCGCCACGCCGGAAGTTTGCACGGTGGTGTCGTAATTGACCTGAAGCCCGATCACGTCGCGATAGAGCCTCAGCGAGTTCTCCATATCGCGCACAATGATGGTCGAGCGGCGCACATCGGTCGGCAGGCGCTCAGCCGGTGCATCGACCCCTGCGGCGCGCGGCGCTGCGGGCGCGGCCTGCGGTGCCTCGTTGCCGATATTGACGCTGCATCCGGCCAGCATTGCGGCGGTCAGTGCGCCGGCTGCCGTTCTCATCCTTGTCCTCATTCGCTCTCTCCCACGGCACCGTTCGCGATCAGCGCGGCGACCCGATCCTCCTTGTAACCCAGCTTGGCCAGCACCTCGCGCGCGTCTCGGCCCGGCTTGGGCATCACCTGCGGCGCGCCGATCCGTTTGCCGCCCAGCTCGAGCGGGATCGTGGGCAGGCGCACCTGCGTCCCATCATCGAGCGTCACATCCTCGAGCCCGCCTTGCGCGAGATGCGGATCATCGAACATGTCCTCGGGCTTGCCGATCGGCGCAAACGGCAGGCCCGAGCCGTCGAGCTTGGCGATCACTTCGGCCGCAGTCATCCCCCCGATCAGCTCGCGAATGACAGGGACGATGCGCTCGCGTGCCTTCACGCGCTCGTTGTTTTCGCGCAAAGCCTCGTCCGCCCAGAGCGCATCGAGCGCGAACAGCCGGCAGAACTTTTCCCACAACGCATCGGTGACGACACCGATAAAGACCGGATCATCGCGCGTCTCGAACACATCGTAGATCGCCCAGGCCGAAACACGCGCGGGCATGGGTGCGGCCGGGGTTCCGGTGACGGCATATTGCGCCATGTGCTGGCCGACGAGATAGATCGTCGTTTCGAACAGGCTGGCCGAAACCTTCTGCCCTCGCCCGCTGCGGTGGCGCTCCTCGAGCGCGGCGAGCACCCCGATCACGCCGAACATGCCGCCCGTCACGTCGATGACGCTCGCGCCGGCCCGCAAGGGGCGCCCCGGTGGCCCGGTCATGTAGGCAAGCCCGCCCATCATCTGTGCAACCTCGTCAAGCGCGGTGCGGTTCTCGTAGGGTCCGGGCAGGAAACCCTTTTCGCTGCAATAGATGAGGCGCGGATTGGCCTTGGCGCAGGCTTCGTAGTCAAGGCCGAGCCGATCGAGCGCGCCGGGCCGGAAGTTCTCGACCAGCACGTCGGCCTGCGCGATCAGATCCCTCGCGATACCGACACCCTCCTCGCGCTTGAGATCAAGGCAGATCGAGCGTTTTCCCCGATTGTACATCGGGTGATACCCGGCGCCCGAGCCGATCAGCCGCCGCGTGCGATCGCCGCCAATCGGTTCGACCCGCACCACATCGGCCCCCAGCCCGGCGAGGATATGTCCGACCGTCGGCCCCATCACCATGTGGGTGAATTCGACGACGGTGATCCCGGCAAGCGGAATGGGCGCTGCGCTCATGCCGCGATCCTCTGCTTGTAATCCTTCATCGGGCCTGCATCGGGCGTGAAGCCATAGAGCGGCTCGCCCGGCAGGGCTTCGACAAGAATGCTGCGCACTTCGAGCAGCTGGTCGAGGTCGATCCCGGTCACAAGGCCCATGCTGTTGAGCATCAGGACGAGGTCTTCGGTCACCAGATTGCCCGAAGCGCCAGGCGCGAAGGGGCACCCGCCAAGCCCGCCGAGCGAGGCATCGAACGTGGTGATCCCCTCCTCGAGGCCCGCGACGACATTGGCAAGGCCAAGCCCGCGCGTGTTGTGAAGGTGGAGCGTTGTGAGCATGTCCGCGCCGAGCGCTGCCTTGACCTTGCGGGTCAGCCGCCTCACCTGCGCCGGGTCGGCATAGCCGGTCGTATCCGAGAGACTGAATTCCTGTGCGCCCGCCTGCGCAGCAGCCTCGGCAAGGCGCACCACCTGATCCTCATCGACCGCCCCCTCCATCGTGCAGCCGAACGCGGTCGAGAGTCCGACCGCGAAGTGAACGCCGCCTTCGCGCGCGATGCGCGCGGCCTCGGCGATTTCCGCAAGCATGGCCGGGTGATCCTTGCGCACGTTCTTGAGCGAATGGGTCTCGCTCATCGAAAAGGGCATGCTCATCGCATCGACCCCGGCCGCGACCGCAAGCTGCGTGCCCTTCGCGTTAGGGACGAGCGCGACGACGCTCAGGCCCTCGATCCCCTTGGCAAAGGCAACAAGCTCAGCGGTGTCGGCCATTTGCGGCAGCAGCTTGGGCGGCACGAAGCTGCCGACTTCGATTTCGCGCACCCCCGCCGCCGCCTCTGCCGCGATCCAGCGCTTCTTTGCCTCAAGCGGCATTATCCGGCTGATCGATTGGAGCCCGTCGCGCAGGCCCACTTCGGAAACGAGAATTTGCGTCATGGCGTGTTCTCCAGATAAATCCACGGGCGCGCGGCTCGGTCAGCTTGGTTCCAGCGCTCGATTGCTGCGCTCTGGGTCAGCGTCAAATTGATCGCGTCGAGCCCTTGAGCCAGCATCTGCTTGGCTTCCGGGTCGATGGCGAACTCATGCAGGCGCTCACCCGCGGACACGGTCTGGCCCGCCAGATCGATCATCACTGCCTCGCCGCCAAGCTGTTCGAGCACGGGGCGAGGAAGCGCGATGGGCAGGATGAAATTGCGGATGCAATTGCCCTTGAAGATCGGCGCGAAGCTCTCGGCGAGCACCGCCTTTATGCCGAATTCCGCCAGCGCCCAGACCGCGTGTTCACGGCTCGATCCGCAGCCGAAATTGGTCCCTGCAACAAGGATGCGCGCGTCGCGATGCGCAGGCTGATTGAGCACGAAATCGGGGTTCTCGATGCGCGCCTCTGGATCGCTGTAGCGCCACGGCGCAAACATGCCGCCCGCCAGCCCCGTGCGGCCGGTCGAGCGCATTTCGCGGCTCGGAATGATCGTGTCGGTGTCGACATTGTCAGCTAGGGCGCCCGGATTGAGCGGCGCTGCCACACCGGTGAGGGGCTGCGGAAAAGCGCTCATCGCTGCGCCGCCTCGCTCGCCAGATCGCGCGGATCGGCGATCGCGCCCGCGATCGCGCTGGCAGCGACCGTCTCGGGCGAGGCGATGTGCGTGCGGATGCCCGGCCCCTGGCGGCCCTCGAAATTGCGGTTGGTGCTCGAAATCACGCGCGAGCCTTCGGGAAAGCCCTCTCCGCCGGCATAAAAGCACAGCGAACAGCCGCTCATCCGCCACTCGAAGCCGGCCGCTTCGAACACCTTGTCGAGCCCTTCGGCTTCGGCCGCGCGCTTGACCGCCATCGATCCGGGCACGACCAGCGCCTTCCTGATCGAAGGAGCGATGCGCTTGCCCTCGAGGAGCTTCGCCGCGCGCTGCAAGTCGGAGAGGCGGCTGTTGGTGCAGCTGCCGATGAAGGCGGCATCGAGCGGGGTTCCCGCGATCGGGGTGCCCGGAGCCAGGCCGATATAGCCGTGCGCCCGCACCGGCCCTTCCGGCAGCACGCCAGTTACCGCGATGGTGTGCTCGGGGCTGGTCCCCCAGCTCACCATCGGGGCGAGCTTGCTTGCATCGATCACGATCTCGCGGTCGAACCGCGCGTGGCTGTCCGAAGCAAGGCTCGCCCAATAGGGATCATCGAACGCAGGCGGGGCATAGAGCCGCCCGCGCAGATAGGCGAAGGTCTTCTCGTCGGGCGCGACGAGGCCGGTCATCGCGCTGAACTCGGTCGCCATGTTGCACAGCGTCATGCGGCCTTCCATGTCGAG
Source organism: Erythrobacter sp. (assembly GCA_036835265.1). Taxonomy (GTDB): domain Bacteria; phylum Pseudomonadota; class Alphaproteobacteria; order Sphingomonadales; family Sphingomonadaceae; genus Erythrobacter. The sequence goes on along the minus strand of DAITMG010000010.1, from coordinate 50,586 downwards.
CGCGCTCACCGCGCTTCCGGCGAACTCGACCACGTGCCCTGCGCCGCCGCCCGCGCCATGCGCCGCGATCAGCGCGAGCGCCATGTCCTTGGGCGTGACCCCCTGCGCAAGCGCGCCCTCGAAGCGCACCTGCATGGTCCTGGGCCGTTCAAGCCGCAAGGTGCCCGTCACCATGGCATGCTCAGCCTCGGACGAACCGATACCCCACGCAAGCGCGCCAAACGCACCTTGGGTGCAGGTGTGGCTGTCGGGCGCGACCAGTGTGCAACCGGGCAGGACGATCCCTTGTTCGGGCGAGATCACATGGACGATGCCCTGGTCGCGGTCGTTGACGTCGAACAGGGTGATGCCAGCAGCTTTGCAGGCGGCGCGGGTCTCTGTGATAAAGCCCTCACCGCCGGCCATCAGGGTTGCAGGCAAACCATCAGCGCCGCGCCCGGGCCTCGTATCGACGATGTGGTCCATCACCGCGAAGACGCGCGCTGGATCGCGCACCCGTCGGCCCATTTCGGCCATCTGGCCCAAGGCCGCAGCGCCGGTACGCTCGTGGAGGAAGACGCGATCGATCGCGATCAGGTGCGACCCGGTGGCAGTCACGGCGACCGTATGGGTATCCCAGATCTTGTCGAACAGTGTGCGTCCCATGGCTCTACAATCAGGCGCTGGCCTTCATCTCCGCCTCGATCGCGCGCCAATCCTTGGTGACGAAGGTTTCCTGAATCGCGGTGCGCGTCTCGAGCACGCCATCGCGGATCCAGTGCCAGGTGCGGCAGCGGTTTTGTCCATCATCGGAAAGCTGGATCTGCTCATACAGATAGAGCGAAGGATCGTCGGTGCGCTGCCAGTAGAGCATCATGGTGCGGTTGTATTCATCGAGCGGGACTTCCGCCGCCCAGCCCTTGATCAGATCGTTGTCCCACCAGATCCGGCCCTCGCGATAGGTCGCGGGGAATTCGCGGATCTCGGTCTTGCCGCCGGTCCAGGTATAGTGATTGGTCTGGTGGTAGGGGATGTCGTCGCGCCCGGTCATCCGGCACAGCAGGCGGCTGGCGTGCTCGTCGATCTTCTCGTTCTCCGCGTTGAAGTAGGAATAGGTTCCGTCCCACACGCCTTCATGGCGAGCAAGCAGGGGCATGTTTGCGGTGAATTCGGCGAAGGTCGTCATCATCGGGCTCCTTTGAGAGTGACCAGGGTTTCATGCCAGCGCCGCGCGGCCTCGCCGGCGCGGATGCGCGCGCGGGCGCGGGCGTGGAGGGCAGCGGGATCGAGACGCTCGGGGATGAGCGCCGAGGCATTGGCAGCGCGCGCGTCGTACCACGGAGCGAAGAAAGCCTCGGCACGGGCGATCGCCCATGCGCGCTGGAGATAGTGACCAAAGCGATCGGGCGCCATATCTGGATACAGGCGCTCGGGATCGCCCACCGGGGGATCGGGCCACTCGATGCCGCTTGCGCCCAGCGCCTTGGCGGTCATCTCGACCGCCTCGCGCGGAGCGGCGAAGTCATCGGATTGCCCATGCCCGGGGACATCGATCGCGATTTCGCCCTTGCCGGGTTCGATCATCTCGCCAGCCGGACCGTGCAGCACCAGCGTGCCGCCGCGCGCGCCTTTCCAGTGGATTTGTCCGCTGCCAAGCTCAAGCCAGCCCTCTCCTGCATCCTGCGCCAGATCACCGCAGGTCGTGGCCCCGGCATGCCCCTTGAGGAACGCAAGGCTGATGGCGTGATGATCGGCCGGGGTGGCAACCTTGCGGGCCCCCCAGCCCTTGGGCATTGGGCCAAGCCGGTTGATATGGCCTTGCAAGGGATCACCATCATACGCGGAAATGAGACACGGCGGCACGTCGGCCTCTGCTGGCGGAATGTCGCGCGGGGCGCGCAGAACGGCGCCATAGCCCGCTCGATAGGCGTTGCCCGCATCGAGCATCTCGGACACCGCCTGCGCCACCCGCTCGATATCGGCATGTGCGACCGACAACCGCGCTTCCTCGCGCGTGTCGAACCAGGGGAAAACCCAGCTTTGCTCGAGCATCCGGTGCCACAGCCAGGCAAGATGCTCGCCATAGTCGCTGGGCTGGAATTCGGGCAGGTAGCGCTCTCCGAAAATGCGCATTTCCTCCGCAGTCCAGATCGCATAGCCGCCGACCGCGAGCGCCCGGAACCTGTGCGGCTGGCGCTTCAAGGCCGTGACGAGGATGATCCCGCCCGAGTGAAAGCCGTAGGCGGCGCACGGCCCCAGGCCCAACGCATCGAGAAACTCGAACAATGCATCGGCAAAGTCCTCGATGTCGGGTTCTCCGGCGAGCGGATCCGATTGGCCAAAGCCCGGAGTATCGGGCGCAATGCAGGTGAAATGCTTGCCCCATTTGGCCATCAGCGCGGCATATTCGCCCGAAGAGCGCGGGCTCTGGTGGACCATCAGCAGCGCTGGCCCGGTGCCGCAGCGGCGATAATGGATCCTGCGTCCGGTTCTCGCGATAGTCAGGATGTGGCGGGTGATCTGGGTCAAGAATTTGTCCGGACAAATTTTGCTCGACATGCGTCTAGTCGTCTTTATTGTGTCTTGTCAAAGCTGAACTGCACGAGGAGCCCCACCGAAATGATCGGGACCAGGATGGTCGAGGACACCCGCAGCGCGCGCCAGATCTTCGAGGAGGTGATGGCGAACCCTGCCCGCAACAAATTCGGGTTCGGCGAGAAGCTTGCGATCGTGAATGTCGATGTGCAGCAGGCCTACACGCGGACGGACCTGTTCAAGACCGCTTATGAAACCGACCCCAGGCAGATCGAATACATCAACCAGATCAGCGCGCTTGCCCGCGCCAACGGCATGCCGGTGATCTGGAGCCGCGTTGCCTACCAGGAGGATGCGAGCGATGCCGGCGTGTGGGGCACGCGGACCGACACGCCCGATTCGCTCCAGAACATCAAGTATGGCTCGGAGCGCCACGCCTTCGATCCGCGCTGCGACATCCAGCCCGGCGACCTCACCTTCACCAAGCGCATGCCGAGCGTGTTCTTCGAGACCCCGCTTGCAAGCTACCTCACCTTCCACCGGGTCGATACGGTCGTGGTCACAGGCGGCTCGACTTCGGGCTGCGTGCGCGCGACCGCGGTCGATGCGCTGAGCCACGGCTATCGCACCATCGTTCCGATCGAGACCTGCGCGGACAAGCACGAAAGCTATCACTTCGCCAACTTGACCGATCTCCAGCTGAAATATGCCGATGTCGAACCCGTCCAGGTGGTGATCGACTGGCTGGAGGCGCGCTGAGCCGATGCAGGAAGGCGCTCCCGATCCCGATCTCTACGACTATGAGCCTTATCGCGGCCGCGCGCCGCTGGCATGGCCGGGCGGCAAGACCTGCGCGGTGTGGGTCGCGCCCAATCTCGAATATTACGAGATCGATCCGCCCGCCAATCCGCACCGTTCAAGCTGGGCCAGGCCGCATCCTGACGTGGTCGGCTATTCCTACCGCGACCATTCCAACCGTGTGAGCCATTGGCGCATGGCCGAGGTGATGAGCCGACATGATTTTCCAGGCTCGGTTAGCCTCTCGGTCGGCTTATGCGATCATCACCCCGAGGTGGTCGCCGACGGCGTGGCGCGCGGCTGGGAGTTCTTCAGCCACGGGATCTACAACACGCGCTATTCCTACGGCATGTCCGAGCAGCAGGAGCGCGCCATTATCGAGGACTCGATCGAGACGGTCCTGCGTGCGACCGGCCAGCGCATCCGCGGCTGGCTTGCACCGGCGCTGACGCACACGCCGCGCACGCTCGACCTCCTCGCCGAATACGATTTTCATTACACCTGCGATCTCTACCACGACGATCAGGTGCAGGAGGTGAAAGTCGCAAACGGTAAGCTCGCCTCGATCCCCTACAGCTTGGAGGTCAACGATCATTACGGCTTCAACGTCTATGGCATGTCGGGCCGCGAATATGCCGAGTGCCTGACCAACCAGTTCGAGCGGCTGGCCGACGAGGGCGAGCGCACAGGCTCGGGCACAGTGATGTGCATCCCGCTCCACGCTTACCTGATCGGCCAGCCGCACCGGATCGGCCCGTTCGAGGAAGCGCTCGCCCGGATCGCGGCCGACCCGCGCTGCTGGCGCGCGCGCGCAGGCGAGATCGTCGCGCACTGGAGGGCCGCGCAATGAGCTTGGCCGCCGATTACACGCACTATCCCAGGCGCCGCGAGGGCTATGATCACGACCTTTACGAATGGTCGAACATGCACGCGCGCGCAGCACTCGCCTGGCCCGGCGGCGCAAGCGTGGCGGTGTGGCTGTGCGTGAGCCTCGAATGGTTTCCCATCACCCCCGGTGGGCCATTCAAGGCGCCCGGCCACATGGTGACGCCCTATCCCGATTATCGCCACTACACGGTGCGCGATTATGGTAACCGGGTGGGCGTGTGGCGGCTGCTCGATGCGTTTCGCGCAAGCGGCGTGCGCGCGAGCTTCGCCGTCAATGCCGCGGTCGCCGAGCGCTACCCTGCGCTGATCGAAGCGGTGCTGGAAGGCGGTCACGAGATCATCGCCCATTCAACCGACATGAACGGCACGATCACCAGCGATGTCTCGCTCGAGGACGAACGAAGCCTGATCGCCGAGAGCCTCGAACGGCTGGAGCGGGCTACGGGCGTGAGGCCGACCGGCTGGCACTCGATCGCCCGCTCGCAGAGTTTCAACACGCTCGATCTGCTCAAGCAGCACGGCCTTGCCTACACCTGCGACTGGGTGAACGACGAATTGCCCTACCGCATGGCGAACGGCCTAGTGAACCTGCCGCTCAATACCGAACTTTCCGACCGCACGATCATCGCCACGCAGCAGCACTCGGCCGAAGGCTGGGCGCAAATGATGCGCGACAGTTTCGAATGGCTCGCGCGCGAGGCGCGGGGCACGGCCTACACCAAGGGCGGCGGACGGATGCTGCCGATCCAGTTGACGCCCTATATCATCGGCCTGCCCTACCGGATCGGCGCGCTCGAGGCGCTGCTCGCCGAGCTGACCGCGCGCGAGGAGGCATGGTTCGCGACAGGATCGGACATCATCGCGCAATGGGAGGCGCAAACGTGAAAGCCCGCAATCCGCGCACAGGCGAGGAAGACTACCAATTCGCCGCCAGCACGCGCGAGGAGGTCGCCGCCGAGGCCGCTCGCCTGCGCGCTGCACAGGCCGGGTGGGAGGCATCCGGCTCAGCGGCGCGCGCCGCGGTGCTCCATCGCTTCGCCGATGCGATCGAGGCGCACACCCCGGCGATTGCCGCCGCGCTCAGCATTGATACCGGGCGCCGCGCGATCGCATGGATCGAAGTACAAGGCGCGGCGGGCAATATCCGCCGCTGGGCTGCCCGGGGCCCTGAGCTCTTCGCCTCACTCGAACGCGGGCCCAAGCCTTCAGCCTTGCCCGGGATCGAGATCGTCACCGAATGGTCCGCCTTTCCCCTGTTTGGCGCGATAGCCCCGTGGAACTTTCCGGTGATCCTCGCGCATATCGACGCGGTCCCGGCGTTGATGGCGGGCTGCGCAGCGCTGGTGAAGCCAAGCGAGGTGACCCCGCGCTTCGTCGAGCCGATGCGCGCCGTGCTTGCCGAGGTGCCCGAGCTGCCGCTGGCGTACATTCTGGGCGGGCCGGAGGCGGGGCAGGCGCTGATCGAGGAGGTGGACTATGTCTGCTTCACCGGGTCGACCGCGACGGGGCGCAAGGTCGCCGAGGCGGCGGCGCGCCGGCTGATCCCCGCCAATCTAGAATTGGGCGGCAAGGATCCGATGATCATCACCGCCAGCGCAGACCCTCACTGGGCCGCCAGCGTCGCGCTGCGCTCGTCGATCGTTGCGACCGGTCAGGCGTGCCAGTCGATCGAGCGGATCTATGTCGCGCGGGCCATTGCCGAGCCGTTTCTCGCGGCGCTGGTGGCGGCGGCAGAGGCAGTCGAGCTGACCTGGCCCGATGCCGACAGGGGCCATATCGGCCCGTTCATCTTCCCCGCTCAGGCGGACAAGGTGCAGACCCAGCTCGACGCGGCGCGCGCACAGGGAGCAGCGGTCCTTACCGGCGGCATGGTCGAGACACTCGGCGGAGGCAAATATCTGCGCCCCACGATCCTGACCGGTGTGACGCCGGACATGGCGGTGATGCGCGAGGAGACCTTCGGGCCGGTCCTGCCGGTTACGGTGTTCGACGATCTCGAAGCCGCCATCGCGCTTGCGAACGATAGCGCATACGGCCTCTCGGCCGCGGTGCTGGCAGGCTCGATCGAGGAAGCCGCCGCGATCGCCCCGCGCCTCGATGCAGGCGCGATCTCGCTCCAGGACGGCGCGCTCACCAGCATGGTCGGCGATGCGGCAAACCAGTCGCGCGGGGCTTCAGGGCTCGGCCCCAGCCGCATGGGCGATACCGGCCTCACCCGCTTCCTGCGCGAGCAGGCGCATATCCGCCAGCAAGGCACCCCGCTGCCGATCGATGCCTATCGCGAAGGGCAGGCTGCCCGATGAGCAACCGCGCCGCCCTTGCCGCCGCGATGCCCGCCATGCTCGCTCACGAGGGCTGGTGGGACGGATGGTATCGCCATTTCGATGCGGACGGCACGCTGCTCGATGCGCACAAGGTCAAAACCTTCTGCGAATTTCCCGATGATGGCGAGTGGCATTATATCCAGCACAATTGGCTCACCTGGGACGATGGGCGCGAAGCGGTGTTCGAATTCGGGGGCTGCTTGCGCGGTGATCGGCTGTTCTGGGACACCGATCGCTTCAGCGGCTATTGCTGGCAGACCAGCGAGGCAACGCTGATGCTGAAGCTTGACCGAATGGACGTTCCCGATGCTTATTACATCGAGATGATCAACACCGCGCCCGATGCTCAGAGCCGCGCACGAACCTGGCAATGGTTTCAGCATGGCAAGCCATGGAAGCGCACGCTTTGCGATGAATGGAGAATTGCCGCCCCATGATGCTTGCTCTGTTCCCGGCCCTGTTCCCGGCCCTGCTCCTAGCGCATGCGCAAGCGGAGCCGCCCAAGCCGCAGCTCGCGCCGCCGCCGCAATCGACCTGCGACAAGCCGGTCTACATGGTGGTCGAGGGCCGCACGCTCGATCGGGCGCGCATGGGCCAGTATGCCCAGGCCATCGCGGCAAGCGAACTCTACCAGAAACTGGGCGGCTATTACGTCACCCTGCCGCGCCCGCTTGAAGTGTTCGAGGGCGAGGTCGCGCCCGATTACGTCAACCTCACCGTGCGCTTCCCCTGCATCGAGAATGCGCGCGCCTTCTGGAACAGCCGCGTCTATCAGGAAGAGATCCGCCCGATCCGCCTAAACCCCAGCGCTGGCGATTACACCGTCACGATCTACGCCGAGGCTCCCTTGCGCGAGGACATGATCGGGCAGGTGGGCGATGCGCGCTTCGTGAGCGATTTTGGCAATTCCGCGATCGAACAGGTCGATCCGCCCGTGGTCGGCCTTCCCCAAGGCGCCGCCTCACAAGGAGACAGCGAATGACAGTCGAACTGCAGCATCCGATGAGAGCCGAAGCGACACCCGAGGATGCGGCGCGCGGGCGGTTCGTTTCGGGCATCCGCTCGCTGATCCTCAACGATCTCGCCGCCGATCTGCGCTCCGCCTATGACCGGCGCGCTGCGCCGGCATTCGCGAAGGAGCACGGCCACGAACCCGCCAGCAGCCGCGAGGCGCATCTGGCCCTGCGCGGCGATCCCGCGTTCAACATCTATTCCGCCATGCGGGTGCAGGCACAGAAGATGGTCTGGGCAAGCGTCGCCGCAGGCGTCGAGCGCGAGGCTGAACGGCTCAATGCGGCGGCTGCCGCGGTCGCCGATGCGCCCGGCTCCTTGACGCTCGATCCGGCGCTCGATGTGCCGCGCAACGTCCATGCGATCGACGTCCACCTGATGCCCGGCAGCTATGTTCGCGGGGCCGACAGCCTCGAGGCGGGCGCGGTCTATGATCGCGGGCTCGCGGTGTTCTCGATGGGGCTGATGGGCGCCAATCTGGATGATATCGGCCTCTCGATGAGCCAATACATCAAGCAGCGTTTCCCCGATTTCGCGCCGCAGCGGATCCTCGATACCGGCTGCACGATCGGCCACAACACGCTGCCGTGGAAGCAGGCGTATCCGGAGGCCGAGGTCATCGCGATCGATGCTGCCCCCGGCCCGCTCGCCTATGGCTCGGCGCGCGCCAGGATGCAGGGGCAGTCGGTCCACTTCCGGCAGATGTGCGCCGATGATCTCGCCTTCGAGGACGCCAGCTTCGATATCGTGTGGTCGAGCATGTTCCTCCACGAACTCTCGAAGAAGCAGCGCGCGAAGTGCTTCGAGGAAGCCTGGCGCGTCCTCAAACCCGGGGGGTTGATGGTGCACATGGAGCTGCCGCCCAATGACCAGATGGGCGCGTTCGACGGATTTTATCTCGATTGGGACAGCTACTACAACAACGAGCCTTATTATAAGGGCTACCGCGATGAAGTGCCGCGCCAACTGTGCACCCGCGCCGGGTTTGACGCGGAGAGCTTCTTCGAATTCGTGGTCCCCTCGATCGGGATATACGGCGATGCGGCGGTGACCGAAGCCGCGCGCGGCGACCGCGCCGAGGACGTGGGCCAGAAGACCACCGGGCGCCTCGCCGAGGGCGTGATGTGGTACGGCTTTGGAGCGTGGAAACGATGAGCGATGCGCCCTTGCGGCCCGAAGATGCGCCGCCAAGCCTTTATGACGACCAGGGCAATCCGCGGTTCTTTGCCGATCCCGGAATGGACCGCTTCGTCGCCGTGGTGATGAACCTTGCGCAGGAGGTGTGGGTGCAGGAAGAGCGCCTGATCGCCCTCGAGGAAGCGCGAGCCGGGCTTTCAATCGATCGCGAGGCGAAGGTGAAGGAATTCATCGACCGGGTGTTCGCCCCAATCAGGCAGGCCTGAGCGCGATGAAGGCGTGGCAAATCGGCGAGCGCAGCGGCATTTCGGGTCTGCGCCTGGTGGAGCGCGAGGATCTGGTGGCGGGGCCGGGCGAGCTGGTCGTCAGCGTGATCGCCGCAGGGTTGAACTACCGCGATCTCATGATCCTGCGCGGCGAATATGCGCCCCAGCAGCCCGACACCCGCATCCCGCTGACCGACGGGGTCGGAGTGATCGAACAGGTCGGCGAGGGCGTTGTGGACTTTGCTCCGGGCGACCGGGTGATTGCTGCCAATTTCGTCGATTGGGACCCTGATGAGGGTTTCGGCTTCCACGTCTTCGGCCGCGATCTGGGCGTCTCGATGGATGGCTGGCTGGCCGAGCAGATCGTGCTTCCCGCCAAGGCGGCGATCAAGGTGCCCGAGGCGGTTTCCGACGCAACGGCAGCAACGCTGGCAGTCGTCGCGGGCACGGTCTGGCATGCGATGGTGGCATTTGGCAAGGCTGCGCCGGGCAAGCTAATCCTAGCGCAAGGGACGGGCGGCGTCGCGATCTTTGCCCTACAACTGGCCAAGGCGCTGGGAGCGGATTTCGCGATCACCTCATCGAGCGACGAGAAACTCGCCCGCGCGCGCGCGCTGGGCGCCGATTACACGGTCAATTATCGCGATCGGACGGATTGGGCAGCAGCATTGCTCGAGGCGACCGGCGGGCGTTTCGCCGATATTGTCGTCGATACCATCGGCTTTGGCGATTTCGCGCAGACCCTCGCCGCGACCGGGCCGGAGGGGCGGATCGGGACAGTGGGCGCGCTTTCGGGTTCGCCGCAGGACGCGGGTGATTTCGCGCAAGGGCCGATCCTGGGCAAGAACATCACGATCAAAGGCATCACCAGCGGCCATCGCGGTCATGTCGCAGCCGCGCTCGATGTGGTCGCACGCTGCGGAATCGAAGCGCAGATCGACAAGACCTGCTTCTTCGCCGATGCGCCTTTGGCCTACGAACATCTCGCCAGCGCCGCGCATATCGGCAAGGTGCTAGTGCAAGTCGCCGAACGGCGAACCAAGCCGCGCGGATAGGTCTAGCGCTCCAGCTCGATCAGTTCGTAGCGATTGCACATGTAGCCGTCGATCGCGCCATAGACGAGGACGTGGTCGTCATCGGCGGTGACCCACATGTCGTAGTCGGGATGGGTCTTGCCGCCCATTCCCTCTTCCCCATCGTCGATGAACCGGAACCGGCGGCAGGCAAAGGTCCCCGCTGCGACGGTCTTTTCCTCCTGGCCGACATATTCAAGCGTGATGTTCACCTCGGCGATCTGCGGCGGGCTTGCCCCGCGGTGGTCGGGCGATGGGAGAAAGACGCGCAGGCGGCGCTTGTGCGGGCCTTGCGCTATGTCCATGATCCGCGTCAGGAATGCATCGCCGACGACGGGATGCGTGCCGAACCCGTCGAACTCGCCGACATCCTCGCGCACCTCGGAGTTGCGGCCGATCGAGGGGCCGTGGCTTTCGCATGAGATCGCGTTTGCTGCCGGATCGAACGACATCCAGCCCGAGCCGAGAAATTCATCGCCCAGCGTTAGGTGGACGAGCAGATTGCGCGGCATCCTGTCGGGGCCGATGTGATAGGTGATGTTGCGCAGGACCGTGGGCTCTGGCTCCTCGATCTCGCACTGCGCGCTCATGATGATCGACCCATCGCCGTGGTGCGAGAAATTGAACCATTCGCGCCCGCGCTCGGGGCTGCCGTTTGCGGCGGCCCATTCGGGCTTGGTCGAGGTGTATCGGATCAGCCCCCGGACATTGCGATGTTTCATCAGATCACTCCTGCCTTGTCCAAACGCTCGATGATGTCGGCTTGACGCCGGCGGAAATAATCGCGCTCGGGGACCGTGGGCTTACCGCCCGCCACCATCCCTTCCTGCGCGAACGGCTCTGCGGCGGCGGCGTAGGCTGCCGCAAACAAAGCGGGGCGCTGGCGCGCGAGGTAATTGGTCATCGCCGGCGTTCGGCGCGCCTCGCGAAGCGCGCCAAGGTCGATCTGGGCAAAGGCGGTGAAGGTCTCCCCATCGCCGCTTTGCGCGATCACCTTGCCCTTCCAGTCAACGATCTGGCTGTTTCCTTCGGCGCTCGAGAGCGGCATCGCCGTGCCGCTGATCCCAGCGGTGTTGGCGCTGACGACATAGGCGAGGTTTTCGAACGCGCGCGCCTGTTTGGCAATGTCCTTGTTGGTGGCGAGTGGCGAGCCGACCTCGCTCGAGGAATGGCAGAACACCTCCGCCCCGCGCAGCGCCAGCGCGCGCGCGATCTCGGGGTAGAGTATTTCCTCGGATGCAATCGCGGCGAGATTGCCGATTTCGGTGCGAGCGACCGGGAAGACACCCTCGATCCCGTAGCGGTCGAGATAGGCCTCCCACACATCGTGTGGGCTTGGCGCGTACATCGAAATGAGGCGGCGATAGCGCAGCACGACCTCGCCCGAGGGGGCGATGACGAAGGAGGTCTGGAAATAGAAACCGGGGAAGGCCGCATCGGTCTCGTAGGCATTGCCCGCGATGAACATTGCGAGCCGCTCGGCGATGCCGGCCAGCGCCGTGTATTCCGGGCCGTCTGCTGCCCAGCCAACCCGGGCGGCGAAATCGGGGATCGAGATGCGGCCGGGATAAGAGGTGAAAAGGTATTCGGGGAGCACCGCGAGCTTCACCGGCTTTCCTGAATATTGCGCGATGAAGATCGCCGAGGTGCGGATCGGCGCCTCGATGCTCGCGATATGCTCGAGCATGGCGGCGCGCGCGGCGGCATCATCGGGCAACGCCTCGAGCGAGCGCGCGGTCAGCTGCATCGCCACCGCTGAATAGCTTACAGGATCGGTCACATTCTCTCCTTGAGCGGCACCGAAGGGCACCTGGGTTGCAAGCGCGGCGCACACCCCGCTCGCCATTGCGCGTCTGCGGTCAAGTTCCACGCGCCGGGCCGACTATTGCAGCCCGAGCGAGCCGGGGTTCATCAGTCCTTTCGGATCGACTTGGCGCTTGAGCGCTTCGAGGATCGCCCAGGCGGCCTCGTCGTGGCTGGCTCGCAAGGGATAGGAGCGCGCGATCTGCAAGTGGATCGCGCCAAGATCCTCGAAGATCGCGATCACTTCCTCGCGCAGCCGCATGACGAGCGCTGTTGCCTCGGGGCTGTCTGCCATCCGCGGCAGCTTGGCGAGGTGATCGGGCTCGATGCTGGCGCGGTGCAGCGGGTTCTGTTCGCCCGGCCAGTAGAACACCGGCTCGATCAAACACGAAGTGCGGCCCGTCGCAGCGATCAAAGCGCCGGTTTCGACCTTGAGGCGCTCCATCTCGCCGCGTTCGCGCGCATAGAGCGCCTGCAAGCGCTCCCAGCATTGGGCCAGCTTGGAATGCGGCAGGAAACCGTGGACCGGCACCCAGCGCTCGCCCTCGGGGCCGAGCATCGAATTGGGCGGCGGGAAGGGATTGGCGCGCAGGATTTTGGGGATCGAGTTCTCGACCACGCTCCCGCCGGCCTCGCGCACGATTGCTTCGATCGCGCGCATATCGGCATCGACCGCGCTCTGGTGCCGCCCTTCGGCGATGCAATGGAGGCTAAACGGCACATCGTCGAGGAAACCGCGCCCGGCCATGGCGACCTTGGCGCCTTCCTTGAGCGCCTTGAGAACGCCGCCCGAGCGCGCCTGCTCCTTCATCATGTTGCCGAATTGCTTCGCATCTTTGACGAGGCTGTCGCGCTTCATCCTCTGGGCCTGGAGGAAAGGGTCGAAGGCGAAGCTCTCGGCGGCCAGTTCGGCCCGGGCGATGGCGCTCATCGCGGCAAGCAGCTGGTCATGCCGCTCGAAGCTGAACGAGCCATAGGCAAACGCGCTGGCCTCGCGCACCAGCTTGAGGGTGACGCGTGCCTTCACCCCGAATGCGCCGCAATCCGCGGCGAACAGCCCGGTCAGGTCAGGGCCGTAAGGGCGGAAGAAATCGGAGCCGGTCGAGATGATGCTGCCATCGGCCAGCACAACATCGAAGCTGATCGCGCTATCCACCGCGCTGCCGCCGCGCGCGCCCCAGAAGATGCCGTTCTGGCTCATCCCCCCGCCGATGCTGGCGCGCAGGCCCGAGAGCGTGCCCCAGGCCAGCGCGCGCAGGCCCCGCGGCTTCAATTCGCGGTAAAGCTTTTCCCAGGTGCACCCGGCCTCGAGCGTTACCGTCATGTCGGTTTCATTGACGGCGATAATGCGATCGAGCGAGCGGGTGTCGATCACGATGTGCGGCCCGCCCTCATAGAGATAGCCGCCGGTATAGCTCATCCCCCCACCGCGCGGGACGATCGCGAGCCCTGCGCGCGTCGCTGCGCCAACCCCTGCGGCGAGTTCCTCGACGCTGGAGGGCTGAAACACCGCAAGCGGCTCATTGCCGCGCGCGAGCACGTCGTGGCTGAACAGGGCAAGGCTTGCCTCATCGGTCAGCAGCGAGGTTTCGGTGACCTTGGCGCGCAGCGCAGCGAACGGGCTTTCGCCGGTGTCTTTCGGGGCAAGCGTGGCCATCAGGCGGGCTCCATCTCAGGGGCGGGCGAGGCGGCGGGATCGGCCTCGGGGAAGCTTTCGGGGTAGCGTCCCAGCAACAGGAGGAGCGCGCCGCCGGCGATGAAAGCTCCAATCGCCAGTTCCAGCACCGGGTCAAAGCTGCCGGTCCGGTCGAACGTCACAGCATAAACCACCGGCGAGCCGGCGGAGAACAACCCGAACGGCATATACAGCATTCCATAGATCTTGCCGTAATGCGCCATTCCGAAATAGCGGCCGGTGAGGTAAGCTATGAGATCGCTTTCGGCCCCTGCGGCAAAGCCGAGGAAGAAGCCTGCCGCCATCGCAAGCACCAGGGTGAGCCCCGGATCGAGCAGCAAAACGGCCGAGATGGCTGGCAGGCACAAGAGGGGAAATGCGACAAATCCCTGCCAGAACCGATCGAGCAACGCGCCGGTGATGATGCGGCCCGCGAAGATGCCGATCGCAAGCACAGTAATGACCGACGCTGCCTCGCGGGCATCGATCCCGCGCTGTTCGACGATGGTGGCCATGTTGATGTAGGCACCGCCAAAACTCAACGCAATCAATGCAATGGATAACCAGATTAGCCAGAACCGGTAGTCTTTCAACGCGGTGCCGAGTGTCACCCCGGTCAGGTTGCCGCTGGTGCCTTCGATGGCTTTGGGGCGCTCATCACGTGAGGGTTCGCGAAACTGGAAATACGCAATAATCAACGCCGCTATCGGAAACAGCGCGAGCGCTGCGAACATGCTGCGCCAGCCGAATGCCTCGATGATTCGAACTGCGACCTGCGGGATGAGCATCGCGGTAAAGCTGGTGCCGGTCAGCAATATGCCGAGCGCCAGGCCGCGGTTCTTGTAGAACCACAGATTGATCGCGCGGCTCCAAGTGACAGGGGTCGACCCGATGCCGACCAAGCCGAGCAGCACCCAAAACCCGTAATAGACCGACATTGCCAATCCGCCATCATTCGACGGTGTCAGCGAAATGGCTCCGAATGCGGCAGCAAAGCCGAACAGCGACCACAACGCCACTGGCCGCACGCCAATCCGGTCGGCCATCCATCCGAACACCGGTGCCAGAAGCGCGGCAATCACGCCAAAAATGGTGATTGGCAGGACGGCCTCGGTCTGGCTCCAGCCGAACTCTTCCTTGAGCGGCTTCACCGTGAACCCGACAATCGCATAGGGGATCGGCGAGGCCCCGCACATCACGCCCAGCGTTGCAGCAATCAGGACTTTCCAGCCCTTGGCAAATTCGCCGCGTTCGCCTGCGCTCTCGGGTTGCGCTGCACTCAATCTGTCTCTCCCTCGGCGCTGCTTGCGCGCCATATCACATTTGGGAGCAGCGCATCATCCCACGCCTCGGGCCATTCTCGCCCGAACCGCACAACAACCAGACGCTTGTCCGGCATTACATAGACGCGCTGGTTGCCGTGGCCGTTGAGGATTATGACCTGCGGCGCGGCAAATGGTTCGCTCTGCCATGGCACGAGCGGCACCAGCGGCGGGCGTTCGCCGCCGATTTCCTGGTTGCCGATCCACACCTGGTAACCATAGCCGCGATAGGCCGGTGAAGGCGCGAGCATTTGGGCAATCCACGTCTCGGGCACGATCTGCTGCCCCCGGTAACGCCCGCCGCTGATGAACAGTTCGCCGATCCTCAGCCAATCGACCGGGCGCGAGAGGATGCAGCAGCTGCTGATGACCATCCCCCCGTCACGGTCCAGCGGGATCGCTGCGTCGGCAAGTCCGAGCGGTTGCCACAGGCGCTCGGACAGCAACGTCTCGTAGTCCTTGCCGCTTGCCCGTTCGAGCGCCATGCCTAGCAGCTGGTTGACCTGGTTGTTGTAATCGAATGTCTCGCCCGGCGCGCCGACCCGTTCGAGCGAGAGCAGCAACCGGGTGTAATCACTGCCCAGACTGTGCCGCACCACCGGATTGTCGCGCGTTACCTGATAGCCGTAGCCATCATCCCCCTGATCGAGGCCTGATGCCATCCACAGCATCTGCCTGAGCGTGATTTTGCCGCGCTCTTCGCCTTGCCATTCGGTGATGGTGCGGCCGATCGGATCGTCCACCGAGCTGAACTCCCCGCGCTCGATCGCGATGCCCACCATCAGCGCCAGCACCGTTTTCGACATGCTTTGCGGGTTGAAGCGGGTATCGCGCCGGCTGCCCTGCCAGTATTGTTCGAACACGAGCTTGCCATTGCGCGCGACCAGCAGTGCGGCCGAGTTCTGCGATTCGGCCCAGCTCGCCGCAGCGGCTAGCGCGGTCGGGGAAACGTGGTCCTCAGGCCTCGCCGCGCGTTCGACCGGCGTTGGCGCGCCGGCTACCGGGGCAACCGGTTCATACCAGTCCGGCGGAATGTTGAGCGGGTCGCCATATCCCCCATCGACCAGGCTTTGCCAACGCCGTTCGAACTGCGGGTCATTCTCCTGAGCCGCGAGCGGCGCAGCGATCGCAGCGGCAAGGGCCGCAAGTGCGGCGGCGGCGAGGTTATCTCGCATCGTAGAACTCGGTCAGGTTGCCATCGGGATCGCGTATCGCCGCAATATGGGTCGCCGCGCCGCCCCCGCGCAAGGCTTCGATCGGGATCGCGCTGCCTTCCATCTCGGGCGCAATGCTAGCGGCCTCGAGCATCGCAAGATAGCCCTTCAAGTCGCGCACCGGATAGCGCACCGAGATGATGCCGAGATTGGGGAGCGCGGCGTGTTCGGAGAAATCGCGGCCCTCGAACCCTTCGAACTGCATGACCTCGATCCGGCCGGCCTCGCCCGGCAAGACGGGCTGCACCACCGCCGCGCGGCGAACGAGCCTAGTCGCAAAATTGGCGGGCACCGAGAAATTGTTCACGCGCGCCTCGGGATCGGTGAACGGCGCATCGAACAGCACTTCAAGCCCGAGCCGGTCGCGATACCAGGCAAGGCTCGCAGGCTGGTCCTTCACCATCCGCATCGTGTTGAAAGCGCGGCTGAGCTTGCCGATCGGGAAGCCGTCAAACGGCGGGCTCTTGCGCTCATACAGCGCGTAATTGACGCCGTGCGGGGCCCGCACCACCACATTGACCAGGTCCGAGCCGCCGAAGCTGAAGGCATAGGGCTGGCTCTCGGCCCACCATCCGCGCGCGATGGCAGCGTCGAACAGCCCTTGCGCATCATTGGTGCGCAGCATGATCGAGAAGATGCCGCCGGTGTCCCACGGCCGGGCGGCCAGCCGAACGGGGCGCTGGCTTGCTGCGCCGTCGACCCTCACGAAGCGGATGCAGCCGGTATCGGTGTCCGCCGCGCAGATCTTCAAGAACGCGCCGGAGTGCTCCGGAGCAAGGCCCCAATAGGCGATCTCGCCCGGGGATACATTGCCGCGGGCGACTTCGCGCCAGCCGCCATCTTCGATCAACCAGGCAGCACTTGCATCAAGGTCGGCGACGCTGACCACGACCTCGCTCCAGGGCTCCACCCCGAAATCGCTGGCGCGCTGCTGGGCCTGCGCCGGGGCGACGAGCCAGAACCAGGCGGCGGCCAGTCCGAGGACTACCGCCGCCCAGCGTTCACGAGCAGAATAAATGCCCTGCATCAGCGGCTCGCCTGCACTCCTTCACTTCTCAGAAATCGACCTTGGCGCGCACGATCCAGGAGCGCGGCGGGTTGAGATAGCTGTAGTTTGCGAGCGAACTCTCGATCGCCTCTTCATCGAAGCAGTTGCGGCATTCCGCGGTCAGCGAAAAGCCGCTGGTGTGCGCCAGGGTGATCCCGCCATTGACGATCCAGCGCTCGGGGCTGAGCGACCCCGTCGGCGGATTGATCGGGTTGCCAAGGCGGAGCGTGTTGGCCGGGAAGATCGTGCCCGAAGGGCCCGTGACCGGCTGGTCGAACAGCGTCACGCCGCTGGTGCCGACTTCGCTCTCGCTGCGCCAGTTGGCGTTGGCGAACGGGCGGAAGGTAAGGTCGCCTGCATCGATGTCATAACTGCCGCCGAAGGAGATGGTGAACTCGGGCGTTCGCACTGGCGTGGCGATCTCGCCGTTGGGCGTGACGATGCCGACCCCGCAGGCGGGCGCATTGTCTGCGCCGCTGGCATTGGGTATCCGCCCTTGGGCGAGTTGTGCAAGACACGAAGCCTGCTGCGCGGCAACGCTCTGGACGCCGAACTCGTCAAGCTCGGGCGCATTGGGATCGAGCCGGTATTCATCGTCCTGATACCCCAGCGTTGCAAACAGGTTCAGCCCATCGACCGGCGCCGTGGTGAGTTCGACCTCGATCCCGCGGTTGCGATAATCAGCGAAATTGCGGGTGAGGAAGGCGAGCGAATTGTCCGGCCGGACAAACGCGGATGGTGCCTGCAGGTCTTCAACATCGAGCCAGAACGCGGTGACGTTGAGGCGCACTGCATTGTTGAACACATCGGATTTGAAGCCGGCCTCGTAGGACCACACCGTTTCAGGCCCAAACGGCAGCAATTCGGTGGCTGATGTGCCGCGCGCGTTCCAGCCGCCTGACTTGAAGCCGCGGGTGGCCGAGGCGAACAGCAGCACATCGTCAAGGTCGTACTGAATGGCAAAGCGCGGCGTCCACAGATCGACCGATTGCTCGTCCGGGATCGCACGGCCATTGGTGGCGATGAGATTGACGCTGTCGATGCACAGGCTCGGCCCGAACTGGCTGGGTCCGCGGCAAAGGCCGTTGCCGATCCGCGCGCGGTTGTCGCGCACCTCGAAGGTCTTTCTTTCATCGGTGTAGCGGATGCCCGCCGTGACCGTGAGCCGCTCGGTGAGGTTGACGTCGGCCTGGAGATAACCCGCCCAAGCCTCGGCAGTGTTGTCGATCACGCGATCGGCCAGGAGCAGCGGAAACCCATCAGGCGGCGGGCCGCCCGGCCCGAGATTGAGCGAGAAAATATCGCCGAAATCGGTGCGGTTGTCCTCGTAGAAGTAAAAGACCCCGCCGACCACGTCGATAAAGCCATTGGCGATCGATCCGTTGAACTTGAGCTCCTGCGTGAACTGGGTGTGCTTGCCCTCATTGGCGATGGTAAATCCGCCAAACGTGAAGCCCACGACCGGCGGCACCGGGTTCCCCGGGCTCGGCAGAGCGCGCCCATCAGCGAAATCAAGCGCGAAATCTTGCGTGAGATCGACAAACCCGGTGATGATGTTGACGCTCCAGTCCGCGCCGATATCGATCTCGAGATTGGACGAGACAAAGTTCATGCGCGCTTCGTTGCCGAGGCCCAGATTGGCCTTGTCGCCGGTCAAGAGCGGACCGAATACCGGGCTGATGAAATTGCCGTCTTCCCTCAGCCCGGTCGCCGTGAAACGCCCGTCGCAATTGGCAGGATTGGCGGGATCGCAATCGAAATTGAGGATGTTGGCCGAATCGGCGAAGGTATGGATGTACGAGCCCTTCCAGCGCACGCTATCGGACAGATCGCCGTGGAGGCCCAGTCGGAAGCCGTAACCGTTGTTCTGGTTGGCGCGCTCGTCGGTCACGGAATTGATCGCGTAACCGTCATCCTCCTGAAAATAGGCGGAAACCTTGGCCTGGAACGTCGGCGCAAGCGGCAGGTCGATCGAGGCGCGGGCAAGGTACTGGTTGTAGGCGCCATAGCCGATCTCGGCAAACCCGCCGACCGTCTCGCCGGGCTCGGCCATCACCACGTTGATCGCACCGCCGGTGGTGTTGCGACCGAACAGCGTGCCCTGCGGCCCGCGCAAAACTTCCACGCGGCCGACGTCGAACAACGACAGGTTGTTGGCGTTCTGGCGCGAGATATAGATGTCGTCGATATAGGTGCCGATCGGCGGGTCGAAGGTCGCGATGCTCTCGGTGTTGCCGATGCCGCGCAGGTAATAGGCGTTGGCAGTGCCGAGGCCGGTGTTGTTGAGGCCGACGAGGTTGGGCACGAATTGCGCAACCTCAAGGGCATTGGCGATCCCGCGCCGTTCGAGCTCGACCTGATTGAACGCGCTGATGGCGATCGGCACGTCCTGCACGCTTTCCTCGCGCCGCTGCGCGGTCACCACGATCGAGGCAACGCCCGACTGTTGTTCGGCTTCGTCAGCCTCGGCATCCTGCGCCAGCGCCATTTGCGGCGCGGCGGCGAGCGCCAGCGCAGAAGTCATGGAAAGGAGCGGCAAAGTCCAGCGCGCTGCGCGCAGATGGGCAAGAAGATGCATTTTTTGTGATGCTTGCACGGCGCCAAACTCCTTTGTGAAAATTTGCCTTGACCGGTGGTTGCCCGTTCGTTCGACGTGGCGATCCCAGCGACACGCAAGTTGTCCGGACAACCTCTTGCTTGTCAAGCAAGGAAATGCAATTTGTCCGGACTAATTGGTGTTTCCTGTCGCCCTTGGTGACTTTCACGCAACACTTTTGCGCAAGGGATCTCACATGGATATCGCGTCACTCGCCTACCCCACCCTTGTCTACCTACATCTCTTGCTGTTCGTGCTGTGGCTGGGGGCGGATGTCGGGGTGTTCGTGCTGGGTCAACATTTCAGAAAGCGCAACAAATGGACGCTCGATCAACGCATCGCGCTGCTCACCCTGCTGGTCGAGATCGACATGGTCCCGCGCACCGCCTGGGCCCTGATGGTTCCGCTCTCGCTCAGCGTTGTCGACCTTGGGGGATGGTGGGACGTGCCGGTGGTTGTCACGATCGCAGCATGGGCGCTGGGCCTGTTCTGGCTTGCCCTTGTGTGGGATTCGCACTGGCACGATCAAACCCCGCGAGCCGCGCGCAACCGCCGGATCGAAAGCTGGCTGCGCTGGGTCATCGGTCTGTTCTATCTGTGGCTTGGCGGGCAAAGCCTCTTGCTCGGTGCGCCGCTCGAGCCCGTTTGGCTGGCGCTGAAGGCGCTCGCCTTCGGCCTCATCTTCATCGCCGCGATCATGATCGACGTCGCTTTCAAACCGGTGGGAGCGCAGCTTGGCGCCGTGCTCCAGCAGGGTTCGTCGGATGCAACCGAAATCCCGTTGCGCCGAACCATGGATCGCACAAGGATCTGGGTGTTTGCGGTTTATGCCCTGCTGGTGGTGACGGCGTTTCTCGGCAACGTGAAGCCTTTTTAGCCCGGCTTGCCTGGCTTCACCGGCGCGATCGCCGCTTGCAACATCGCAGCAGGTGCGCACCGCAAAAACACAGCGGTGTTGCGCGATCAACGCACCTTGGCTTCGATCGCAAAAGCGCGCGCATAATTTGTCTGGACAAATTTCAAGCCCGCGTCAGTAATATGACGCTGGAGGGGCCGCCCCTAGGGAACGGCCGGGTAGGGAGACAGACATCATGACAAAGCTCACGTATCGTGCGCTGCTCGCCGCCTCGATTCTGACGCCTGCTGCGCTGCTTGCTTCGACTGCGCAGGCGCAGGACAGCGATAGCTCGCAAGTTGCGGTCGCATCGCAAGACGAGGTTGAAGGCAACCGCATCATCGTCACGGCGCGCAAGAAGGAGGAAGACCTTCAGTCCGTGCCGACCACGGTGGCGGTGGTCACTTCCGAAACGATCACCAATCTCGGCCTCGACAGCTTCGAGGAGATCGCACAGACGACCCCGGGCCTGTTCTTCGATGAAAGCTTCGGCCGAAACTCGAGCCGCCCGGTCATCCGCGGACAGGCAAACCTGCTTGGCGACAGCGGCGTCGCCTTCTTCATCGATGGCATCTATTACACCGGCAGCCTTGCCGATTACGATGTCGACACGATCGAGCGGCTCGAAGTTGTCAAGGGTCCGCAAAGCGCGCTCTATGGCCGCAACACCTATTCGGGCGCGATCAACATCATCTCGAAGAAGCCCGGCGACACCTGGGAAGGCCGGCTTGCCGTCGATGTCGCGGAAAACGAGCGCTACGAGATAACAGCAGGCATCAGGGGCCCGATCGCGGACGGGCTTGGCCTCGGGGTCAATGGCCGGTTCTACGATTTCGGCGGCGAGTTCGAGAACGCTTTCGATGGCGAAAAAGTCGGCAAGCAATCCTCGTGGTCGCTTTCGGGCGTGCTCGACTGGGACAATGGCGGCCCATTCACGGCCACCCTGCGCGGCTATTACAACCGCACCGACGATGGCCAGCCAGCGCTGTTTGCGCAAGGCGCCGAACAGAACAACTGCTTCCCCGATGACGGCGCGCTCTATCGCGGTGCCGGGAGATATTTCTGCGGCACGCTCGAGCCGGGGCAGGTCAACACCGATTTCTCGCGTCAGTTCGTCAATCTCGATCAAGTTGGCCTCGAAGCGGACATCTACAACATCTCCTTCCGCATGGACTACGAGATCGCTGATGGCTTCACGCTAACCTCGCTGACTGGATACAACGACCGCACTGAAACCCAGCTGACCGATGGCGACTACAGCCCGCAAAGTTTTCAGACTGCGGTGTTCTCCCGCTTCCCGGCAGGCGCACCGACGGGATTTGGCCCGGCAGGCCCGATCTTCCCGTTCGGCTTTGTCGGCACGACGGTTGATTTCTCCTTCGCCAATCGCAGCGAGGTTTCCGACTGGTCGCAGGAATTGCGGCTGACTTATGAAAGCGAAGCGTTCGATATCCTGATCGGCGGCTACTATTTCGATCAAAGCTCCGATAGCTTCTCGATCCGCCAGGTTCCCGCCGATGCCGCGGCGCGCGCAGGCGCGAGCTTCGGGGCGCGCTTTGCCCAGGAGCAGGCGCGGTGTGCGGCCAACCCCATTTGCGGCACGGTCTTTCCACTGTTCGGCCCGTCGGTCCCCAACCCGCGCGATGAAACCTTGCTCGACATCGAGAACGTCGCGGTCTTCGGCGCGGTCAACTGGCGGATCACCCCCACGCTCAGCCTGGGCCTCGAAGGACGCTATGCCGAGGAGACGATCAACCAGACGACCTTCGATTTCGACGAAGGCCAGCCGCGCCCGGCGCCCTTCATCGCGCCGCAGGCCAAGTTCACCGCTTTCACCCCGCGCGTCACCCTCGACTGGCGGATCACCCCGGATCATCTGCTATACGGGATTTACGCCGAGGGCCTGAAGCCAGGCGGTTTCAACGGCGTGCTCGCGATCCAGGCGAGCGCCAACAACCCGGCGGTCAATGTCGAGACTTTCGCTGAAGAGGAGAATACCTCTTTCGAAATCGGTCTCAAGAACAGCTTCTTCGATGGCGCGGTGATCTTCAACCTCGCCGCCTTCTACACCGAGATCGAAGGCTATCAGCTGACCCAGAACATCGAGGCTCCGCCCAACCAGGTGAGCGCCGTGGTCAATGCCGGCGATGCCGAGATCTACGGGATCGAGGCCGAACTGGTGGGGCGAATGGGCGATGTAACGGTCACGGCGAATTATGCTCTTGCCAACACCGAATTCACCCGCGGCTTTGACGAGCAGCAGGGCATCCTCAACGACCTTGCCGACGATCGCCAGGTGAATTGCTCGACCGGGGACCAGTTCCCCAATGTCAGCGGTTGCCAGAGCCTGTTCGGATCGATCGCCGGCGCAGCCATTCCGCGCGCTCCCAAACATCGCGTATTCACTGACATCGCCTATGTCACTGACACCGATATCGGCGGGGGAGCATGGGACTTTTTCGCCGGCGCCAATCTTACCTACACCTCCACCAGCTTTGCCCAGGTTCACAATCTGATCGAGACGGGCGATGCGGTTGAAGTGGATGCCCGGATGGGCATTCAGAACGACAACTTCCGCATCCAACTCTATGCCGACAACCTGTTCGACGAGGACACGGTCCAGCAGGTGCTGCGCTTTGCCGATGGCAATGCGGACTTCCGCCGCAGCTTTGTCGGGGGCTTGCGCCCGGGACGCAGGGTCGGTCTGCTGGTGGTGACAACTTTCTGAGCAACGAGTTCAGCGTACGATTCAAAAAGGGGCAGGCGCGCGAAATCGCTCCTGCCCCTTTTGGTTTGTAGAAAGCCCAACCCGTCAGGCGTGCCGTGCGACCGGCTCCGCCAATCGCTTGCCCTGCCTTATTCCTGGCCGCTCATCGCCGGCTTGTCGCCGCCTTGCGCGCGCGCGGCGTCGGTGAGTTTCTTGTACTTCGTCCAGGTGGTCTCGTTGGGCCGCGTGTCATCCTTCGGGGGCGCGGCCTCATAGATCGGATAGTTTTCACGGATCTCGTCCTTGAGCACCGCGGGAAGGTCTTCGAAACCGCCCTCGAGCTTGCGGCCCATCGCGTTGAAGACCATTTCCCCTGGCCTTCCGCCCATCTTCATCCACGGCGCCCATGGCGAAAGGCGAACCCAGCTGATCATCGGATAAGCAGTCGGCGAGGTGCTATCGTAGAGATCGGCCTTGAGCGCGGCGAAATCGAAGATCTCCATCGCATGATACATATTGCCGACCGCGTCCTGATAGCCGCCCGCGAGGGGATTAGGGTAAAACAGCGGCACCTCGTAGGGTATGAACACGAAATCACCCGCCTCGCGCAGTGGCGCAAGCTGGAACGGTTTGCCATCCGCGCCCCTTGCGAAGTTCGCACCGCCGTTCACCGGGTCGTTGTGGATGTGCATCACGTCGACTGTTTCGCCGGTATAGGGGTTGTCCCAGGAATCGAGCACCTCGCCGGTCGCCGGATCGAGCATGAGCATGATTTCCCGGCTGATGAGCCGCCAGCCCTTGCCGCGGTCGGGATCATCGACCTCGACGCAGCGACGAATGTTCATCCCCTCGCCCTTGAACAGGAGCTTGTCACGTATCCCGGGGGAGCGGCCGTAGATATTGCCCGACCAGTGAAATACCGCCGGCTCATCGGCCGATTTGCCGCACTGCAAGCGCTTCGAGATCTCGAGCGCATCCTCAGGGGTTGCCGGGTCGAGCATTTGCGCGGAAAGGGAACCGGCGCAAATGGCTCCTGCGAGCAGGCTTGCACAAACAGCCAGTGCAGATCTCAATTTCATCCTTGCCTCCCAGCGATGATTGGTCCGGATTTGTCCGGACAAATTCAAAATTCCTGCTTGACTTTAGATTTGTCCGGACAAATTGTGAAGGCCTAAAGTTCTTCCTCCAAGGTTTGCGCAAAAGGGATCCGGTCGCAATCGTGTTTGCAGCATCCAGCCTTCTGTTTGTTCCCGGCTCGCGCCCTGATCGGTTTGCCAAGGCCAAGGCGGCGGGGGCCGATCTGACGGTGATCGACCTTGAGGATGCCGTGGCAGCAGCCGACAAGCAGGCGGCGCGCGAAGCGGCGCTGGCGCATGTGGCACCCGATAGAGCGGGCTGGGCGATCCGCATCAATGGCCTCATGACGGCTGCGGGCATCCGGGATCTCGCGGTCCTCACCGATAGCGATGCACTTCCCGAGACGCTGCTTGTTCCGATGGTCGAAAGCGCCAGCGAACTCGACATTATCGTCGGCGCACTTGGGAATGCTGCGCCCGCGCTCGTTCCGCTTATCGAGACGCCGCGCGGACTTCGCCGCGCACTCGCGATCGCGCGCCATCCGGCGACCAGCGCGGTAATGTTCGGCGGGGGCGATTTTTCGGGCGAGCTCGGGGTGGAATTGGCGTGGGAGCCGCTGATCGCCGCGCGCCACCAGATCATCCTCGCCTGCGCCGAGGCGCGCAAGCCTGCGATCGATGTGCCGTTTGTCGAGCTTGAGAACGAAGCGGGTCTTGCGCAGGAATGCGCCAAGGCGCGCGCGCTTGGGTTTACCGCGAAGGCGGCGATTCACCCGCTCCAACTGCCCGCGATCAGGGCCGCCTTCGCGCCCAGCGAGGCCGAAGTGGCCGAAGCGCGCGAGGCGATCGCCGCGTTCGAGGCTGGCGGCGGCAAGGCCATCCGCTTCAAGGGGCGCATGCTGGAGGCGCCCTTCGTCAAGAAATATCGCGCGGTCATCGCGCGGCACGAGGAGAAAGTGCATGCGTGAGGGTGTCATCGAAGTTGCCCCTGGGCGATTTCGCGAGGTTCAGGGGCGCTATTTCGAGGATTTCGTCGAAGGCCATGTCTATGAGCATCGGCCCGGTCGCACGATCACGGATGCCGACAATGTCTGGTTCACGCTGCTGACCATGAACACCCATCCTGCGCATTTCGACTACGAGCTTTCGAAAGACACCGAATTTGGCAAACCGCTCGTCGTCTCGCCCTTCACCATTGCGCTGATGACGGGCATGAGTGTTTCCGACACGAGCGGCAAGGCAATCGCCAATCTCGGCTGGGACGAGGTGCGCATGACCAAGCCGCTGTTTGTCGGCGACACGCTCTATTGCGAGAGCGAAGTGCTGGAGAAGCGCGAGAGCAAGAGCCGCCCCGAACAGGGCATCGTCACCTGCAAGACGATCGCCAGGAACCAACACGGCGATATAGTCGCTCACTACAAGCGCACCGTGCTCGTCTGGAAACGCGGCTACGGCGGCCTCGACAAGTAGATCAATACCACCGCAAGGGACTAGAAAATGGCAACCGCAGCTGCACTCGAGAACCAGACCCGCACGATCGATCCCGCAGAGGAACGCGCGTTCATGGATGCGATCGACCGGTGGCTCGAGCGCGAGGTCATCCCGGTCATCAAGCACCATGACCATGGCGACATATGGCCCGAAAAGCTGGTGGGGCAGATGGCCGAAATGGGCCTGTTCGGTGCGACCATCGGCCAGGAATATGGCGGCCTTGGCCTACCCGCGACGACCTATGCCAAGATCGTGATGCACATTTCCAGCTACTGGATGGCGATCACCGGGATCTTCAATTCGCACCTCATCATGGCCGCCGCGGTCGAGCGGTTCGGCACGCCCGAGCAGAAGATGCGCTGGCTGCCCAAATTCGCGACCGGCGAGATTCGCGGCGGTCTTGCACTGACCGAGCCCAATGCCGGGACCGACCTACAGGCGATCCGCACCATCGCCCGGAAGAACGCAGACGGCGATTACGTGCTTAACGGCACCAAGACCTGGATCTCGAACGCGATCAACGGCCAGTGTTTCGCGCTGCTCGCCAAGACCGACCCCGATGCCGAGCCGCGCTACAAGGGCATGAGCCTGTTCATCGCCGACAAGCGCCCCAATGGTTCGGGCGGCCTTTCGACCGGCAAGAAGTTCGACAAGCTCGGCTACAAGGCGATCGACAGCGCTGAACTGGTGATGGAGGATTATGTCATCCCGGCCGACCAGTTGATCGGCGGGGTCGAGGGGCAAGGCTTCTTCCAGGCGACCGGCGGACTGGAGCTTGGCCGCATCAATGTTGCGGCGCGCGGGGTCGGGCTTGCCGAAGGCTCGCTGCGCTTGGCGACTGAATATGCGCAGCAGCGCGAAACGATGGGCAAGCCGATCGCGCAGCACCAGGCGATCCAGCTCAAGCTGGGCGAGATGGTGACGCGCGCGCGCGCTGCCCGCCTCCTCACGCTCGACGCTTCGGAAGCCTATGACAAGGGTGAGCGCTGCGACAAGGAAGCCGGCATCGCCAAGTATTTCGCCTCCGAAGCCGCGGTCGAGAACAGCCAGGAAGCGATGCGGATCTATGGCGGCTATTCCTATTCCAAGGAATACGACATCGAGCGCTATTATCGCGATAGCCTGCTGATGTGCATCGGTGAGGGCACCAACGAGATGCAGCGCATGATCATCGCCAAGCAGCACCTCAAAGAAAACCAGATCTGATCGCGCGAAGGCGAGCCCGTCATGAGCCTTGCGCCCGATCATCTGCCCTTGAAAGGCTTCCGGATCATCAGCGCCGAACAATATGGCGCGGGGCCTTATGGCACGATGTTCCTGGCGCAGATGGGCGCGGAAGTCATCAAGATCGAACCGCCGGCGCAGGTCGGGGAAGATGGCAAGCCGCGCGGTGGGGGCGATACCGCGCGCCTGGTCGGTCCGCATTTCCTGCGCGAGAACGAAAGCGTCTATTTCACCGCTTTCAACCTCAACAAGCGCTCGCTCACGCTCGATATCCGCACCGACGAAGGGCGCGAGGTGTTGCGCCGGCTCGCTGGATCGGCGCATGTCGTCGCCAACAACATGCGCGGCGATCTCCCGGCGCGGTTCGGACTTGATTATGCCTCGCTCAAGGAGGTCAACCCGGCGATCGTGTGCGCGCATCTTTCCGCCTATGGCCGCGACAACGAGCGCGCCAAATGGCCGGGCTATGATTATCTGATGCAGGCCGAGGCCGGCTATTGCCAGATCACCGGTGAGCCCGGTTCCGATCCCCAGCGCATGGGGCTTTCGATGGTCGATTTCATCACGGGCACGATCTTCTGCATCGGCCTGCTCGGAGCGCTCCTCGATGCCCAGCGCACCGGCAAGGGCCGCGATGTCGACACGGACCTGCTCTCAGCGGCGGTCCACCAGACGAGCTATCCGGCGCTGTGGTACATGAACAATGGCGACGAGACCCAGCGCACGCCGCGCAGCGCTCATCCAACGGCGACGCCGAGCCAGATGTTCAAGGCCACCGATGGCTGGATGTTCGTCATGTGCCAGCTGCCCAAATTCTGGGACATCCTTATCACGCGCATGGGCCGCTCCGACCTCCGAGGCGATCCGCGCTTTGCAACCAACGCCGACCGGCTCGCCAATCGCGAAGCGCTGACGCAAGTGCTTGATGAGGAATTCTCGAAGAAGCCGATGGCACATTGGCAGGAGCTGCTGGCAGGCCATGTCCCGGTCGCGCCGGTCTATGGGCTGGGCGCCGCGCTCGACAATCCGTGGCTGCGCACGATCGGCCTTCGCACCACCGTCGACCACCCCGACATGCCCGGCATGCAAATCCTCGCAAGCCCGCTCAAATTCGACGGTCAGCGCCCCCCAAACCGCGCTGCTCCGCTGCTGGGGGCCGACAGCGACGCGATCCTCGATGATCTCGGCTATGACGAAGCCGCGATCGCGCAGCTTCGCAAGAGCGGCGTTATCTGAGCGGGGCCATGGGCAAGCTCGCGGGCATCAAGGTTGTCGACCTGACGCAATTCCTGCCCGGGCCGATGATGACCGTGATGATGGCCGACCAGGGCGCCGAGGTCGTCAAGATCGAGCCCGAGGCGGGCGATCCGGCGCGCGATCAAGCCCCGTTCGACACCTATGGCGATGGCGAACATTCGGTGTGGTTCGCCAATCTCAATCGCGGCAAGAGAAGCGTTGTGCTCGATCTCAAGAACGCGGCGGGGAAGGCGGCGCTGCGTGAGCTGATCGCCGGTGCAGACATCTTCGTCGAAGGGTTCCGGCCCGGCGTGATGCAGCGGCTCGGCTTTGATTATGCAAGCGTCAAGGCAATCAAGCCCGACATCATCTATTGCTCGATTTCGGCCTTCGGGCAGACCGGCGCCCTCGCCCATCATCCCGCGCACGACATGGCGGTGCAGGCGCTCGCCGGTTTCCTATCGGTCAATGACGGGCGCGATGGGAAGCCGGTCGTGCCCGGTGCGCCGAGCGCCGACATGGCAGCCGGGCTCACCGCGCTCAGCGCCGTGTTGATGGCGCTTGTCGCGCGAGAGCGCACCGGCGAGGGAGCCTGCATCGACTGCGCAATGTTCGACACCCTGCTGCCATGGTGCGCCCACACGGCCGGAAGCGCGATCGCCGGGGGCGAAAGCCCGGTCTCCTCGTCCCAGCGCTCGCTTGGCGGTGCGGCATTCTACCAGGTCTACAAGACCGCTGACGACCGCCACATCGTTCTGGGAGGGCGAGAGGTCAAATTCGCGCGTAACCTGCTGACCGCGCTCGGCCGCGAGGATCTGCTTGCCCTGGCCGAGCAGCCTGCCGGTCAGCAGGATGAACTCATCGCCTTCCTCAAGGAGACGTTCGCCGGTCGCAGCCGGGCGCAATGGATCGAATGGTTTGCCGACAAGGACGTCGCCTTCGCGCCGGTGCTCGATTTCCGCGAAGCGTTCGACGAGCCGCACATTGCCGAGCGCCGCCTGCTGGTCGAGACCCAAGGCGGGGGCAAGCACATTGCGCCAGCGATCCGCTTTCACGGGGAAGACTGGACACCCGGCGCCGTGCCTGATCGAGGCCGGCCTTCCTGAATGGCCGATCGCTCAGTCCTCGACGTCGATGTGCATGGCATAGGCGAAGCGATCGCCCGGGTGATGGCTGACCGAAATCTCGAAGATTCGGCCCCTGGGATCGAAATAGCAGCGCAGGATGCGCAGGACCGGGGCTCCCTCCTCGATGCTGAGCGCATCGGAAGTCGCCTTGCTGGCCGCGATCGCCTGGATGTCCTGTGTGACCTTGCCGACCTTGAACTCGGTCTGCTTCTCGATCTGGCTGAACAGAGTGCCATACGAAAGATCGAGTTGGCTGACAGCGTCCCCGAGCATTTCATGAAAATACGCCTCGGTGACCGCGATCGGGAGCGGGTGCTCGGGAGAATAGCGCGTGCCGCGGAAAGTCCTCCACACGCCCGCGGTGGGCTCGCTGATCTGCTCGGCGATCTCGGTTGGCAACATCCCCTCGCCCACCTCGGCATACGTCACTTCGCTGCCGTGCGCATACTGGAGCAACTCACCCACATTCGACAACGGCTGGTGCAGCGCGCCGCCGCGTGCGGCGGGCTGCTGGATCGTGGTGCCCGAACCGCGGCGGCGGGCGATCATGCCCTCTGTTTCGAGCAGCCGAAGCGCCTCGCGCACGGTGAACCGGCTGACGTCGAACCGCTCGCACAGCATCGTCTCGGTCGGGAAGGAAATGCCGCTGAACTCGCCCGCGAGAATTGCTTGTCGAAGCTCATCCGCAACCTGGAGGTAACGAGGAGTGCGGCCGGCGCTTTTGCTTCCCTTGCTGCTCTTCTTGGTGGCTTCGATCGCCAATCCCTACTCCATCAGCGTTCCGGCTCGCGAGGGTTCGCTTCGTGAACGCAACCCTTCTCGCCCAGACTGCAGACAGGTTAGCGCGCACGCCCGGAAAAAGCGAGCGCGATAAGGCGCGGCTGCACCTGCTGGACTGGCTCGCATGCGTTGCCGGCGCGATCGGGAGCGAGGCGGCAGCGGTTGGCCGGGCGATCTCGGACGAGGGCTGGTGCAGCGCGACCTATCTCGGAAATGTCCTCGAGATGGACGATGTCCACCGGACCGCGCTGCTTCATCCCGGACCCGTCGTCTGGCCAGCGGCCATGAGCGTTGCAGGCGCAGACCTCGACCGCCGCCTCGATGCAGCCATTCGCGGCTACGAAGCGATGATCGCGATCGGAGCGACGGGCGATCCGCATCACTACGCTCATTGGCACCCAACCGCGACGATGGGTGTCTTCGGAGCCAGTGCGGCGGTGGGATCATTGCTGGGCTTTGCTTCCTCGCAATACATCGACGCGATGGGCAATGCGGGCTCGGTCGCGGGCGGCCTGTGGCACATGCGCCATGACGATGTGCTCACCAAGCAGTGGCATATCCATCATGCGGTGCGCACCGGGCGCGATGCAGCGCTCCATGCCGAGCACGGCGCAAGCGGTCCGCGCGCGCTGCTCGAGGGTCCCCAAGGCCTGTTCGCCGCAATGATGCGCGAGCCTCGGGCGCTCGGCGAGCCCGCCGGCGCAGGTTGGCTGATCGACGAGGTCAGCTTCAAGCCGTTCGCGGCGTGTCGCCATGCGCATCCCGTGATCGATGCAGCGATGGAATTGCGCAGCGCTGGCAAGCTCCATGCGCCCTTCGAGGTGGAGACCTTTGCCGATGCCCTCGCCTTCTGCAATCGCCCCGATCCAGAAACCGAGCTGCAGGCAAAGTTCTCGCTCCAGCATGCCGTCGCTGTAGTGGCCGATGGCCGCACCGCCGAGCCGGAGGACTTCACGCTCGAAGCCATCGCCGCGCTTGCGCCCTTGCGCGCGCAGGTTTCGGTAGCTGAGGATCCTGCGATCACCGCGCGCTATCCGGCGCATTTCGGCGCGCGGGTGAACGGGCTTGAACTCGTCGATACGCTGGGCGATCCCGAGCGCCCGGTCGATCAGGCGCGGATCATCGCCAAGATGCACAGTCTTGCGCGCTGGGGCGGGTTGCCGCCAAGCGAGGCGGATCGTGCGGTGGCGCTCGCGCTCAAGGGCGATGATGCAGCAGCGATTGATACGATGCTGAAGGATTGGACCCGGTGAGCGCCACGCAGGACATCCTCGATTTCGCAGCGGCCGATCACACGCTGCCAGGATCGGTGCGCGCCGATGCCGAACGGCTCCTGGGCGATACGCTGGCCGCAGGTGCCGCCGGAGCAAACAGCGCCGGGGCGCGCAAGCTCGCACGCGCCCTGCCCTCGTTCGGCACCGACCAGGCGTGCCGACTGCTCGCTGGAGGCAAGGCTCCCGCCCAAAGCGCCGCTTTTTTCAACGGTTTCGCGATCCATTGCCTCGAATGGGATGCAGTACATGAAGGCGCGGTGGTTCACGCGCTTTCGGTGGTCACGGCAGCGTTGCTTGCGCAATCGGACCGGTGCGGCGGAAGCGACCCTGAAGACCTGCTCACCGCGCTCGCGGTCGGCGTCGATATAGCGAGTGGTCTCGGGATCGCTGCGACCGAGCCGATGGCGTTCTTCCGGCCCGCGACCGCCGGGGTGATCGGCGCAGCGTTGGCCGCAGCGCGGCTCGGCGGGCTTGCGGCCGAGCGGTTTTCCGACGTGCTGGGGCTCGCTTATTCCTTCGCGAGCGGGACGATGCAGGCGCATGTCGAAGCCTCGATCGCGCTCCCGCTCCAGATCGCCAATGCGGCGCGCGCCGCGATCACTGCGGTCGCGCTGGTCGAGGCGGGGATGAATGGCCCGCACGATGTTCTTGAAGGGCCGTTCGGCTATGCCAAGCTGTTCGAGCCGCTCGACCTTGCCCGCTACACGCGCGATCTCGGCCAGGTCTGGCGGATCAGCGAAGTGGCGATCAAGCCCTTCCCCTCAGGCCGCGCCAGCCACGGGGCGCTCGGCGAACTCGAGGCGCTCCACCGCGAGGGGCTGCGGCTCGGCGAGGTGGCGAGGGTCGAGCTGTTCGCTCCGCCGCTGATCCAGCGATTGGTCGGTCGGCCCTACAAGCCTTCGATGAGCGCTGCCTATGCGCGGCTGTGTCTGGCAATCCTGGCGCCGATGATGCTGCGCGACGGGCTGATCAATCCTGACCTTTTCGAGGGCGACACGCTCCACGCCTCCGAGCTTGTTGCGCTCGCCGAACACGTCTCGGTTGCGCTCGACGGCAACCCTGATGGCAATGCGATGGCGCCGCAGCGCCTCATGGTGACGCTGCGCGATGGCACCGCGATCGAGCGCCGGATCGCGGCCAATCTTGGCAGCATCGCTCACCCGATGAGCGCCGGGCAACTCGCAATTAAATACGCGCTGTGCCGCCGGCTCGCGAGCGCCGAGGTGAACCTGCGCATTTTCGACAACCCGCTTTCCTACATGGCTGATCCGACATGACCTATCCGACCTATTTCGAAGCCCTCGATCACGCGCAGCTGCTCAAGGACTATCCAATCGGCGATGGTTTCACCGCGCGCTATGCCGGGATGAGCCGCGATGAGCTTTTCGCGATCCAGGATGCGCAGTTCAGGCGGCTGATGGAGCGCGGCTGGCAGATCCCGTTCTACCAGCGGCTGTGGCGCGCGCGCGGAATCGAGCCGGGCGATATTCGCGGGCTGCGGGACATCGCCAAGCTGCCCGTCTACGACAAGAGCGACCTGATGGCCTCGATCGCGGACCATCCGCCCTACGGCGATTTTCACGGCATGGGCGATCCCGCGACCCGTCCGCCGACGATCTTCCACACCACCTCGGGCACGACCGGCAAGCCGCAAACGCTGATGTTCGGGCCCAAGGGGCGCGAGGTCGGCAACCTGCTCGTTGGCCGGATGTATCGCTGGATGGGGCTTGAGCCGACCGACGTGGTGCATTCGGTCTATGGCCACGGGATGATCAATGGCGGGCACTACATCCGCGAGGCGGTGACCCATTTCACCAACAGCGTGTTTCTCTCGGCCGGCACCGGGATCGAGACGCGCAGCGTCAACCAGGTCCGGCTAATGGCTGACTTTGGTGTCACCTGCATTGTCGGCTTCGTCGACTATGTGCGCAAACTGGCCGAGACCGCCGAGGCCGAGGGGCTGTTCGAGCGGATCGACATCCGCATGATCATCGGCCATCTCGGAACCGAGGACCGCGCCAGCACCGAGGCCGCCTGGCACGGCGCCAAGGCCTATGACTGGTACGGCGTCGGCGACACCGGCACGATTGCCGGCGAGGGGCCCGAGCGCGACGGCATGTATGTCTGGGAAGATGCGCAATATCTCGAATTGCTCGATATCGAAACCGGCGCACGGGTGGCGCCGGGCGAGACCGGCGACATGGTCGTCACCTGTCTCTACAAGGACGATATCGCCCCCTGCATCCGCTTCAACACCCACGACATAACCCATGAACTGGGCGGGCGCGGCGAAATCGCATTCAAGCGCATCGCCGGCTTCAAGGGCCGAAGTGACAACATGGTGAAGCTGCGCGGGATCAACGTGTTCCCGCATGCGATCGGCGCCATCATCGAGAACCGGCCCGATCTGACCGGCGAATATGTCTGCCACCTGCGCCGCGATGCGAACCGGAAGGACCACATGACCGTGACGCTCGAAAGCCGCGGCGGGAGCGACCGGGCAGCACTGTCCGAGACGCTGAGGCAGGGCCTCGGAGTCGAGGTCGAGGTCGTGCTGTGCGAGCCGGGCGGCACGGCCAGCGCGACCGAGATCGACACCCGCCAGAAGCCCTTGCGCCTGATCGACGAGCGTGGAGTTTGACCCGCGCTATGCTCGATTTCGCCGCCCTTGAAACGGCCAACGCTCCGCTCAACGCCTTTACCCATTTTGACCGCGGGGCGACGTCTGGCGAAGGTGCGCTTGCCGGGCTGACGGTGGGCGTCAAGGCCAATATCGCGGTCGGTGGCCTCCCATGGCACGCCGGCCTTGCCGCTTACGAACACCGCATCGCCGAGCGCGATGCTGCGGTGGTCGCAATGATGCGGCAGGCGGGCGCAGCGATCATCGGTGTGCTCAACATGGAGGAAGGCGCGCTCGGGGCAAAGACCGACAACCCGCATTTCGGCCCGGTCCAAAACCCCCACCGACACGGCTTTTCGCCCGGCGGCTCTTCGGGCGGAAGCGGCGCAGCGGTTGCGGCCGGCCTGTGCGACATTTCGCTGGGGACCGACACCATGGGCTCGGTCCGCATCCCGGCGGCGCATTGCGGGGTCTATGGCTTCAAACCCGCCACCGCGCGCGTTTCGCAGGACGGGCTCGAACCCGCCGACCTCGCGCTCGATGCGATCGGCCCCCTGGCGCGCGATCTCGACCTGCTCGAGCGCGCGGCGCGCGTAATTTCGGACTTCGGCGAAGATCCGCTTGAAGGCAGCGGCGCGCAGTTGATCGATCATGGCGTGGAGATCGAAGCCCCCGTCGCCGCCGCCTTCGAGGAGGCGCTGGCCGCGCTCCGAGAACCGCCTGAGCGCGTGAGCCTTGCTCACCAGCCGTCGCGCATCCGCTTTGCCGGCTTCATCGAGGTCAGCCGGGCAATGGCCAAGCATCTGCACGGCGTCGTGGTCTCGGATCACCTGGCGAAGCTGCTAACGTATGGTCCAAAGCGCGCGCCGGACGATTGGGCCCAGGATCAGGCCATCCTTATCGCGGCCCGTGACAATGTACGCGCGATCGTCGATCGCTGCGGCTTCCTCATCATGCCGACCGTCCCCAATACGCCGTTCGCGCATGCCGATCGGGAACCCCCTGCGCAGGCCGATTTCACCTGCCTTGCCAACATCGCCGGCCTGCCCGCGATCAGCCTGCCTGCCGGGTGGACCAAGGATGGCCTGCCGATCGGCGTCCAACTGGTGGGCGCGGCGGGGGCGGAAGCGGACCTGTTTGCGCTCGCCCGTCAGCTTGATGCCACATTGGGCGCCTACCGTCTGCCAACCGACCATCGAGGAGAATGAGCCATGCGCATAATCGTCCCCTTCAACCTCAAGCCGGGCGTGGATGTCGCCGAATACGAAGCCTGGGCCAAGGACAAGGACATGCCCGCCGCAAGCGCGCTGCCATCGGTCAAGAGCTTTACAGTCCACAAGGCGACCGGCCTGTTCGGCGATCCCGCTGGCGCGCCGCCTTATGCCTATTTCGAGGTGCTCGACATCACCGACATGGACGCCTTCATCAAGGACGTCTCGGATCCCGAATTCCAGGCCAAGGCCGCGCCGTTTCAGGATTATGCCGATGCGCCGCAGTTCATCCTGACCGAGGACCTGTAAGAATGGGGGCGTTCACCGGCAAGACCATCATCGTCACCGGCTCGGGCAAGCAAAAGGGGCTGGGGCAAGGTATCCTGCAGGCCTTTGCGGACGAGGGCGCGAATTGCGTTGTCTCGGATCTTGCGATCGACGCCGAGGCGGAGAGTGTGGTCGAGGAATTGCGCGCGCGCGGCGCCGAAGTGGCGACGATCGCCTGTGATGTCTCGAAGCCAAGCGATTGCGCCGCGCTGGTGGCGGGTGCGGTGGAGCGGTTCGGCGGGGTCGATGTGTTCGTCAACAATGCCGGGATCGGGTTCAAGATGAAGCCGCTGCTCGAGGTCGATATCGAGACCGAATGGGATCAAGTCATTGCGGTCAACCTCTCGGGGGCCTTTTACGGCACGCAAGCTGCCGCGCGCGCGATGGTCACGGCCGGCAAAGGGGGGCGCATCATCAACATCGCCAGCCAAGCCGCCAAGACCGGCTTTCCGCATCTGCCCGCTTATGTCAGCTCCAAGCACGGCATGGTCGGCCTGACGCGCGCCTCGGCGGTCGAGCTCGGCCAGCACGGGATCACCGTCAACGCGGTCTGTCCCAATCATGTCACCACCGGGCTGGGGGCGATGCAGAACGAGTATTTCTCCAGGCTTCTGGGCTTTGACACCGTCGAGGATTATCTCGCCAACATGGCAGCCAAGAACCCGATGGGCCGGCCCGGTCTGCCGTCCGACACCGCCGCAGCCTGCTTGTGGCTCGCGAGCGACGCAGCCTTTTATGTGACCGGCGAAGCGCTCAATGTCTCAGGTGGGGAGGAGATGCACTGATGGTGCTGACCGAGGAAAGGATGGACTGGCCCTTCGAGGCAAAGCTGGCGCTGAGTGTCGTCGTCAATGTCGAGGAAGGCTCCGAGATGACCATTGCGCGGGGCGATCGCGGAATGGAGCCGGTCGACGAGCTGGGCGTCTTCGTCAAATCGAAGATGCGCAATTATTCCAACGAATCCAATTACCTATACGGGATCAAGGCGGGCGCGCCGCGAATCGTCAAGCTGCTCGAGCGCTATTACATCATGGCCAGCTGGACGGTCGCTGCGCAGTCGCTCGAAACCCATCCGGAGATCGCCGAGGCGATCCGCAAACTGGGCCACGAGCCGGTCAGCCATGGCTGGCGCTGGGTCCACCAGTTCAAGATGGAAGAGGACGAGGAGCGCGAATTCATCCGCAAGGCGGTCGCCAGCATCGAGCGCAGCTGCGGGGTGCGCCCGCATGGCTGGCTCTCGCGCTATCTCCTCACCGACAACACGCGGCGGCTGCTGTCAGAGGAGGGCTTCACCTACCACATGGACGATTACAGCGGCGACGTGCCCTTCTGGGACCGCGCCACGGTGCCCGGAAAGCCGATGTGCATCGTGCCCTACCAGCTTGACAGCAACGACATGAAGATGTGGACCGACCCCGCGCTCACCCCGCACCAGTGGCTTGACTATGCCAAGGCCAATTTCGACCAGCTCTATCGCGAGGGCGAGGAAGGCAATCCCAAGATGATGAGCCTGGGCCTGCATCTCAGGATCATCGGGCGACCGGGCCGAATCTGGGCGCTCGAGGAATTCTTCCGCCATGTCCGCGCGCATGATGGCGTGTGGATCGCCACCCGCAAGGCGATCGCCGATCACTTCATCGCGAAACATCCGGCATGACGCTGAGGCTCGAGATCGAAGGCCGGGTTGCGCACCTGCTGATCGACCGGGCGGACAAGCGCAACGCCTTCAACATGGCGATGTGGGAGGCGATGCCGGGCCTGCTGCACCAAGCCGAGGCAGCCGAGGGTGTGCGCCTGCTGGTGGTGCGCGCCGCCGAGGCGGGCGGTGCCTTTTGCGCAGGGGCGGATATCAGGGAACTGCTGGCAAACAAGGATGATGCCGCCTGGCGCGCGGCCAACCAGGCGGCGATCAACAAAGTGCAGTTCGAATTGGCGCGCCTCGCTTTGCCCACGCTCGCCTTCATCGAGGGCGATTGCATCGGTGGCGGCTGCGGCATTGCGCTCGCGTGCGACTTGCGGATCTCCGCCCCGGCCGCGCGGTTTGGTATCACGCCGGCAAAGCTTGGCCTCGTCTACCCGCTGCATGACGTCAAACTGCTGACCGATCTAATCGGGCCGGGGCAGGCCCGGCGCATTCTGTTCACCGGCAGCCTGATCGGTGCCGATGAAGCGCTGCAGATCGGTCTGGTCGAGCAAATCGCAGACGATCCTGCCGCGATGATCGAGGCGCTGTGCGCCGCGAGCCCCCATTCGATCCGCGAGACGAAGCGCTTCGTTCAACGCGTGCTCGACGGGCAGGCGCACGATGATGCGCAAACCTTGCGCATCTTTGCCGATGCCTTCACCGGGCCGGACTTTCTGGAAGGCACCAGTGCCTTTGTCGAAAAACGCAAACCGGAGTTTGGACAATGACCATACCGCACGGAACCATTCTGGGCGGCCTTTCGACCGTCCCCGACCTTGCCCGGGCGATCAGGGCCTATCGCGACGTGCTGCAATTGGGCCTGGTGGAAGAGGGCACGCTCGATGCAGGGCTAGCCGAGAGCTGGAATTGCCCGGCCAATGCCGGATCGCCCTACGCGGTGCTGCGCCCGGCAAGCGATGCGCCGTGCTGGTTCCGGCTCGTCGAACAGCCCGATCACCCCGAATTCAAGCCGACCACGACGTATGGCTGGGCCGCGTTCGAGACGACGGTAGAGGATGTCTGGCATTGGCCCGGCGCGTTGCCGGAGGACCTTTTCACGATCGTCGGGCCGCCCAAGGAGCTTGAGAACATCGAGCCCGCCTTCATCCCGATGCAGGCTTTGGGAACCGGCCGAGAGATGATTTATCTCAACCAGGTGCTCGGCGATCTGCCCGAAACCGACTTGCCGCGGGCATACGCTCCGGTCGACAGAATCTTCATCGTTGTGCTGGCAACCCCGAGCCGCGAGGAGAGTATTGCCTGGTATTGCGACCAGCTGGGCCTCGCGCGCGGAGAGGACTACACCTTGCCCTATTCGATGATCAACGATGCCTTCGCCCTGCCGCCCGAGACGCAGACGACGATCTCGATGGTCCAGCACGGGCGCATGCCGATCGTCGAGGTGGACGACTATCCCGCAGCCGCCCGCCCGCGCGCAAGGCACGAAGGCATGCTCCCGCCCGGCAATGCGCTGGTGACGCTGGCGGTGGACGACCTCGATGCCTCCTCGGCGCGGTGGATCAGCCCGCCGCGCGCGCGCACGGGTGCGATCTACGAGGGCAGGCGCGCGGCTTGCGCGATCGGCGCAGGCGGCGAACTGGTGGAATGCGTGGAGACCGGGAAATGACACTGTTTGCCTTCTTCTGCCTCGATGCGGAAAACAGCGCGCAGCTGCGCGAGAAATTGCTGGCGGATCATCTGGCGCATATCGAGCGCCACATCGCGGATTTCGCGGTCGCCGGTCCGCTCAAGGATGGCGAGGAGACGATCGGCTCGCTGGTGGTCATCAAGGCCGAGGACGAAGCCGAAGCGCGCACGAAGTTCGAAGCCGATCCCTATTTCGCCGCCGGGGTCTGGCAATCGGTTCAGTCGAGCCGGTTTCTTGGCGTCGCGGGCGATTGGGTCGGCGGGATCGCCTGGAAAGCTTGAGCGCGGTTCAGCGCGCGAAGGCCTCCGGCGTCGCATCGGGCGCGAGATTGTCGATATCACGCCATAGCTTCCAGCTATCACCCTCCCACCGGTAAACCAGGAATGAGCGGCCCGCAGCAACGATCGGCTCGCGCCCGGGCAAGGTCATCGTCATCATGTATTTCGCGGTCACGAAGCCGATCTCGTCGTCGACCATGATCTCCTCGTTGTCGAAGCTGAACTCAACCTCGCCCCCCGCCCGCGGGACACGCTGGAGAAACGTGACGATCGCATCGGCGCCCTCGATCTTGGCCTGCCCATGCGTCATCAGCACCGCATCCTCGGTGTAAAGCTCGCGCAAGGCCTCCCAGTTGCCTTGGTTGAGCAATTCGAGCCAGCGCTCGCCTTGCGCCGCGAGGAGATCAGCCCGCGCTTCGAACACAGCAGGATCGGTTTGCGCGAGGACGGAAACAGGCCAGGCAGCGGCGAGCATCACAGCGGCGAAGGGCAACAAGCGGTTCATGAAACGGTCTCCTCATCAAGCCTGCAACTGGCCTGGACCCAGCGCACCATTATTCCGATCAGCTCGGCATCAGGCAAGGTCCGATGGAAGGATCAAATGCCTTGGCCGAGATGTGGCTAGCACCTCGGTCGTGTCTATGGCAGACCTGAAAAGCAGGAATTTCCGCATTGGAGAGGAACCGCATGCCCGATATTCGCCTCGCGCTGGCCGTTTGCGCGGTCCTGGCCCTGCCCGCGAGCGCCACGCTGGCGCAGACGGACGCAGCGCCGCAAGTCGCGACCGGGTCGCAGGCCATCACCCCCGAATTGTTCGAACGCTGGATCGATGGGCGCGTGGGAACGGGCGAGCCGGTCTTCTGGTATTCGGTCGGCACGATGCGCTCCTACCCCGATGGCGAACTGATCGCCCGCATGGAGGGCTATGACACGGCGCGCATGTTTCGTCCCGATCCGGCCATGCCGCTGGCGCATCAGTACAACCGCAAGATCTACATCTTCCGCGATCCGGAGACCGGAGAGGTCTTGCGCGAATGGAACGGCAAACCGGTCGAGCCGATCGCCTATCCCTATCAGTTCATCACCTATGAGCTGAAGGACGGCGAGATCGAGAGCTTCGTCGAGCAGGGCAAGGGCGATGCGGTTCGCCGGATCGGCCCGGGCCGACAGATCAGTGTGCGCATGCTGGAGGATACGGCGGTGTTTTCAGCGCCGGTCTATCTCGATTTCCCGATGGGGCCCGAGGTGCGCTATCAGGCGTTCGAAAATTACGATTTCTTCTTTCATCCTCCGGAAAGCGTGGGGCAGCCCAACCAGCTGAGCTGGGTGCGCTACGGCCCTGCTCCCGAATGGGCAGGCGGCGTGCCCACCATCATGCACCTTGTGACATGGCGCACCCAGGGGTTCAATCAGGTTCCGCAGAGCCTGCGCGATTACATCACGGTGGATGCGCCCCTGTGGCAAAGCCCACCGCGCGATCTCGCCGACATTCGCCGCCTGCAGGAAGCCGACTGAAGCGCGCCGGACGGCGCGATATGAGCGACTTCCCGAGCCGTGAGCGGTTGCATCGGCGCGCTGCGCGGGATAGTTCGGGCGGGTGCCTTGGGGGCCTTGGAGAAGCGCTTCTGCGGAGGTTAGGAGCGGGAGCCGAGGCTCGCACAAACCGCTCCAGCCTTCCTTGGAGCGCTCCAAAAGGAAGGGCATCGGCCATGACCGACATCCCCGTAAGCGCCACCCAAACCCCCACCCCGCGCCGCAAACCCAAACCCGAACGCACCGAGATCGCCGGGCGGCCCCTGAAGCCAGCGACCTTGATGATGGGCTATGGCTATGACCCGGTCCTCTCCGAAGGATCGTTGAAGTCGCCGATCTTTCTCACCTCGACCTTCGCCTTTCCCAGCGCGGCCGATGGCAAGCGGCATTTCGAAGGCATCACCGGCCAAAGGCCAGGCGGCGCTGAAGGGCTCGTCTATTCGCGCTTCAACGGGCCCAACCAGGAAATTCTGGAGGATCGGCTCGCGATCTGGGACGGGGCGGAGGATGCGCTGACTTTCTCCAGCGGCATGACCGCGATCTGCATCCTGATTATGGCCTATGCGAGCCAGGGCGACGTGATCGTCCATTCCGGCCCGCTTTATGCCGCAACCGAGGGCTTCGTCGCAAAGGTGCTGGCGCGCTTCGGGGTGCGTTATGTCGATTTCCCGGCAGGCGCTTCGCCCGAGGAGATCGCGCAGGTGCTCGAACGCGCCAAGGGCATGGCGAGCGAGAATGGCGGCAAGGTCGCGATGATCTACCTCGAGAGCCCGGGCAATCCGACCAATGCGCTCGTCGATATCGAAGCGGTGCAGGCGGCGCGCGACAGCGTGCTGAAGGAGGATTGCCCGATCGCGATCGACAACACCTTCCTTGGCCCCTTGTGGCAGCGCCCGCTTGAACATGGCGCGGACATCGTTGCCTATTCGCTGACCAAGTATGTCGGCGGGCATTCAGACTTGGTGGCAGGCTCGATCGCGGGGGAGAAGCGGTGGATGGACCCCGTCCGCGCGCTCCGGAACACGATGGGCGGGATCGTCGATCCCAACACCGCCTGGATGCTGCTGCGCAGCCTCGAGACGGTCGAGCTGCGGATGCAACGCGCCGGCGAGAACGCGGCCAAGGTCTGCGCTTTTCTCAAGGCTCACCCCAAGGTCGCGGGGCTTGGCTATCTCGGCATGATCGAGGATGCGCGCCAGCAGGATATCTATGATCGCCATTGCCTGGGCGCAGGCTCGACCTTCAGCCTGTTCCTGAGCGGCGGCGAGGCGGAATGCTTCCGCTTCCTCGATCATCTCACCATCGCCAAACTCGCGGTCAGCCTTGGCGGCACCGAGACGCTCGCGAGCCATCCGGCCTCGATGACCCACCTCTCGGTGCCGCATGCGCGCCGCCAGACGCTCGGCATCACCGATGCACTGGTGCGCATCAGCATCGGGATCGAGGATGCAGACGATCTGATCGCCGATTTCGAACAGGCGCTGGAGCATGTCTAGACGTTTGCGATTGCGCCTCTCTGCCCTCGTTATTGCCAGTTGATCGCGGTCGCCACGGCAAGAAACGCCCAGGACAGGCCGAACAAGAGCGCAATCAGCGGAAAGATGAAGCGCACCCAGCGGTCATACGGCACCCGCGCCATCGCAAGCATCGCCAGCATCCCGCCCGAGGTGGGGACAAGCAGGTTGGTGAGACCATCGCCGACCTGAAACGCGAAAATTGTGGTCTGCCGGGTCACGCCGATGAGGTCGCTGAGCGGGATGAGGATCGGCATGGTGACCATCGCCTGTCCGCTGCCCGAGGGAATGAAGAAGTTGATGAGCGCATTGACCAGCGTCATCAGCACCGCCGAGACATAAGGCGAGAACTGGGCGAGCGGCGAGGCCAGCGCGTTGACGATGGTCTCGCCCACCAGCGCATCCTCGAGCACGACCTGGATCGCGCGGGCAAGGCCGATGACGAGCGCGCCCCCGGCAATCGCGCCCGCGCCCTTGATCATCTGTTCGACCGCGATGTTGACCGGGATCCGGTGGATCGCCGCCGCGGCGATGCCGATCATCACGAAGATCGCGGAGAAGTGGTTGATGAACCAGCCGTAGTTGAAAACGCCGTAGAGCAGGAAGGCGAGCAGGCCGAAGAACGTCGCGAGCGTCAGGATGTCGCGCGGGCGCATCCGGTATTCCGCCAGGTCCTTGCCAAGTTGCAAGCCTTCGGTCGAAATCCCGGTGACCGAGGAGGTGATCCGGCCATCGCGAAGGCGGACATAATAGCGGCAATTGTACCAGGCGAGGAGCGCCAGACAGGAGACACAGAAGAGCGAACGCAGCAGCATGCCCGAGAACAGCGGCAGTTCCGCGATGGTCTGCGCCAGCCCCACGGTGAAGAAATTGATCGGCGAGGTCGCAAAGCCGATGCCGATTGCGCCGAGCGAGACGCCCGCTCCGAGCAACAGGTCACCCCGGACGGCCAGGCAGATGATGACCGCGATGGGCACCAATGCGATGTTGTTCTCGTAACCCACGAACACGCCCAGCGCACCGTAAACGAAGGTCGTGAGCACGATCATAAGCCGCGCGCGCCGCTCTCCGATCACCCGCAGCGCACTGCCCACGGCGTTTTCGAGGGTGCGGCTGTATTCCAGCACCTGAAAGGTCGCGCCCGAGATGAAGACGAGGACGATGACGTTCGCCGCCCCGATCATGCCTTCGGGGATCGCGAGGAACACGTCCATGATCGTTGCCGGATTGCCCTCAACATAGCGGAACGATCCGGGCACCACGGTTTCGCGGCCGTCCGCAAGCGTGACCTTGTCGAACTGCCCGGCCGGAATGAAGTGGGTCAGGATCGCGGCGACGACGATGATGCCGAAAATCAGCGCGAAGGGATGCGGGAACTTCTCGAGCCACGCTGTCCATGAGCGGCGCTTCACTGCGGCCTGGTCGGTGTCGGTCACTGGCCAGCCGCCCTTTTGAAGCACCGAGCGCGCACTAGGCGGCGGCCTCGGTCTCCTTCTCCGCTTCGGCTTCCGGCTCCGGCTCCGGCTCGAAGGCACGGCGTTCGATCGGCTGCAGCCCCTGCGCGCGCAGACGCTCGTTCAAGCCTGGCAGCTCATTCGCCAGCACGGCTTCGAGCTGGGCGAGTTCGCGATCGAGTGCGCCCGAAAGCAGCGCGAACACCGCGCGGGTCTGGTCGGTGGGCCGCGCCTCGGCACTCTCGACCATGCCGATGAGCCCCGCGAGCTTGTCGTTGAGCATGATCGGGTAGTTGAGCGGATCCTGCCGGCTTTGGTTGTTGACCTGGTAGAGCCGCGCCTCGATCGCGCTGATCCGCTCGTCCAAAGCGCCGAGCGAAGCGGCAAGGTCTGCATCGGCGCTGGCGCGACGCATCTGCGTCTGCTGCTTGATCCCGCGTGCCAGCAGCACCGCCTCGTTCGCCTCGCTCACCCGCGCGCTGATCTCGCTGGCGAGTTCGAAGCGGGCCCCGAGATCGGCCGGCGTTGCCGAGGTCACGCGCGGATCGAGCCGGATTTCGAATGGCTTGCTCATCTCGGTGCCATCGACCGAGAGGCGCGCCTGATACATGCCCGGCACCGCCGCGATTCCGCGATTGCGGCTGGTCCACAGGATCATGCCGTCA
This sequence comes from Erythrobacter sp., assembly GCA_036835265.1. Lineage (GTDB taxonomy): Bacteria > Pseudomonadota > Alphaproteobacteria > Sphingomonadales > Sphingomonadaceae > Erythrobacter. Next base: position 6,173 of record DAITMG010000010.1, on the reverse strand, counting down.
AAATCGGTGAAGCCGGGATAGCGTGTATCCCAGGTGAAGCGATTGAGGCCTGCCTTCATGTCGGCGGTGGGCGGCGGCTCGCGGCGCATCGGGTCGTCCGCTTGCTTCTCCTTGTCCTTGTCCTCGGGCTCCTTGAGCTTACCCTCGAAGCTGCGGATGAGATTGCCTGCGTCATCGAGAATTTCGAGCGTCAGCGCCTCGGGCTGCTCGGGCAGGAAATAGTCGATCGCCACGCCTTCGTCGACGCCGCGCACCGCAAAGGCGGGCTCGAACAGCTGCAGCCGGCGCTCGCCGCCCGGCTCCATCTGTCGCAGCACGCCGATATTGTCCATGATCCAGAATGAGCGGCCATGCGTCGCGATCACCAGATCGCGCTCGGTCACGGCAAGATCGGAGACCTGCACCGCGGGAAGCTCACCCTGGAGTTTGTTCCAGCTCGCCCCACTGTCGAACGAGGTCCACACGCCGCGCTCGGTGCCCAGGAACAGCAGCCCGGGGCGGGTGAGATCCTCGCGGATGCTGCGGGCAATTTCGTCATCGGGGATCCCTGCGGTGATCTCGGTCCAGGTTTTCCCGTAATCGGTGGTCTTCATGATGTAGGGCTGGAAATCGCCGAGCAGGAAGCGGTGCCCGGTGACAAATGCGGTGCCGCTGGCATGGGGCGAATCCTCGATCGTGGTGATCTTGGTGTTAGCCGGCAAAGCGGGCGGAGTGACGTTCGCCCAAGTGCCGCCGCCATCGCGCGTCACATGGACGAGGCCATCGTCCGACCCTGCCCAGATCACCCCGCGCTCGAGCCGCGAGGGCGCCAGCGCGAAGATCGTCGCGTAGGTTTCGACGCCCGTCTGGTCGAGTGTCACCGGCCCGCCCGAGGGGCCCAGGGTTGCCGGATCGGCGCGGCTCAGATCCGGGCTGATCCGCTCCCAGCTCTGCCCCTCATCGCGCGTGCGCCAGACATGCTGCGAGGTGACATAGAGCGTTTGCGGGTCGTGCGGATCGAACACGATGGGAAAGGTCCACTGGAAGCGCTCGGCGATATCGGAGGCCGAATAGCCCATCGGGTTGTCGGGATAGACGTTGATCGCGCGCTCCTGCCCGGTCGAATAGTCGAACCGGGTGAGCGTGCCGCCATAGCTTCCGGCATAGAAGATATCGGGGTTCGCGGGATCGTTGGTGACATAGCCGCTTTCGCCGCCGCCGGGGGCAAAGCCATACTGGCTGCCGAGCACATTGACATGCCGCCAGTCGCGCGAGGGCATGCAGATGGTCGAATTGTCCTGCTGCCCGCCGCACACGAAATAGGGGAAGTGGTGGCTGATCGAGACGCGGTACATCTGTGCCGTCGGGTATTGCTGCCCGGTCCAGGTTTCTGCGCCATTGAGGCTGACATTGGCGCCGCCATCATTCGACTGGATCATGCGCCGATTGTTGGCCGGGTCGATCCAAAGATCGTGATTGTCGGTGTGGGGCGTGTCGATCTTTTTGATCGTCTCGCCGGCATCGTCGGAACGGAAGAAGTCGACGTTGAGAATGTAGACCCGGTCCTTCTCCTGCGGGTCGGCGAGGAGGCGCGAATAGTAGAACGAGCGCTGACGCAGGTCGCGGCTGTCATTGGCGAGCCGCCAGCTCCTGCCCGCATTGTCCGAGACATAGACGCCGCCCGCCGCCTCGTGCTCGATGATGGCATAGACGCGCTTGGCATCGACCGGCGAGACGCTGACGCCGATCTTGCCGATCATGCCCTCCTTGGGCATCCCCTCGGCGCGGGTCAGCTCGGTCCAGCTGCGCCCGCCATTGGTGCTGCGGAACAATCCGCTGCCCGGCCCGCCCGAGCTCATGCTCCAAGGGTTGCGATAGGCTTCCCACAGCGCGGCGTAGAGCGTGTCGGGATCGTTAGGGTCGATCGAGATGTCGACCGCGCCGGTGCGCTCGTCACGGTGGAGCACCTTGTTCCATGTCTCGCCGCCATCGGTGGTCTTGAAGAGGCCGCGCGCCTCGCCCGGAACGCCATATTGGCCAAAGCCGGCGACATAGACGGTGTCGCAGTCTCTGGGATGGATGCGCACGCGCGCGAAGTTCTGGACCTCGGCGAGCCCGATCTTGGTCCAGGTCTTGCCGGCATCGCTCGTTTTCCAGACGCCGTTGCCGGGCTGGATATTGCCGCGAAGCTGGGTCTCGCCGGTGGTGGCGTAGACGATGTCGGGATCCTTCTCGCAGACCGCGACCCCGCCGACAGCGGCAGTGTCGAGCTGCCCATCAGTGACCGGTTTCCAGGTGGTCCCGCTATCGGTGGTCTTCCACACGCCGCCGCCGGGGGAGGCGAAGTAATATTCGTTCGGCCGCGCTGTGCTGCCCGCCGCCGCAATCGAACGCCCGCCGCGATCGGGGCCGATATTGCGCCACTTGAGACCGGTGAAATAGGCCTGCTCGCCTTCAGGGAGGGTGCCCTCCTCGGCGCTGGCGACCTCCGCAGGGGAATCATCCTGCGCGAGGGCCGCGGTGCCGGCCCCGCACAGGGCTGCAACGCTCAGTCCGACAAGGCTGTGGCCGATGATCGTGCGCTTCACGCGTTCTCTCCCCCGTAGATCGACTTTGTGTTAGAAGCCTAAGCCTATGGCAACGCGATATTCTTGTCACGCCTTTCGATCATCGATTTACTGGCAAAGGCCTGATCGCTTCGGCCCGGTTGACTGCGGCGGCGGCAGGCTTATCGCTGATGGGGTGCGCTGATTGCATGTCGCCGGGTTCCCCCAAAGGATTGAGCCGATGATCGCCAGGCCCCCCATCGACAGACCCCGCATCCAGCAGAATGCAGATATCCGGTTCCTCGGCAAGACGCTCGGCAAGGTCATTCGCGAGCATGGCGGCGAGCGTCTGTACGAGCTGACCGAGCGCATCCGCTCCGCCAGCGTCGATCGCCATCGCGGCGCGCAATTGGTCGATCTCGAGCTTGACCGGCTCTCGCTTGGCGAGACGCTCGCCTTCGTGCGCGGCTTTGGCCTGTTTTCGATGCTGGCGAACCTCTCCGAGGATCGCGAAGGGGTGGCGGTGGGCGCGCATCGCAGCTTTGCAGAGGCAATCGCGGAGCTCAAGTCTCACGACATCAGCGAGCGCGCGATCCTCGATGTGCTCAATGCGGCGCTGATCGTGCCGGTGCTCACCGCGCACCCGACCGAGGTCCGTCGCAAGAGCGTGATCGACCACCGGACCCGGCTTGCCCAGCTGATGAAGCGGCGCGATGAGGCGATCTCGGCGGGCGCGGATGGCGCGGCCATCGAACGCGAAATCGAGCGGCAGATCGCGCTCATGTGGCGCACGCGCACCCTGCGGCGCGATCGGCTCAATGTTGCCGACGAGGTCGACAACGCGCTCGACTTCATGCGCAAGGTGTTTCTGCCAGCTTTGCCCGAGCTCTATCAGAAGTGGGAACAGGCGCTGCCGGGCCGTCCGCGCAGCTTTCTGCGACTGGGCAGCTGGATCGGCGGGGACCGGGATGGCAACCCCTTCGTCACCGCCGAGAGCCTGGAATATGCGCTCGCTCACGGCGCTGAGACGGTGCTCGACTATTACCTCGACCAGTTGCAGCAGCTGGGCGCCGACCTGTCCATCTCGAGCGAGCTTGCCGAGATCGCGCCCGAGGTCGAGGCTCTCGCAAAGGCAAGCGGCGACACCTCGCCGCATCGCGAGGATGAGCCCTACAGGCGCGCCCTGATCGGCATTTACGGGCGGCTCGCGGCCACATTCGAGCGCCTGTGCGGCAAGCCGCCTGCGCGCCCTGCGCTGGTCGAAGGGAAGGTCTATGCAACGCCGCAGGAGTTCGAGGCCGATCTCCGGCTGATCGCCCGCTCGCTTGAGGGCCTGGGAGGCGAGACGCTCGGCTCGACCGGCGCCTTGGGCTCGCTGATCAGGGCGGTCGAAACCTTCGGCTTTCACCTGGCGACGCTCGACCTCAGGCAGAACAGCGCGGTGCACGAGCGGGTCGTGGCCGAACTGTTCGAGGCGGCGAGCGAGATCGATTATCTCTCGCTCAGCGAAGCCGACCGCATTGCCGTGTTGCGCAAGGAACTCGCCGGCAAGCGCCCCTTGCGAACACCTTGGGCGTCCTATTCGGACGAGACCATCCAGGAACTTGCGATCCTGGATGCAGCGGCCCGCGCGCACCAGCGCTTCGGTCCCGAATGCATCATGCAGCACGTTGTCTCGATGACCACGAGCGTCTCGGACCTGCTCGAAATCCTGCTACTGCTGCGCGAAGCGGGGCTCTACAGGGCCGCTCCCCAGCCGACCTGTCCGATCATGCCGGTGCCGCTGTTCGAGACGATCGGCGATCTCGAAAACGCGCCCCGCATCATGCGCGCCTATCTCGCCATCCCCGAAGTGGCAGCACTCGCCAGAACGCGCGGATCGCAAGAGGTGATGATCGGCTACTCAGATAGCAACAAGGACGGCGGCTATCTCACATCGAGCTGGATGCTTTCGCGGGCGAGCGAGGCGCTGGCGCCGGTCTTCGCCGAGGCGGGCGTCACCATGCAGCTGTTTCATGGTCGCGGCGGATCGGTCGGGCGCGGGGGAGGCTCGGCCTTCGAGGCGATCCGCGGACAGCCGCACGGCACCGTCAACGGACGCATCCGGATCACCGAACAGGGCGAAGTCATCGCGGCCAAATTCGGCACCCTCGAGACCGCCACCGGCAATCTCGAAGCGATGGCGAGCGCGACCTTGCTCGCAACGCTCGAGCCCCAGCGGATCGCGCCTGCAGACTACGATCGGTTCGCCCACGCCATGGACGAGATCTCGCGCGAAGCATTCAGCGCGTATCGCGATCTGGTCTACGAGACGCCCGGCTTTGCGGATGTATTCCGGCAGATGACCCCGATCGCCGAGATCGCCACGCTCAACATCGGCTCGCGCCCCGCCAGTCGCAAATCCTCCGACCGGATCGAGGATCTGCGCGCCATTCCCTGGGTGTTCTCCTGGAGCCAGGCGCGCGTGATGTTGCCTGGATGGTTTGGCGTTGGCCAGGCACTGACGGAGGGGGTCGATAAACCGCTGCTCCAGGCGATGGCCGAGCAATGGCCGTTCTTCCGCAACACGCTTGCCAATATGGAAATGATGCTGGCGAAATCCGACATGGCGATCGCTGGCGAATATGCCGGGCTGGTGGAGGATCAGGCCTTGGGCAAACGGGTGTTCGGCAGGATCAAGGATGGCTGGCAGCGCACGCACGATGCACTGCTCGACATCACCGGGCAGTCGTTCCTGCTTGAAAAATCGCCCAGGCTCGATGCCTCGATCCGTTTGAGACTGCCCTATATCGAGCCCTTGAACCTGCTCCAGGTCGAATTGCTCAAGCGCCACCGCGGGGCAGAGCGCGATGAGCGGATTGTCGAGGGCATCAAGCTTTCGATCAACGCGATCGCGACGGCGCTGCGCAACAGCGGCTGAGGGTCGGAGATCGCGCCGCCGGATTAACAAAAGTGTGGCTTGGCCAATCTGGCGTTTTTGGCAGGAGCCGGTCAATTGGCAGGCGCGTAGCGGCGGCGCGCGTCCGGCTGCCCGGTTGACGGGCTCTCTGAGAGAGGTATTGCCTCGTGGCGATGAGTGCGAGCCCCCTTCCCCCGCCTCCTCCGCTGGAGCGCATGGTCGAGGCCGAGCGGATGGCGCTGTTTCTGGATTTTGACGGAACCCTGGTGGAGATCGCGCCGACACCTGATGGAATTGCCGTGCCGACGCGGCTCGCAGCGCGCCTCGCGAACCTTGGGGAGAAGCTGCACGGGGCCTGCGCCATCGTCAGCGGGCGAGCGCTGGCCGATCTATCGCGGCATCTGGGCGAGCGGCTTCCCCTTGCGTGTGCCGGCTCGCATGGAGCGGACATTCGCGATGCCTCGGGCCAATGGTTGAAGCCGGCTCCCGCTCCCATTCCCAACGAGGTCGTCGAGGCGATGCGCGAGCATGCCGCGAGCGAGGGCCTGGTGTTCGAGGCCAAGCCGCACGGCGCAGCGCTGCACTATCGCAACCAGCCGGCCAAAGGCGCTTGCGCCCATGCATTCGCCGAACGGCTTGCCCGGGACCACGGCTATGTGACGCAGGGCGGCAAGGCCGTGGTCGAACTTGTCAACGGGCATGGCGACAAGGGGGGCGCGGTGCGTGTCTTCATGGAGGCTGAGCCGTTC
>DAITMG010000009.1:9138-60616 GCA_036835265.1 Erythrobacter sp. | reverse complement strand
AATACGGCTTTCGCCTGCCATCGTGCATCGACAACCGCCCCTTGCGCTTCAACGAGTGGGACGCGATGCGCCCGCAGACCTTCTGCATCTCGGCCACGCCCGGCCCGTGGGAGATGAACGAGACGGGCGGTGTGTTCGCCGAACAGGTGATCCGCCCGACCGGCCTGATCGATCCGCCGGTCGAGATCCGCCCGGTCGAGGACCAGGTCCAGGATTGCATCGAGGAATGCAAGGCGACCGCCAAGAATGGCTACCGCACGCTCGTGACCACGCTGACCAAGCGCATGGCCGAAGATCTCACCGAATTCATGCACGAGGCGGGCGTGCGGGTGCGCTACATGCACTCCGATGTCGAGACGCTCGAGCGCATCGAGCTGATCCGCGACCTGCGTCTGGGCGTCTATGACGTGCTGGTCGGCATCAACCTCCTACGCGAAGGGCTCGACATCCCCGAATGCGGCCTTGTCTGCATTCTCGATGCCGACAAGGAGGGCTTCTTGCGCTCGGAAACCTCGCTGGTCCAGACGATCGGGCGCGCCGCGCGCAATGTCGATGGCCGCGTCATCCTCTACGCCGACCGGATGACCGGCAGCATGGAGCGCGCGATCGCCGAAACCGACCGCCGCCGCGCGAAGCAGGAGGCCTATAACGAGGAACACGGCATCACGCCGACCACGATCAAGCGCAACATCCACGACATCGTCGCGCATTCCGCCGCGCAGGACGGGGTGACGATCGAGACCGGCGATGAGGAACGCAACAACCTCGTCGGCCACAACTTGCGCGGGTATATCGAAGACCTCGAAAAGCGCATGCGCAACGCCGCCGCCAACCTCGAATTCGAGGAAGCCGGAAGGTTGCGCGACGAAATTCGCCGGCTAGAAAGCGACGAATTGGGGATACCCGATGGCGAAAGGCGCGCGCCGATCGTGGGGCGCTCGAACGAGGGCAAGCCGGGGACGCGCAAGACCCGCTACGGCAAGATCAGGGCGAAACGGATGGGGGGAAAGCCTTAGGCCGGGATAAAATCACACGCGTTATCCACAAGGACGAGCTCACTTTCCCAGGCCTCTTGTCGCGCGGCTACAAGTTATGAGCTTAATCGTAAGCTGCATTTATTCAGGACGCAGCCATGACCCGACCCGAAAAGCTCTATCGCTCCCTGCTCGACAACCCGCGCGGGTCCATTCCCTTCCGCGACTTCGAAGCTTTGCTGCGCGCTTTCGGCTTCGAGCACGTGCGCACCAGAGGCAGTCACGCCATCTGGTCACACCCGAAGCTTTCTCGCCCGTTCCCGATCCAGCCAACCGGCAAGGACGCCAAGCTCTATCAGGTGCGGGAGTTTCTTGAACTGGTCGAGCAACACGGCCTATACATGCAGCCGTGAGCAAGCCGCACTATCATATCAACCTGTTTTGGTCCGCCGAGGATGATTGCTGGATCGCCGACGTTCCGGACCTGAAGCCGTGCTCGGCGCACGGTGACACGCCGGATGAGGCGATAGCCAACATCCAGAACGCGGTGGAACTCTGGCTCGAAACCGCAAGGGATCTCGGGATGCCGATCCCCGAGCCGCGCTATCGCCCGGCAATTTACGCATAGGTCTTGATGCGCCGCCGCGCCGGTGCTTAACAGCACCCCCATGAAAACCCATCTCCTGCGCGCGCTTGCAGCGCCGCTCGCCCTGGGCACTGCCCTCACCGCAACCGCCGCCGCGCCCGCGCTCGCTCAGGCGAGTATGGCCGATCCGGCCAAGCCCACCGCCGCCGCGACAATCGAGCCGCAGGTCAAGGTCTCGCAGCATGTCGGCACCTTCGGCGGGCAGCGCGTGCCCTACACCGCGACGATCGCCGAGACGATCCTCGCGAGCGATCCCAACAGTCCCGATGGCGGCAAGCAGGAGGCGGTGATCGTCACCACCTCCTATGTGAAGACCCCGCTCGACAAGACGCGGCCGGTGTTCTTCATCTACAATGGCGGGCCGGGCTCGGGCTCGGTGTGGTTGCAGATGGGCGCGTTCGGACCCAAGCGCGTCGCGATCCCGTCGGATGCGCGCGATGATGGCGCCCCGCCCTACCCGGTGCTCGACAATCCCGACAGCCTGCTCGATGTCGCCGATCTGGTGTTCATCGATCCGCCGGGCACGGGCTTCAGCTATCTCACCAGCGGCACCGATCCGAAGAAATACTATGGCCTGAGGCAAGACGCGGAAGCGATCGCGCAGGTCATCCGCCGCTGGATCAACGACAATGCCCGCTGGTCGAGCCCCAAATATATCGGCGGCGAGAGCTACGGCACCACGCGCACCGCGATGCTAGTCGACGAGCTCGAAGGCTCGACCTACAACGATGTCGGACTGAACGGGCTGATCCTCATCTCGACCATCCTCGATTTCGCTGCCGAAGAGGCAACGCCCGGCAACGAGATGGCCTACGTGTTGACGCTGCCCAACATGGCGGCCGCGGCCTATTACCACGGCAAGGTGCAGGCACAGTCGGTCGAGGCGATCGCGCAGGAGGCGCGCGAGTTCGCGCTCGGGCCATTTGCCAGCGCGCTGCTCAAGGGCCAGGCGCTGCCCGATGCCGAGCGCGCCGCGGTGCGCGCGCGGCTATCGCAGCTGACCGGGCTCACCGAGGAATTTCTCGAACAGGCAAACCTGCGCGTCACCGACCAGCGCTTCTACAAGGAGCTCCTGAGGGACCGCGGGCTGACGATCGGGCGGCTCGATGCGCGCTACACCGGCACCGATTACGACAATGCCGGCGAATATCCCGACAACGATCCCAGCTTCTACGGCATCGATGCCGGTTACACCGCCGCGATCAACCAGTGGGCGCGCGAAGGCCTCGGTTTCGAGACCGATCGCAGCTACAATTCGATCGGGCGCGAGCCGGGCCGCAACTGGGACTGGTCGCTTAGCGGGCCGGGCTGGGGCCGCAACGCCTATCTCAATGTCGCGCCCTTCATCGGCAAGGCGATGCGCGAGAACAGCGGCCTGCGCGTCTTCAACGCCCAAGGGTGGTACGATTTCGCCACGCCGTTCTTTGGCGCGGAGTATTCGCTCAACCGTGAAGGTATCCCGCAGGACCGGATTACCTACGAATATTATGACGCCGGCCACATGATGTATATCCGCGACGAGGATCGCGTGAAGCTCTCGGCCGATATCCGGGCGTTTATTCGCGCGCGATGAAATCGGCTGTCCTGCTGGCGGGGATTGCCGTGTGTGCTGCATGCAAGCCGCCGCCGACCGATGCGGGGCTGGGCCGGGGATCGTCTGCGCCCGAGCCGAATTATGCGACCGTTCCGCTGCCTTCGCCCGAGAGCGACGGGGCGGTGTGGGCGCAGAGCAACGCGGCGGGACGGATCATCTATGGCATTCCCGGCAAGAGCGCGCTGATGGCGCTCGAATGCCTCGACGATCAGCGCCTGCGCGTCACCCGGCTTAGCCCGGCGGACGAAGGTGCAGGCGTGATGCTGGCGCTGGTCGGCAATGGCGCGATCGGGCGCATCCCGCTCGATGCGGCAGCGCATGGCACAAGGTTCGTCTGGCAGGGCGAGGCGGCGCTCGATGCGTTCGAGCTCGAACCGTTCGCCGGCCCGCGCCAGATCACCGCGACCGTGCCCGGCGCCGGGATGATCACGCTCAATCCGAGCCCGGTGCCGCTGCAGTTTCTGGAGGCGTGCCGCGCCGCGAGCCCGCAGCCGCAGCCGAAGCCTGACGCGACTGGGGACGCGGGCGCAGCGCCCGGCTCGTCAATGTCTCGGGAGTGAGAATCTGCGGCAGAAGCTCGGGCTCGGCCGCGCCGGGCTCATACCACAGGTAAAGCGGGACGCCCGCCGCGCCCTGGCTGGTGAGGAACGCGGTGATCGCCTCGTCGCGCACCGTCCAATCGCCCACCAGCGCAATGACTCCCGCCTCCTCGAACGCGCCCCGCGTTGCCTCGCGCTCGATCGCGACGCTCTCGTTGACCTTGCAGGTGACGCACCAGTCGGCGGTGAACCACACGAATACGGGGCTCCCGCTCGCGCGCGCCTGCGCCAGCGCTTCTTCGGAGAAAGCGCGCGCATCGAGCAGTGAAGCGCTCGCCTCGCGCGCGGGCGCAGCATAGCTGGCCGGTAACGCCACCGCGCCGAACACGAGGAAGGGCGCTGCGACCAGGCCGAAGGCCGGCCACGCCATTTTGCCTGCGCGCTGCAAGCGGCCCACAACCCACAGCGCAAGGACCACGCCGAACACCGTGAGCAGCGCCAGCCCCGCAAAGCTCCGCCCGCCGATCTGTGCCGCCAGCCACACCAGCGCGAGCGCGGTCAGCCCCATCGGGATCGCCATGATCCGGCGGAAGCTCTCCATCCACGGCCCCGGCTTGGGCAGTCGGCGGCGCAGCGCGGGCACGAAGCCGAGCGCTAGAAACGGGAGCGCGAGGCCAAGCCCCAGCGTCGCGAACAGCGCCAGCGCGAGCCCCGCCGGAAGCAGCAGCGCCGCGCCGAGCGCTGCGGCCATGAACGGGCCGGTGCACGGCGTTGCTGCGATGGCAGCCAAGAGCCCGGTCGCAAACGCGCCGCCAGCGCCCTTGCGCGCGCCATGCCCGGTGTCGAAACTGGGAAGCTCGAAGATCCCGGCGAAATTGGCGGTGATCGCGGCGGCGAGCACCAGCAGCGCGATGACGACCGAAGGCTCCTGCAGCTGGAACGCCCAGCCGACCTGTTCGCCGCCTGCCCGCAAGGCGAGCATGATCGCGCCCAGTGCGACGCAGGCGAGCACCACGCCTGCGGTGTAGGCCAGCCCCTCGATCCGCGCGGCGCCCTCGCTCTCGCCTGCACGCGCAAGGCTCAGCGCTTTGAGCGAAAGGATCGGGAAGACGCAGGGCATGATGTTGAGGATGAGCCCGCCCACCAGCGCGCCCAGGATAAGCGTCCACAACGGCGGGGTGGCGGCTGCGGCGGGGCCGGCGATCAGCTCGCCGCCCGCTGGCACCTCGCCGGGAACCGCCCCAAATTCAACGCCCGCCTCGTCGCCAAAGGCGAGGATTCCGCTGACCGCGCTCGGCTCATCCGCGCCGTAGGCGTCGAGCGGCAGCTCGATGATCAACCGGTCGCCCAGCCGGCGGAAAGTCTGGGCTGCGCTGTAATCGACCAGCCGTTCATTGGCGATGAAGACATGCGGATCGGACAGCGCAACGCTTTGCGGCAGCGGGATCGCCAGGCGCAGTGTGCCGCCCGCCAGCGCGAAATCGGCGCCGGCGCTGAGCGGCGGGGCGATCTCGGCGCGCCACCTTGCAAAATCGCCCAGGCCCACCTGCGCCTCGAGCACCGCATCCTGCGGCACGCACACCCGGTCGGTGCAGGCGAGAAACTCGACGAAACCGCGCAAAGCCGCGACGCCTTGAACCCCCGCATCGGCAGGCACGCGCACGGGGATAAGCACGGTGTAGCGCCCCTCGTAGATGTGGTTCATCAGGTCGCCGATCAGCAGCCGATCGGGCACCGGATAGCGCGCCTCGCCCATCTGCCAGCCAGGCGGCAGATCGAGCACCAGCCGCATCCCCTGCCCCGCATCGCCCGGATTAGACCAATAGCCGTGCCATTCGGGTGCAGACGGGGTGAACTGGAGCGCAAGCATCCATTCCTCGCCCGGCTGCGGCAGGCCTTCGGCGAACAGGGTCGCTGCGATGTTGGCATCGCCATAGCGCGCCTCCGCGGGGATCGCGGGGGCGCCAACAGGACCACCAGCCTGCGCCTGCGCCTGCGCCGCCCCGGCAAGCGCCAGGCTTGCAAGGCACGCACAGCACCATGCAGCAAAACGTAGCGCGACGTGTCTCAACATTCTTGCCTCGATCACGGCCAATCCCCTAGGACGCCTCCATGTAGATACGTGAGCCAAGCGAGCAAGGTGACATGAGTGTAAATGACGAGATGCGCGATCTGGTGATCCTTGGCGGCGGGCTCGTCGGGATGACGCTGGCGCTGGCGGCGGCGAAGAAAGGCCTCTCGGCCCACGTGATCGACCGGGCCGACCCCGCCGAGCTGACCGCCGAGGGGTTCGACGACCGCGCGACCGCGATCTCGACTGCAAGCTGGCACCTGTTCACCAATATCGGGCTCGCCGACGGGCTCGAGGAATTCGCCTGCGACATTGCGAGCATCGCGGTGACCGATCAGAACAAGCCCGGCCGGCTCGATTTCCAGCCCGGCCCGAGCGAGGGCACGCTTGGCCGCATGTTCCCCAATCGCCGCCTGCGCCTTGCGCTGTTCGAGGCGGCCGCGCGCGAGCCGCTGATAAACTGGATCTCCAAAGCCACCATCACCGAGCGCCAGCGCTCCGAGCACGGGGTTGCCGCGGTGCTCGATGACGGGCGCAAATTGAAAGGCCGCCTGATGGTCGCTGCCGAAGGGCGCGGCTCGCCCACGCGCGAGGAAGCCGGGATCACGATCGCGCACTGGGATTACCAGCACCGCGCGATCATCGCCGGGCTCACCCACACCAAGCCGCACGCCCACGTCGCGTGGGAGATCTTCTATCCCGCCGGCCCGTTCGCGCTGCTCCCGCTCAACGATGAGGCGGACGGGACCCACCGCTCCTCGCTCGTCTGGACGGTTTCGGAAGAAGACGCGCGCGGCGTCATGAAACTGGGCGACCGTGCGTTTCTCGCCGAGGTGGAAAAACGTATGGGCGGCGTGCTCGGCAAGGTGAGAAGCGTTGGCCTGCGCTCGAGCTGGCCGCTGGGCTTTCACCACACTGCGCGCATCACGGACACCCGCCTGGCGCTGGTCGGCGATGCGGCGCACGGGATCCACCCGATCGCGGGCCAAGGGCTCAATCTGGGTCTGCGCGATGCCGCCGCGCTGGTCGAGGTGCTGGCCGATGGCGCGCATATCGGGCTCGAGCCCGGCGATGCGCAGCTCCTCAAGCGCTACGAGACCTGGCGCGGGCTCGACAGTTTCATGGTGGCGCTCGCGACCGATGGGCTGACGCGGCTGTTCGGCGTTCCGGGCGCGGCGGCCTCGGCGGTGCGGCGGCTGGGCATGGCGGGCGTGCAGCGAACCGGCCCGCTCAAGACCTTCTTCATGGACGAGGCGCGCGGGGTCTCGGGCGCGCTGCCCGAGTTGCTGCGCGCTTAGCGGCGGATCGCCGGGGCGGCCCGCTTCAGTTCCCGCTCGAGCGCTGGCGCGGACTTGTCTCGGACCCTTCGCTGGGCGCCGCGCCGGGGCCGAACTGGTCGATCCGGTTCCCCGCTCCGTCGCGCAATCCGCGCTGATCGAGCACCGCTGCCGCCTCGATGTTCTCGAGTGCTTCCATCGCGGCGGCATAGCGCTCGGCATCCTCGATCCAGCTCTCGGCTTTGGCGGCGCCGGGCATCGCGCGCACCTCTTCGATCGCGCTGCGATAGCGGCCCTGCTCGAGCGCATAGCGCGCGCGCTCGAGCCTTTGTTCGGGCTGCGAGGAGGGGGTGGACTTGCGACGGATCACGAACAGCTCGCCGAGCTCGCGCCGCAACCGCGCCCATGAAGGTCCCTGGCTCATTTCGCTCAGCTCGGGCCCGAGGCCGTCGAGCCGGGCGACCAGGCCATCGAGGCGAATCGGCGGATTGCTGCGCGAGAAGGTGATGATAGTGTTGACCGAATTGGGCCGTTCATCGCCGAAGCGCAGCCGCAGCTGATCGGCGAGGTAACCCAGCTCGTCCCCGCGCTCGATCAGGCGCCGGGTCGCAAACGCGATCAGCAGCGCCTCGGCGCGCGCGGCATTGCCGGCTGCCGCCTGCGCCTGCAGATCGAGCCGGGCGAGGCGCTGTTCGGCTGCGGCCAGGCGCTGGTCGAGCCCGCCCTGCTGCTCGGCCACCGAGCGCACCGCTTCGACCGCCTCTTCGGGCGTTTCGGCATCGAGGGCATCGGCAAGCGGGGTTGGCGAAGGCGTGAGCATGGCGTCCGGCAGCCCGGTGGGCGTGGGTGAGGCGGCGGCCTCGGAGGGCCGCTCAACCTGCTCTTCGGGCATCTCGCGCTCGGCGATGTTGAACCACACGACATAGCCGACCAGCGCGCCCCCGGCGATAAACGACGCAAGCGCGGTCAACACCGCGCCCTTGACGGACGCGCTTTTGCGGCGGCTCGAATATTTCGATTCCATGCGTTCCCGTATCATGTCCATTTGCGTTGCCAATCGCGGGGCCATTCGCGTGAGCGTTGTGCCCTGCTTGCGGGCGGCACGCAAATGCATCCCATGGCTTATAGGCACAGCTCGCGCGCCAAGGCCAGCAAAGCGGCATCCTCGGGGCGGGCGGGCATGTGGATAGCGCGCCAACCCTTGCCCGCAGCTGAAGCGATCCGCGGGCCGAGCGCCGCCAGCGCGATCGCGCCGCGCGCGAGCCCTTGCGCATCGCACTGCGCTGCAAAGTGCTCGGCAGCGGCGGCCGAGTGGAGGAGCACGAGCCCGCCTCCCGCGAGTTCGCGCGCGAGCGCTTCGGACAGCGCGAGCGCATCGCTGGCATAGGCGATCACGGTGTCGACCTCGATCCCGGCGGGAGGACTGAGCGCCACGTGCTCCTCGCCCGCGATCCGCAGCAGGCGGAGCGGGGGCGGGGCCGCATCGAGCACGCTCTGCAAGCCGCCCTTGCCGACTGCTGCAATCTCGAAACCCGCCGCGCGCGCGGCCTCGGCAGTCGCCTCGCCGACCGCGAAGACGGGTTTGCCCACGAATGAGCCGAGCGCCTCGCCGCCATGGCGGATCGCGTTGGCGCTGCCGATCAGAAGCGCGTCGATCCGCGCCGGATCAGGCGCGCGCCAGGGCCGCGGGCGGATTTCGAACAGCGGCGCACCCGTGATCGAGAGCCCGTGCCGGCGGCCTTCCGCCAGCGTTGCGCTCAGCCCCGGCTCGGGCCGGATCGCGAGGATCAGCGGAGCAGAAGAGGCGCCGCGCTCGCTCATGCAGCGCCGCTGAAATGGTCCCTCACCAGGGGCGACGCGCGCGCGAGCAGCTCATCGGCCAGCGCCTTCGCCCGCGCGTGATCGCCCGGCGCGAGGCGCGCCTCGCCTTCGACCCGCTCGGCCCCGTCGGGCGAGAAGATCGCCGCGTGCATCGCCAGGCCGTGCGTTTCGTGTCGGCACAGCACCGCAACCGGCGAATGACACGACCCCCCCAACGCGGCCAGCAGCGCGCGCTCGGCTTCGAGCTCGGCGCGGGTCTCGGCGTGATCGAGCGGGGCGAGCAGCGCGGCGGTCGCTGCATCATCGCTGCGCGCCTCGAGCACGATCACCCCTTGCGCGGCGGCGGGCAGCCATTCGTCGGTTTCGAGCGGGGTGCCGTGCTCGCGTTGGTCCAGCCGCTCGAGCCCGGCAGCGGCGAGGAAGGTCACGTCCGCCTCGCCCGCTGCGAGCTTGGCGAGCCTTGTCGCGACATTGCCCCTGAAGGTCACCACGCGGCAATCGGGCCGCAGGTTGAGCAATTGCGCCGCGCGGCGCGGCGCGCTGGTGCCGATGACCGCGCCCGGCGGGATCGCGGCGATGCTGTGCGCACCCACGAGACAATCGCGCCGATCCGCGCGCGGCAGGCACGCGGCAAAGGCGAACGCGGCGGGCCGGATCGTCTCGACATCCTTTGCGGAATGCACGCTCACATCGATCCGGCCTTCGCCGAGCCACACGTCGAGCTCCTTGGTCCACAGCGCCTTGCCGCCGATCTCGGCAAGCGGACGGTCGAGCACCTTGTCCCCGCTCGCCAGCACGGACACCAGTTCGACCTCCTCCTCGTGCCAGCCATGCGCCTCGCACAGCCGCCGCCGCGTCTCGTACGCCTGCGCCATCGCGAGCGGCGAATTGCGCGTGCCGAGCCGCAGTTTTGCGCGGCTGGGCGCCCCATTATCCGGTTGATCACTCATCCAAGGCCCTTCCCTTGCGCTTGCCCTAGCGGCCACAGGGACTAGATGGAAGCGCGATGGGAGACGAGTTCAAGACAAATGCACGAGGTGCAATCGTGCTCGGCATCGAGTCGAGCTGCGACGAGACGGCGGTTGCGCTGGTGCGCGCGGACCGCACGATCCTGGCCCAGCGCATCGCGAGCCAGGACGAGGCGCACGCGCCCTATGGCGGGGTCGTCCCCGAGATTGCCGCGCGCGCGCATGCCGAGCGGCTCGCCCCGATGATCGAGGCGGTGCTGGGCGATGCGGGCATGACGCTGGGCGACATCGACGCGATCGCCGCCACCGCCGGGCCGGGGCTGATCGGCGGGGTGATGGTCGGCCTCGTCAGCGCCAAGGCATTGGCGATGGCATCCGATGCCCCGCTGCTCGCGATCAACCATCTCGAGGGCCATGCGCTCTCGCCGCGCCTCGCTGATGCAACGCTCGGCTTTCCCTACCTGTTGCTGCTCGTTTCGGGCGGGCATTGCCAGATCCTCAGCGTCGAGGGCGTCGGGCGCTATCGCCGGCTCGCGACCACGATCGATGATGCGCTGGGCGAGGCGTTCGACAAGACCGCCAAGATCTTGCGGCTCGGTTTTCCCGGCGGCCCGGCGGTCGAACGGCTCGCACGCGAAGGCGATCCCCGCGCCGTTTCGCTCCCGCGCCCGCTCAAGGGCTCGGCCGAGCCGCACTTCTCCTTCGCCGGGCTCAAGAGCGCGGTCCTGCGCGCAGCCGAAAGCGGTGAGCACCGCACGGCTGACATCGCGGCAAGCTTTCAGGCTGCCGCGATCGATTGCCTGACCGACCGGCTCGAACGCGCGCTCGAAGCAATCGAGCCGCCGCCTGCACTCGTCGTCGCGGGCGGCGTCGCGGCCAACCTCGCGGTGCGCGGCGCGCTCGAAGCGCTCGCCGCTCGGCACCGGATGCGCTTTGTTGCCCCGCCGCTCGCGCTGTGCACCGATAACGCCGCGATGATCGCCTGGGCCGGGATCGAGCGCCTGCCGCTGGGCGAGTTTGCCGGGCTCGACTTCGTCGCCCGCCCGCGCTGGCCGCTCGATCCCGAGGCCGAGGCGGTGCGCGGGGCCGGGGTCAAGGCATGAGCGCGCCCAGGACGAACGGGGAGCCCATCGGCGTCATCGGCGCAGGCGCCTGGGGGACCGCGCTCGCCCAGATGGTGAGCAGCGATGGCCGCGAGGTGCTGATCTGGGCCTATGAGGACGAAGTCGTCGCCGCGATCAACGAGGCCCGCGCCAATCCGCTCTACCTCCCCGATGTCGAGCTTTCCCCCACCATCCGCGCCACCGGGGCGCTGGGCGATCTCGCAGGCATCGGGGTCCTGCTCGTGGTCACGCCGGCGCAGGTGCTGGGGCGCATCCTTGGCGAGTTGCCGTTTGCCCCGCGCGATCTCGTGCTGTGCTCCAAGGGGATCGAGGCGGGCACCGGGCGGCTGATGAACGAGGTCGCGCGCGCGGCCTCCCCTGACAGCGCCATCGCCGTTCTCTCGGGGCCGACCTTCGCCCACGAGGTCGCAGCCGGGCTTCCCACCGCCGTCACGCTCGCCTGCGGCGGGGGAACGGCGCAGTGGGAGCGGCTCTCGCCCGCGCTCGCGCGGACCGGCTTTCGCCCGTATTATTCCGACGACATGATCGGCGCGGAAATCGGGGGCGCGATCAAGAACGTGCTCGCGATCGCCTGCGGGTTGGTCGAGGGGCTCGCGCTCGGCCAGAATGCACGCGCCGCGCTGATCGCGCGCGGTTTTGCCGAAATGCTGCGCTTCGGCACCGCGCTGGGCGCGCGGCCCGAGACCCTGAGCGGGCTGTGCGGCCTGGGCGACCTCGTCCTCACCTGCACTTCCGATGCCAGCCGCAATTTCTCGCTCGGCATGGCGCTTGCCGAGGCTTCCGGGGGTAAAGGGCGCAGCGCGGCCGAGCTGATGGCCGACCGGCGCACCATCGCCGAGGGCGCGCACACCGCGCCCGTGCTCGCCCGGCTGGCGCGCGAGCGCGGCGTCGCAATGCCGATCGTGAGCGCGGTCAGCGCAATTCTCGAGGGCGATGATCCGCGCGCCGCGGTCGCCCGCCTGCTCGCACGTCCGCTCACCGCAGAGCAGGATGGCTCGCACGATAGGGCGCAGGACGCAGCTCAATGACCGACCCCGGCGCTTCCCCCGACTGCAAGCCCGGCGAACAACCCAGCGACCAGCCCCGCCCCGCGAGCGCCGCCCAGAACCTCGCCAGCGACGACATGGCCGCGCTCGCCAAGGGCGGTCGGACCAACACGATGGGCTTCCTCATGCGGATGGTCGCGCGCGTGCCGTTCATCCTCATCGCGACCCGCCTCTATGGCGCCGAGGCGCTCGGCCGCTTCGCCTCGGCACTCGTGCTGATCGAGGTCGTCGGCCTGATCTGTTCCCTGGGCGAAAAGCGCGGGCTCGCCCAGCGCCTCGCCACCAGCAGCGAACCGGGCGGGACATCCGAGGTCAATCTCGTGTTCGACAGCCTGGTGCTCGCGCTCGCCTGGTCGGCCGTCGCCTGCCTCATCCTCCTCATGTTCCCCGCGCCGATGTTTCCCAACGGATTGAACAGCCCCTATGACCTGTGGCTGATCGCCACCATCCCGGCTTTCGCGCTGACCGAGATCATGCTGGCAGCGCAAGCGTGCAAATACGACATCGCCACCACCGTGCGCGCGCGTGCGATCGTCGAGCCGTGGGTGATCAGCATCGCTGCGGGGGTGTTGTTTTACGTCACGCCTTTGCGCGATTTCGGCCTGGCGCTTGCCTTCATCCTGTCGATCTTCGCCGGACTCTTGACCGCCGCAGTCCCGTTCTTGCGCACTTATGGTTTGCCAAAGGAGTGGCGCCCTTCGGGGCGCGCGATGCTCGCCCAGTCGAACCGCGCGCTCCCGCTGATCGGCGCCGATGCGATCGAGCGCGGCACGCGCCTGCTCGATATCTTCATCCTCGGCTTCTTCGCCTCGCCGGTCGCGGTCGGGATCTATTATGCAGCGCAGCAGATCGCGAGCTTGCCGCAAAAGCTAAAGACGAGCTTCGAGCCGATCCTCTCGCCCGTCATCACCAAGAACCTGCGGGTCGGCAACATGGCCGCGATCGCCGATCAGGTGCGCCAGGTCGGCTTCTGGATCATCGCGGTGCAATTGGCGGTCGCGCTGGCGCTGGCGATCCCGGGCGAGGCGATCATGGGAGTGTGGGGGCCGGCTTATGTCGCGGGCACCGCGGCGCTTGCCTTCCTCCTCGCCGCCGAAGTCGCCGCTTCGATGGCGGTCGTCTCGGAGAGCGTGCTCGTCTACATTGCCAAGAAGCGCAATCTGGCGATCTCGGTTGGCGTGCTCGCCTTGCAGGCGGGGCTCACGATCGCGCTGATCCTGACAGCGCGCGCGATGGGGCTGGAGGAAGGCTTTCAGGCGGCGGGCGCGGCGGCTGCGCTGTTCGTGGCACTGGGGGTCTCGAGCATCGTCAAGGCGCTGGTCCTTAAGAAACTGCTCAAGGCGCCCGTCTCGAACTGGCGCTGGGGCCTCGTCTGGGCGACCGGGCCGGCGGTGGTGGTCGGCTTTGCCGCAACCTTCCTGCCCGAATGGATGGAGATCGTCTTCGGCATGCCCGCGATCGCCGCGGTCTACTGGTTCGTGCTGTGGCATCGCGGGTTCGAGGATGCCGACCGGGTGCTGTTCCGCAAGAATATCACGCCCGATCGACCGAGCGAGCAGGGCGCGTAAGCGCTTCTTCTTGCTTGGCAGTTCTGCCGCGCCCCCTGCCGCCTTTCGCGCGTCCGACCGGAATGTTCAGTCGGCATTAACGGCCCCGGCCAATGTTGCAGCACAGGAGATCATTTGGGGAGTGACGGCTTATGCGCGCTGTGCTGGTGAGTGGGGCGCTTGCCCTTGCGATGGTCCTTTCAGGCTGCGCGGGTTCGCAAAGGGGAGGCGAGGTCGCAAGCACCGCCGATGAGGCCTATGCCGATGCGACCAAGGTGGCCCCGACACCACCGCCGCCGCCGCCACCCCCTCCGCCCGTGCCTCAAAGGGGGCTTGCTGCCGAAGCGATGATGGCAACCCGCATGGCGCCGAGCGCGGTGGGCGGGGTCTACGCGCCGCCGGTGATGGTCGCCACCGATCCCGGCCGCGAGCGCTATGATGGCGAGGAAGTCTCGCCGGTGAAGCTGGTGAGCGCCGAGCCCGTCTCGACCTTCAGCGTCGATGTCGACACCGGCGCCTATGCCAACAGCCGCCGCTTCCTCAGCCAGGGCCAGATGCCCCCGCGCGATGCGGTGCGCACCGAGGAAATGATCAACTATTTCCGCTACGACTACCCGCAGCCCCAGACCCGCGATGTGCCCTTCAGCGTCACCACCGATGTCGCCAGGAGCCCGTGGAACGCGGGCAGCTATCTCATGCGCATTGGCCTGCGCGGCTATGACATCGCGCGCGAGGAGCGCCCGCCGGCCAACCTGGTGTTCCTGATGGACGTCTCGGGCTCGATGAACGACGCCGACAAGCTCCCGCTGGTCAAGACCGCGCTGTCCGGGCTCGCGGGCGAACTGGGCGAGCAGGACCGCGTCTCGATCGTGGTCTATGCGGGCGCAGCCGGGCTCGTGCTGGAGCCGACCAATGATGTGCGCAGGATCCGCACCGCGCTGGATCAGCTCTCCGCCGGCGGCTCGACCGCAGGGGGCGCAGGGCTCCAGCTGGCCTACAACATCGCCGAGGCCAACATGATCGAGGGCGGGGTCAACCGCGTGATCCTGGCGACCGACGGCGATTTCAACGTCGGCGTCAGCGATCAGGGCGCGCTCGTCGAGATGATCGAGCAGAACCGCGACCGCGGCATCACGCTGACCACGCTCGGCTTTGGCACAGGCAATTACAACGAGGCGATGATGGAGCAGATCGCCAACAAGGGGAACGGCAATTACGCCTATATCGACAGCGCGCTCGAGGCGAAGAAGGTGCTGGTCGACGAGATGAGCTCGACGCTGTTCACGATTGCCCAGGACGTCAAGATCCAAGTCGAGTTCAACCCCGCCGTGATCAGCCAGTATCGCCTCGTCGGTTATGAGAACCGGGCGCTGCGCGAAGAGGATTTCGACAACGATCTCGTCGATGCGGGCGAT
Source organism: Erythrobacter sp. (assembly GCA_036835265.1). GTDB lineage: Bacteria > Pseudomonadota > Alphaproteobacteria > Sphingomonadales > Sphingomonadaceae > Erythrobacter. Next base: position 45,594 of record DAITMG010000009.1, on the reverse strand, counting down.
ATCGGCGCAGGGCACCAGGTGACGGCGATCTACGAAGTGGTGCCGACCGGCGCCAAGGGCTGGATCGCGCCGCGCCGCTATGAGGATGCGCCTCCCGCCTCTGCCGCCGGCGACCGCGCGGGCGAGGCGGCGCATGTCAAGCTGCGCTACAAGCTCCCCGGCAGCGACAGCTCGCGCCTGATCGAGACGCTCGTGCGCAGCGAAACGCTCGAGCGCGCCGCTGCTCCCACCGGCGATTTCGCCTTTGCCGCAGCGGTCGCAGCATTCGGCCAGATCCTGCGCGGCGATGAACTCATGATGGGCTATTCGCACGATGATATCGGCCAGCTCGCGGGGAGCCAGAACGATTTCTGGCGGCAGGAATTCCTCCAGCTCAACGCGCTCGCCGCCGGGCTCAAGGGCGGCTGACCCGGCGCCCACGCTGGCCGGGAGGAGGAGGCTCCGCGGGAACCTGCGCTCGCGCTCGGGGGTTTGGATTGCACGGCAAGCGCTGCTAAGGGCGCAGCGCTCACCCAGCCAAACGCGTCGGAAAGTCATCACCCCATGTCGCCAGACCTTGCCTCGATCCTGCCTTATCTGATCATCGCCGCGCTGCTCGCAGCGCTCGCGGCGTGGCTCATCATCCGCAATTCGCGGCGCACCGATGTCATCCGCGACGAGCAGACCTCCCGGGATGTGCTCGACGAAGGCGCATCGCCTGCCACGCGCAACCAGGCGCTGATCGATGCGCCGCACGCGATAGAGAAGGTGTTCGGGACGACGTCGGCGAACGCCAATGCGCAGGCGACCGGCGCTGCCACGGCCGATGCGGACGCCGAAGCGGGCCCTGCGGTCGCGCCGACGCGAACAGCGCCGCCGCCTGCAGCGCAGCCCCACGAACCGCCGCAAGAGCAGCCTCTGCCATCCCCCGGCCCGGCCGACGACCTTGCGCGGATGAAAGGCGTCGGCCCCAAGCTCGTCGCGCTGCTCGCCGAGCTCGGGATCACCCGGTTCGAGCAGATCGCCCACTGGAATGCCGCCGATATCGAGCGAATCGACAGCCAGCTCGGCCGCTTCAAGGGCCGGATCGAGCGCGATCAGTGGGTTGAGCAGGCCAAACTGCTGATGCACGGAGAAAAAGCCGAATTCGAGGCGAAATTCGGCAACAACTAGCATTATGATAAGCGCTGGCGTCAGAACCGTGTTACATTCTTCCATGTCCAGCGCTTGGACGGGAGGGAATGACAATGGCGCTCATGATTCTTGTCGCGGAAGATGAACCGATAATCGCCTGCGATCTGTGCGAAACGGTCGAAGAGGCCGGGTTCGAGGTCGAGGGGCCGCACAGCGGCGCATTCTCGGCGCTGCGTGCCTCGCAGCAGCAAAGGCCTTCGCTTGCCATTCTCGATGTCGAACTGGCGGACGGGCTTTCGTTCGATCTTGCCACCAGACTGATCGCCGATGATGTCCCCGTGATCTTCCATTCGGGCAGTCTCAGCGCGCAGGAACTCCATGAGCGCTTCCCCGGTGTCACCACGCTGATGAAGCCCTGCCCGCCGGCGACCCTGCTCGCTGCGGTCGACCAGGCCGTCGCCTCCGCGAAGCCGGGCTGACTTCCTTTGTTATTCGAGGGGGCGGGACTTGCGATCTCACCCGCGCCCCCAAACGGGTGCGCCTGAGCCTTGCCAAATCCCCGACGCTACCCCCTTGAAGCCCCTTGAAGCCCCTTGAAGCCTTGCCGCTGACCTGCGATAGGGAGGTGAAACTAGTTTCAGGAGTAACCAGTGCACGCGCCAGCCTCCCCTGCCAACGCCTCCCGCGCCGACACCTCCGGCATCGTCCCGTTCAACTGGGAAGACCCGTTCGACCTTGAAAGCCAGTTGACCGAGGAAGAGCGGATGATCCGCGATGCAGCGCACGGCTTTGCGCAAAGCGAATTGCAGCCGCGCGTGATCGAGGCCTATCGCAATGAGGCCTGTGCGCCCGAGCTGTTCCCGCTGATGGGCAAGGCCGGGCTGCTGGGTGCGACCATCCCCGAAGAGTTCGGCGGCGCTGATGCAAGCTATGTCGCCTATGGCCTGATCGCGCGCGAGATCGAGCGGGTCGACAGCGGCTATCGCTCGATGGCGAGCGTGCAATCGAGCCTCGTGATGTATCCGATCCACGCCTATGGCTCGGACGAACAGCGCGCAAAATACTTGCCCGGCCTCGCCAGCGGCGAACTCATCGGCTGCTTTGGCCTGACCGAACCCGATGCAGGCTCCGATCCCGCCGGAATGAAGACCTACGCCAAGGTCGACGGCGACGGTTACTCGATCTCGGGCAGCAAGACCTGGATCTCCAATTCGCCTTTCGCGGATGTGTTCGTGGTCTGGGCCAAGAGCGAGGCGCATGGCGGCGCGATCCGCGGCTTTGTCCTCGAAAAGGGCATGGCTGGCCTTTCCGCGCCGAAGATCGAGGGCAAGCTCAGCTTGCGCGCCTCGACCACCGGCATGATCATGATGGACGAGGTCAAGCTGCCCGGCGATGCGCTGCTGCCCGATGTGCAGGGGCTCAAAGGGCCGTTCGGCTGCCTCAACCGCGCGCGCTACGGCATTTCGTGGGGCGCGATGGGCGCCGCCGAATTCTGCCTTGCCGCCGCGCGCCAATACGGGCTCGATCGCGAGCAATTCGGCCGTCCGCTGGCGGCAACGCAGCTGTTCCAGAAGAAGCTCGCCGACATGATGAGCGATATCGCGCTGGGCCTGCAGGCGTCCCTGCGCGTCGGGCGCCTGATCGACGAGCACCGCTTCAGCCCGGACATGATCTCGATCGTCAAGCGCAACAATGTCGGCAAGGCGCTCGATATCGCCCGGATGGCGCGCGACATGCACGGCGGCAACGGCATCTCCGAGGAGTACCAAGTGATCCGCCACGCGGTGAACCTCGAGACGGTCAACACCTACGAAGGCACCCACGATGTCCACGCGCTGATCCTGGGCCGCGCGATCACGGGGATCCCGGCGTTCTAGATGAGGCGGGCCGTCGCCGGCGCTGCGGTGCCCAAGCGTCCTTCGGCCTCCCCCACTGTCCTACTGCGGCCGGGCCGTGGTATGGAGGCGACATGACCGCATCATCCGCCACTCGCGAACCCCTCTTGCGCCGCGCGACCATGCGGGGCATTGCAGCGCCTGTGGGCAAGGCGACTTTTTTGCTTCTGGACTGTGTAACAGGCGGTTCAAGCGTGCTGCCTGAGCGACGGGCCGAAGGCGCAGCAGGCATGAGGGAGGCAACGCGCCGATGATGCGACTCCACGGCTACTATCGCAGCTCGACATCGTACCGGCTGCGCATCGCGCTCGAGCTGAAGGGCCTTGCCTACGAGACCGTGCCCGTCAACCTGCTCGAAGGAGAACAGCAGGGCGCAGCCTTCACCAGCCGCAACCCGTTCGCCAGCGTGCCGATGCTCGAGGCGGGCGGGCGCGACCGCGCGCAGTCGATGGCGATGCTCGAATGGCTCGAGGAAGCCTATCCGGACACCCCGCTGCTCCCCGCCGACGCCGAGGATCGCTACACTGTGCGCGAGCTTGCCTATGCGATCGCGACCGAGCTGCACGCGCCGCTCAACCTGCCGGTGCTCAAATGGCTCAAGACCGAATACGGCAAGAGCCAGGCGGAGATCGGCGTATGGTATCGCCACTGGCTCGCGCGCACGCTCGCCCCGGTCGAGGCGCGGCTCGCGCAGCTTGGCGCGGGCGATACGCTGATGGGCACGCCGGGGCTGTTCGAGGTCGTCCTGCTGCCGCAGGTCTACAACGCGCGCCGGTTCGATTACGATGTGGACGCGCACCCGCACATCGCCCGGATCGAGGCCGCGTGCCTCGCCCTCCCGGCCTTCCAGCGCGCCCACCCCGACAACCAACCCGACAACCCTGCCAGGGACTAGGCCAGAAAGGGAATCATGAAACTCGCCTCACTCAACAACGGAACGCGCGATGGCAAGCTGGTCGTCGTCTCGAAGGACCTCACCCGCTGCTGCGCGGCGGGCTACATCGCGCCCACATTGCAGGCCGCGCTCGACGACTGGGAGCGGATCGCGCCCGAGCTCGAGCTGCTCGCGCGCGATGTCGAGCACGAGGCGGTGCCGTGCGAGCGCTTCCACGAGCGCCAGGCGCACTCCCCGCTCCCGCGCGCCTACCAATGGGCCGATGGCAGCGCCTACATCAACCATGTCGAGCTGGTGCGGCGCGCGCGCGATGCCGAGGTGCCGGGCAGCTTCTACCACGATCCGCTGATGTACCAGGGCGGCTCGGACGGCTTCCTGCCGCCGCGCAGCCCTATCCCGCTGGGCGATCCCAGCTGGGGCTGCGACATGGAGGGCGAGGTCGCGGTGATCGTCGACGATGTGCCGATGGGCGTCAGTGCCGAGGAGGCAGCGGGGCACATCAAGCTCATCATGCTGGTCAACGATGTGAGCCTGAGGGGCCTCATCCCGGGCGAGCTTGCCAAGGGGTTCGGCTTCTTCCAGTCCAAGCCCGCCAGCGCCTTCTCGCCCGTGGCGGTAACGCCGGACGAGCTCGGTGATGCGTGGCAGGGCAGCCTCGTCCACCTGCCCCTGATGGTCGACTACAACGGCGAGCCGTTCGGGCGCGCCGAGGTCGGCCAGGATGCGACCTTCACCATGGCGCAACTCGTCGCGCATGCCGCCAAGACGCGCAGCCTGTGCGCAGGCTCGATCATCGGTTCGGGCACGATCAGCAACAAGGGCGAGGATGGTGGCCCGGGCAAGCCGGTGAGCGAAGGCGGCAAGGGCTATTCGTGCATCGCCGAGATCCGCATGATCGAGACGATCCGCGACGGCCAGCCATCGACCCCGTTCATGGCGCCGGGGGATACGGTCAAGGTCGAGATGCGCGACCGCGAAAACCACTCGATCTTCGGCAGCATCGAGCAGACGGTGGTCGAAGCGTGAAGGCGTGCGAGGCTGGGCGGGTATGACAGGAGCCGATCATGCCGCGCCTTAGGCAAGCGGGCCGCGAGGCCGCCGATGCCTATGCCACCCGCGTGTTCGATGCGCTGTTCGGGGAGCGCGACCCGGTGCTCGAGCCCGGCACCGAAACCGGCACGCCGGGCAATTGGTGGACCGTGTTCAACCTCGTGCCCGATGCCTTCAAGCACACCACCGAAGGCTTCCGCTTCTACCGCTCGGCGGAGCGCAAGCTCGCGCCCGCCTTGCGCGAGCTCGGCCAGACGCGCGCAGGGTATGCGGTGGGCTCGCAGTTCGTGTTCTCGCAGCACTGCAAGGCCGCGCGCGCTGCCGGGCTGACGGCGGAGCAAGTGAGCGCGATCCCGGCCTGGAGCGTGGCGGACTGCTTCAGCGAGGTCGAGCGCGCTGTGCTCGCCTACACCGACGCGCTGGTGCTTGAACGCGGGCGGGTGCCCGATCCGGTGTTCGCGGCGCTCAAGGCCAGCTTAAGCGACGAGGAGATCCTCGAGCTCACCTACATCACCTGCACCTACATGATGCACGCGGTGATGAGCCGGGCGCTGAGGCTCGAATATGACGATGTCGACGAACGCGTGGTCGAGGTCCCCGCGCCCGCAGGCTGGAGCGAGGACGTGATGGCGATGGTCGATCGGCGGGAGGAGGATTGATGGCCTATCACCACCTCGCGCTCGCCGCCAAGGACATGCGCGCGACCCACGCGTTCTACGAAGGCGTGATGGGGTTCGAGCTGGTCAAGGTCGAGATCGCCCCGCTGATGACCGGCGGCTGGGGCAAGCACTACTTCTACCGGATCGGCGGCGACGATTCGAGCTTCATCGCCTTCTGGGAACTGCACGATGGCGCGAAGGCCGAAGACTACGTCTTCGATCTCAACAAGGCCGCGAACCTGCCTCCGATGACCAATCACTACGCCTTCAGCGTGACAACGCGCGAGGAGCTCGACGACTGGCGCGCGCGTTGGCAGGCGGCGGGGCTCGCCGTGTTCGAGATCGATCACAACTGGTGCCACTCGATCTACACCACCGATCCCAGCGGCAATGCGGTCGAGTTCTGCCTCACCACCGGCGAGTTCACCCCGGAGGACCGCGCCCGCGCGCTGGAGGCGCTGGAGGAGACCGAGTTCAAGCCCTCGCCCGGCCCGGCGCTGGTGCGCCGATGGCCGGCCGAATGAACGCGCCCGCCTCAGGCAGCGGTGCTGCCCTCGAGCGGCTTGTGCGCCTTCCTGGCATCGAGCTCGGCGACGAAGCCATGGTTGACATCGCGGTGCTCGGCCTCATCGGCGCGCACGGCGATGATCACATCGCGAAGCCGCGCGTTGGCGGGAAGCTGCCAATAGTCGATCGCGATCTGCGGGGCGGGCACGTTGTCGTGGCGCCCGGCGTCGATTTCAGCGAGGTAGCTGGTGTAACTGATCACCGCTTCCTCCTCGAAATAGCCGACCACGCGGTGTGCGGTGCGCGGGGCGACAAGGTAGAGGAAGAAGTAGAAGTTGTAGAACACCATCTGCGTGATCGCGATCAGCAGCCGCTCGAACGCGCTCGGCTGGGCGATCTCGATGAAGGTCATGAGGTGCATCCGCTCGTTCTCGGCCTCGTCGAGCAGCGTGCGGATCCAGCCCTCGTCATCGCGCATGGTGCGCAGCGCGGTGAGGTGTTGCCACAGCCCGCCGACCATGCCGGGCACTGCGGCGACCGTTTCGAGCACCACCGCGCGGTGGCCGTAGCGCGTGGCAAAGAACGTATCGGCGACAAACCGCAGGGCCTTGACGAAGGCGAAGGCGATCCTGTCGCTGGCATTGCGGGGAGGCACATGGGCGGCGATGTCGATCGCGTGATTGACCTGCCGAACCAGCGGAAAGGAAGCAGCGTGTTTCATCTGGAGGGGTATACCCAAAGCTGTGCGACCCCTTCTACCCGACCGGATGTCGGGCGCCCTGATCGCGTCTGTCTCGGCCCTCGCAATATAGGCGCCAAGGCCATGAAACTCTGCTGAATTTCGCTAAACTGTCATTCGCTTTTCTGCAACCGTCAGAAGCCGAGGCTCTGCGCAACTGCAGAATTCACAATCTTGCCCTCGTGCACGTTGAGCCCGGGCGCAAGGTGCGGATCGAGCCGGCAGGCCTCGATCCCGTGCCGCGCGAGCGCGAGGCCAAACGGCAGCGTCGCGTTGTTGAGCGCATAACTCGAAGTGTGCGGAACCGCGCCCGGCATGTTGGCGACGCAATAATGGATGATATCATCGACGAGATAGGTCGGGTTCTCGTGCGTGGTCGGCTGGGAGGTCTCGAAACAGCCGCCCTGGTCGATCGCGACATCGACCAGCACCGCGCGGTGCTTCATCAGCCCGAGCATCGCGCGCGTCACCAGCTTGGGCGCGCTTGCGCCCGGGATCAGCACGGCGCCGATCACGACATCGGCCTCGGTGATCGCGTGCTCGATCGTGCCGGCGTTGGAATAGCGGGTGGTCGCGCGGCCCTGGAACATGTCGTCAAGCTGGCGGATGCGCGGCAGCGAGCGGTCGAGGATCTCGACATTGGCTCCCAGCCCCACCGCCATGCGCGCCGCTTGCGTTCCCACGACGCCGCCGCCGATCACCACAACCTTGGCCGGGAGCACGCCGGGCACCCCGCCCATCAGGATGCCGCGCCCGCCATTGTTGGCGTGGCTCGAATGCGCGCTCGCCTCGATCGAGAGCCTTCCGGCAACCTCGCTCATCGGCGCCAGCAGCGGCAGCGAGCCATCAGGCGCGGTCACGGTCTCGTAGGCGACCGCCGAGACGCCCGCTTCCATCAGGCCGCGCGCCTGCTCGGGGTCGGGCGCGAGGTGGAGATAGGTGAACAGGATCTGCCCTTCGCGCAGTTGCACCCATTCGTTCGGCTGCGGTTCCTTGACCTTGACGATCATCTCGGCCGCGGCGAACACTTCCTCGGCGGTGTCGACGATCCGCGCGCCGATCGCGCGGTAATCCGCGTCGGTCTTGCTGATGCCGCGCCCCGCGCCGCTTTCGATCATCACCTCGTGCCCGGCGGCGATGTATTCGCGCGCGGATTCGGGCGTCAGCCCGACGCGGTATTCGTGATTCTTGATCTCTTTGGGAACGCCGACCAGCATGATTCTCTCCTGCCCGATTTGATCTCGCCCCCGCTAGGACACATCGCGCGCCCGCGCAACAAAGTTACAACCTGCGGAAAGTTCGCACGCGCAGCAATCGCGGTTGCATTGCGCCGGTCGCTCTGGGAGAGCGGCAGGCAGGACCGGTCCACACCAGCACAGGAGCTTTTGCGATGAAACCCTATCCCACCATCAAGATGCTGATCGGCGGCGAGTGGATCAGCGAAGGCGGCGCGGGCACGATGTCAGTCGTCAATCCGGGCAACGAGGAAGTGCTTGGGCATTGCCCCAAGGCCTCGCTCGAGCAGCTCGATGCAGCGCTCGCGGCGGCGGACGAAGCGTTCCGCACCTGGCGCGCGACCCCGGCGATTGAGCGGTTCTGGATCATCCGGCGCGCCGCCGACTTGCTGCGCGAGCGCGCAGGCGAGATCGCTCGCACCGTCACCTGCGAGATGGGCAAGCCGCACGCGCAGGCGCTTGCCGAGACGACGGGCGCAGCTGACCTGATCGACTTCCTCGCCGAGGAAGCCAAGCGCCAAGGCGGCAGGCTGGTCCCCGTGCGCGGGCCACATCTGCTGCAGCAGCGCGTGACGCACGAGCCTGTCGGCCCGGCCGTGTTGCTGACGCCGTGGAACTTCCCGATCAACCTGCCGGCCAAGAAGCTCGGCGGGGCGCTCGCGGCGGGGTGCTCGTGCATCCTCAAGCCGGCCGAAACCACCCCTGGCTCGGCGCAGAAACTGGTCGAATGCTTCACCGATGCAGGCGTCCCCGCTGGCGTGATCAACCTCGTTTATGGCGATCCGGCGATGATCTCTGAGCACCTCATCCGCTCACCCATCACCCGCAAGGTCAGCTTCACCGGCTCGACCGCGGTGGGCAAGCGCCTGGGCGCGCTCGCGGCCGAGGGGATGAAGCGCTTCACCCCGGAACTGGGCGGCCATGCCCCGGTGGTGATCGGCGCGAGCGCCGATTTCGAGCGCACGGTTGCAGCCTGTGTCGGCACCAAGTTTCGCAATGCCGGGCAGGTCTGCGTCTCGCCCACGCGGTTCCTGGTCGCGCGCCCGATCTATGAGCGGTTCGTGAGCGAATTCGCGCGGCGTTCCAAGGAGATTACGATCGGCGATGCAAGCAGCGATGAGAGCGTCGCGATGGGCCCGCTCGCGCATGCCGGCAGGGTGGCGGCGATGGCGGAGCTGGTCGGCTCGCTCGGCGGCGCGATGGGCGAGGTCGTGAGCGGCGGGTCGGCGATCGCGGGCAAGGGGTATTTCTTCGAGCCGACCGTGGTGGCCGCCCCCTCACCCACGAGCCGCTTGATGACCGAGGAGCCGTTCGGTCCGATCGCCGGAATCGTCCCCTATGACACGATCGATGAGGCGGTGGGGATCGCCAATTCGCTGCGCTATGGCCTTGCCGCTTATGCCTTCACCGGTTCGCTCGACGAAAGCCATTATCTTGGCGATGCCCTGCGCGCCGGGATGGTCGCGATCAACCATTTCGCGGTCGGCTCGCCTGAGACCCCGTTCGGCGGCACGGGCGACAGCGGATTTGGCTCCGAGAGCGGCGTGGAGGGGTATCTCGGCTATACCGAGACCAAGCTGGTCACAGTCGCGCGTGCAGGCGCCTGAGACTGGCGGGCTGAGACTGGGTGAGGCCGGCGAGAGCGCACGGGGCGTGCCCTGCCGAAGGATCAGGAGAACGAGATCCAGCGCGTCAAACGGTGGCTGATCGGCTCGTGCTGCACCATCGGTCGGATGCGACCATATCGCGCGCGGCGTGAAATCTCATCGCCAAAGCAGACAGTCCGGCCCATTGCGTCCGGACCGCTCGATACAATCGTCGGTCTTCCCATCAATCGCGTCCCCGATTCGCGAGCTTCTTAACTGTTGCCAAACTAACACTTGCACTGTGGAAAACGAGTCTAAACTGCCTGTTAACCGATAAAACTCCCTGAGCGTGCTGGCTGACGCATCCGCGCGCATGAACAAACCGGCTATTGCCGCACCGCACCCGCCTCGCGCACCGCCGCCAGGTTCGGATACCCGTTAACCGCCATCATGAGATCGGCCTCCGCCAGGATCGAACGCAGCACGAAGGCTGCCCCCTCCGCGCCGCCGAGGGCAAGCCCATAGGTGTAAGGCCGCCCCACCCCCACCGCGCGCGCGCCCAGCGCCAGCGCCTTGACCGCATCGGTGCCCGAGCGAACCCCGCTGTCGAACAGGACCGGCAGATCGCCCGCAGCCTTCACCACATCTTCGAGGAGGTCGATCGCGGCGATCCCGCCATTGGCCTGCCTCCCGCCATGGTTCGAGCAATAGATCGCATCCGCTCCGGCATCGACCGCGCGCCGGGCATCGTCGGGATGACAGATACCCTTGAGCACGATCGGCAGGCGGGTGGTGGATTTCAGCCACGCCATGTCGTCCCAGGTCAGAACCTTACCGAAAGTCGCCGCCCAGGTGAAGACCGCCGCCTTGGGGTCTTCCTCGGGCGGCTTGGCGAGGAGCGAACGGAAGACCGGATCGGTGAAATAGTTCTGCAGCACCTTGCCGCGCAACTGGGGAAAGTTGGAAGCATTGAGATCGCGCGGGCGCCACCCCGTCACCCAGGTGTCGAGCGTCACTACGATCGCGCTGTAGCCCGCCGCCTCGGCGCGGGCGATCAGGCTTTCGGCCAGGCCCTGGTGCTTGGGGGTGTAGAGCTGAAAAAAGGCGGGCGTCTTGGCGCATGCCGCTTTCACATCCTCGAGCGGATCGTTCGCCAGCGTCGAGGCGCAGAAGGGGATACCGGTCTCGGCCGAAGCGCGCGCGGCCGCCAGGTCGCCATGGCGATCCTGGGTTGCCTCGCCGTTCAATCCGATCGGCGCCATGAACAGCGGCGTGGGCAGTGTGTGGCCGAACAGTTCGATCGACAGGTCGCGGCTGGTGCAATCGACCATCATCCGCGGGATCATGCCCCAGTGGTGAAACGCGCTGGAATTGACGTCCTGCGTGTGTTCATCGCCGCATCCGCCGGCGACATAATTGGTCAGCATCGGCCCCAGCGCCTCGTGCGCGCGGCTCTCAAGCGTCGCGAAATCAACCGGGAATTCAGGCAGGATGCCACTCAGGCCGGCGGTGTAGATCTCGTTCTGCATTCCGCCGAAATTGAGACCCTTCATCGGCTTATCGGCCGAAGCTGTGCTCGACATGTCGCTCTCCCGTGCGTGTGATGTTTGCGAGGCAGACTGGCGCCAAGCCGCCGCCCGTTGCAAGCGCAAAGCGCCGCGCGGGTTAACTCACCAGGCGCTGCAGCAGCGGGCGGACCTTGAGAAAGCGCAGATACAGCCATTCGAGCACGCGCAGGACCCCCCGGTTGCGCGCAATCTGGCCGAGCGGGCGCAAGCCAGGGATCTGGCGCCACATCGCGGCAAAGGCGGCAGCGCCGCTCAGGATCGTGCCGTCTTCCTCGGCGTGAAAGCGGGCGAGCAGGTCGCGCTGGTCGATCGGGCAGGAGGCGTCCGCGCCGGCGGAGACATCGACGAACTCGATCTCCCCGCGTCGGTCGAGCCGCTTCATCACCGCGATCTCGCGCACGCACAGCGGGCACGCGCCATCAAACCAGACCTTCACTTTTGCCATGCACCAGATACGCAGGGTGACCTCATCCGGTTGCCGGCTTGCCGCCGGACAGTTTGCGATAGAGTTCGAGCGGACAGTGCCCACCGCCGAGGTAATCCCGCAAGTGCGTCTGCCGCCCCCCCTTTGGGACGGATCGAGGCCAGCGGCTCTGATTTCGCTCTGGCGGGACGAGTTCTCGCCGCGCTTGCCCGATCACCGCTCGATCCCGCATTGCGCCCCGTTCGCCGCATCAGCCTCGCGATCGCGACCAATCCGCCAAGCGTTGGCACGATATTCGTTCACAAAGTCTGGTGCCTTAACTGATTTCGGCGCATGGAGTGTGAAGGGGCGGCTGGCTCCTTGCGCGATCGAGGCGGTGGGTGCGCCGTCCAGGTGCGGCACCCCTGCAACACTGCGCATCTTCCTTGCGGCCTTGCAGCGGGTGCCCCAAGGCCTAATGATGAACAGCAATTTGTTCGAGGTGCCGATGGGGCTCAGCGCGTGTTTGAGCGGATTGCAGATTGACCTGGCCGTTTATGTCGGCGGGGTAACTGCGCTCGGCCTCGGCGTGCTGTTCGTCTGGATCCTGATGCACGAGGAATTCGCCGGCCGGCGGTATTTCGCCGCGACGATCGGGGGGATGATCGGGTGGCTGGCGCTGGCCATGCTCGAACTTGCCACGCCCGATCTTGCGTGCAAGATCGCGGTCGCCTCAGCGACCTGGCCGGCGATTTCGCTGGCACCTGTGGCGTGGTGCCTGTTCCTGTGGAGTTTCTGCTTCAGCCTGCCCGAGCGGCCGCGCTGGCTTGTCCCCGTCCTGCTTGCGGTCCCGGTGATCGGCATTTCGGCTGCCGGGCTGACCAATCCGCTTCATGAACTGGTTTACACCTCGCAAACCAGTCTGGTGATTGAAAATGGCCGTCTGTCCGCGCGCTTTGTCCACGGCCCACTGTTCTTTGTGGCGGCGGCCGTGCTGTACGTCTTCCTGCTCTCGGGCTTTGCGATCGCCGTGGTCGCGGCGTTTCGCGCCGCGCGGCCGGTGCGTCCGCTGATGATGATCCTCGCCTTTGCCACCGCTATCCCGATGGCGGCCAATTTCAGCTACGTCACGATGGGTGCAACCGTTTTCGGGTTCGATCCGACGCCTTTTGCCTTTTCGTTCGTGCTGCTGCTGCTCACCCCAGTGCTGTATTCGCCGCGCGGCCTCGATATCGCGGCGATGGCGCGCGACCTGCTCTACTTCAACATCTCGGATCCCGTCTTCGTGGTGAACTCGAAAGGCATCGTGACCCAGGCCAATCCCGCCACGAGTGTGCTGCTGCCCTCGATCATGCCCGGCCGCTCGATCGAGCCGTGCAATGTTCTGGGGCGCGTTGCCAAGGTTGCGTCCAACGCCAGCAACGAAACCATGGAGCACGTCGTCTCGATCGGTAACCAGCGGTTCAACCTCAAGCTGCTCCCGATCGCGCGCCCGCTCGGCGATCATGGCGATCCGCTCGGGGTGGTCGCTATCCTCAGCGATGTGACGCAGCTCAAGCTGCAGGAGGAGCGCTTTCGGATCATCGCCGACAGCGTGAGCGACGTGCTGTGGGACTATGATTTCGACCATGACACCTGGTGGGTGAGCAGCGATTGGCCCGAGAAACTCGGGGTTGATCTTCCGGCCTCGGCGGCCAATGCCCGGACATGGTTCACCCGGGTGCGGCAGGAAGATCGAGAGCGGCTCAATCGTTCGTTTCGCCACTGCCTCAAGTCCAACGAGGACACATGGGAAATCGATTACTGCGTCCTCGGCGATGACGGCGAAGGTATCGATATGCTGGTGCGGGCAGCGGTCTTCCGCCATCCCGATGGACGCGTTTCCCGCATGCTCGGGAATGCGCGCAACATCAGCGCCGAGAAGCGCCAGGCCGAGGGCTACACCCGCGCCCGGGCGCTCGAAGCGCTGGGGCAACTGACCGGCGGCATCGCCCACGATTTCAACAACCAGCTGATGGTCATCCTGGGCAATGCCGAACTCCTAGCGATGACCGAGCTGGATGAAGGGCAAGGCGAATCGGTCGAACTGATCAAGAACGCCTCACAAAGCGCGCGCAGGCTGATCCAGCGCCTGCTGGTGTTTGCCCGCCAATCGCCGCTCGGCAAGGAGCGCATCGATGTTCGCGCGATGTTGGAGGCGACGATCGAACTCCTGTCATCGGGCCTTCCCGAATGGGTCACCTTCGATCTCCAGATCCCCGAGGACGTGTGGCGCGTTTCCGCGGACGCGAACGGGATGGAGCAAGCGATCCTCAATCTCGCGGTCAATGCCAGCGATGCGATGCCCAAGGGCGGAACGATCGTGATAAGCTGCCGCAATCAAGTGGTGCGCGAGGATCCCCAGTCAGCTTCCCCCGAGCTTAAACCGGGGGACTATGTGGTGCTCTCGGTCACGGATGAAGGCGAAGGCATGTCTCCCGAGGTCGTATCCAAGGCGTTCGACCCGTTCTACTCAACCAAGGATATCGGCAAGGGAGCCGGCCTGGGGCTGAGCACGGTCTATGGCTTTGCCAAGCAAGCGGGTGGCCACGCGATCATTCACAGCCGGCCCGGCAAGGGAACGACCGTCGAACTCTATCTGCCCCGGTTCACCGACCAGGTGGAAAGCGACGAGCATCAGCCTGAGCGCTCCGATCCGGAAAAGCCGGGTCGCGGCGAGCGTATCCTGGTGGTGGAAGACCAGCCGATGGTGCGCACTCATGTCGAACGGCTCTTGACCAAGATGGGATACGAGGTGACTGCGGTATCCAACGCAACGCAGGCGCTATCGCGCCTGTCGCTGAGCGCGAAATTCGATCTGGTCTTCACCGATGTCGTGATGCCCGGTGGAATGACCGGGCAGGATCTGGCCGAAGAGATCAAGAAGATCGATCCGACAATGAAGATCCTGTTCACCTCGGGCTATCCCGCCTACGCTTTCCAGCATCTGGGGATCACCGAAATGCAGGAGCTCAAGCTGCTGCGAAAACCCTATCGCAGGCTGGAACTGCAAGAGGCGATAACGACGCTGCTGACCGGTTGAGCCCCGCTCGGTCGCCTCCAAAAGAACAGCAAATTGGCGCGCCCTGCAGGACTCGAACCTGCTGCCTCAAGATTAGAAGTCTCGCGCTCTATCCAGATGAGCTAAGGGCGCGCGCCAGCCCGGCAATAGCGCGCTTTTCCTGCCAATCAAACAAGGCTATGAACTTGCCTCATGGAAAATCCCGCGATTGACGAGCTCGACCCCGCCGCAGCCTTCGATTCCGATCCCGATGACGGGATAAAGGCGATCAGCCGCGCACCCGTCGCTTTCCGCTATTATGATTTCGTCATGGCGGCGTTTGTTGCAATCCTGTTGCTTTCCAACATCATCGGTGCGGCCAAGCTGACTTATGTCGAGGTTAGCTGGTGGCCGAGCGGAATGTGGCCCGCGCCCGATGGCGTTTTCATCTATGGCGCAGGGATCCTGTTCTTCCCCTTGAGCTATGTGATCGGTGACGTGCTGACCGAGATCTACGGCTTTGCCCGTGCCCGCCGGGTGATCTGGACCGGGTTTGCGGCGATGATCTTCCTCGCGTTCATGAGCTATGTCGTCGTCAGCCTGCCCCCGTTCGACGGCTGGTCGTGCGCCGCGAGCGGGTTTGACGGACAGGGCCCGCTAACCTCGACGACCGATCCCGAGGGGCCCGCAGGAGCGATCTGCCAGCAAACCTATGAAAGCGTGTTCGGAAGCACCTGGCGCATTGTCCTCGCCTCGATCCTTGCCTTCTGGGCGGGCGAATTCGTCAACTCTTTCGTTATGGCAAAAATGAAAGTCTGGACCAGGGGCCGCGCCTTGTGGAGTCGCACGATCGGTTCGACTGTGGTGGGCCAGGGGGTCGACAGCCTGATCTTCTATCCGATCGCGTTTCTCGGCATCTGGACGACCGAGGCGGTGATCGCGGTGATGGTCACAAACTGGCTGCTCAAGGTCGTTTGGGAAGCCGCGCTAACGCCCGTCACCTACGCCGTGGTCGGCGCGCTCAAGCAGGCCGAGGGCGTTGACCTGTTCGATATCGAGACCGATTTCTCGCCCTTCTCGAGCAAGACCTAATCAGCATCGTAAAGCGCATCATCCTCGACGATCTCGACGCGATAGTCGCACCCGAGCCGGCCCGACAGAAGCTTCAGGTCCTTCTCGACCGGCACACCGAACAGCGCCTCATGGCTGCGCGCGAGCCGCAAGGTGAGCATGTCGCCATCGCGCAGCAGGCGGCTGGCCTGGAGCGAGCGGCGCGAGCGCCCGCCAAGGCGCCGCGCAAGCCGCACTGCCAGCCCCCAGCAGATCGCCTCGCCAAGCGCCTCCTCGCTCGCCAGCGCGCGGACCGAAGCGGACAGGTCGAGCTCGTTGCCATTGGCTGAAATGGCCGCGCCCAGCATCCCGCGCTCGTGCGGCTCGAGCCCGATCCAGCGCTTGTGCAAAGCCCAGTCGACCGCTTGCGGCAGGCGGATATTGGGTTCGATCTGCATCGAGGCGAGCGCCAGCATGGTCGCGGCGAGCCGCAGCCGCTCGCCCCCGGCCATGCCCGCCGGGATTGCGCTCGCGGTCCATCCCGCCATCTGCGCTGCCAGCGTCGCCGGCGCGCCGCGCTGGCCCGCAAACGCGGCGATACCCGCCAGCAGCGGATCCTGCGCGCGGTCTTCGGGGCCAAGGCGCTCGTAAAGCAGCCCTTCGCGAAGGCCCCAGGCGGAAAACACGAGGCCCTTGGGTTCGAGCACCTTGAGCATGGCAGACAGCAGGATCGCTGCATCGGGCAGCTTTTCGGCGCGCATCGTGGAGATGCGCTTCCTCGCCTTGAGGGTTTCGAAGCTCTCCGTCGACAGCGCGAGGATAACCGTTTCGGCCGCTTCGCGCGTCAGCGCAAAACCGTGCGGATCGCTCAAGGGATAGCCCTCAAGCTGCATCGCGAACACCGCCATCGCCCGCCACGTGCCCCCGACCAGATAAAGCGTCTGACCCTGAGCGCGTTCACTGCCCTGTTCGCGCAGGACCTGTTCGATCCGCTCGCGCATGGCGCTGTCCGATTTATCGCCCTTGGGGCGATAATCAGGCAGCCTGAGCGCCCCCAGAGGCAGCGAGACAGGCGCGCTCGCCTGCGCATTGGCAAGGTCAACCAGCTCAAGGCTGCCGCCACCAAGGTCCGCCACCACTCCCGCGGCATCGCGAAACGCGCCCGCGACCCCGCTCGCACCCAGCACCGCCTCTTCCTCGCCCGACAGAACGCGCGGGGTGAGGCCGAGCTTCTCCAGCGCCTGCACGAACTCACGCCCGTTGCTGGCCTCGCGCACCGCCGCTGTCGCCACGGTCTCGACATCGTCGATCCCGAGATCCTCGAGCAGCAGGACAAACCGCGCAAGCGCCCTCAGCGCGAGCGCGGTCGCTTCCTCGGCGAGCACTCCCTTGCTGGCGATATCGCGCCCCAGACGCGCGGTGACCTTCTCGTTGAGCAGCACCATGGGCGCGCGCGGCGGGCCGCCGTAGATCACGAGCCTGACCGTGTTGGAGCCGATATCGATGATGGCGCGATTGGGGCGTGTGCCCGAAAAAGCACCTTCGCGATCCTCTCGCTTGCGTTTGGAATCCATAAAGCTTGCGTGTCAGCGCACCCTCAGGGCGCACGGCCCTTTCTGAGCGAGAGCTTGGGAACCGCCCCCGCCTCGAGCGCGCCACCGCGCCCCGATAGCGATGGGTTGGTCATGAAATAGCGGTGGCAATTGAACGGCTTGCCCCCCGCCTCGACGCGTTCATAGGTGCCGTCCGGGAGCAGGAACCAGCTTTGCTCGGTATCGAGCATGTTGGCGAGCAACACCTGCTGAAGAACCTGATCGTGCACCGTTCCCTTGGCGATCGGAATCAGCGATTCGACCCTGCGATCAAGATTGCGGCTCATCAGGTCAGCCGACGAGATGAACAGCGCGGCATGCTGGCTGGGCATGGCATAGCCATTGGCGAAGGCATAGATCCGGCTGTGTTCGAGGAACCGCCCGATGATCGACTTGACGCGGATGTTCTCGGATAGACCGGGCACTCCGGGCCGCAGACAGCAAATGCCCCGGCACACGAGGTCGACCTGGACGCCCGCCTCGCTCGCCGCATAGAGGCGATCGATCATGCCCTGATCGGTGATCTGGTTGGCCTTGAACCAGATCGCCGCGGGCTTGCCGCGCCGCGCATTCGCAATCTCGTTGTCGATCTGGCGATAGATCTCCTGGCGCAGATTGAGCGGTGCGACGAAGATCCGCTCGAGGCTATGCGGCTCGACATAACCGGTGACGAAATTGAACATCTTGGCCGCATCGCGCCCAAGCTTGGGATCGGCGGTGAAATAGCTGAGATCGGTGTAGATCCGGGCGGTGAACGGGTGATAATTGCCGGTGCCGAAATGGCAGTAGGTGCGAAAGCCAGCGCCCTCGCGCCGCACCACCATCGCGATCTTGGCGTGGGTTTTCCAGTCGGTGAAGCCGTAGATCACCTGCACCCCGGCGCGCTCGAGCTTGCTGGCCCATTTGAGGTTCTGTTCCTCATCGAAGCGCGCCTTCAATTCGACCACGGCGGTGACCGAGATGCCGTTCTCCGCCGCCTCGATCAGCGCGTTGATGACCGCGCTTTGCGAGCCTGCGCGGTAGAGCGTCTGCTTGATCGCGACGACATCGGGATCGACCGCTGCCTGCCGAATGAAATCGACCACCACCTCGAAGCTCTCATAGGGGTGGTGAATAATGATGTCCTTCTCGCGGATCGCGCTGAAGGCATCGCCATCATGCTCGCGAACGCGCTCTGGGTAACGCGGCGAATAGGCGTCGAACTTGAGATCGGGCCGGTCCTCGCTCGCGATCTCGGCGAGGCCGTCGATCCCGATCATGCCATCGGTCTTGATGACGGCGGCTTCGTGCACGCCCAGTTGTTCGAGCAGGACGCGCTCGGCCGTGGGATCGAAATCCTCCTCGAGTTCAAGCTGGATCACCTGCCCGCGGCGGCGGCGCTGGATCGCGCTGCGGAAGGTGCGGACGAGGTCTTCGGCTTCTTCCTCGATCTCGATATCGCTGTCGCGCAAGACGCGGAACAGGCCATCGCCCTCGATGGTGAAGCCGGGGAAAAGCTTCTTGGCATAGCGCTGGATGAGGCTCGCGATCGAGATGTAGGTCGCGCCCTCACCGGCAATCTCGCTCGGCACGCGCACGAACCGGGGCAGCGCGCCCGGGATCAGGATCATCTCGATGATCTGCTCCTTGTCGGCATCGCGTGTGAGCCTGAATAACAGCCCCATGCCCTCGTTCTGGACGAAGGGAAAGGGATGCGCCGGATCGAGCGCCTGCGGCGTGATCACCGGGAGGATTTCCTCAAGGAAGAAGTTCTCGAGCCACTTGTGCGCCTCGCGGCGGATGCGCCGTTCATCCGCGATGTGGATCTCGGCCTCGGCCAGACGATCGCGCAGGGTGCGCCAGATTTCCTGCTGCAGATCAGACAGCTCGGCGAGCTTGTCCCTGATCGCGGCCAGTTGCTGGGTCGGCGTGCGACCGTCGATCGCAGGCTTGTCGATCCCGCGCTGCGCCTGACCGACCAGGCCCGCGACGCGGATCATCATGAATTCATCGAGATTGCTGCCGGAGATCGAGAGGAACCGCAGCCGCTCGAGCAGCGGATATTGCGGATTGCACGCCTCGGCGAGCACGCGTTCGTTGAAGGCGAGCCAAGAGAGTTCGCGGTTAAAATAGGCATTGCCCTCGTCATGCGGGCTTTCCAGCTGGGGTGAAGGCATGGTCTGCGAAGCCTCGATCGAGCTCATCTCAGGTGATCCCTTCATCCAAATCCAAACGCGACCGTGATGGGTGCGCCGATGCGGCAGTTCAACCCCGATGCCGGTTGCACAGCGCCATGTGGCCCGCCATCCGTGATGTAAATCAGGAGTGGGCCGATGTCACAAATCATTCACAATCACAGCAGCGAACGGCTCTCGGCGATCTGGGTGATCCCGCGCTTGCCGCTCGCATCGCGTCCGAGCTGGACAAGCACGTCGATCACGCTGGCGGCATAGGCGATCGTATCCGAGCGGGTCAGCCCGATGCCGGTCTGCATCACCATCAGCGAGAGCTGCTCGAGCGCGCCGCGCAGGGAATTGGCGTGGATCGTCGAGAAGCTGCCCGGATGCCCGGTGTTGATGGCGCGCAGGAACGATACGCTTTCAGCGCCGCGCAGTTCGCCAAGGACGATGCGATCGGGCCGCAGCCGCAAGGCGGCCTGAAGGAGCTCGTTGGCGGTGACTTTCGCTTCGCCCAATTCGCCCTTGACCGCCACCAGGCCAACCGAATTCTCGCCCGGAAATTGCAGCTCGGGCGTGTCCTCGACCAGCACCACGCGCTCCTGGCGCGGGATTTCGCCGAGCATGGCGTTGAGGAAGGTGGTCTTGCCGGTGCTCGTGCCGCCGGAGATCAGGATCGTCTTGCGGTGGCGGATCGCCTCGCGCAGGAAGGCGATCGGCTGATATTGCGGATCGGGCATCTCGATCACCTGATCGCCGACCAGCGGGCCGGTGTCATAGGCATCGAGCGGAAGATCGAGCCGGCGATGGCGCCGGATCGCCATGATCCAGTGCTTGCGGCTAGCGGGCGGCCCGCAGAATTGCACACGCGCGCCGTCAGGCAAGGTCGCGCCGAGCAGCGGGTGTTCGCGGTTGATCCCCTGATGGCTGACGCGGGCGACCTGCTCGGCCAGCCGCTGCACCAGGCGATCATCGATCTGGGGCGTCTCGATCCGCTTCATGCCGGGATCGGCCGCATCCTCGACCCAGACCTCGCCCGGCCGGTTGACCATGATCTCGGTGATCGTATCCCGGTCGAGCCATTGCTTGAACGGGGCGAGATAGGCATCGAGATAGACGCTGCGCTCGGTCAACCCGATGAGGCTGCCGCCGGGCATTACAAGCTCCCCGCTGACGCTGGCGCTGCCTTCGCCGCTGCTCTTTGCTAGGGGATGTATTTCAGCCATGCAGTCCAGCCTGATCCCGGCTCAGTTCGAAACCGTGCTGAAATCGAGATCGCGCGCGGTGAAGACCCGGATCGGTTCGCCCATGCGCACGCGGATCGTGGGGCTGATCTGTCCTTGCGACTGCACCGCCTGGCTGGCCGCGTTCTGCGCCCCGCCGGCAAGGATCACACCGCCCACGCCGCCGGTCGCAACCGCGCCGAGCCCGCCAACGACCGAGAGCAGCATCGCCGAGCCGAAGCGCTTGAAGAAATGGCTGTTGACGTCGCCCTCGAGGCCCGTGGTGCCATCGAAGGCGACTGCGGGCGAACCCAGGTTGACCGAAACGCCGTCGGGCCGGATCAGCCGCGTCCAGATCACATAGGCGCGCCGCTGCCCCTGCTGCACGCCCGACTGGTACTGGCCGACCAGCCGCGAGGACCGGGGCACAAGGACGCGCTTGCCATCGAAGCTGCGCACATCCTGGCTCACCACCGCGCGGACAAAGCCCGGCACGTCGGTGTTGATCGCGGTCTCGAGGATCGCCGGGATCAGCGTGCCTTGCGTCACCGTTGTCGAGGGATTGACGAGCCGACTGGCCTGCGCGGGACCGCCGCCGACCCCGCCGATGCGCGACGCGAATTCGCCTGCCGAGCCGCCCGCTCCGAGCCCCCCTTCCTCGCGCGAGGCAGGAGCGCCGATCGTCCCGGCGATCGGCAGGGCGCCTGCATTGGAAACGGCCCGGCTGGCATCATAGATGACGGTCGGGCTGGCATAGGGATTGGTCGCGGGCTGCGGCGCGGCTGCCAGCACCGGCGCCGGCGCGGGATCGGAGCGCTGCGGCGCGGGCGCGGGAGCGGGCTGGTCCGGGTCGATCGGGGCGGGCTCGACTGCCGGGCTCGCTGCCTGCGGCGGTGCGACCTCGGGATTGCCGACGGGCTCGGCCTGCTGGAGACGCGCCGCGTTCATGCTCCACAAGGTCACCGCGCCAAGCCCGAACACGATCGCGACCCCCGCGGCAAGACCCAGCCCCTCGGTCTTCGAGCGGCGATCGGTGATCGCGGGGAAGCTGGCGCGGCTTGCAAGATCGATGACCTCGGCGCTCTCCTGCTCGCGCGGATCGACCGCTGTTTCCTGAGTACCCTGTGCGCCCTTTTTGGGCGGAAGACGCATTGCCAGACGCATCAGTTCAACTCCCTCAATAAATCCGGTTCAACCAACCACATCACGAGCCCACTTGCGCACGCGCGGGCATTGCCGCGCTGCGCGAGCCCGGCCCGATCGGCGCCTCGTTGACCAGTGTAGCACGATCGTCGCCCGAGCGCAGAATGATTTGCGCCGGCACCCGGTCGAGCACCACCGTCTCGCCGCGCACCGTGAAATTGACCGGGCCTTCTTCGCCCGCCTCGTTGGTGACGAGAATGGCGGGGATTGCGGTTCCCGCAGGCCAGGTCAGGAAGACCGCTTCGCCGTTGTCATAGGCGCGCTCGGGCAACAGATCGCTGGGGCCAGAGCGTGCCCAGGCGAAGTTGAGCGCCGCGGGGTCCTGCACGGCGTATGGATCGGTCGCGGCGGCCAGCTCGGCATCGCTCGCGCGCTCCTCGGCTTCCTGCTCGGCAGCGCTCTCGGCTGCGATGCGGGCCTGTTCCTTGGCCTTTTCAAGCTCGGGATATTGGAATTCGAGGACATAGAGCGGCGCACTGCGCGGGCTTGCCACGAGGTCGAACAGATAGGTGCGCTTGTTCGTCACCACCGTCATGTTGGTCTTGGCCGCCGGGGCGAGCGGCTTGACGAACAGGATCGACTGCGCCTTGTTGGGCTGCACCTGCCACGCGTCGCTGTCGCCGATCGCGACATTCTCGATCGCTTCGTCTTCGGCGAACTTGATGGTGGTCTGCACCTTGACCCTGCCGCGGATGGTAACGACCGCCGCCTCGTCATAGACAAGCTTGACGAGGCGGTTGTCGCCGCTGTCCTGAGCCGATGCCGGGCCAGGCGCGATGGCGGCAAGGCCAAGCGCGATGGCGCTTATCGCCATCACGATTACCGGGAGCCACGCATGGCTCTTCGATTTCATTGCGGTGTCTCCGTTCGAGGCGCCCGGTGGGCGCGCGCGGGATCCTTGGTGACGCTCGACGAGCGGAACCGGTTGCCGATCCCGCGCGTGCGCGAAGGTGCGCTGCTATCGCCTTGTCCCTGAGCACCGGGTGAACTGGCAGCAAACACGCGCGGATCACGCGCGCCGGTGGCCGATGACGGGCCTGTATCGTTCGCCGCGGCAGGGGCCGCAATGGCTGCGACATCCAGCCGCCGCGGGCTTGCCGCAGCGCTTGCCGCCGGGGCGATCTGCGCGGCGCGGCCGGGCACGGCTTGCAGCGATGCCGGGGCAGCGCTTGGCCGGGCGGCAAGGTCGCGCTCGAATTTCGTATCTCCGCCGGCCAGTCCGAACACCTGCCATTTACCGACCATCAGCGCGGAGACGATCAGCGCCATCAGCATCAGCATGCAATGGACAAAGCCCACCACGAAGAACGCCATCGCCGCCTGCTGGTCGATCTGGCCGGGCACGGCCACGAGGTTCGCCAGGATCGGCACGGCCATCTCAAGCATGATCGAACCGCCGACGACCGCGAAGATCGGCACCAGCGCGAGCATGACCAACCCCTTGAGCCAGCCGACAAACAGCCCGCGCGTGCCCTCGAACAGCGCGAGCACAACGAAGATGGGTCCGACCGCCAGCAGCAGCGCGAGGCCGATCCGCGCGGTGACCAGCATCCCGACAGTCCCCAGCAAAAGGAGCATCGCGCCAAACCACATCATCCCGGGCGGCGAGAACATGCTGATATCG
Source organism: Erythrobacter sp. (assembly GCA_036835265.1). GTDB lineage: Bacteria > Pseudomonadota > Alphaproteobacteria > Sphingomonadales > Sphingomonadaceae > Erythrobacter. The sequence continues at coordinate 22,056 of DAITMG010000009.1, read as the reverse complement.
GTCTGACCGGTCGAGGCCTCCTGCACCGCGATGAACACGATATCGAGCTTGGTCGCGAAGGTCGAGGTGGCCGATCCGTCGGTGTCGGTAAGGACGCCCGCGACCCAGTCGGGGCCGAGCACGAAGAGATTGTAGAACACGGTCGAGAAGGCCGCGAACGAGGTCGCGAAAGTCAAAACGAGGCCCAGCGTCATCATCTTGGGCACCAGCGCGCGCACCGAGAGACTGGCCCGGCCGAGCATCAGTCCGATACCGAGGAAGGCGACGTAGAAGATCAGCAGCATCGTCAGAATGATCGCCATCTGCCCGTCTGCGCCGAACAGGCGGCCGAAGGCCTGCTCGCTCACCTGACCGGCGATGCAATCCACCGCCGTCAGCGCGGCAGCGACGCCCGAGCCAACTTGCTGGGCGGCCATGTCGCAGGTCGTGCTCATTCGGCTGCCTGCCGAACCGCGAGATCGTTATCTTGGCCTGCCGGCTGTGCGCCATCGGGCCAGGCGCGGTTGGTGAGCGCGGGATACCACTGGCTGGGCTCATCGCCGAGCGCCTCGCGCAAGAGGTCGAGCCGGCGCACCGAAGCCTCGCGGCCCGATAGGATCGTGAGAACCTCGGGCGCGTCCGAAAGATCGAGCCGGACCACCACGCTTGCGTCGGGTTGCCGCACGAGGAAGCAGCGCGAATGCGCCGGGAGCGAACGGATCAGCGCGAACTCGTGGTCGGTGAGGCCGAAGCCGTCGCAATAATCCTCGGGCCGCGCGCGGCTGTTGGGCATGAACACCATGGTCGCGGTCTGCTCGACCAGCGCGGTCGAAATGCGGCTCTCAAGCGCATCGCGCGCCGACTGTGTCGCGAACCCGACGAGCGCGTTGCGCTTTCTCAAGGTCTTGAGCCAATCGCGGATGCGCGCGGCGAACACCTCGTCATCGAGCGCCTTCCACCCCTCGTCGATCAGGATCATGGTCGGTTTGCCATCGAGCCGCTCTTCGATCCGGTGGAACAGATACATCATGGTCGGCGTACGCAAACGCGGGTTTTCGAGCAGCTGCGTCATGTCGAAGCCGAGCACGCGGGCATCGAGATCGAGCAGGTCGCGCTCATTGTCGAACAGCCAGGCATGTTCGCCCCCGTCGGCGCCGGGATTGCCGATCCACGCCCCGAGCCGATCGGCGAGATCGCCCGTCTCGGGCCGCCGCGCGCCCGAGAGGAGCTCGCGAAAGTGCCTGAGGCGGCGCAGCTTGGGATCGTTGGCGTAGGCCGCGTCGACCGCCGAGGAAATGAGCGCGAATTCCTCGGGGCCGTCCGCCTTGAGCATCACCGCGAGCCAATCGCGCAGAAACGCGCGATTGGTCGGCGTATCGGGCATCGCGAGCGGGTTGAAGCCGGTCGGCTCGCCCGGATTGATCCGGTCATAGCGCCCGCCGATCCCGCGGATGAACAGCTCGGCGCCGCGATCCTTGTCGAACAGGATGGTGCGCGGGGCGAACTTCTGCGCCTGCGCTGCAAGGAAGTTCATCACCACCGTCTTGCCCGAGCCCGACGGTCCGATCACCGAGAAATTGCCGAGATCGCCGTGGTGGAAATTGAAAAAGAACGGAGTGGCGCTGGTGGTTTCCAGCAGCGTCACCGCATCGCCCCAGTGATTGCCGCTCGCCTGGCCCAGCGCGAACCCGTGAAAGCTTCCGAAGCTCGCCATATTCGCGCTCGAGATCAGCGCGCGGCGCACGATGTAGTCCTCGTTGCCGGGGAATTGTGCCCAGAAAGCGGGCTCGAGATTGATATCCTCGCGCACCGCGATCGCGCCTGTATCCGCGAGCGCCGCTGCGCAAGCCGCCGCAGCATCGTCGAGCCGGTCGAGCGTGCGCTCGCGCACGAGCACGGTCAGGTGATGGTCGCCAAAGCCCACCCCGCCATTGCCCAGCGCATCGCGCGCAGCCATCATGTCGGCACGCTCGGCGGCGGCCTCCTCGTCGACCGAGCGCGAGCGCCTGAGGGCAAGATCGATCCGCTCGCGCGCCGTGGTGCGCTCGCTGGGCGCATAGCTCTCGGTCACGATCATCTCGTAGGGGAGCCGCAGCAGCGGATCGAGCAGCCCGGGCGAAGTCGCCTCGGGGTAGTCCTTGAGGCCGAGGATCGCCGAGAAATCGGGTGGGCCCGAGCCGCGCAGCTCCATCGCATCGAGGCCGAAACTCACGCGGCGATACGGCAGCATGTGGCCGATATCGGTGTCGGGGCTCGGCCGGCGCACGGGGCGCATTTCGCCGTTGTAGAGCGCCGAGAGCAGCTCGAGCATTTCCGAATTGGTGCCGCCTTGCGCGCGGCTATCCGAACCCGGCGCGCGGTAATCGCCGAGCACCGCAGCGCCATAGGCCGAGAGCGACGCGGTCAGCCCGGTGATCGCCGCCTTGAGGCTGCGGATGTCCTTGGGATCGGCTTCGAGCTCGTCCTGCCCGCGGCGCGAGAAGAAGCGCGCCACGCGCTCGGGCAGGCCGGTCTTGCCGCGCGCGGGACGGCGGATGAGCGTCACGAACTGATCGTTGATGAACAGCGAACCGCCGGCGAGCCGCTCTTTCCAGCGCGCATCCATATGCCGCGAGAGCGGATCGGGAAACTCGGCCTCGAGCTCCACCTCCACCCGGCGCCGGATCACGTGGTGATAGAGCACGAAGCGCGCATCGAGCGTCGAGCGCAGCATCACCTCGCGGGTTGCCGCATGAGCGTTGAGAGCGTCTGAATCCTCGGTCTCGAACAGCAGGCCGGGGATCTGGAGCGCGCTCATCACCGAACCGTCGCGCAGGAGCACGGTGCTCTCGTCGATCAGCCGCTCATACGGCAGCCGCTCGCCCACCAGCGCCTCCTTGGCGCCCCAGCTTGCCGGTCCGATCCACTTGGCCATAGTCAAAGCCCCTCCTTGGGAGGCCGATCAATTATCACATCTCAAGGCGCGTAGGAATTGCAGCCCCACCGCCTGAAGTTCGGCACGCGCGGGCACTTCGACACCTTGGTGATCCACAGATCGAAGATGCGCGGTTCGCGCAGCGAGGCGAAATAGCCGACCAGATGCATGACGACCGGCACCGGGATGATCCAGAAGCTCTTGAGGATGAGGAAGGCGATCGTTGTCACCATCAGGTTGATGATGAAGAAATTCATGGTCACGCCCGCGAACATCTGCGGGCGGGTCAAGGCGCGGTGAACCGGATGGCGGACGAGATCGCTCATGGTGTGCCTCTCATGGAGCGCCTCAGCCTGCCGCAGCCTGAATGCCGGCAACGATCGTGGTCGCGCCGAACAGGATGAAGACACCGACGATGACGGTTGCGCCAAAGCGCCAGTTCATCCGGCCGGTCAGCATCATGAAACCGATCGCGGCGACCGCCATCACCGCAACCGTGGTTGCAACCGTGCCGAGCAGGGTGCCCTGCAGCCAGGCGAGCGCGTTGACGATCGGGCCCGCGCCTTGCGGATCGCCGCCCTGCACCTGAGCGAAAGCGAGGCCGGGGGTGGCAAGCAGGGTCAGCATCGCAAACGAGCGCGCGATCGAGCGAATTGGTGCATTCATGGAAGAATTCATGGTCCTTGTTTCAACCGCAGATATTGCGAGAATGTGGCAATTCCTCAATGCCAAGTCCTCAGTGCCTATTCGGCCTTGTGCCAGGCGCCTAAAGCCCGTCAACGCGCGCATGGCTGGCGAGCCGTCCCATGATCGCTGCGACATAGAGCTTGGTTTCACGGATATTGGGAATGCCGTTTGCACGGATCACCCGGCCGGGCCCGGCATTGTAAGCGGCGAGCGCCTTTTCGAGGTCGCCGTCGAAACGGTCGAGTTGCTCGCGCAGATAACGCGCCCCGCCCTCGAGGTTTTGCATCGGGTCATCGGGATCGACCCCGAGATAGCGCGCGGTGCCCGGCATCAGCTGCGCCAGGCCGCGCGCGCCGGCATGGCTGACCGCCCGCTCGCGCCAGCGGCTCTCCTGCCAGACCAGCGCTTCGAGGAGGCTGGGGCTCAGATCGAACCGGCTGCTGAGTTCGGCGATCTTGGCCGCGTAACGCGGTGGAACCCCTGAGGCGCTCAGCGCGGTATCGGCAATGATCGAATCGGGCACGACCAGCGCACTAAGGTCAATCTGCGCGCTGTCCTCGTCAGCTGCTCCGATACCCGCCGCAAAGGCCAGTTCGGGCGCTGCTGTCGGCGTGCCGCCAGCGACCCAGCGTGCGCCTTCGCTATCGATCTCCATGACATCGGCACGCGCGGGGGCGGCAGCACAAACCGCTGACAAAGCCAACCCGGCCAGTGCCACTCTTGCTGTCACATTGTGCCTCGCGCTCGCGAGAATCATGTTCGGACCCTCCAGAGCCATCTGCCTTGTCTAGTCTAAATGACAAGGAGGTGACAGAGGGCCTTGTGAAAAGCGTTGGCCCTGGAGCACGGCGGGGTCAGCCGGTTGGTTTTGGCGGGCAACCGGCTGGCACTTGATCCGCAGCGGTCAGTTTCCGGCGAATTCGCCCCGCTCGAGCATGCGCATGGCCTTGCGCGCAAGCCGCCGCGAATCGATCAGCTTGCCCTCGGCGGTTGCGAGATCGGAGGGTTTCGAGCTGGCCAGCGCCCGTTCGAACATCGCCTGGGCACCCGCATCGTCGCCGATGTGCGCGAGCGCGATGCCCATGTTGATCAGCAGCGCGGGATCATCGGGACGGTTTTCGAGCGCCTGTTCGAGCCGCCGGATCGCCGGCTCGCTTTCCCCGCGGGCAAGCAAGCGCGCTGCGAAGTGCCCGCCCGCATTGTCGGTGCTTGTCTGGAGCTGGGCCTGCGCGGTGGCGGCGGGTTCCTGCGGTGCAGCGGCGAGCGCGAGTGCGATGGTGATGGCGTTGAGGGTCATGGGTCTCTCCTTTTGGTTGGCTCCCCATGCTGCCAGCCTCGACTGCAGATTGCAACAAAATTGCAATATTTTCACATTTTTGTAATCTCAATATTATTTCTTTCGTTGTTTCATAATCTTAGCTTTCCTATGGGACTCTCACTGTGGTCGAACAGCAACGGTCAAGTATGTCATAAGCATCGCTCAATAGTCATATTACGGTCAAATACAGGGTATTTGTCACAAACTGAAATACTGCAAAAATTCTGTCATGTCGGACCCCTAGCGAATGGCTTGCGCATTCGCGCTTCTTGATTCTTCGGTTTTGTAGGGGACCGCACGCTGTGAAAAACATTCAACGCACTCTCGTTCTGGGTTGCAGCCTCGTTGCACTGGCTGGCTGCGGCGCCGACGAAATCGTATCGCCCGGCACGGGCGGCAACGTAACCATCAACAACACCACCAATAACCCCCCGCCGGCCCCCGCGCCGACGCCGACGCCGACGGGCTCGCTGGTCACCCCGGCCAATGGCTGCCCGACCTTCAACGATCCCGAAGGTCTGACCGATGAGGGCACCATCACTGGCCCGACCGGCACCTATCGCGTCTGCGCGCTCCCGCTGACCATTGATGCGAGTTCGCGCCTGCCGTTCGTTCCCGGCCTGCTCTATCGCCTTGCCGGACAAACGCTGATCGGCACCGATGGCGGCCCGGTCGCTTCCGGCGACGATACCGACGTGACGCTGACGATCGATCCCGGCGTGATCGTCTACGCCAGCGGCTCTTCGTACCTCGCCTCCACCCGTGGCAACACGCTGATCGCCAGAGGCACGCGTGAACGGCCGATCATTTTCACCAGCCGTGACAATGTTCTCGGGCTCGTCGGCGAAGACTCGTCGAGCCAGTGGGGCGGCGTTGTGATGCTTGGTCGTGCGCAGGTGACCGACTGTATCGCATCGGGCGCGACCCCGGGGTCGAACGACTGCGAATTCGCGCTTGAAGGTTCGATCACCCCCGCTCGCGGTGGCGGCACCGACAACGAAGACGATTCGGGCGTGATCGAATTCGTTCAGATCCGGTTCTCGGGCTTCATTCTCGGGCAGGACAACGAACTGCAGGGTCTGACCACGATCGGCACCGGCAGCGGGACCGAGTTCGATTACCTCCAGTCGGTCAACAGTTCGGATGACGGCGTCGAATTCTTCGGCGGCACCGTGAACATGAAGCACCTGATCGTCTACGGTTCGGAAGACGACTCGCTCGACGTCGATATCGGCGTGAAGTCCGATCTGCAATACGTCATCCTGTCGCAGCGCTCGGTTGGTGACACGCTGATCGAAAGCGACTCGAGCAATGGCGGCGAGGACGAGACCCCGCGCACCGCCGTGCGGATGTCCAACGCGACAATGATCCAGCGCGTTCCCAACGACCAGGCGCTGCGCTTCCGCGGCGGCAGCGATTTCACCATCGTCAACTCGGTTCTGATCGATGCATCGGGTCGTGATGGCGGAACGCCTTGCCTGCGCGTCGATGATATCGAAACCAACCAGGCGACCGGTCCGGATGAGCTTGGCCCGCTGGTCTTCAGCTCGTTGGGCATCCAGTGCGAGACCCTGTCGCGCAATGGCTCGTTCGATGGTCTGACCGCTGCGCAAGCGGCAGCGCTGTTCACCGACGACGAGAGCAACGATGTCGATTACACCGCCACGCTGACGAACTTCTACCTCAACGGCGCCAACGAAGATGGGTTCACGCCGATCTTCGACCCCACCGAGCTCTCGAGCTTCTTCGAAGCGACGGACTTCATCGGCGCCGTTTCGCCGACGGACGACTGGACCGCAGGTTGGACTTGCAACATGCAGTTGCTGACGTTTGTCCCGGCGAACACAGGGTCGTGCACCACGCTGCCCGTATTCTCCTGATCGGATAGCCAGTGGGAGGAGCGGGGTTCTAACATGATCATCGCTCCTCCCCTTTCTGTTGTGTTGCAAAGCGAACCAAGTGCCCGCTTGGTTTTTTCCGATTATTGAGGGGGTATACGGTTATGAAGACCGGCAAGCGGTTGGCGACCTTACTTTCGCTGACGACCGCATTCACTTTTCCTTTTGGCGCCTACGCTCAGGAAGTTGATGTCGATGCGCTGGTGCAGGATGACGAGCCCCAGAGCGTCCCGGATGAGACCCTGGATCAGGACGTGGACGTCTCGATCCCCGGCGGCGGGATTATCGTCACCGGCCGGCGTGATCGTGACCCGACGCGGGCTTCCAGCCAGGTGATCTCGGTCCTGTCGCAGGAACAGATCGCCCGCACCGGCGAAGGCGACATTGCTGGCGCCTTGTCGCGCGTGACCGGTCTCTCGGTCCAGGGGCAAGGCTTCGTGTTCGTTCGCGGCCTGGGTGACCGTTATTCGCTCGCGCTGCTCAACGGCATTCCCCTGCCAAGCCCGCAGCCACTCAGCCGAGTGGTTCCGCTCGACCTTTTTCCGACCAGCGTGATTGCTTCATCGCTGGTGCAAAAAACCTATTCCGCCAACTTCCCCGGTGAATTCGGCGGCGGTGTGATCAACCTGACTACCCGTGCCGTGCCCGATGAAAGCTTCATCACCTTTGGTGGCGGGGTGGGCGCCAACACTGTCACCACATTCTCGAACGGTCTGTCCTATTTCGGATCCGAAACCGATTGGACCGGGTTCGATAACGGCACGCGCGACCGCCCGCCTGCGCTGCAGTCCTTTCTGGACAGTCGCCAGCGGCTGTCCGATCTATCGGTCGAAGAACAGGGCGTGATTGCCAAGCAATTGGTCGATCCCAACCTGATCGTGTTGCAGCGCATCGGTGATGTGCCGGCCAACTGGTCGGCCAACGTAACAGCCGGGACGGCAACCGATATCGGTGCCAGCCGCCTCGGCGTTCTGGCCACCGGATCGATCACCAACGAGTGGCGCACGCGCAACATCACCAGACAGACGGTCTTTGGCAACTTCGAAGCGGGCCAGAATGCGGAAAACACGGTGACCGACAATCGGATCAACGTGAACGGGCTCGTGAATTTCGGGCTTGAATTCGGCGAGAACCGGATCCGCTGGACCAACCTTTTCATTCGTGACACGCTCAAGCAGTCGCGCTTGGGCGCAGTGGACGATCTGATCGATCAAGAAGAACTGATCGAACAGGGTACCGGATGGTTCGAACGCCAATTGTTCAATACACAGCTGGTTGGCGAGTTCGAGCTCGGCCCGCTATCGCTCGATCTGCGCGGCGGTTACGCCCAGACCCAGCGTGAGGTTCCGTTCGAATGGGACTTCACCTATGTGCGCAACATTCTCACGAACAATGCAACCGGCGATTTGTTCGTGAACAACCTCGACCGCCAGACCGGAGATGCGTCGGTTGCCTTTTCCGATCTTACCGAAGACCTCTATTTCGGCGGAGCCGACCTTTCTTACGGCCTGACCGATTGGCTGAACGCCACCTTGGGTTACGCCTACACCGATACGGAGCGGTTTTCGGAACGCCGCCAATTCTCGTTCTTCAACGGCGATGGTCAACGTGCATCGGAGTTCCGGCAGGGTGTAGGCGTGCTTCGCCCCGACCTTCTGCTCGGCGATGCCATTATCGATTACTTCCGCATCCAGCTTCAGGAACCGAACACCGAGCTTGATCCGGCGTTCCTTGCCGGGCTCGAAGTCCATGCGGGTTACGGGCAGCTGCGCGGTGAACCGATCGAGGGCCTGTCGTTCGATGTCGGCGTGCGTTACGAAGACGGGCGGCAGTTTGTCAGCCCGGTTCAGGTTTTCGACGTCAACCTTGGCCCGGATCGCAGCAGCCTGATCGAAAACTCCTACTGGCTTCCCTCGGGCACGGTCACTTATGAGGTGGCGGACGGTTTGCAGATCCGTGCCCACGCGTCCAAAACCATTGCCCGCCCGCAGTTCCGCGAGTTGATCTTCCAGCCTTACTTCGATCCGGAAACCAACCGGTCGTTCAGCGGGAACCCCTTTCTGATCGATAGCGAGCTGACGAACTTCGAATTGCGCGGTGAGTATTACCTGGGACGGGGCAGGAGCTTCTCGCTCGCCGGGTTCTACAAGACGATCGACGACCCGATCGAGGTCGTGGCGTTCTTCAACGACAACGACCAGAACAACTCCTTCGCCAACGCTCCCAAGGCCACCCTTTACGGGGCCGAGGTCGAGGCACAATACGCCTTCGACCTGTATGATCTGGGCGGATTTTTCGACACCAAGCAACTCATCGTCATTGCCAACTACACATACACCCAATCAGAGATCGAGGTTGGCCCTGACGACACGACGATTGACGATACCGGCACGGTCCGAGCTGCGAGCAATTTCTTTCGGGATGGTCTCCCGCTGACCGGTCAGTCGGATCACCTGGCGAACTTCCAGCTCAGCCTTGAAGACACCGAGCGGCTTCAGCAGCTCACCTTGCTGGCCAACTATGGCAGCGAGCGGGTGACCAGCCGCGCCGCTGGCCGCGCGGGCTTCAGTCTGCCGGACGTGGTGGAAGAGCCTGGCATCCAGATTGACGCTGTGTTCCGGCAAGGGTTCAATCTCGCAGGTGCCGAAGCGATCCTGAAGCTTGAAGCGCGCAACATCTTTGGTCGCCGCAATCAGGAATTCCAGGATGACGGAACCACCCGTTTCGAAATCAACACGTTCGATCTCGGGACGACGTTTGCAGGATCGCTGTCGCTCACCTTCTGACGCGATCGACAATGACACATGGAGAAGGCCGTCCTTAGCAGGGCGGCCTTTTCGCTTCGGCGCCTGCGCTGCTCTCCTCCCTCGCCGCCAGTTCGAGGGCGCACTGCGTTCCCCTCAGCTCAGGTCGAACACGTATCCCATCGAGCGCACCGTGCGCAGCGGGTTGCCCCCGCCCGCGGCCTTGATCGCCCGGCGCAGGCGTCCCACCCAGACATCGACCGTGCGCTCGTCGATCGGCGGCTCGCGCTTGCCGAGACCGTTGATGAGATCCTCGCGGCTCAGCACCCGGTTGGGGTTCTCGGCGAAGAAGCGCAGCAGGCGGAACTCGTTGGGGCGCAGCGCGATCGGTTCGCCATCCCAGCGCGCCTGCAGCGCCGCCATGTCGATCGACAGATCGCCAAGCTCGAACCGCCGCCCCGCCAGACGCTCACCGCCGCGCGATTGCAGCGCCATCACCCGATCAAGCACCGCGTTGCGCGTGAGCGGCCCGACCATGTAGTCGTCCGCCCCTGCCCGCAGCGCGCGGCGGCGATCCTCGGGGTCGTCCTCCTCGAGCACCATGGTGAGGTGCGCCTCGCTGGTGCGCGGATCGGCGCGCAGGCGGCGGCACATCTCGAGCCCGGCGCATTCATCCATCACCCAGTCGATGAAGGCCCACATCGGCCCCTCGACGAGGCGGCGCGGACCACCCGCAGTGAGACGATCGAAGGTGAAACGGCGCTGGTCATGGACGAAGTCCTCGACGCTCTCCCCCAGGGTGTTCGTAAGGAAGATGTTGATGACGTCCATCGGTGGCCCCTGCCTTGATAGCAGGGCCACGCGTGACGCACATTCGTGACGCGTTCGTGACGCGTTCTTGGCGCTTGGACCGGGGGTGTCACAATCGTGCAAATGGACATTCTACCGCACCGAAACCTGGTCCATCGCTGGCATCGCGAAGCCCAGCCCGGTTGGCCATTTGGGCCGGTAAGGCGCTTCAAGCGCCGCGATTTCCCCGTCCGAGAGCGCGATCTCGAGCGCGGCCAGCGCATCGCCGATGTGGTGGGGCTTCGAGGCCCCGATGATCGGACTGGCGATGGCGGGCTTGGTGTAGTGCCACGCCAGCGCGACGCTCGCCATCGCCGCGCCGCGTGCCTCGGCCACTTCGGCCAGCGCCTCAATGATCGCATCGTCTGCCGCGTTGTCGGGATAGATCACCTTGCCAAAGCCGTCGGTGCGGCTGCGCACCGTCTCCTCGCCCAGCGGCCGAGCCAGCCGCCCGCGCGCGAGCGGGCTCCACGGGATGACGCCGACGCCTTCATCCTCGCACAGCGGCAGCATCTCGCGCTCTTCCTCGCGGTAGAGCAGGTTAAGCTGGTTCTGCATCGCGATGAACGGCGTCCACCCATTGGCGCGCGCGGTCTCCTGTGCTTTGGCGAACTGCCAAGCATACATCGAGGATGCTCCGAGATAGCGTGCCTTGCCGGCCTTCACGATGTCGTGAAGCGCCTCCATCGTCTCCTCGATCGGCGTCGCCTCGTCCCAGCGGTGGATCTGGTAGAGGTCGACATAGTCCATGCCGAGGCGCCGCAAGCTGTCGTCGATCGCCTGTATCAACGCCTTTCGCGAGAGGCCGCCGGTGTTGGGCGCGCGGCGCCACGGGATGAAGGCCTTGGTCGCGACCACGATCTCGTCGCGGCTCGCCATCTCCTTGAGCAGCTTGCCGGTGATCTCCTCCGAGGTGCCGCCGGCATAGCCGTTGGCGGTATCGAAGAAGTTGATCCCCGCTTCCAGCGCTGCCCTGAAGAACGGGCGGCTCTCCTCCTCGTCCAGCAGCCAATCGCCATGCCAGCCCTGGGACTTGTCGCCATAGGTCATGCAACCGAGGCAAAGCTTCGAGACGCTGAGGCCAGAGGCGCCTAGCGGGGTGAACTGCATCGCTCAAATTCCCTTCCATTGATCGCACCGGCAGCACGCTTGAACCGCCTGTTACACAGTCCTAGAGCAAAAAAGTTTGCCTCGCCCAGACCCGCTGAAAGGACGCGCAAACCCGCCCCTCGCCGCTCACGTGGGCTCGCGCAGACCGCGCTGCCTCTGCCGGAAACTAGCGTCTTCCTCATCGCTCCCAACGTCGCACGAAAGCGCTGGCGTAGGAAAGCGACAATCAGGACAGCGTCAGCCCGCCATCGACCACCAGCGTCTGCCCGGTCATGTACGAGCTGAGCGGCGAGGCCAGGAACAGCGCCGCGCCTGCCATCTCTGCAGGCGTGCCCGGGCGGCGCATGGGGATCGCCTTGACCATCGCCTCGAGCCGTTCGGGGTGCTGCGTCATGATCGCGGTCATCTTGGTGGGGACGAGCCCGGGCGCGATCCCGTTGACGCGGACCTTGTCTCTCGCCCAGGCTTCCCCCAGCGTCTTGACGAGGCTGGCCGCGCCAGCCTTGGAGGCGGCATAGGCGGGCTGGCCGATCACAGCCTGAAACGCAGCGACCGACGAGACGACAATCATCGTGCCCGCGCGCGCTGCGAGCCCGGCGTGAAACGCGCGCGCCACATCCATCAGCGAGGAAAGATTGACCCCGATCACCTCGTCCCAGCCCTCGCGCTCGAACTCGGCGCGGCCATAGCGCACGATGCCCTGCGCCTGGACGAGCACATCGACCGGGCCGATTGCGGCGCCCAACGCTTCGGCCGCCGCACGGTCGGTCACATCGAGCTGGCAATATCGCAGCCCGGTGAAGTCGCTGTCCTCGGCTTCGAGATAATCGCCTTCATCGGGCCGCCTTCCGGTGACGATCACCTCGGCGCCGCGCGCGGCGAAGCCTTGCGCGATGCCGTTGCCGATCCCGCTCGACCCGCCGGTGACGAGGACGAGCTTGTCGGTGAAATCGAGGGGGTCCGTCATGGTTCAGCGCGCTCCTGGGAGGAACCACAAGCGCGTTCAGACCCGTTTGTAAAGGCCGACCACCCGTTTCGAGCCGGACGGCTCGAGCGCCTGTTCGCCGCCCAAACCCGTCCCGCCTATTCGAAAGCGCAGCGGGCGGCGGAGGTCACCACCACCTGCAGCGCATGAGGGTCGTTCCATTCGGCGGCGTGTCCGATCAGCTGGCGAGCGGTGAGCGTGCGGCCCTCATCCTTCACCGCATCGGCGAAGCGGGCAATGCCCCTGATCTGGTCGGTCGAGAGCGAGCCCGCCCATCGGTCTGCCATGCACGCGGCCGGCCCAGCCGGGATGCCGGCATCGACAAGCCCGGTCTCGACCCGTTGCTCAACCACCGTCGCGCAAGCAGCCAGCAGCAGCGCCGCAGAAGTGCAGATCAGGAGGGGGAAAAGCCTGGTTCGGGACATCGTGCGTTC
>DAITMG010000009.1:6781-9038 GCA_036835265.1 Erythrobacter sp. | reverse complement strand
TCGCCCGGCGTGATGCGCCGAGCGCACCACGCCGCAGCGGGCCGGCTTCACAGGCGATTCGCGATGCCTTTGGCGGCCTTCCAACCCAAGACAAAAAGGATGAGGCTCCCGATCACCGCGAGCACGAAAATGATAATCGCGATATCAACCAGCGCGCCGGCAATGCCGCCGAAGCCCAGCACCGCAGCGATCAGCGCGACAACTGCAAGGGTAATGGCCCAACCATACATAATTCGTCTCCATGTTGCTCTATCGCGTGAACAACCGGCAGGAGACGGGCCTGTTTCCCCTGATCGACGAGGCGAGACTGGGACAAGGCGAGCCGGACAGACCGGTTCACCCCACGAAGGCGCGCTCGATCACGAACTGGCCGGGCTTGTTGTTCGCGCCCTCCTCGAAGCCGCGCGCCTCGAGATCGGCGGCGTGATCCTTGATCATCGCCATCGAGCCGCACAGCATCACCCGGTCTTCGTCGGGCACGAAGCGCTGGGCCCCGCGCGATTGCTCGAACAGGCGGCCATCGTCGATCAGCGTCTGGATGCGGCCCTGGGTGCGGAACGGCTCGCGGGTGACGGTGGGGACGTAGATGAACCGCTCGCGCTGGTCATCCTCGAGCAGCGGATCGCCCTCGAGCTTGCTCTCGAGCAGCTCGCGATAAGCCAGATCGCCGACCCGGCGCACCGAGTGGACGATGATCACCTCCTCGAACATCTCATACACCTCGGGATCGCGCGCGAGGCTCATGAACGGGGCGAGCCCGGTGCCGGTCGAGAGCATGAAAAGCCGCTTGCCGGGCAGCAGCGCATCGGTGACGAGCGTGCCGGTCGGCTTCTTGCCGAGATAGATCGGATCGCCCGGAGTGATATACTGCAGCCGCGAGGTCAGCGGGCCATCCTGGACCTTGATCGAGAGGAATTCCAGTTCCTCGGCATAAGCGGGCGAGGCCATCGAATAGGCGCGCAGCAGCGGCTTGCCGTTTTCCTGCGGCAGCCCGATCATGATGAATTCGCCCGAGCGGAAGCGGAAGCTGGCCGGGCGCGTCATCCGCAGGCTGAACAGATCGTCGTTCCAGTGGTGAACATGCGTGATCGTCTCGACGCTCAGCGCGCCGCTTTCGATGAACTGGGCGCGGTCGGTGATGGGCATGTTCACGGGTAATGGGCCTTCGGGTTTGCGGTGTGCAGGTCTGGGATTGCGCGGCGAGATGGACGACTAGCGCGCCGCGATCAAGCTAGTTTAGCCAAGGCGTCTGATAGCGCGCCTTGATCGCGCTCAATCCGCGCGCAATCCGCGCGCAATCGGGCGGCTGGGCTCAGTTCCACCCCGCCGCATCGAAGATCGCGACCGCGCGCGCCTGGTTCCGGCCCAGTTCGGCCGCGCTGAGGGTGTCGGGCCTGAACTCGCCCAGCGCTTCGACCGCCGAAGTTGCCGCAACACCGTTGACCGCGGGATATTCGTTGTTGCCGTTGGCGAAATATTGCTGCGCGCTCTCACTGGTGAGATATTCGAGGAAGCGGATCGCGTTGGCGCGGTTGGGCGCATGTTTGGCAACGCCGGCCCCGCTGATGTTGATGTGCGTGCCGGTGCTCGCCTGGTTGGGGAAGATGATGCCGATTTGGTCGATCAGGCCTGCGTTGTCGCCTTCCCCGGCGAAGCGCGCGAGGTAATAGCTGTTGACCACGCTGATCCGGCACCCGCCCCCGGCCACCAGTTCGATATTGGCGGTGTCGTTGCCCTGCGGCGGGCGGCGGAAATTGCGCACGACCCCGCTCGCCCATTCACGCGCGGCCGCCTCGCCTTGATGCGCGATGATGCTGGCGAGGAGCGAGATGTTGTAGATGCTGGACGAGGAGCGCATGCAGATTTCGCCCCGGAATGCGGGATCGGCGAGATCGGCATAGGTCTCGAGACCCTCGGGCAGCCCTTCCGCCTTATTGTAGATGATGATCCGCGCGCGAGTCGAAAGGCCGAACCACAGGCCGTCGGGGTGGCGCAGATGGGCGGGCAGACGCTCGGTCAGGAGTGCCGAATCGACCGGCTGGAGCACGCCCGCCTCCTCGGCGCGCCACAGCCGCCCGGCATCGACCGTGATGAGCAGGTCAGCGGGCGAGAATTCGCCCTCGCTCGCGATCCGCTCGATCAGGGCATCGGCATCGGCCTCGATCCGGTTGACCTTGATGCCGGTTTCGCGGGTGAAATCCTCGTAGAGCGCCAGATCGGTGTCGTAGTGACGCGAGGAATAGAGATTGACCTCGCC
>DAITMG010000009.1:0-6681 GCA_036835265.1 Erythrobacter sp. | reverse complement strand
GCGCTCGAACACGCGCACGCTGCCATCATCGGGCACCGCGCGGTAGCGTTGATCGGCGATGATCGTCTGCGCCGCCTCGAGCCCGAGCTCGGCGGTCAGCTCGAGCCCGCTGTGATGGCGCAGCAGCACGCGCACCCGGTCGCCAAGCTCGTGGCGATCCTGCACGCTCAGCCCCTCGCGATCGGGCTCGAGCCGCAGGCAGCGCGCATGGACCAGCAGATCGACCGCCGCACCCTCGGCGCCGATGGGCCCGACCCCGGCGCGCGCGGGCCAGAAGCCGAACGCGGTGTGATAGGCCCCGCCCTTGACCTCGGCCTCGATGATCTGCGCGCCCCCGAAAATCGCGCCGACCGAAGGCGCTGCAGGCGCATCGTAAAGCTCGGCGGGCGATCCCACCTGCACGATCCGCCCCGCCTCCATCACCGCGATCCGATCAGCAATGTCGAGCGCCTCCTCGGGATCGTGCGTGACCAGCAGCGTCGTCGCCCGGCGCTCGCGCAGGAGCAGCCGGCATTCGCGGCGCAAGCTGCGGCGCAGCACGATATCGACGCTGGCGAAGGGCTCGTCCATCAACAGCACGGCAGGCTCGGGTGCCATCGCGCGGGCGAGCGCGGCGCGTTGCTGCTGCCCGCCCGAAAGCTGATGCGGATAGCGCCTGCCCAGCCCGGCCAGCCCCACGCGCACCAGCCAGCGCTCGATGTTCGCCGGATCGCGCGCAGATCGTGGCAGACCGAACGCGATGTTCTGCGCAATCGTCATGTGCGGAAACAGCGCGCCATCCTGGAACACGAGGCCGACCGGCCGCCGCTCGGGCGCGGGGCTGTCTCCGGGCGCTGCGAGCCGCGCATCGCCGAGCCAGATCTCGCCCGCCTGCAGATCGAGCAGCCCGGCTGCCAGGCTGAGCAAGGTTGACTTGCCGCAGCCCGACGCGCCAAGCAGGCAGGTGATCTCGCCGGCAAACGCGGTGAGGCTCACATCCGCGAGCGCTGGCGTCGTGTCATAGGCATGCGCGATGTGGCGAAATTCGAGGTTCAAGGATCAGGGATATCCGATGGGTGATGGCGGCGTCAGGGTCGGCCAGATGGTGAGCGACCAGCGGGCCTTGCGCAGCCGTCTTTGGCAAGTTGTGCCGCGCGCAGCAAGCGCCGCTGCGCCGCCGCGCCGCTGGCCGAGTGGCTGGAACCTCGCCGCCTGCGCGATCGCGGGGCTGACGATGGTGCCGATCCTCGCGGTCGCGTTCGCAGCGCCGCTCGGCGGGCTTGCCGCGCTCCAGACCCTCGCCGAGACCGTGCTCGGCCGCTACATCGCCAACACCGCTGCGCTGATGGCGCTGACCGGCGCGCTCGCAGGCCTGATCGGCACCGGCTGCGCGTGGCTGGTGAGCGCGTGCGAATTTCCCGCGCGCAGGGTGTTCGCCTGGGCGCTCGTCCTGCCGATCGCGGTGCCCTCCTATATCGCGGCCTATCTCTATGCCGATCTGCTCGGCTATGGCGGCCCGGTCGAGCGCGCCTTTCGCGCAGGATTTGGCGCGGGCGAGAGCTTCCCGCAAATCCGCTCGCTGCCGGGCGCAGCGTTGATTTTGGCACTGGTGCTTTATCCCTACATCTACCTTCTCGCGCGCGCGGCCTTCCAGAACCAGAGCCCGAGCCAGTTTCGCGCGGCGCGTTCGCTCGGCGCGGGGCCATGGCGCGCGTTCTGGAGCGTTGCCCTGCCCGCCGCGCGCCCGGCGATCGCGGGCGGGCTGGCGCTCGTGCTGATGGAAGTGCTCGCCGATTTCGGCGTCGCTGAATATTTCGCCATCCCCACCTTCTCGACCGGGATCTTTCGCAGCTGGCTTGCAATGGGCGACCGCGAGGGCGCGATGGGGCTGGCAGCGATCATGCTCGGCTTCGTCGCCGCGCTGGTCGCGCTCGAGGCGGCGACCCGGCGCGGGCGCACCTTTGCGCGCGATGGCCTGGCACACGGGGCGAGCCGGGCGACGAGCGGCCCGCTGATCAAGCTGAGCGCAATAGGCAAGGCGCTCGCCTTTATCGCCTGCGCGCTCCCGCTGCTGCTCGGCTTCGGCGTGCCCGCGCTCCATCTGGCGAACCTTGCGGCGACGCAGGCGGCGCTGGCCGGCGCGGGCGAGCTTGGCGCCTATGTCCGCGCGAGCCTGTTCCTTGGCGCGGCGACCGGGGTGTTGTGCTGCATCTCGGCGCTGGTCCTCGCCTTCGTGCGGGCGCGCTCGAAAGGAGGCGGGCTCCCGTTCGTCATCCGGCTGGCGACGCTGGGCTATGCCCTGCCCGGCGCGCTCCTCGCGGTCGGCCTGCTGGCGCCGCTGGGCGCGCTTGACCAGAGCCTCACGCGCACCTTGCGCGAGGCCACCAGCTATTCCGGCGGTTTGATCCTCACAGGCACCAGCCTCATCCTGATCTACGCGCTCTCGGTGCGCTTCCTGACGGTCGCCTACAACAGCATCGAGGGCGGCATGGCGCGCATTCCGCCTTCGCTCGACGGTGCTGCGCGCTCGCTTGGCGCTGGCCCCTGGCGCGTACTGCTGCGGGTTTACACCCCGCTGTTGCGCCCGAGCCTCCTGGCAGCGCTCGCGCTCGTCGCGATCGACACGCTGCGCGAGCTTCCCGCGACGCTGATCCTGCGCCCGTTCAACCTCGAGACGCTGGCGACGCGGACCTATCGCCTCGCCAGCGACGAGCGGCTGGTCGAGGCCTCGATCCCCGCGCTGATCCTGCTTGGCGTGGGGCTGATCCCGGTGCTGCTGCTCACCCGTACGAAGGCCTTCGGAGCGCCGCCGCAGAGCGCTCCGCAAACCGTGCAAACTGTCAGCCATTCCAGTCACTAAGGCCAGTCACTAAGACTTGTCCATTCGTCCCGATGCGTCCACAAGGCTGAACGCTATGGCCCGCTTTCCGTTTTCCGCAATCGTCGGACAAGATGAGATGAAACAGGCGCTGCTGATCGCCGCGGTCGACCCCGCGATCGGCGGCGTCATGGTGTTTGGCGACCGGGGCACCGGCAAGTCGACTGCGGCGCGCGCGCTTGCCCGGCTGCTGCCGCCGATCGCCGCGATCGAGAATTGCCCCTATGGCTGCTCGAAAGAGGATCAGGCACGCTATCCTGGCGTCTGCGGAACAGGGCCGCTGCGCAAGCGCCCGGTGCCGTTCGTCGACATGCCGCTGGGCGCTACCGAGGACCGGGTGATCGGCAGCCTCGATCTCGAACGGGCCTTGCGCGCGGGCGAGAAGGCGTTCGAGCCGGGCCTGCTGGCCAAGGCCAATCGCGGCTTTCTGTATATCGACGAGATCAACCTGCTCGAGGATCATCTCGTCGATCTGCTGCTCGATGTCGCGGCCTCGGGCGAGAACGTGGTCGAGCGCGAGGGGCTTTCGGTGCGCCATCCGGCGCGCTTCGTGCTGATCGGCAGCGGCAATCCCGAGGAAGGCGAACTGCGCCCGCAATTGCTCGACCGGTTCGGGCTCTCGGTCGAGGTGCGCACCCCGCGCGAGATCGAGACGCGCGTTTCGATCATGCGGCTGGTCGGCGAACAGGAGCGCGATCCCGAAGCCTTCGCCGAGAAATGGGCCGAGGCTGACGGGGCGATCCTCAAGCAGGTCGCGCGCGGCAAGGCGCGGCTCGCCAAGCTCGAGCCGGACGATGATCTGATGCTCGATGCCGCGCAATTGTGCTTGGCGGTGGGCGCGGATGGCCTGCGCGGCGAACTTACCCTGATGCGCGCGAGCCGCGCGCTCGCCGCGCTCAAGGGCGCAAAGGCGGTGCGGCGCGAACATCTGGTCGAGGTCGCCCCTTCGGCGCTGCGGCACCGGCTGCGGCGCGACGTGCTCGACGAGACCGGCTCGGGCGCGCGCATCACCCGCGCGATCGACGAGCTGTTTGGATGACCCTCGCCGCTTTGCCGGGTTCACCTGAAGGCTTTCCCGCCGATCCCTTGTCCGATGCCGTGCTCGCCTGCCGCCTGTTCGTCGCATCGCCGCAGCGTTTCGGCGGGATCGTGCTGCGCGGCGCCTCGCCCGCGCGTGACGCTCTGGTGGCAGCGCTGCAAGCCGCCATGACGTCAGCAGGGCGCACGGCGCGGCGCATGCCCGGCCATATCGACGATGCCCGGCTGCTAGGCGGGATCGACATCGCCGCGAGCCTCGCGGGCGGTCGGCCGGTGCGCGAGGAGGGCCTCCTTGCGCAGGCACGCGGCGGCGCGCTGGTGGTCGCGATGGCCGAGCGGCTCGACCAGGCCATTGCAGGCCGACTGGCGCAGGCGCTCGACGAGGGCGCGGATGGCCCGGCGCTGATCCTGCTCGACGATGCAATCGACGCCGATGAAGCGCCGCCTGAAAGCCTGCTCGAGCGCTGCGCCTTTCACTGCGATCTTTCCGCCTCGCGCGCGAGTGCCTGCGCCCCGCTCGCGCCCGCGCCTGCCGACGCCGCCTTCGCTCCGCTCGATGACGAGGCGCGCGCTGCGCTGGTCGCGGTCGCCGCGAGCCTCGGGGTGGTCTCGGTGCGCCCGCTGCTGTTCGCCCAGAGCGCGGCGAGCGCGCATGCTGCGCTGGCCGGGCGCACGCTGGTGGCAGAGGCGGACCTCGCTGCGGCGGTGCGGCTGGTGCTCGCCCCGCGCGCGCGGCAGATGCCCGAGTTCGAAGCCCCGCCCGAGGCCGAGGCCGAGGGAGAGAATGAGCCCCCGCCCCCTCCCGAAGATCCGCCGGAAGGCGAGCAGGACGATACGACCGATCCCGCCACCAGCGACAAGCCGCTCGAGGAAATGCTGGTCGAGGCCGCCGCTGCCTCGATCCCTCGCGATCTCCTCGCCCAGTTGGCGCAAGGGCGCGCGCCGCGCCGCTCGGGCGGCGGCGGCACGGGCAAGCGCCGCAAATCGGGCCTGCGCGGCAAACCGCTCGGCGCGCGCCCGGGGATGCCGCGCGGCGGCGCACGCCTGGCGCTGATCGACACCTTGCGCGCCGCGGTCCCGTGGCAGGAGCTGCGCCGCCGCGAGGCGGGGGTGGATAGGGACGCGCCGATCCAGATGCGCAAGGAAGACCTCAGGGTGCGCCGGTTCGAGGACAAGGCCGCGCGGGTCACGATCTTCGCACTCGATGCCTCGGGCTCGGCGGCTGCAGCGCGGCTCGCCGAGGCCAAGGGCGCGATCGAGCTGATGCTGGCGCAGGCCTATGTGACCCGCAGCGAGGTCGCCGTGATCGCCTTTCGCGCCGAGCAGGCCGAGCTGCTGCTCCCGCCCACCCGCTCGCTGACCCGCGCGCGCCGGGCGCTCAGCGAGCTGCCCGGCGGCGGGGGAACGCCGCTCGCGATGGGGCTCAACGCCGCGCGCGAATGCGCCGAGATGGTGATCAAGCGCGGGCGCTCCCCCAGCCTCGTCATCCTCACCGACGGGCGCGCCAATCTCGATGCCGCAGGCCAGCCGGGGCGCAAGCAGGCGGGCGAGGATGCGCAAAGCGCGGCCAAGGCAATCGCGCGCGCCGGGATTGAGGCGATCGTGATCGACATTTCCGCGCGCGCCGGACCCGAGGGCGCGCGGCTCGCTGAACAGATGCACGCGCGCTATCTCGCGCTGCCGCGCGCCGATGCGGGCACGCTGGCGGGCGCGATCAATCTCGTCGAGGCGGCGCGGCGCGACATTGGGCGGGACAAGGCCGCATGAGCCGCGCGCTCGAGTGGGACCGCGAAGGGCGGATCTGGCCGCACCGCGAGGCGAGCCGCTTCGTGTCTGACGGCGCGCTGACGTGGCATGTGCAGCGGATGGGGGAGGAACACGGCCGACCGCAACTCCTCCTCCTCCACGGCACCGGCGCCTCGGTCCACAGCTGGCGCGGCCTCGCGCCGCTGCTTGCCGAGCGGTTCGACGTGATCGCGATGGACCTGCCGCGCCACGGCTTCACGCGCGGCCACCCGCCCGATGACATGTCGCTCCCGCGCATGGCAGCGAGCATCGCCCGGCTGGTGCACAAGGAGGGGCTGGAGCCCGCCGCGCTGGTCGGCCATTCGGCGGGCGTCGCGCTGGCGCTGCAGCTGACGCTCGATCATGGTCTCGAAGTGCCGGTGATCGGGTTCAATCCGGCACTGCGCCCGTTTCCCGGCCCTGCCGCGCAGCTTTTCCCCACGCTCGCCAAGCTGCTGTTCGTCAACCCGCTGGTCCCCCGGCTGTTCTCCGGGTTTGCGATGATGGGCGGCGAGGCCGAGCGGTTCCTCTATCGCGCGACGCATTCGACGATCGATCCCGTTGGGGTCGCCTGCTACGAGGCGCTGCTCAAGAACCCGCGCCACACGCAGGGTGCGCTCGCGATGATGGCGAACTGGGATTTGCCCACGCTGCGCACGCGGATGAGTGAAGTGCGCGTCCCCCTCCTGCTGGTCCATTCGAGCGACGATGCCGCGATCCCGGTCGCCTGGGCGCGCGAGGCGGCGGGGTGGATTGCGGGCGCGCGGCTCGAAGTGCTCGAGGGCTTCGGCCACCTCGCGCACGAGGAAGCGCCCGAGCGCTGCGCGGGGCTGGTCCGCGAATTTCTTGATGAACAGCTGGCTTTGCGTTCACAATAGCGCCGGGCACAGCAGGGTGAGGCGCGCATGAACAATTTCGGCTGGATCGAACTGGTCTTCTTCTACGGCATCGCGATCGGGTTTGGCCTGTGGCAATATGTCTCGGTCAGCCGCACGCTCGAG
>DAITMG010000008.1:0-61451 GCA_036835265.1 Erythrobacter sp. | reverse complement strand
TCTGACTGCACCTGTGCCGCCTCGCGCTCCTCGACATACAGCGCCAGCCAGTGCGGCGCGTCGCGCCCGCCGACATGCGTGATCGGCGAGAGCGCGCGCTGGCGCGGCTCGTCCTCGCCAAAGGCATTGCGATAGATGGTGAGGGTCTGCGCGCCTTCGACGCTTGCAGCGCGCGCGCGGGCGCCCGCCATCTGCGCTGGCACATCATAGCCCGCGCCATCGAGCAGGATGACACCCCGGATCGCGCCGAAGGCTTCGCCCGCATAGCCGGGATCGGTCGCCACCAGCGCGGCGAGATGCGCGCCCGCGCTGTGGCCGATCAGCACGATCAGGTCGGGATCGAACCCGATCGCGTCTGCCTGTCCGACCAGCGCGCGCACCGCTGCCCCGATGTCGCGCGCCTGCTCCTCGACTGGCGCCGCAGGCAGCAGGCGATAGCCCGCCGAGGCGAAATAGAACCCGGCACTCGTGAAATGGACCGGCTTTTGCTGGACCAGCTTGTGGTTTCCGATCGCCCAGCCGCCGCCATGGATGAACAGGATGAGCGGGAGCTCGTCGACCGCATCTTCGGGCTCGTAGATATCGATCTGCTGGCGCTGCTCGGGGCCGTAGAAGATGCCGCGCGCGGGCGCGATGGCGCGCTGGAATACGCCCGGGCTCGCGCCAGCCGCGCGGCGCTGCTCGACGCGCACCCGCAATTGCGCCCGGCAGCCGGGCGAGAGCTGGTCCGCCAGTTCCTGCAGGCACGAGCGCACCATCACGGGATCGCGCGATCCGTCCTTGAGGCACAGCCTGCGCACCTCCTGCCGGCACTCGCGCGAGAGCCGCCCCTCGTCACCGCCGGGTCCGCTGCGCTGGGCGAGGATCGGGCCGGCCATCAGCCCGGCCCCGAGTGCGGCACCGAGTGCGAGCGCGATGCCGCCTGAAAGGACGGCTGATCCGGGACGAGGCTTCATCCGTGGTTCTCCTGAAGGCTTTGGCAGCGTGTGCCCTTATGCCGTGCGCACGGGCGACGCGCCAGTCGCGCCGTGTCGCGGTTTGTCTGGCGATGCGCGCGGCTACCCGCGCCGCGCTTTCCTACAGCGCGCGCAGCGTGGCAGGCTCTGGAGTGATGCTCGCTCCTGCTCACAGTCTTTACCTGATTGATCGCCTCGCTCGATCAAACCGCGCCTTGGTGATCGAGCGGATTTTTGCGCCTGGACTGTGTAACAGGCGGTTCAAGCGTTGCCTGTCAGCGACGAACCGTGGCCGGCCGCAGCGCTGCGAGTCGCCACGCGCTGCCCGCCTGAACCCGCGCCTGCATCCGCGCCTGCAGCCGTGCTTGCCCTCCCGTCCCCGAGCGCCTAGGCCCGCGCGGTTTGCGCGCCCACATCCGCACTCGCAGGCGCGCTCAACCCACGAAAGGAACACATGGCCAACGTCACCGTGATCGGGGCCCAGTGGGGCGATGAAGGCAAGGGCAAGATCGTCGACTGGCTCGCCAGCCGCGCCGATGCTGTCGTGCGTTTCCAGGGCGGGCACAACGCCGGGCATACGCTGGTGATCGACGGGACGACCTACAAGCTCAGCCTGCTCCCCTCGGGCATCGTCTCGGGCACCCTCTCGATGATCGGCAACGGCGTGGTGCTCGATCCGTGGGCGCTGCGCGACGAGGTCGGGAAGCTCGAAGGGCAGGGGGTGAGCATCACCACCGACACCTTCGCGATTGCCGACAACTGCCCGCTGATCCTGCCGATGCACCGCGATCTCGATGGCCTGCGCGAGACAGCGGCAGGCAAGGGCAAGATCGGGACAACCGGGCGCGGGATCGGCCCGGCTTACGAGGACAAGGTCGGGCGCCGGGCAATCAGGGTGTGCGACCTCGCGCATCTCGACGCGCTCGAGCCGCAGCTCGACCGGTTGTGCGCGCATCACGATGCCCTGCGCGCCGGGTTCGCCCAGCCGCCGGTCGACCGCGCAGCGTTGCTCGCCGAGCTGGCCGATGTCGCGCCGTTCGTGCTGCGCTTTGCCCAGCCGGTGTGGAAGCGTCTGAAGAAGGTGCGAAAGGCCGGCGCCAAGATCCTGTTCGAAGGCGCGCAAGGCGTGCTGCTCGATGTCGATCACGGGACCTATCCGTTCGTCACCTCGTCCAACACGGTGAGCGGCACCGCCTCGAGTGGCAGCGGGCTTGGCCCCGCCTCCACCGGCTTCGTGCTCGGCATCGTCAAGGCCTACACCACGCGGGTTGGCAGCGGGCCGTTCCCGACCGAGCTGACCGACGAGGTCGGCCAGCGGCTGGGCGAGCGTGGCCGCGAGTTCGGCACCGTCACCGGGCGTCAGCGCCGGGTCGGCTGGTTCGATGCGGTGCTGGTGCGCCAGACCTGCGCGATCGCGGGTGTCACCGGGATCGCGCTGACCAAGATCGACGTGCTCGACGGGCTCGAGAAGGTCTCGATCTGCACCGGCTATCGCCTGCGCGGCCAGGTCTATGACTACCTGCCCAGCTATGCCGGCGACCAGGCCGCGGCCGAGCCGATCTACGAGGAGATGGACGGCTGGGGCGAGAGCACGGCCGGCGCGCGCAGCTATGCCGACCTGCCCGCCAATGCGATCAAGTACATCCAGCGCATCCAGGAGCTGATCGAGTGCCCCGTCGCGCTGGTCTCGACGAGCCCCGAGCGAGACGATACGATCCTGATGCGCGATCCGTTTGTGGATTAGGCCGTTCGTCGATTAGGGAAGCTGACGAGGCGGTGGGCAAGGATCGAGCAAGGTAGGACGGGGTAGAAGCAGAGTACCGTCACGTTGATGTAAATCGTACAAAAGGTACGGTTAGCGCTCAGGAATTTCTAAAGAGGAAGTACCCACTCGGAGATAGGCGAAATAGCAATGAATGAATTTCTTCTGACATTCGAACTTTCTGAAGATTCCCAAGAGCTGGATATTCACTTTGATTCGATGGGTTTGGGCAATTTAATAGAAATTCTTTTGAAACTTAGAGCCCGAACTGGTCACGATCATTTGATGCATGAGTCTTGGGGTGGGACGGAGCTATCAGGCGAAAAGCAATCGAGTCATTCGACGATGCTCTATAAGATCACTTTGCATAGATGGTGACCTAAGGCATGGGTGACGGCGTCATCCTCACAGCGCTACAATGGCTAATGGATCTTACCTTAGGTGCAGTTGCAACGACGCTGATGATCATTGCTGTTGCAGTCCTTGGGGTTCAAACTTTGTGAAGACGATGAACCGGATTGCCGCTCTCCTGCTCGCGCTGCTGATGGCGGCCTGCTCGTCCGGGCCGCCGCCCAAGGTGGTCGAGGCGCCGGGCGCGGGGGTCGCTGCTCCCGCCCGCCCCGATGGCGCCATCGCCAGCCGCGCGCTGCCCGGGTCAGGGCTGGGGCGGGGCGGGGCAATGGTGGCGGACTACCTCCTCGTCGACAAGTCCAAGCGGCTGCTCATCGCCTACCGCGCGGGCCAGCCGATCCGCGCCTTTCGCGGCATCCAGTTCGGCGATGCGCCGATGGGTCACAAGCGCTTCGAGGGCGACGAGCGCACGCCCGAGGGCCGCTACACGATCCACACGCGCAATCCGAACTCGAGCTACCACCTCAGCTTGCGCATCTCCTATCCCAACGACGCCGACCGCGCCCATGCTGCGCGCTATGGCCGCTCGCCGGGGGGCGACATCTTCATCCATGGCCAGCCCAACTGGCTCCCCGCCGGGCGGATGCCGGGCGACTGGACCGATGGCTGCATCGCGCTCACGAACGCCGAGATCGAGGAGCTGTGGCAGCTGGTGCCCGATGGGACGGTGATCGACATCCGTCCCTAGGCCGGGGCATTCTTGACATATTCCCTTTTTGTTCTATCCCTGTTCCACCAAATGCGGGGAGGCGATTCGATGGAACAGACAGATTTCGTGTATGATGCGGCGCATGATGCAGCGGGCCTTCGCGCCCGGATCACGGTGCTGGGCGATCGCCCCCGGGTCCATGGCGCGCGCAAGGAGGATCTCTCGCGCGCAGGCTTCCGCGTCAGCGATGGCGGCCAGCTTGATCGTCTGATCGACGGGCCGATGATTCCGCTGGGCGATATCGTCATCGTCGATTGCACCGAGATCACCGGCGCCCGGATCGCAGCGCTCGCCCGGCTTGATGAGCGGATCGTGCGCGGCGGAGCGCATCTCATCGTCACCACCTCGATGGATGCGCTCGATGGGGTGTTCTCGATCCTTGATCGCTCGCAGCCGCAGATCCTCGTTCTGCCGAGCCGGGCGGAGGTGGTGGTCGCGGTCGGGCGGGTGATGCCGCTGGTAGCGGGCGCGGGCGCGCGGGTGCGCGAGATGAGCGAGGCCGATCGGATCGCGCTGATCCGGCTGTCCGAACAGGTCGATCAGATCGCGCAGCAGCTCGATCGCCTGTCCGCTCCGGTGTCGGACCACGATCTGCGCCCCGCAACCCCCGCTTCGATCAGTGCCGCCGGTCCGGGTTCGGCCACAATGAGCCTTGTGGCACGAGGTGCCAGCGAGCCGGTCACTCGCAGCTTCGCGCTGCCCGATCCTGCGATGGTGCGCCGGATGATCGCGGCGCGCCAGACGCGTGCGCGGTTCTTCGATGGCGCGCTGTTCGCCGATCCCGCCTGGGACATGCTGCTCGATCTGACCGCTGCGGACGCGGAAAAGCAGCAGGTCTCGGTCACCTCGCTGTGCATCGCGGCGGGCGTTCCGGCGACGACGGCGCTGCGCTGGGTCAAGCAGATGGTCGAGAGCGGCGTGTTCGAGCGGGTGGACGACCCTTCGGACAAGCGCCGCGCGTTCATCGCGCTGAGCGAGCGCAGCCGCGCGGCGATGGCGCGCTACTTTGCGGCGATCGATGCGCCTCTGGCCTATGCCGCCTGATGCGCCAGGTCAAGGCGCTCAGCCCTTCGCCTCGCTGGCAAGTGCAACGCTGCGACAGATGACGGTGAGGCCTGCGCGCTCGTCCCCAGCGGCGCGCGGACAGCTCACCTCGTCGATCGCTTCGAGAGCAGCGCTGCGGCGCGCCTGATCCGATCGCATCGCCGGGCAGCCGGGCACCGTGCAGGTCAGCCGCTCGGCATCGGCGCGTGCGCGCGCGAGGATCGCGGCCGGCACGCCGCGATCGGCGCAAACCCGGTCGGCTGTGCCAAGCGCGCGGGCCTGCCTGATCGTCAGATCCTCGGGGTCGTCGCTGCGAAGCTCGATGAGGAGCGTGCGCGCGCTGGCGGAGGCTTGCTCGGTGAAGGCTTCGATCTGCGCCCGCGCAGCCGAGGCGGGATCGAGCGGATCGAGCGTCCCGCCCTCCTGCAGCGCGGCATCGATCGCTCGGCGCCGCTCGGCCGGTTCGGGAAACCGCTCGCGCAAGCCAGCGCGCAGAGCATACAGCCGCGTGGCAAGGTGGCCGAGGCTCTCGGGCAGCAACCGCTCGAGCCGCAGCCGGACATGCTTGGCAAGTCCGGCCGAAGCGCCGCCGGTTCCGATCGCGATCAGCAGCGGCTCGCGATCGAGAATGCTCGGGGTCGTGAAATCGCACAGATCGGGCCGGTCGACCACATTCACCAGCATCCCGGCACAGCGCAGGTTGATCGCCGCGACCTCGCAGGCGCGCGCATCCTCGTAGGCGACAAATGCAAGCCGCACCCCCTCGTCGATCGCGCGCGCGATCTCGTCGACAACGATCCCGCCCGCGCGCTCGACCAGGCGGCGCTTGGGTTCGGCCGCCGGGCCTTCGCCCAGCACGAGGACGCTGGTGCCCGCGATCTGGTGAAACAGCGGGAGGCTCGAAATCCGGCTCAACTCAATGTCCGCAGCGCGCTCAGGCGAGCCATTCGGGCACCCGCTCGGCGTCCATGATCGCGCTTGCCTCGATCCGGTCGGCGACCACGGCGAAGCGATCGCCGTCGACCAGCACTTCAGCGACGAAGCCGCGCGAATTGTAGCTCGAAGCCATGGTCGCGCCATAGGCCCCGGCGGTGCGGAACACAGCGAGATCGCCCGCTTCGATCCGGTCGATCAGGCGGCCCATCGCAAAGGTATCGCCGGTCTCGCAGATCGGGCCGACGATATTGGCGCGCATGTCGCTACCGCGCGGGGCCACCGCGATGAAATCGTGGTAGGCCCCGTAGAGCGCCGGGCGAGCCAGATCGTTCATCGCTGCATCAACGATGACGAAGGGGTCCTTGATCCCGCGCTTGACCCGGATGACGCGAGTCAACAGCACGCCCGCATTGCCCGCGATCACCCGGCCCGGTTCGAAGATCAGGCTGACGCCCCAGGCGCTCGTCATTCGTGCAACCATCGCGCCATACTCAGCGGGGCTCGGCAGCACTTCGCCCGCACGGTAAGGCACGCCCAAGCCGCCGCCAAGGTCGACATGCGTGATCGTGTGCCCCGCTCCGCGCAGCGCCGTCACGAGCTCGCCGAGCTTGGCGAAGGCGCGCTCGAGCGGTGCAAGCTCGGCCAGCTGGCTGCCGATATGGACTGCCACCCCGCGCATCTCGATCCCGCCAAGCCCCTCCAGTTTGCCGAACACCTGGCCCGCCTGGTCGATCGGCACGCCGAACTTGTTATCGGCCTTGCCGGTCGAGATCTTGTCGTGCGTGCCCGCATCGACATCGGGGTTGACCCGCAAGGCGCAGCGCGCGCGCAGGCCCATGCCGCCCGCGATCTCGGCGAGCTCGAGCCCTTCTTCCTCGCTTTCGATGTTGAATTGGCCGATCCCCGCCTCGAGCGCCGCTGCAAGCTCGGCCTGCGTTTTGCCGACGCCCGAGAACACGATCTTTTCGGGCGCCATGCCCGCTGCAAGCGCGCGGCGCATCTCGCCGACCGAGACGCAATCGGCGCCAAAGCCCTGGCGTTGCAAAACCTTGAGGACGGCGAGATTGGGATTGGCCTTGACCGCGAAGGCGATCAGCTTGTCGGGCACCGCCTCCAGCGCTTCGTGAAAGACCCGCGCATGGCGCTCGAGCGTTGCGCGCGAATAGACATAGACCGGCGTGCCCACCTCCTCGGCGATGCGTGGCAACGGTACGTCCTCGGCGTGGAGCACGCCGTCCCTGTTTGCAAAATGGTCCATAGCCTAACTGTCAGGGCAAGCCTCAATCGGGGGGAAGATCAAACGGGTCATCCTGCCGCTCTTCGGAACGCTGGCGCAGCTCAACGCTGCGTTCGGGCGCTGCGAGCGCATCGAGGCGGAGCAATTGCTCAGCCGTCGGGCGGGCATCCTCGCCGCCGCCCGTGCCATAGGGCGCGACCGGGAGGCTCTGGCCCGGGGGTGGCTGGAGCGGGGCG
This sequence comes from Erythrobacter sp., assembly GCA_036835265.1. Taxonomy (GTDB): domain Bacteria; phylum Pseudomonadota; class Alphaproteobacteria; order Sphingomonadales; family Sphingomonadaceae; genus Erythrobacter. The sequence continues at coordinate 54,160 of DAITMG010000008.1, read as the reverse complement.
CGCGCGCCGCACGCCGCAAGCGCGAGCCCCAGCCCGAGCGCCAGCGCGCCCGGTGCCCGTCCCGACAATGCTCGAACCAACCGCATCATTCCTCCAGACCCAGCGCGCGCCGCGCCGCCGCCACCTGTTTACGCACCTCGACCGGAGCCGTTCCCCCCAGCGAGGCGCGCGAGGCAACCGACGCATCGACGCTCAGCGCTTCGAACACATCGCTCGTAATGCGGCTGTCGATCGCCTGCAATTCCTCAAGCGAGAGCGCATCGAGCGCGATCCCGCGCGCCTCGGCCGCCTTGACCGCTGCGCCGGTGATGTGATGCGCCTCGCGGAAGGGCACATCGGCTGCGCGCACCAGCCAGTCGGCAAGGTCGGTGGCGGTGGCATAGCCGAGCTCGGCCGCTTGGCGCATGCGGGCGGTGTTGAAGGCGGCGCCTTCGATCATCCCGGTCATCGCCGCGATGCTGAGCTCGATCAGCGAGGCAGCCTCGAACACGGGCGGCTTGTCGTCCTGCATGTCCTTGGAATAGGCCAGCGGCAGGCCCTTCATCGTCACCATCAGCGCGGTGGCACAGCCGATCACGCGCCCGGCATGGCCGCGCACCAGTTCGGCGGCATCAGGGTTCTTCTTTTGCGGCATGATCGAGGAGCCGGTCGAGAGGCTGTCGGGCATGCGCACAAAGCTGAAGGGCTGGCTAGCCCACAGGATCAGCTCCTCGGCGAGGCGCGAGAGATGCACCGCAACGATGCTGGCGGTGTGCAGGTAGTCCATCGCGAAATCGCGGTCCGAGACGGCATCGAGCGAATTGGCGGTCGGCCGGTCGAAGCCCAGCGCGCTGGCGGTTGCATTGCGGTCGATCGCAAAGCCGGTGCCCGCCAGCGCCGCGCTGCCGAGCGGGCATTCGTTCAAGCGGCGGCGCGCATCGGCAATGCGTGCGCGGTCGCGCCGCGCCATCTCGTAATGGGCCATCAGGTGATGCCCGAGGGTGACGGGCTGCGCGGTCTGGAGGTGGGTGAAGCCGGGCATGATCGCAGCGGAATGTTCGTCCGCGCGGATTACCAGCGCGCAGGCGAACGCGGCGAGGCCTTCATCCATCCGGTCAAACGCGCTGCGCACCCACATGCGAAAGTCGGTCGCGACCTGGTCGTTGCGGCTGCGCGCGGTGTGGAGGCGCCCGGCGACAGCACCGATCAGCTCGGCAAGCCGCGCCTCGACGGTCATATGGATGTCTTCAAGATCCCAGTCTTCGGGCACGCCGCTTGCTTCGTATTCGCGCGCGATCGTCTCGAGCCCCGCATCGATCGCGGCGGCATCTTCGCTGCCGACGATGCCTTGCGCGGCCAGCATCGCGACATGCGCGCGGCTGGCGGCGATGTCCTCGCGCCAGAGCGCCTTGTCGAACGGGATCGAGGCATTGATTTCGCGCATGATCGCGCTAGGTCCACCCTCGAACCTGCCGCCCCACATCTGGTTGGAGGAAGAACCCATGAGCGTTGTTGCATCCCGTGTTGGCCGTTTTGGCCGTTTTGGCCGTCTTGGCCGTATTCGTGCGCTGGCAATCACGCCGCTTGTCGTGCTGGCCGCCTGCGATAGTGCGCAAGAGGCGCCTTCGCAACCGGATGCGGCGCAAGCGCCGAGTGGCGAGGCCGCGCCTTCGCCTCCGCCGCTCCCCGGGCAGATCGTGCGCACCCATGCGGGCGACCGCATCCCGGCGAAGACGGTAAAGGATCCCGCTGGCCGGGAGTTGGCGCTAGGCCAAGTGGGCGAGCCGGTCCTCCTCAACCTGTGGGCGACCTGGTGCGCGCCGTGCAAGGTCGAGATGCCGCTGCTCGATAGCCTTGCGGGCGAGCTCGAGGGCGAGGTGCGGGTGATCACCGTCAGCCAGGATCTCCAAGGCGCCGAGCAGGTCTCGCCGTTCTTCGCGCAGGAGGGGTTCGAGCGGCTCGAGCCGTGGCTTGACCCCGAGGCCGATCTCGGCATGGCGCTCGCCGATGGCGGGCTTTTGCCGGTGACGGTGCTGTACGATGCAGCGGGCACCGAGCTGTTTCGCGTCTCGGGCGATTATGCCTGGGACAGCGAGGAGGCGATCGCGCAGATCCGTGAGGCGCTGGCGCAATAAGGCCGTGCGCTGCCGGCCACTGCGCCGCGCTCACCCACGCGTTGCGGCGGACTTGCGCATCTTTGCCAGCGCCGCCTCGTCAAGCCGATAGGTCAACAGCAGCGGCACCGCAGCCAGGCAGAACAGCGCGGGGATGATCGACACCCCCCATTGCACCGCGTCGAGCACCTGCGGCGGCTGCTCGGTCGCGGGATCGCGCGAGGCGATAAGGCCGCCCGCCTGCAACAGCAGCCCGATCACGAACGGCCCGATCGCGCCTGCAAGGTTTTCAACGAAGGTGAACACCCCGCTCATGATCCCCTCGCGCCCTTCACCCGAGGCGAGCCGGTCATATTCCATCGTGTCGGGCAGCATCGCGAGCGCGCACAGCAGCGTGCCGGTGGAACACACGCCGATGAACACCGCGCGGGCAAAGAACGCCCATTGCGGCTCGCCCGGCACCCACACGAACCATGAAGCAAGCCCGAGCGCATAAAGCACGAGCAGCGCCGCAAAGGTCTCGCGCTTGCCGAACCGGGCGATTATAAAGCGATGCGCGGGCACGCTGACGATCCCGGCAATGCTGAAGAGCACGAGATACTGGCTGAGTTCGATATTGCCGAGCTTCAGCACATAGGTGAAGAAATAGGGGCTGCAGGTCAGCACGGTGTAAAGCACGGTCAGCTGGAACAGCTTGACCAGCGTGAGCACGCGGAACGGTGCATTGCCAAACACCTTGACCGTATCGGTAAAAGGGCTGGCGAGGAGCGCCAGCGTGTTGACCGGCTGCTCGCGGTTGGCAGGGGCGGGCGCGGGCAGCCACGCCGCACCGACGAACACGACCGCGCACATCAGCGCGGCCGCAATCCCCAGCACCACGCTCATCGCGCGGTATCCATCCTCGGGTGTGCCGGTTGCCTCGACCAGCAGTGGCGCCCCGGCAGACCCGGCGAGAACGCCCGCCAGGAGGAAGAACACCCGCATGCTCATGAGCCTTGTGCGCGCATCGTAATCGCCCGCAATATCGGGCGGCATGGCAAGATAGGGGATCGAGAAGATCGAGTAGGCGGTCGAGAACAGCAGCAGCGCGAGCGTGGCCGCAAGGCCCGCAGCTGTCCCCTCGACCCCCAGCAGCGAAAGGTTGAAGAACGCGATGAAGGAAAGCCCCATCGCGCCCGCTCCGACGAGGAGATAGATCCGGCGCGGTCCCCAGCGGTGCCGTGTGCGGTCGCTCAGCGCGCCGATCAGCGGATCGATGATCCCGTCATAGATGCGCACGACTAGGATGATCGTGCCGGCCAGCGCGGGCGGGATCGCGAGAATGCTGGTCATGTAGAACAGCGCGAACAGCGCCATGACGTTGAACAGCGCTCCTGTGGCAAACGAGCCCGAGGCCCAGGCGACCTGCGCCCAGGTCGCGATCCGGGCGGGGCGGTGCGCCGCCCCGCCCGGCGCAAGCGGCCCGGCCGCCGAAGCGCTCACGCGAAGCTGACCGATTTGCCGGCTGCGTGCTTGCGCTTCATCACGTACACCCCGCCCATGCTGCCGAAATTGATCCGCATGTCATCATCGCAATAGACGACATCGGAGTGCAGGGTAGGCGGCTTCAGATCGCGCCTGAGATCGCTGCCTGCCGCAAGCCCGAATTGCGCGCGCAGCGCATCCGCGCTTACCCCTTCGGGTGGGACCAGTTCGACCGCGTAGAATTCGACCGCATAACGCTGCGGAGTGTCGGGCTCGATGGCATAGCGGCCCCAGACGATCAGGTTTGCCGCATGCGCCTCGTCGGGCGTCGTGATCGAGACGACGTTGTTGTAGTGCTTGCCCTCGACCCTGATCTCCTGATCGATCTCGTGGACCCGGATCGGGATATCGGGAAAGGTCGCGAAGCTCTGCAGCTTCATCGAGCTTTGGTGCCGGATCGGCTTTCCTGCGGTGTGGCGCGGGCCGAACTGGGCAAACAGCGAACCCCACGGCGCCTCGACGAACTCTTGCGCATCGATCGGGCGCGGTGTCGGCGTGAGCGGAACCAGCTGTTCGATCAGCGCATGGATGCGTTCGAAGGTGGCATCGTCATAAGTGCCGTCGGGCTGGCAGGCATCGATCGCCTTGCGCAGCTGCTCCTTGAGGGCCTCGTTCTCGCTCATGACCGCTCGCTCCCCTTTGGATGGTGTTCCCCGCGGATCCCCCTACCGCGCAGGGCCCCGCAAAGCGCCTGAAATCAGGGATTGCGCTGGGGTTTCACCATGGCAATCTGTATCCTATCCGCTCAGCGATCACAGCGCCACGCCTCGCAGACGGGGAGCGGCGAGAGAGGCAATCCTTCGCGCGATGAATGATATGAGCCCAGCTTCCCCGCCCGAGCGCTTCATCCGGCCCGCTGCCGCTGCCGATCTCGCGCTGCCCGCGCCCGCGCAGGGCATGGCTGGCGGCGAGGGGCAGACGCTGGTCTATGCTGCCACGGGCGAACCGTTCGCCTTCGTGCCGCACACCTCGCCCGAAGAGGTCGATCGCCTTGTTGCCGCTGCGCGCGAGGAGTTCGAGAACGGGAGCTGGCGCACCATGCCAGTCACCGAGCGCGCGGCGATCATGCGCCGGGCAAGCGCGCTGATCCTCGAACACGCTGATGAGCTCGCGCGGCTGCAGACGCTCGAGACCTCGATCGTCATTTCGCAGTCGCGCGGCATGCATGTGGCGCGCACGGCCGAGAACTTCACCTTCTTTGCCGATCTGCTCGCCGGGCACGCGGGCGAAAGCTACGAGCAATCGGGGCGCTATCTCTCGATCGTGACGCGCGAGCCGGTTGGTCTTGCCGTGCTGATCGCGCCGTGGAACGCGCCGCTGGTGCTGGCCTCGATGAAGCTGGCGGCAGCGATCTCGCTCGGCAATTGCGTGATCCTGAAGCCTTCGGAATATGCCCCGCTGGCGATCCTGCGCATGGTTGAGCTGATCCACGCGGCGGGCGTTCCGCGCGGTGTCGTCCAGGTCGCCTGCGGCACCGGGCCGGGCATCGGCCAGGCGCTCGTTGCGCACGCGGGCGTCGATGTGGTCGGCTTTATCGGCGGCACCGAGACCGGCAAACGGATCATGGCGACCGCGGCGGGAACGCTCAAGAAGGTGGGCCTGGAGCTGGGCGGAAAATCGGCCAATATTGTGCTTGCCTCGGCCGATCTGGAGCGCGCCATCGATGGCTCACTGATGGCGATCTATGCCGGCAACGGCGAGCAGTGCCTCGCGGGCTCGCGCATCCTTGTCGAAGAGGCAGTAGCCGAAGAATTCATCGCGCGTTTCGTTGCACGCACCAAGGCGCTGCGGATCGGCGATCCGTTCGAACCTACGAGCGAGATCGGGCCGATGGCGTTTGCCGCGCATTACGAAAAGCTGCTCGCCTTTGGTCAGCTGGCGCATTCCGATCCCGCTTACACGGTGTTGACCGGGGGGCGGCGGGCCGATGACGTGGGAGCGGGGTTCTACTTCGCGCCGACCGTTGTCGAGACGCGCGACAACGCCACCGCGCTGTGCCAGCAGGAATTGTTCGGGCCGTTCGCGATGATCCAGCGGGTCGCCGATCTCGATGATGCGCTCGCACGCGCCAATGACAGCGAATTCGGCCTTGCCGCTTATGTCTGGTCGGATGATCTGCCCTCGGTCATGCGCGCGCGCCGGGTGCTGCGCGCGGGCACCGTCTGGGTCAACACTCCGATGGCGCGCGATCTGCGCTCACCTTTTGGCGGCTACAAGCAATCGGGTATCGGGCGTGACGGTCTGCCGGGATCGATCGAATTGTTCACCGAGGAGAAGACGACGCTCATCCCGCACGAGCCGCTCACGCTGCCCCGGATGGGCGCCGTTGACCCAGCGCCGAAGTGATCAGGCGGCCTTGAGCTCGGCCTCCCGCACACTCTCGCTCATGCGCCGCGTGTTCGACTGTCGAACAGCACAGCCGCCTTGCACGCTGGTTGCAGGGCCCTAGGATAGGGCTCAAGCACAGAGGGCAGGCAGGCGGAAGGACAAGGCGTCATGGGCAAGGAGCAAGCGATCAAACCGGCCCAGGCGGCAAGCGGGCAGGCCTTCGGCTTCGCGCCCGATCACGACGAGACCGCGCGGCTCGCCTTCGTGGGCACGCTCAAGAAATTCGTCAATTTCGACATCGAGGGCCGCCTCGCGCAAGTGTTCGACGAACAGCTCGTTCCCCAGGCAATGGCGCAGGGCAATTGCGCGCCAGCCTCGCGCAAGGAGGCTGCCGACCTGCTCGAGCCGCATCCGCTCTACCGGCTGTGGGCGAGCCTGACCTATCACAGTCAGAACCTGATGTGGGACGCGGTCCAGCTGACCACCGACCGGACGATCGAACGCGAGGTGGAGCATTACCGGGCGCTGGTCGCCAGCGGGTCTGCGCAAGGCTCGATCGCGCTCAGCGATGAGCTCGTGGTCAAGGCGCCGGTGGCGACCACCGAGATCCACCGCCAGCCGGGCGGCTATTGGCGCGAGCGGCGGCCCGACGATCTCGAGGCCGCGCTCAATTATTCGGGCACGATCGAACTCTATCGGATCGCCAAGGGCATGGGCGCGGGCGAAAGCCCCCCGGCGGACGCATTCGGCCGGTTCGTCAGCGCGGTCGCCCGCAAATACGCGCCTGATCTAGCGCCCAAGGCAATCCTCGATATGGGCTGCGGCACGGGCGAACAAACACTCGCCTACAAGCGCGAATTTCCTGAGGCGACGGTCCACGGGATCGATGCCGCGCGGCCCTTCATCCGCTTCGCCCACGCTTATGCCGAAGATGCGGGCGTGCCGATCCACTTCGCCGAAATGGATGCGGGCGCGACGCATTTTCCGGATGAAAGCTTCGATCTGATCGTCTCGATCATCATGTTTCACGAGACCAGCGCAGCGCAGGCGCGCGATATTCTGAAGGAATGCCACCGCCTGCTGCGCCCCGGCGGGCTCGCGCTGCATCTCGATGTGCCCTACCAGCCGGTGCGCACCCCGCTCGTGCGGCAGGTCACCAATCACTGGCAGGTGCGCCACAATGGCGAGCCGTTCTGGAGCGGCTTTGCCGAGCTCGACATGCACGCCGAAGCGATCGCGGCGGGGTTCGACCCGGACCTCGCCTTCGCGACCTACGAGGCCGTGGGCCAGGCGGCGTATCACTTCTTCGGCGGCCGCAAGCCGCGATGAGCGAGGAGCTTCCCCAAGGCCCGCGCGCCGGCGAGCGGCACACCACCTTCTTCGATGATCCTATCAAGGAGCACTTGCTGCGGGGGCTTATCACCGTCTCGATGGAGCTTTCGGTGACACGCGAGCGCGTTGCGACGCTCGAGGCGCTGCTGGTCGAGGCGGGCGTGATCGAGCAAGGCGCGGGCGATGCCTTCGCGCCTGCGGGCGAGGATGCCGCCCGGCGCGCCGAGCAGCGCCAAAGGCTGATCGAGAGCGTGCTGGGGCCGCTGGTGGAAAGCCTCGCCACCAAGGAGTGACGGCGCAGCGCGTTCAGGCGCCAAGATGCTCCCAGCGGCGATCGAGTTCGTAGACCTCGTCAAACCCGATCAGGCTGCACATTTCGGCAAAGCTGAAGAGTTCGACATCCTCGTGGATGCTGGTGCCGCTCTCCCTGAGGCTTCTTAGCGCGTGGATGCTCGCGGCGGCCGAGGCAAGCGCGGTCGTCGCCGGGAACAGCGCGCCGGCATAGCCGATCTCCTCAAGGGTCGCGGCGGGCAGGATGCGGGTGCTTCCCCCGTCGGCCATGTTGACGATTGCAGGGGCAGGCAGGCGCTGCGCGACGAACGCCATCTCCTCCTCGTCGCTCAGCGCCTCGGGAAAGAGCAGATCGGCGCCGGCCTTGGCATAGGCCTCGAGGCGGCGCAGCATCGCATCGAGCCCCTCGGGCTGGCGGGCATCCGAGCGCGCGATGATGAGCGGCGCATCGGGCCCCTCGCGCGCTTCGCACGCGACGATGATGCGCGCCACCATCTCCCCGGTCGGGACCACCTTTTTGCCCAGCGAATGGCCGCAGCGCTTGGGAAACTCCTGATCCTCAAGCTGGATCGCGGCAACGCCCGCCTCCTGATAGCCGCGCACCGTGTGGCGGACATTGAGCAGCCCGCCATAGCCGGTGTCGGCATCCGCGATGATCGCCATCCCGTCGGTAGTGCGAACGAGCGTCGAGACCCGGTCGAGCATCTGGGTGTAGGTCGCGATCCCGACATCGGGCAGGCCATAAGCCGATGCCGTCAGCCAGTAGCCGCTGGCAAAGCCGATCTCGAAGCCCGCGAGCCGCGCGAGCTTGGCGGCGATCATGTCGTGCATGCCCGGCGCGATGAAGAACCGGCCGGCGGCAAGCGCGTCCTTGAGGGCGGTGGGGGCAGGCATGGCGGGTTCTCCCAGAGCGTTCGTGACGAGCCTGCCATGGCAAAGCGGGCTTGCGACGACGAGGGCGCGACCGGGCCGCTTCCGCCACGCGAACAAACCTGCGGCCGCGCGCTGCATCGCGCTCACCCGTGCGCCAAGGTGGACGCTGTCCCCTTGCAAGCGAGGCTCGATGCGCATCACCGACGTCATCTTCGCGCCCGCCCGCGGCGGGTTCTTCTACGATGATCAGGCCGCTATCCGCGCGGGACGCCGGCAGGACGGCATCGCTTATATCGGCGATCCGCTCACCCCCGGCTTTGCCATGGTGCGCGAGCCGGCCACCGCGCTCGGCATCGGCCTCGTGCTCGATGGGGGCGCGGTGGTCTGGGGCGATATGGTCAGCGTGCAATATTCAGGCGCTGCGGGGCGTGACCCGCTGTTCGATCCCGCACGGATCGAAGCGGTCTGCCGCGAGCGCGTGATCGAGCGGCTGATCGGGATGGATGCAGGCGCGGGCGCCGAGAATTGCGCGAGAGCCTTTGTGCATGAGAGCGAGGACCGCTTGCCGCTCGCGCTCGAATACGGGGTGAGCCAGGCGTTGCTGCGCGCCGCCGCCCATGCGCGCGCGATCACGATTGCCGAAGTGGTCGCCGAGGCGCTCGGCCTGCCCGCTCCAACAGAGCCAGTCCCGCTGTTCGCCCAGAGCGGCGATGATCGCCGGCTTGCGGTCGATACCATGGTGCTCAAGGGCGTCGACATCCTGCCGCACGGGCTCATCAATTCGGCCGAAAAGTTCGGGGCAGGCGGCGAGACGTTGCGCGAATACGTCCGCTGGGTTGCCGCGCGCACGCAGCACTTGGGAGCGCCGGGATACTGCCCGGTGCTCCATTTCGACGTCTATGGCTGGATCGGCCTTGGCATTTCACGTGATCCGCGCAGCATCGCCGAATTCATCGCCAGTCTCGCAGAGGAGGTGCCCGATCATACGTTGCACATCGAATGCCCGGCCGATTACCTCACGCGCGCAGCGACGATCGAGAACTACGCCGCAATCGTCGAACACCTCGATCGTCTTGCCCCCCGGGCAAAGGTGGTCGCCGATGAACACTGCAACACGCTTGCCGATATCGAGGCCTTCATCGCCGCACGCGCGGCGCACATCATTCAGGTCAAGACCCCCGATGTCGGCAACCTGATGGACACCGCCCATGCAATCGTCGCCGCGCGGGCGGGCGGCATCGGCGCCTATTGCGGCGGGACGAGCGCCGAGACCGACCTTTCGGCGCGCGCTTGCGTCCACGTGGCGCTGGCCGCGCGTGCGAGCATGATGCTGGCGAAGCCCGGCATGGGGGTTAACGAGGGGCTGCTCATCGTCGGCAACGAACAGGCCCGTGCTTTGGCCGAAATCGCGCGGCGAACCGGGTGAACCTTGCAAGGAGTGTCCGGCAGGTGGGCAAAACCCTTCCCCTCGCCACAGCTTTGTTATAGCCTCCGCGTTGTGCGTGAGGGGGATCACACGCCATAAACCACCGGAATGAAGGGCGAAGGTCTCTCGAAGCCCTGTCCTGAATGCGAGCGTGTTATGGAACGAGGCGTACCCATCAGAGCAATCAGCCGCGGGCTCGCGGTGCTGGCATCGATCAACCGCGATGGCCCGATCTCGATGATGGGCATCGCGCGCGCGGCGCAGATCCCTTACCCGACCGCGTGCCGGATCGTGCAGACCCTGCTCCATGAGGGCCTGATCGAGAAGGAGCCCGCGCGCAAGCGCTACCGCGTCACTTCGCTGGTGCAGACGCTCTCGACCGGCTTCCAGACCGAGGACCAACTGGTCTCCGCCGCCCGCGCGCATATCGAGGCGCTGTGCCTGCAGGTCGGCTGGCCGATCTCGATCGCAACGCGCGTGGGCACCCGCATGATGGTGCGCGATTCGACCCACAACATGACCTCGCTCACCTTTTCGCACTATTTCCCCGGATACACCCTGCCGATCGCCGAATGCGCGACGGGCAAGGTGCATCTCGCGTTTTGCGACGAGGACGAACGCACCGCGATCGTCGAGGGGTGGAAAGCGATCGAGACCGATGCCTCGAACATGGGCATGCTGCTCTTGAGCGATGATTTCATGCTCCAGAAGATCCGGCGCGATGGCTATGCGCTGCAGGTGCGCAATGTCTACAATGCCGATCCGGGCAAGACATCGAGCATCGCGGTGCCCCTGTTCGGGCAGGACGATACGCTGATCGGCGCTCTGGCGCTGATCTATTTCGCCAGTGCGATGTCATCGGCCGAGGCGGTCGAGAAATATCTTGCGCCGTTGCAGGCGAGCGCGCGCGCGATCCATGAAAGCCTGCTCGCGGTGGGCGCAGGCGAGCCTCGCGACGTCGAAGCGGCCGAATAGCGGGCCTATGGATCGGCGCTGACATTCCCGGCGATCGCGCGGGCGGCGTGTTCGCCCGCTAGGCGCCCGAGCGTGGTTGCCGTGAGCAGGCCGTTTCCCGCGAGATAACCGTCCGCTCCGGGCCCGGAAATGCCGCGCGCCGCGCCGCCCCCGGCGTAAAGATTGGGAAAGGGCGCTCCCGATGAGCGCAGCACCCGCGCATGTTCGTCGACTTCGAGTCCACCCTGCGTGTGAAACAGCGCGCCTGTGACCCTGACCGCGTAGAACGGGGCTTCGAGCGGGGCCTTGCCGCCAAAGGATCGCCCGAACGCATCGCTTTCCTTGCTGGCGATCAGGCGGTGCGTTTCCTCGACGCTTGCCTCAAGGCCACCCGCATCGATCCCGGTGGCAGCAGCAAGTGCGCCCAAAGTGTCGGCCTTGACGAGGCAGCCCGCAGACATCGCCTGCTGGTAATCGTCGAACTGGGTCATGATTGCATGGCGCGCTTCATCGTAGATGCTCCACGCGACGTGTCCCTCCTGCCGCAACACTTCGACCGCCTGCTCGGAATAACCCGAGGCCTCGTTCGCAAACCGCTGGCCTGCACGGTTGACCTGGATCCCCCCTTCCGCGATCAGCGGCCACAGGATCGGGATGCCATAGCCTGCCGCAAGCCCGGCATGGCCCTGATAGGCCGAGAGGTCCGCCATCCTTGCACCCAGCGCTTGGCCCCAGGCGATTGCATCGCCCTTGTTGCCTGGATGGCCATGAAAGGTGGCGTGCTCAAGCTCCGGAATGAGCTGCGAAACCATCGCCTGGTTGCCGGCGAACCCGCAGCAGGCGAGGATCAGCGCATCGCAGCCGATCACCTCGCGCGCGCCATCGGGCCGGGTGGTGCCGATAGCAATGACCCGGTCCTCGCTGTTGACGTAGATTTTATCGACGAGGCTGCTGGTCAGGATATCGACGCTTGCATCCTCGCACGCATTGGCGAGCGCGCCCATCAGTTCGCTGCCCGATCGCGAGGGCATGCCGTGCATCCGCAGGGCCGAGTGCCCGGGATAGGTGAACCCTTCGACGAGGCTGAGATCGAGCCCGTGCGTCTCGGCCAGCCAATCGACCGTGCGCGCCGATTGGCGGGCGAGCTGCTCGACCAGCGCGCGATCGACCGCGCCCTTGGTCTTGGCGATGATATCGGCGGCGAATTGCTCAGGGCTGTCCTCGATCCCTTTGGCCTGTTGAATGCAGCTGCCCGCCGCCGGGATCAGCCCGGTCGACATCGCTGTCGTCCCCATCGGCCGGCTGTCGCGCTCGACCACGAGCACCTCGACGCCGGCATCGCGCACCGCGAGCGCTGCGGTGAGGCCAGTGCCGCCGCCACCCACCACGATGACCGGGATGTGCATCACCGCATCAATCGTTTCTGCGCGGATCACCTGCGGCTTGGTCATGCGTGCTCTTCCTCGAATGTGAGAACCGGTTTGATCACCGTCCTGGCCGCCGCATCGCTGAAGGCCTGCGCGATATCGGCGAAGCGATAGGTCTTCACGAGCCGGTCGACCGGCAACTCGCCGGCCTTGAAGTGCGCCATCAGGCGCGGGAGCAATCGCGCAGGAACGGCATCGCCCTCGACCACGCCGACGATCGACTTGGTCAGGAAATCCATCCCGCCCGGATGGCGGACGGGGTCGGCAAATCCGCCCGGCAGGTTGACCACGCCCAGCGTCCCGCCCGGATGCAGCGCCGCGAGCGCTCCCTCGAAAGTGGACTGGAGCCCGGCGCTGTCGAGCGCGGCGCTTGCCCCGCCGCCAGCAATCTCGCGCACCCGCCCCGGCCAATCGCCATCCGCACCGTCGATCGCATGGGTCGCGCCAAGCTCGCGCGCAAGCGCGCGGCGATCCTCGCGCAGCTCGACCACGATGATCGGCGCGCAGCCCACGATCCGCCCGGCCATCACCGCGGCAAGGCCGACCGCGCCAGCGCCGATGACCAGCAGCGGGCGCCTTGGCTTCGCGCCGATCTGGCCGAACACCGCGCCCGCGCCCGTCTGGATCGAGCATCCCATCGGCGCTGCGAAGACAAGCGGCGTATCCTCTGGCACCGGTACGCAGTTTCTCGCGGTCGCGAGCGCATGGGTCGCAAACGAGCTCTGCTGGAAGAAGCCGGCGGCCACTGGTGTGCCATCGGGCCGGGTCACCGATGGGGCGGCGACGCTGCGCCGGCCCTCGAAATTGAGCTCCGGCCCCGCAAAGCAATAGGCTGGGCGATCAGCGCTGCAATTGGGACAGGCTCCGCACGAGGCAAAGGTCGCGAGCACCCGGTCGCCGGGCGCAAGATCGCGCACCTGGGAGCCGGTCTCGATCACAACGCCAGCGCCTTCATGTCCGAGCACGCGGGGGAACTCGGTCCATCGGCTGACCTCGAGATCGGTGTGGCAGATGCCCGCCGCCTCGATCCTGAGCACCACTTCATCAGGCGCCGGGTCAGCCAGAACGAGCTGCTCGATCACCGGCGCGGCTCCCTTGCCGGGGCAGACGGCGGCTCTGATCGGGCGCGGCATCAGCCTGTGTGTCCTCGTCCGAACGCGCCGATCATGCAAACAGGCTCTCGATCTCGCCGAGCACGGCTGCGTCCTCGATCGTGGGCGGGATGGCCGGCGCTTCGCCATCGGCGATCTCGCGCATCGTCTTGCGCAGGATCTTGCCCGAGCGCGTCTTGGGCAGGCGCGAGAGCACGTGCACGCGCTTGAACGCGGCGACGGGGCCGATCCGGCTGCGCATGAGCGCGATGAGCTCGGCGGCAAGCTCGCTCTCGCCCCGTTCGCAGCCCGCCTTCAGCACCACAAAGCCGACCGGCACCTGTCCCTTGAGCGCGTCCGCGATCCCGATCACCGCACATTCGGCCACGTCGGCATGCGCGCTCAGCACCTCTTCCATCGCCGAGGACGAAAGCCGGTGGCCGGCAACGTTCATCACATCATCGATCCGGGCCATGATGTGGACATAGCCGTCCTCGTCGATAAAGCCGCTGTCGCCGGTCAGGTAATGGCCGGGATAGTGCGCGAAATAGGCCTGCTCATAGCGTTCGGGCGCTTGCCAGAGGGTGGGGGTGAAGCCCGGCGGCAGCGGCACGCGCGCGGCGATCGAGCCGGTCTGCCCCGGCGTGACCGGATTTCCGTCATCATCCAGGCAGGCAAGATCCCAGCCGGGCATGGGCAGGGTGGAGGCGCCCGGCTTGACCGGCAGTGGCTCGATGCCGAGCGGGTTCGCGGTGATCGCGCTCCCGGTTTCGGTCTGCCACCAGTGGTCGATCACGGGCACGCCGAGGAGATCGCCTGTCCATTGCAGCGTAGCGGGATCGGTCCGCTCACCCGCGAGGAACACCGCTTTGAGGTTCGACAGGTCCGCCTGTCTGGCGAACGAGCCCGCCGGATCGACCTGTCTGATCGCGCGCAGCGCAGTGGGCGCGGTGAAGAAGCTGCGCACGCGGTGCTGCGCGATGATCCGCCAGAAGATGCCGGCATCGGGCGTTCCCACCGGCTTGCCCTCGAAGATCACGCTCGTGTTGCGATTGAGGAGCGGGGCGTAACAGATGTAGCTGTGGCCCACGACCCAGCCGACATCGCTCGCCGCCCAGAAGGCTTCTCCCGGCGGGCAATCGTAGATCGCCGTCATGCTCCACAGCAGCGTCACCAGATGGCCGCCGGTATCGCGCACTATCCCCTTGGGGCTGCCGGTCGTCCCCGAGGTGTAGAGGATATAGAGCGGATCGGTCGCGGCCACGGGCACACACGGGGCCAGCGTTGCTGCGGCGATGAGTTCGTCCCAGTCGTGCACGGCCTCGGCGGCGAGATCGGCGCGCGTCTCGGGACGCTGCCAGTATATCACATGCGCCGGGCGGTGCTGCGCGAGGGCAAGCGCCTCGGCAACGATCGGCTGATAGGCGAGCACCTTTGCCCCCTCTATCCCGCAGCTCGCCGCGATCACGACCTGCGGGCGCGCATCGTCGATCCGGCTGGCGAGCTCGGGCGCGGCAAACCCGCCGAACACGACCGAATGCACCGCCCCGATCCGCGCGCAGGCGAGCATCGCGATCACCGCCTGGGCAGAATTGGGCATGTAGATCAGCACGCGCTCGCCCGGGATGACGCCGAGCCTTTGCAACGCCCCGCCAAGCCGCGCGGTGAGATCGCGCAATTCGCTGAAGGTCACTTGCAAGGACACACCTGTCACCGGGCTCTCGCAGATCAGCGCCGTCTCGTGTCCGTGGCCAGCCTCGACATGGCGATCGACACAATTGTGGCACGCATTGATGGCGCCCCCTGCGAACCAGCGCGGCAAGGGGTGGGCGGAGCGATCCAGCACCGTGTCCCACCGGCGATGCCAGTCCAGCCGCTCGGCCTGCGCTGCCCAGAAGCCTTCGGGATCCTCAATCGACTGGCGATGGATTTCACGATAGCTGGCCGGGGGTTTCATGTGCGCTCTCCTAACTTCGCTTGCTGTACGCGGCGGCGCCAGCGCGGTACATTATCCAAAGGGCGGATAGTCTTGCCGTGCCGCCGAGGATCCTTGGCGCGGCCTTGCTAGGGGAGTGGATCTGGCATGAGCGAGGACAGCATGGATACACCAGCGCAGAGCGATGTTCCGGCCCATCTCGGCGAAGAGATCGGTGGTCCCGGCCGGTCCTATTTCGACGATGTCGTGATCGACAACATCCTTGATGCGCTGCTCGAACTTTCAGCGGCGGTGTGGACCTATCATGACCGGGTGAACGTGCTCGAGACGGTGCTTGCGCAAAAGGGCATCGAGGTGAGCGAGGCGATCGAGGCGCATCTGCCGGGCGAGGCCGAAATCGCCCGCCGGGCAGCCGAGCGCGCTGCGCTGGTCGAGCGGGTGTTCGTCTCGTTCGTGCGCCGCCCGACGCCGCACGCCAATCCTGCCAGCACAGCAATCGAAGATGGAGATGAAGAATGAACCGCGGATCAATCGGCGTCACCCCGCGCCCCACGCGCCTTGCCGACGAAAGCTATCTTGAATTCATCACCAGCTTTCGCCGGCTGGCAATCCAGGAGATGTTTCCCAAGGTTGCCGAGCACGGCGAGGTCGCGCTGGCCAACGCGCTCGAGGCTGGCGAGATCGAGCGGCCGGCCGAGGGCGAGAGTGTCAAGCTGGAAGACATCCAGCAGGTCTTCGCCAAAAACCCGGTGACGCCCACCTTCCAGCGCTTTGTGCGCACCCAGCAGGAAATGATGTGGCGCCGCACGCGCGAGAGCTTTTATCAGGATGTCGACGGGCTGATGGCGGCAATGGCGCACGCCGAAGAGGCGCACCCCGAGCGCATCCACATCGATCCTGCCTTCGCTGAGCCCGAATACACCCGCTGCGAGATCCACTGCCAGCCGGGTGGCTACACCGATGATCCGATGGGCGGGATCGTCTATCACTACGGCACCAAGGTCTTCTACGAGGGCTTCAACGATCAGGACGAATTGCACATCGAACTGGCCCAGAAGGCGACGCAGCCGGCCGATGGCACGGTAGGCCGCGTGCTCGATATCGGCTGTTCGGTCGGGCAGGCGACCACGGTGCTCAAGGACCTTTACCCGCAGGCCGAAGTCTGGGGTCTCGATGTCGCCAGGCCGCTGATCCGCTATGCCCATGCGCGCGCGGTCAGCCACGGCAAAGAGGTGCACTTCAAGCAGGCGCTGGCCGAGGATACCGGCTATCCCGATGCGCATTTCGATATGGTGCTGAGCTACATCCTGTTCCACGAAGTGCCGGTCGCCAAGATGCGGGAGATTATCGCCGAGACCTACCGCGTGCTGCGGCCGGGCGGGGTGTTCTCGATCTACGAGTTCCCGAGCAACGACAAGAACCAGGTCAGCGCCTCGCACCGCTTCCTGATCGATTACGACAGCAAGAACAATTGCGAGCCCTATTCGCCCGACTTCGTGGCGGCGGACTTCCGCGGAATCATCGAGGAGGCCGGGTTCATAGTCGAGGATGGCCCGCTGCTGACCAATCCGTTCCTGCAATCGATCATCGCGCGCAAACCGACCTGAGGCGTAAGCCGCCTCAGGCGAGTTCGACGCTGGCCGGATCGTAGGCGAAGATGCCGAGCGCATCCTCGTTTCTGGGTGGATGATCGCGCAGGAGATAGGGATTGAGCGCCTGCAACCGGTCGCCGCCGAGATTGCTTTCGGACTGGAGGAGAGCGCAGCGTTGCACCCGGGCTTGTTCATATAGTGCAAGCGCTACGAGGGGGTCGTCAACTTGCGCGAAACAGCGCCCGAGGACGACGCCGTCCTCGATGGCCGAGCTTGCGCCCTGGCCCATATAGGGCAGCATCGGGTGCGCGGCATCGCCCAGCACGGCTATCCGGCCCTTGATCCACCGCTCGAGCGGCGTCCGGATGAACAGGCCCCAGCGATAGAGCGCATCGGCCTCGATCGCTGCGATCACATGCTCCACGTAATCGGCCCAGCCGGCAAACAGCGCCGCGAGCTCGCGCGGGTCCGCCTTGGTGTTCCAGCTCTCCTCGGCCCAGCCTTGCGCCCGTGTCAGTGCCACGACATTGACCAGCGCCGTCCCCCGGACGGGATAGGTGACGAGGTTCTGGCCGGGGCCTATGTGATTGATATTGCTGCGTTCCACTGCGCGCGGGCCGAGCCGTTCGCCGGGCACCAGCGCGCGCCAGGCGACATGGCCGCTGAAGGTGGGCGGGGGCGTTGCGAACAGGATATCGCGCACCACCGAGCGCAGGCCATCGACCCCGATCACGATATCCGCGTGCGCAGACGAGCCATCCTCGAACCGCAGCGCCACCCCGGCCTCGCTCTGCTCGAGCGTGGCCAACGCCTTGCCCATCCGGCAGTTCTGCGCGCCGAAGCGCGCGACCAGCGCCTCCAGCAGATCGGCGCGGTGCATCTGGTAATAGGCCGCACCATAGGTGTCGCGGCAGGTGCGCCGGTCATAGGTCAAAAGGTGCTCGCCGGTCAGGCCGTGAAACAGGAACTGGTCGAGCGGTTCGTTGGCATGGGCTTCGAGGAACTCCCTGAACCCAAGCATTTCAAGGCCCTTGACCGCGTTGGGGCTGAGCGAGATGCCAGCGCCCACTTCGCCGAATTCGCCCGCGCGCTCATAGATGACGGGCGCAAAGCCTGCCTGTTGCAGCGCGATCCCGGCGGTCAGCCCGCCGATCCCGCCGCCGATGATCGCGATCTTCGTCAAAGGCCGAGCGCTCCGGAATTGAGGATTCCGGCGGGATCGAGCCGCGCCTTGAGATCGCGCAGCAGCGCGCCCGCCTCGCCTTCGCGCGTGGTGGCATAGGGATAAAGCCGGCCGATCTGGAAATGCGTGCTGCCATGCGCGCGCATCAATGCGACGATCGCGCTCACCATTTCGCGCACCAGCTCGCGCGCCTCGGGGTTGGCCGGATAAGCCTTGGCGATGCCGTTGAGATAAGCGGGCGTGCGGCGCTCGTGATAAAGCGTCGTGGTGTCGGGCCAGTAGAACACCGGCTCATAAAGCGTGCCTGCCCCTGCGATCCCGGCGAAGAATTCAGCCAGCGTCACACCCGCTGCCTCCATCCGCGCGGCATGATCGGCCTTCAGCGCGAGGTAATCGGCGTGAAACGCCTTGATCCGGCTGTCCGCCATCACGCCGTGGATCGGCAGCAGGCGCCGGCCATCGGGATGGGTGACCGGCAGTTCGGGGAAGGGCGCCGCGCGCGTTGCAAGGGGCACGGTGTTAACGATCTCCTCGCCGCCTTTGGCCAGCGCCTTGATCGCGGCGAGGCGGCTGCGCATTTCTTGCCGGTCGCGCGCCTCGAGCATGAAATGCGCGGTATAGTCCGCCTTGTCGAGAAACCGCCGACCCGCCAGCGCCACGCGCGCCATGCGCGAAAGCGCTCCCGTAACCGAGCCCGCAGCAAGCCCGATCCGCCACATTGCCTTGGCATCCGCCAACAGATCGGGCGGCCCGGCATTCTGCCGCGCGACATCGGCGTCCATCGCGAGAACCTCGCTCGCCAGCCGCCGCAGCCGCACCTCGCGCAGCAAGTCGGCCATCGCGCCGAAATCGTCGAACGCGAAGCTGAGGCCGTTCACCAGCGCCGGGCGCGGCTCGATTTCGAGCGTCGCTGCGGTCTTGATCCCGAGCGCGCCCGCATCATTGGCGAAGATGCCGGTGATGTCAGGCCCGAAATTGCGGTTGAACGGCCCGGTGCCGGTGCTTCCATCGGAGCCGGTCGCGAGGATCTCGCCTGCACCGGTGACGATCTCGAAGCTCTTGACCGCATTGGCCGAGGCCCCCGCAATCCCTGAGCCGAACGTGACCGAGCCCTGGCTTAGCGATCCGCCGATCGTCGCCGTTCCGCCCGACATCGGGCCCCAGAACCGCGCGCGCATCGCATGTCGCTCAAGCGCCCGATCGAGCGCAGCCCAGGTGCACCCGGCCTCGACCGTGACGTTGCCATCCTCAAGGTTGATCTCGCGGATCGCGGCGAGCCGGGAGAAATCGAGGATGAGCGTGCGCTCGTCCTGCGGCTGGAATGCTTCGGTGTAGGACATGCCGCCGCCGCGAGGCGCGATCGCGATCCGGTGCTCGCAGCACCACCGCGCAATCGCGGCGACTTCCTGCGTGGAGCCGGGCGAGACCACTGCAAGCGGCAGTGCGCCCTCGAAGAACAGGTCCTGGCTGGCAAACCGCCGCTCGGTCTCGTCGGTCTCGACCGCATCGCCGCCGACCAGCGCGGCGAGCCCCTCGACAAGCTCGCGCGCGCTCGCGAGATCGGGCATCACGGGAATGGTCATGCCGACAAGACTGACCGGCAATCGCAGCGCGGGCGAGGCGCGGCGGGGGCCTGTCCGCCAAGCGGATAATCCGGCGCATGAATGTGCGCGAGGGCAGGCGCGCGCTAGGTCTTGCAGCGATGGTGAACGCAACAACCCCGCCGGAGGATGCGATGGCGCGCATGGCCCCGCTCGCCGAGGCGCTGCCGTGGCAAACGAGCGCTGCGCCCGCACTGCCATCGCGCCTGCGCGCCTGGACTGCGGTGCTGATCCTCAGCCTTGCCGCGATCATCAGCTATATCGACCGCCAGATCCTCAACCTGCTGGTCGAACCGATCAAAGCCGATCTTGGCCTCAGCGATGTCCAGATCAGCCTCCTGCAAGGCTTCTCCTTTGCGCTGCTCTATGCCGTGATGGCGATCCCGCTTGCGTGGCTGGCGGATCATTCGAGCCGCAAATGGGTGATCCTGGGCGGGCTGGTGTGCTGGTCGGGCGCGACTTTCATGAGTGGCTTTGCGACCGCATTTGCGATCCTGTTCATGGCGCGGATGCTGGTTGGGATCGGCGAGGCAACGCTGAGCCCGGCGGGTTTCTCGATGATTTCGGACAGCTTCACCAAGGCACGGTTGCCCGCTGCACTGGGCGTGTTCACCGGATCGGGCTTCATCGGCTCAGGCCTTGCGCTGGTGATCGGCGGGGCGCTCTATGCGCGGCTCGAGGCGGCCGGGCCGATCACCAATTCGCTGGGCACCTTCCAGCCCTGGCAGCTCACCTTCGTCTGCGTTGCCCTGCTCAGCGTGCCGCTCTTTTTCCTCCTGCTGCTGATCCGCGAGCCCGCCCGCCAGCCCGATAGCATTGCGGCTGCCGCGAGCGACAACCCGCCCGCGCTCGAGATCCTCGGCTTCCTCACGCGTCACGCGCGCGTGTTCTTCCCGCTGTTCTTCGGATTCTCCTGCTTTGCCGCAGCGCAATTCGGCCTTGGCGCCTGGGCGCCCAGCTTCTTCATCCGTGTGCATGGCTGGACCCAGCTCGAGGTCGGCAATGCGCTGGGGCCGGTGGTGATGGTCACCGGGCCGCTGGGCGTCATCGGGGGCGGTTTTATCGCGCAACGCATGCTGCTTGGCGGAATGCGCGATGCAACCTTGCGGCTCTCGATGGTGGCGATCGCGATCGCGCTGCCGTTCGCGATCGGTTTTGCGCTGGTCGAGGATGCGCGCGTGTCGCTGGCTCTGCTCGCCGTGGTGCTGGTGGCAGGCACGGTGCCGTTTGGTGCAGGGGTTTCGACCTTCCCGCTGATCACGCCCAACCGGATGCGCGCGCAGGTGATCGCGGTCTACCTGCTGATCGCCAATCTCGTCGGCTATTCGGCCGGACCGATCCTGATTGCCGCCTTGACCGACAAGGTGTTCGGCGATCCCGCCGCGATCGACTTGAGCCTCGCGATTGCAGCGCCGGCGATCATGGCGGTCGGCATCGGCCTCATCGGCATCGCGCTTGCACCCTACCGGTCGATGCTGGCCGAGAACGAAACCACGGAGACCTGACCCATGGCTGTTGTCGAGCTTGCCCCTGAAACCCGCGCCTTCATCGGAGCCGACAAGAAGCTGCTGATCGGCGCCGACTGGGTCGACCCTTCCGGCGATGGCGCGATCCCCGTGATCAATCCGGCTGATGGCGACGCGATTGGCCGGATCGCCGAGGCGGCTGCAGCCGATGTCGACCGCGCGGTGCGCGCCGCGCGGCTGGCGTTCGACCAAGGGCCGTGGCCCGCAATGAAGCCGGGCGCGCGCGCGCTGCTGCTCCACCGCATCGCCGATGCGATGGAGGCGAGCGCCCAGCAGCTCGCCCAGCTCGAAACGCTCGACAACGGCAAGCCGATCACCTTCGCGCACGGCGATATTGCCGCCGCGATCGGGGCGATGCGCTATTATGCCGGCTGGGCGGACAAGATCCACGGATCGACCCATGCGATCAACATGCCCGGCGAGCACCATGTCTACACGATCAGGGAGCCGGTCGGCGTGGCCGCGCTGATCGTGCCGTGGAACTATCCGCTGGTGATGGCGGCGATGAAGCTGGGCCCGTGCCTTGCTGCAGGCTGCACCGCGGTGCTCAAGCCCGCCGAGGACACTTCGCTCACCGCGCTCAGGCTGGGCGAGATCTGCCAAGAGGCGGGGCTGCCCGAAGGCGTGCTCAACATCGTCACCGGCTATGGCCACACGGTTGGCAGCGCGCTCGCCAATCATCCGGGCATCGACAAGATCGCCTTCACCGGATCGACCGCCACGGGCAGGATCATCGCCCATGCCGCAGCCGAGGGGCTCAAGAAGGTGAGCCTCGAGCTCGGCGGCAAATCGCCCAACATCATCATGCCCGATGCCGATCTTGCAGCGGCGATCCCGGCTTCGGCGCTCGGCATCTTCTACAACAGCGGCCAGACCTGCACCGCGCCTTCGCGCCTCTATGTCCACGAAGATGTGGCGGGCGAGGTGATCAAGGGGATTGCCGAGTTCGGCAAGTCGATGAAAATCGCGCCTGGCCTTGACGATGAAAGCCAGATCGGCCCGCTCGTCAGCCAGAAGCAGTTCGACCGGGTGACGGGCTATATCGAGCAGGGCGCGCGCGCGGGCGCCGAGATCGCGAGCGGCGGGGTGCGCCATGGCAACAGCGGCTACTTCTTCGAGCCCACCGTGATCGCGAACACCACCAACGACATGAGCATCGTGCGCGAGGAGATCTTCGGCCCGGTGCTCGTCGCCCAGAGCTTCAAAAGCGAGGACGAGGTGATCGCGCTCGCCAACGACAGCGATTATGGCCTCGCCGGCTGCGTCTGGACTAGGGACGTCACCACCGCGCACACCATGGCGAAAAAGCTCAAGGCCGGGATCATCGGGCTCAACACCGCGATGGGGGCGGACTGGGATGTGCCGCTGGGCGGTTACAAGCAATCGGGGATAGGGCGCGAGAACGGCCGCGACGGGCTTGAGCTGTATCTCAACACCAAATCGGTCTTCACCCAGCTCAAGGCGGGCTGGTGAGCGCAGCGGCGATCCCGACGCAGGTGCGCCGCATCGATGTCGGCGATGCGGAGATCCACACCGAGATCACCGGCAGCGGGCCCGATCTGCTGCTCGTCGCCGGGCTGGGCGGGCGCGGGGCGTTCTGGCGCGCGCAGGTGCAGGATTTCGCGAAGGATTTCCGCGTCATCACCTTCGATCATCGCGGCTGCGGCGAGAGCACGCCCGACAAGGTCGTCTATGGCGCCGAGCACATGGCAACCGATGTTCTCGCGCTGATGGACGCGCTGGGGATCGCGGAGGCGCATTATGTCGGCCATTCGACCGGTGGGGCAATCGGCCAGCACATCGCCTTGAGCGCGCCCGAGCGGCTCACGAAACTCGTGCTTTCGTGCAGTTGGGCCGGGCCCGACACCTACCTTACCGAGCTGTTCCGCACCCGGCGCGAAATCCTCGTCAGCTGCGGCCCGCTCGCCTACCTCACGATCGGCACCTATCTCGCCATGCCGAGCCGCCACCTGCAGCCGCAGATGATCAGCGCGCGCGCCTTCATGGAAGAGCGGCTGGCGGCGTTTCCTGGGCTCGAGGTCGAGCTTTCGCGGATCAACGCGGTTTACACCCACGATCTGCGCAGCCGGCTGCATGAGATCACCGTGCCGACCCTGTGCATCGGGGCGATGGACGATCAGCTCACCCCGCCCGGGTTCACGCAAGAAATGGCGCGGCTGATTCCGCATGCGCGCGAACATTTGCTCGATCATGGCGGGCACTTTTCACCGATGGTCGTCCCCGACACCTACAACCCGATTGTGCTAAGCTTCCTCACCGCCGCAAAGGAGACCTCCCTTGGCCGATGAGCACTCGCCCCATCCCACCGTCGGACACATCACCAAAGGCCGCTCGGTGATCGTCGGCCCGGACGAGGGCCGCTCGCTGTGGCAGCCGCTGCCGAGCCGGGGCTATGTCAACGTCAATCTCACCGCCGACAACATGCCCTATGACACGTGGTCGTCGGGCATCCAGGTGATGCCGCCGGGCTGCATGGTGCGCGAGCACGGGCACAGGCAGAACCACGAGCTCGTGTTCGTCTACGAGGGCTCGGGCGAGGTCGACATCGACGGCGAGGTGAGCGCGTTCGGCCCCGGCACCACGATCCTGTTTGCGCGCAATTGCACGCACTGGATCAAGAACACCGGCGATACCGATATGAAGATGTTCTGGGTGTTTTTCCCGCCCGGGCTTGAAGACTGGTTCTATGCGATCGGCCGCCCGCGCACCCCCGGCGAGCCGATGCCCGAGGCGTTCGACCGGCCGGACAATGTCGAAGAGGTGATGGCGAAGATGCGCTTCCTCCCGCCGCGCGGGCCCGCCTGATGCGGATCATCACGCGCAGCGAGGTTGAACGGCTGCTGCCGGTCGGCGCCTGCATGCCCGTGATGTGCGCGGCGATGATCGCGGTTTCGCGCGGGGATGTCTCGCTGCCGATCCGCCAGTTCATGCCTGTGCCCGGCGCTGCGGGAAAGCTCGCGCTGATGCCCGGATCGCTCGGCACGGCGGGTGAGAGCGAGGCGGCGAGTTTCGGGATCAAGCTGGTGTGCAAGTATGATCGCCCACACGATGATCCGCTGGGCACGCATGTCGGCATGGTGGTGCTGTTCGACAGCGCCAGAGGCGTGCCGCTGGCGATGATCGAGGGGTCCTCGCTCACCGCGATCCGCACCTCGGCGGCAAGCGCGCTGGCAACCGATCTGCTCGCGCGCGCGGATGCGACCCGCCTTGCGATCATCGGCACCGGCGAACAGGCGATGCGTCATATCGCCGCGATGCAGCAGGTGCGCGCGATCGAGCACGTTGCGGTGTGGGGCCGCGATACCGAGCGGACAGCGCGATTCGCAGCTGAGGCGGCCGCGCAGTGCGCGGTCCAGGTCGAGCCCGCTCGCACTGCGGGAGAAGCGGTGGCCGATGCCGATATCGTCTGCACCACCACCAGCGCGGCCCAGCCTGTGCTGCGCGGAGCCGACCTCAAGCCCGGCCAGCATCTCAATCTCGTCGGCTCGGCCATCCCGACAACCGCCGAGGTCGATCATGAAGCGGTGCGCCGCAGCCGCTTCTATGTCGATTATCGCCCGGCGGCGATGGCAGCGGCGGGCGAGCTTTTGCAGGCGATCGCGGCGGGCGTGGTGACAGAGGCGCATATCGTCGCCGAAATCGGCGAGGTCGCGGCCAATCCCGCGCTGGGGCGCGCCGGTCCAGACGAGATCACCTGCTACAAGTCGTTAGGGGTGGCAGCGCAGGATCTCGCCGCCGCGCACGCGATCTGGTCAGCCGCGATGGCCGAGGGCAGCGGGGGTGAGATCGACTTGCTGGCCTAGGGTTAGAACAGCACCACTTCCTCGCGCCCCAGTTCGCCCGCGGCGAGGCGATCAAGGATATAAGTGGCGACATCGGCACGTGAGATCATCTGGCTGCCCTTATGGCTTTCGCCTGCGCGCAGCTCGGTCCAGCTGCCGCGCGCAGGTTTGTCGGACAGGCCGCCCGGGCGAACGATCAGGTAATCGAGCGAGCTTGTCCGGATCACCTCCTCCTGGCGGTCCTTGTCGGCCCAGATCTCCTTGGCGAGCGTCTTGATGAGGAGCCGCATGAACCCGCTGTTGACCTGCTCGCGCGAGGATCCGCAGCCTAGCGAGGTGATCGCGACGAAGCGCGCCGCGCCGCTGGCTTCCATCGCGCGCACGATCTGGCGCGTGCCGTCCGACAGCACGGTGTTGGGCTTGCGCTCGAATGTGCCGAGCGCGCTGACGACCGCCTGCGCCCCGACCACCGCGCGCACGATGGCCTCCTTGTCCTCGAGCGAGCCGGTGACGACGTCGACCCGCTCGACCAGATCGCCCAGCTTTGCGGGATCGCGCACGAAAGCCGTCACTTTGTGACCCCGCGCCAGCGCACCTTCGCAGAGCAGCCGCCCGCTCTTGCCGGTTGCCCCGAATATGGTCAGCCTGATCATCGGGTTTCCTGTCTTGCACGAGCCACGCGGCGCAAAATGCGATCGAGCGTGTTTTCACCGAGTACCGCGCCCGATGCCGCTGCGCCGGGCGATTTCCTCGACTGGCGAGTAAATTGCGCTGCGAGCGCTCAAGCGTTTTCTGCAAGAGCTAGACATGGCATGATGGAGATGAGGACACGCTTGTTGAAGATCGCCCGAACGCTAGAACGCTCAGTGCCGCAAGGCCGCCTCGCCGGCGCCCTGCTGTGCGCTGCGCCCCTCGCGCTTGGCGCCTGTACAAGCGCCGGGATGGCGCAGGAGCAAGCGGCTATGGCGGCGCCTGCGCCTGCGCCATCGGCCAAGGTTGATGCCGCCAGCATCGCAAAATACAGCGAGGCGGACGAAGCGCTTTATCTCGCGCGGTTCAACAAGCTGCTCGAGGATGCGCGGGTCGGTGCCGGGCTCGATTCCTACGATCCGCTCGAACCGGTGGCGGGAGCGCCCGATGCAGCGATGCTCCCCGTGGCCGCGCAGCCGAGCCTGTCGGGTGAAGCGCTCGCGCAAGCGGAGCGCTATGCCATGGCGCGAGGCACCTCGGCCTTCCTCGTCATGGTCGATGGCGTGATTCAGGCTCAGGCCTATGGCGAAGGGTTCGACGAGGCGACCCCGATCGTCTCCAAATCGCTCGCCAAACCGGTGACCGCGCTGCTCGTCGGGCGGGCGCTCAAGCAAGGCCACATCCAGTCGCTTGACCAGCCGGTGGCCGATTTTATTACCGAATGGAAGGGCGATCCCAAGCGCAGCAGGATCAAGGTGCGCCACCTCCTCGATATGCGCACCGGCCTTTTGCCGCAGGGCTTTTCGCCCGATCCCGCCGACATCCTCAACCGCGCCTATCTCCACCCGCGCCACGACGAGGTGATCATCGAGGATTACCCGATGACCCACGCACCGGGTGAGCGCTACGAATATTCGAACGCCAATTCCGAACTGGTAGCCCCGCTGATCGAACGGGCGACCGGGATGCGCTATGGCGAGTATCTCACCGAGGCGCTGCTCGAACCGATCGGCGCGATGGGCGGAATGATCTGGACCAATCGCGAAGGCGGCACCGCGCATTCGGGCTGCTGCCTGCTGCTCCCTGCGCAAAGCTGGGTCCGCATGGCGATGCTGGTGATGGCTGATGGCGTGTGGGAAGGCAAGGCGCTGCTGCCCGAAGGCTACACCGACGAAATCCTGACCGGCACCCCGGAGAATCCCTATTATGGCATGGGCGTGTGGCTTGCGGGGGAATACATCGCGGCGCGCGGCTTTGCGCATCCGAGCGTTCCCTATGGCAAGGTGGCGCACAAGGAACCGTATCTCGACAAGGATCTGGCGCTGTTCGATGGCAATTCGAACCAGGTCGTCTACATGATCCCCTCGCAAAACATGATCGTGCTTCGCACCGGTGCCAATCCGCCCAAGGATATGCCGTGGGATAACACCGTGCTGCCCAATCTGCTGATCCGCGATGCTGCGCGCGCGGCTGGCAGGCCGCTGCCCGAACCGCAACCGCTGCCCCAGCCGCTGCCCGCCGCATCATCCGCCCAAAAGGGAGCCGCTGACTGATGGCCACCACCGCCGACGATATCGCTCCCGCAGCGGCGGCCGTGCCCGGCGAGGACCGGCTTCCGGTCAGCCTGAAGCTGGGTTGGGGGATCGGCGCGTTCGGCATCTCCTTGCTGATGAACGGCATTTCGGGCGTGCTGCTGCTGTTCGCGGTCAGCATGCTGGGGATCGATCCCTGGCTCGCGGGCACGATCATCACGGTCAGCAAGCTGTTCGACGCGGTGACCGATCCGATCGTCGGGCTGTGGAGCGATCGTTTGCGCTCGCGCCATGGCCGCCGCCGCCCGTTCCTCACCTGGGGCGCGGTGATGAGCGCAGCAAGCTTCGCGATCATCTTCACCACGCCGCAATTCGACAACCAGTATGCAACCGCGGCCTATCTGTTTGGCGCGCTGTGCCTCTATGCGTTCGGCTACACGCTGTTCAACATCCCCTACATGTCGATGCCCGCGGAGATGACCGACAATTACCACGAGCGCTCCTCGATCCACGCTTACCGCATGGTGTTTGTGGCGCTCGGCGGCATGGCTGCGGGCGCGGGGATCAAGTTTGCCCTCGACGTGCTCGGCAGCACCGAGAAATCGAGCTGGGCACTGGTCGGGATGGCCTGCGGCGGGCTGATCTTCGCCAGCCTGATCACCGCCTATCTCGCGACCGCCCGCGCCCGCTTCACCGACCCGGCCGATGATGCGGGCGACAGCAAATTCGAGCAGCTCAGCCGCGAATTCGGTGCGGTCTCGGGCAATCCCCATTTCCTGCGCCTGATCGGGGTCAAGTTCGCGCAGCTGATGGGGGTGCAGACGACCGGCGCGGCGATGGCGTATTTCTTCGTCCAGTATCTCCAGCTGAGCTTCTCGGTGCTCGCGGTGTTCTTCCTCGTCGTCACCGCCTCGACCATCATCGCCTCGCCGCTGCTGGTCGCCTTCTCCAAAGCCTATGGCAAGAAGGCCGCCTATTATGTCGCCGCTGCAGTAAACATCGCTTATGCGCTGAGCTGGACGGTGTCGGGGCCGGATGATCCGCTGCCCCTCGTGCTCGCGCGCGGGCTGCTGGTGGGGGTCGCCTTTTCGGGCAATGTCATCATGGCGATGTCGATGCTGACCGATATCATCAACGAGGATGCCGGGCGCAGCGGGGTGCGGCGCGAAGGGGCGTTCACCGCGCTCTACAGCTTCGTTGAAAAGCTGACCGGCGCGTTCGGTCCGCTGATCGTCGGCATCGCGCTGAGTTATGTCGGGTTCAACAAGGACCTGCCGTTCGACGTGCCGCAGGGCGATGATGTCAACACCGCGCTGCTGCTGGCGGTTTCGTGGCTGCCGGCGATCTTCTACACGATCGCGGTGGTGCTGCTATCGGGCTACAGCCTCACCGAAGAGGACGTCTCCAAAGGCAATCCGGGGAAGGATTTCGCATGACCTCCAACGCTTTTCAAAACCCGCAACTGCGCCAGCGCGGGCGCGCCTCGGTCGATTTTCTGGCGCAGATGGCGATCGCTTCGCGGCCGATCGGCATGGCGGTCGATCAGGCGATCGCCGCGCGGGTGAGCGATCCCGCGGCGCTGCCCGACGATCTCGACGAGCGCCTCGCGCACATGGAGGCGAGCCTTGCCGATGTGCCCGAATACACCGTCCAGAAGCTGCTGGGCGACTGGCATGGGCGGATGCACGGGCGGCTGTGTGCCGAGGCCTTCGAGCAAATCCAAGGGGATCTCGCCGCCACCTTCGCCGCTGTCGAGCAAGGCCCGGCCACGCTCACGCTCAACCCCGATCTCGAGCCGCCCGCCTATTGGGACGGCGTGCACTTCCACCGCACCACCGGGGGCTGGGAAGGGCACGAGCACATGGGCTACATCCACGGCGAGCTGATCCACAAAAAGATCGTCGGGCGGTTCTTTCCGGGCGGCATCTTTCAGCAACGCCGCGATGTCGCCGCGATGGCGCCGCGGGCGAGCTACAGCCGTATCCTCGACATGGGCTGCTCCTCAGGCCACTTCACCACCGCGCTGGCGCAGACCTATCCGCAAGCGCAGATCTACGGCGTCGATCTTTCCGCCCGGATGCTCGAACACGCCTGGCGCACGGCCAACGCCAATCGCTGGAACTGGATCCTCTCGCAACAAGCCGCCGAGGCGACCGACTTCGCCGATGGCGCGTTCGACCTCGTGGCAAGCTACATCATCCTTCATGAAATGCCCGCCGAGGCGATCATCAAGCTGTTCGCCGAAGCCTACCGCCTGCTCGAGCCGGGCGGCGACATGCTGATGAGCGATGTCACCCGCTATGCCGATCTCGACAAGCTCGGCGTGTGGAAAGCCGATCGCGGGGCGATGTTCGGCGGCGAGCCGCACTGGCGCGAGAGCGCGAGCCTCGATCTCGTCGCCATCGCGCGCGAGGCGGGCTTTGTCGATGTCACCACAACCGGCCCCTATCCTTACGTGATCCAGGGCGCCAAGGAATGAGGCCGACCGATCCGCGCGATTACAACACGCCCGAGGGCCAGATCATGGGCGAGGGGCAGGTCGACAATCTTGCGCGCGCGGTCCTCTCGCTGACCCGCGAGGTCGCGGTGCTGACCGACCGGGTGATGGTGCTCGAGACGTTGCTCGAGCGCCAAGGCGTCGTCACCAGCGAGGCGGTCGATACCTTCCAGCCCGATGCCGCGTTCCAGCAGCGCGTCGATGCCGCGGTCGCGGCGATCTCGGGCGGGGTGATCGCCGCGCTGCAAGGCGCCGACCGCGACTGATCGGGCGCTCCTAGCGCACCCAGTTACCGGCCAATTACCGCAGCGTGAGCGCGGCAGCGCCCGCCGCCAGCGCCAGTGCCCCGATCCCAAGGCCGCGGATGCGCGCATCGGTCGTCTCGATCTGGCGGCGCATTTCCGAAAAGCCGAGATCGGGGTCATGCGTCAGGAAGAAGCCGGGCTTTGCGAAGATCCCGGGCAGCGCAGCGTTGAGCCCACGGCGCAGGAAGAACCCCGCGATCCAGCGCCGCAGCGCCCACGGGCGATGGTTGTATTGCTCGGGGAACACATGCGTCACCAGCCAGACCAGGTCGCGCGCTTCGGGCAGCCGTTCGGCGGCATAGGCGCCGAGCGCCGCCTCGAGGCTCTCGGCGCGTTCCAATTGCTCGGCGAGCTTGTCGACGTCCTGCATGGCCGAATTGACGCCGAGACCGAGATCGGGTGGAAATGCGTGCGCGGCATCGCCGATCAGCAGCGCATGGTTGCGCGCCTCGCCCTCCCCGAAACTCGCCAGCAATGCCTGAGCATATTGCGGCGCGGGAAACGCCCCTGCCTCGAGCGACACGAAATCCTCCGCCTCTTCGCGGCTGACGAGCGCGCGAATATCGAGCTGCGGGAAGGCGTCTTCGAGGAAGGCATAGAGCGCATCGGCGCTCTCCAGCGTCCACAATTCGTGATCGGCTTCGCGGATCAGGTTGACGCTGCGCGGATGGCTTGGGTCGCTCACCGGAAAGGCGAACAGCGCGCAGGCCTTGCGCTGGTCCGTGTGGCGCGAGGGTATGATGTAGCTCATCGCCGGATCATCGACGCCCGCTCCGCCTTTCGCCTCGAACCGCGCAGGCAGGTTGAGCACCTTGTAGCGCAGCCCGGTCGAGAGCGAGGGGGTCGCGATCATGTCGAACGCGCCGCGCGGCGTCTCGGGCTGTGCGGAAAGGCCTTTGCGCACCGCCGAGGCAAGTCCGTCGCACGCGAGGATCAGATCGGGGGTGAGGGTGAGCGGCTGGCCGCTATCATCCTCCAGCACCACCGTCAGCCGACCATCGCCCGCGCGCGCGAGATCGCTTACGCTGTGCCCGTAGAGCACGCGCAGGCGGCTGCTCGCCCGCTCCTCGATCGCGGCGAACAGCATTGAAAGGAGCGCACGCCGCGTCGTCCAGTAGCACACGGGGCGGTTGGGATCGATGATCGGAACCTTCTGCGTCTTGGCCGAGCCATCGGGCGCAATCGTGGTGGCGCTGAATTCACGGGTGGCAACGCCGACTTGCGGCAGACGGTCCAGGATGCCGAGCCGCTCGAGCAGCCGCTGCCCGCGCTTGTCGATGAGGTAGTTGAAACTCTTGTTCTTCTCGAAATCGGCGGGGCCTGAGCGGCGCTCGGCGAGGATCACCTCGTCCCACCCGAGTTGGTCGAACAGCAGCGCGGCCGCAAGGCCCGCAGGGCCACCACCGCTGATGAAGACTGAGCGCTTTGTCATGGGCTAGAATTCTAACAGATCGGCCGATCGCTTCGCGCGGCTGGTGGATGCTGTCCGACTGGCGAATACGCGCGGTGCGGGCGTTGGGGCAGCGCTCGGTGCCGTGCCATCGCGGCAGGATGGATCGCCTTATCTTTTGCGCGCTTGCAGGCGCCGCGCTCGCGGCATGCGCATCCGCCCAGCCGCAATCCTACACTGCCGCCTCTCCCGCGCACGCAGACTGCGCCAAGCGCCTCTCGGGCAGCGCGCGAATGTTCGCGAGCCAGATCACCGGAGCGGACAATCGCACGATACCGCTGACGATCCATGCCCCGCTCGAGCCGGGCACCTATCCGCTGATCGCCTTCTCGCACGGCGCCTTCGCCGCGCCCGATCGCTACAGCGCGCTGCTCGAACCGCTGGCGGCAGCGGGATTCATCGTGATTGCCCCGATGCACATCGATTCGGAAGACTATCCGCGCGCGCAAGGCGAGCCCGAGCGGCCGCCGCACCCGGTCACCTGGGCGACCCGCAACGAGGATTTCGCGCTTGCGCTCGATCCGCCGGGGCCGCTGCGCGAGCTTCTCGCAAAGAGCGGCCTCGCGCTCGATCCCGAGCGCCGCATTGCGCTGGGCCATTCCTATGGCGGCCTGATCGCGCAATTGCCTGGCGGGGCGCTGGCGTTCGAGCCCGATGGGACGCAGGTGAGCCGCGCCAACCCGGCGGTCGATGCCGTCATTGCATGGTCGCCGCCCGGCGCGATGCCGGGGCTGATGGCGCAGGAGGGCTGGGCGAGCCTGACCGCACCCAGCCTCACGATCACCGGAACCGCAGATATTCTGCCCGGCTTCATCGACGATTGGCAGGCTCACACCGCGAGCCACGAGCACGCCCCGCAAGGCCGGCGTGCGCTGTGGGTGGGCGAGGGCATCGACCATTATTTCGGCGGCGTTTTCGGACGGGTCAAACCGCCAAGCGAGCGCGAGCGGGCGCTGTTCGACCGCGCGCTGGCGACGACGCTGCACTTCATCGAAAGCCGCAGCGGGGCCTCGCCAGCATGCTGGCTGGGTGGTAGCGTCCCCGGCGAGAGCTACCAGGAGGACTAGAGCGCGATGATGCATCTGAAAGCCGCTTTGCGCGCCAGCATTGCGCCCTTGGCTGGAGCGCTCCTGTTGAGCGGGTGCGCGGCCACGCTCGCCCCCGCAGAGCCTTCGGCGCAAGCCCGGGCGAGCGCGCCCGAGCGCATCACGGGGATCGACAATCCCACCACGCCGGCCGATCTGCCGCAGAGCTCGAGCATCCTCGAAGTCGAGCGCTATCGCCCGAGCTACCGGCTCGAGGGCTGCCCGGCCGCGCCGTTGCCGCGTGCGGTGCCGGAAGGCGAACTCGCCGAGGCGATCGCGCAGGCCAAGGCCTATTCGGACGCGCAGCGCGGGCTCGGCCTGATCGTGATGCACAAGGGCGCGATCGTCCACGAGAGCTTCGCGCAAGGAGTGACCGGCGAGACACCGAGCGCGTCCGCCTCGATGATGAAATCGGTCATTGCGCTGCTCTACGGGATAGCGATCGATCAAGGCGTGATCGGCTCGATCGACGATCCCGTGGGACAGTACCTCGCCGAGTGGAGCGATGATCCGCGCGGGGATATCACCCTGCGCCAGCTGCTGACCATGTCGGCCGGGCTGGGCCAGTCGAACTTCATGGAGATCCTGCTCGCGCCCGATATCGGCAAGGCGGCGCTCGGCATCGAGCGGACGGCCGCGCCCGACACCGAGTTTTCCTACAACAACGCCATCACCAAGCTCCTGACGCTGGTGCTCGATCGGCAATTGGCCGCGCAGGGCAAGGGCACCACGCTCACCTTCCTCGAAGACGAGCTGTGGTGCCCGCTCGGCAACGGCGATGCGCAGGTGTGGGTCGACCTGCAGCGCGCCGCGCGCGGCTATGCCGGGTTGCATGCGGGGCTGGCGGATTTTGCGCGGATCGGCGAACTGATTCGCCAGCAGGGCAGGGCGGGCGACAAGCAGATCGTCCCTGTGGACTGGATCGCGCAGATGGCGCAGCCCTCAGCGGTCAACCCGCAATATGGCTTGCACGTCTGGCTCGGGCGCGAACACACGCCCCAGCGCGCCTACAGCGCGGCGAACCCGATCAAGGTGCCGCATGCGGAAGCCTTCGCAGCGCAGGACATCGTCTATTTCGACGGATTTGGCGGGCAGCGGGTCTATGTCGTCGCGTCAAGCGATCTGGTGATCGCGCGGATGGGCGAGGTGAACCTCCAATATGACGATGCGATCATCCCCAACGCGCTGATCCGCGCGCTCGACTAGCCCGCTCGTTCGGCGCGCTCAATCGGCAGGAGCGGTCGCGCGGTTCGAGAGTTCGCCGCGGTCTTGCTTGTCCTTCATCGCCTTGAAGGTCGCGTATTCGTTGACCGTGCCCATCTCGCGCTTGGGCCAGCGGGTGGCGAAGCCGCGCGGATATTCGCTGTCATCCTCGCGGCGGCCATCCTGCGACCAGATCAGCGGGAACAGCGGCCCTTCCGGCTTTTCGCCCTCGAGCATCTCGTCAAAGCTGCAGCCGGCAATGTTGAGGCAATCGGGCCGCGGGGCCCAGCGGATGTCGTCGCCGAAGACGCGCTCGGAGATCGCGACCCGCCAGTCATCGGTCGGGTTGCCGGCCGAATAGTGCAGCACCCAGGGGTGGACGATCAGCATGTCGCCCGGGTCCATCTGCCACTTGAGAAACCGCAGGCCCGGCTCGCCCCGGCGGCTCTCGATATCGGGATGGGGCAC
Organism: Erythrobacter sp.; assembly: GCA_036835265.1. Lineage (GTDB taxonomy): Bacteria > Pseudomonadota > Alphaproteobacteria > Sphingomonadales > Sphingomonadaceae > Erythrobacter. The sequence goes on along the minus strand of DAITMG010000008.1, from coordinate 19,950 downwards.
ACGGTCATCGGGCTTGATCATCTTGCGCGCATTGGGGCTGAACAGCCAGTAGGGCACGTCATCGTGTTGCGTGCCCGCCAGCACTTCGAGGCAGTTTTCCTCGACGATCGGGGTTAGCGGGATCCACAAGGAGGGCACCATCGTGCCGGTGACCGGGAAACCCATCCGATCACAGTGCCACAGCGTCGCGGCATCCGATTGCGGCGGCTTGGCGAAGAACTCGTCGAAGAAGAAGCGAATCTCCTTCGATTGCATCACCTTGCCCGCCGCCTCGGCGATCGGCCCTTCGAACACGAGCTTGCGATAGGCCGGCATGCAGCGCGCCATGTAGCGGCCCGGAATGGTGGGCAGCAGCCCCACATCCTGCTTCTCGACAATCACCTCTCGCGCGCCGGCGAGAAGGAGGTCGACCCAGTCCTGACTCAGCACCTGGCGCAGGCACACCGCGCCATCGCGCGCATAGGTGGCAATGTCGTCCTCGCTGATTGCGCGCAGGGGGCTGGTGTTGAGCGCCATGGCAAAGAGTTCCTCTTCGTTATCTTGTGCCGGAATGTTTAGCAGGCGCCGACTTCGTTCGGCTGGAAAGCGCCCGGCGTGTTCGCACCTCGGATAGTCCACAAGGTCCTGCTCGTTTCACACCCCGCCATGTCCGCATGGCGAGAAAGGCATGGTCTGGCCGTTTCCCCCCGCTGCCCGCCTGTGCCCTCGTCACTTGCGCCATTCGGGCGCGTGATCTTGGACACGTGATCTTGCACACTGGCAACGGAGCCGCGCGGATAATGCAGACAATTCGAACCCAGGTGGTCGTTGCCGGCGCAGGACCAGTGGGCGCCGTGGCGGCCTACTATCTTGCCTCGCAGGGGATCGATGTCGTGTTGCTTGAAGACGGGGCGGATTGCGCGCTCGATCTGCGTGCTTCAACCTTTCATCCGCCCACGCTCGAGATGCTCGAGCGCTTCGACATCACTGACTTTCTGATCGAGAAGGGCCTCAAGGCGCCGGTCTATCACTTCCGCGAGCGGCGCACGGGCGAGGTGATCGATTTCGATCTCTCCGAGATCGCCGATGCGACGCGCCACCCCTATCGCATCCAGTGCGAGCAATATCACCTCTCGCGCAAGCTTTCAGAAGGCGTGCAGGGCGAGGATTGCGCGCAGGTGCTGTTCAATCACCGGGTCGCCGCGATCGAGCAGAATGCGAGCGAGGTCATCGTCTATGCCGAGACGCCCTATGCGATCGTGCGGATCGAGGCCGAGTACCTGATCGGCGCGGACGGCTCCAATTCAACCGTGCGCAAATGGCTCGGCACCGAATTTCACGGGTTCACCTACCCCGAGAAGTTCCTGTGCTTTACCACCAAGGAGCCGCTCGAGGAGCACATCCAAGGGCTGTGTCATGTCAACTATGTGTCGGACCCGCAGGAGTGGATGGTGCTCTTGCGGGTGCCTTCGTTGTGGCGCGTGCTTGTGCCTGCCGATATGGCAACGCCCGATGAAGTGCTGCTCGCCGATGCCAAGAAGAACGCGGTGTTCGAGCGGCTGATCGGCAAGGGCGAGGAGGTCATCACGCATCACCGCACGATCTACCGCGTCCACCAGCGCGTCGCGCACAGCTTTTTGTCCGGGCGCACCGCGCTGATCGGCGATGCAGCGCATCTCAACAATCCGATCGGCGGCTTTGGCATGAACAGCGGCATCCACGATGCGTTCAATCTGTCCGAACGGCTGGTGCGGATCTTCAAAGAGGGCGCCGATGCGCCCCGCGAACTCGCCGAATTCGAGGAGCAACGCCGCACCACCACGCACGAATTCATCCAGGCGCAGACGATCCGCAACATGGAATACCTCAAGGAAGGCGAAGGGCAGATGCACGCGCGGCGCAAGGCCGAGATGCAGGCGATCCGCGCCGATCCCGAGCGTCGGCGCGAATTCCTGCTGCGCCAGTCGATGATCGATTGTGTCCAGCGCGAAAAGATGCTCGCCTGATGCCGGTCAAGCCACGACCCAATCCCGATGCCCGCGGCCACAGGCGGCTGTTCGGTGTGCTCGGCCCGTCGACCAACACCATCGTCCAGCCCGATTTCGACGATCTGCGCGTGCCGGGCGTCACCAATCATTACAGCCGGATCGTGGTCGATGATGCGCAGGCGATCTCGGACGAGACGTTCATGGCCGGAACGCTCGAGATCAGCCGCAACACATTGGATGCGGTGCGCGGCGTGCTCACCTGCAACCCCGATTATCTCGTGATGGGGATGAGCGCTGTGACCTTCTATGGCGGCGCCAAGGGGGCCGAGGAATGGCGGCGCAACATCGAGGAGGCCGCCGGGCTCAAGCTGTGCACCGGGTCGCAATCGCTGATCGAGGCGTTCAGCGCCTATAGCGGCATCCGCAAGATCGCCGTCCTCTCGCCCTATTATCCCAGCGCCAATGCGCAGGTCGCGCACTTCATGGCCGATCACGGGATCGAGGTCGTGCGCGATACGTGCCTGCGGTGCCCAAGCTGGACAGCGATTGCGCAGGTCCCGACCGCGATCCTGCGCGAAGAACTCAAGAAACTCGATGGCGACGATGTCGATGCGCTGGTCCAGGTCGGCACCAACCTCTCGATGGTCGGGCTCGCCGCTGCGGCCGAGCTGTGGCTCGGCAAGCCGGTCATCGCGATCAACACTGCGACCTATTGGAATGCGCTGCGTCAGAATGGCATCATGGATCGCAAACAGGGCTTTGGCCGGTTGATGGCCGAATTCTAGGGAAATCGGGACGATGTTCGAATACGATTATGTGCCCCTGCCCAAGCGTGCGCCGCTGCGCTGGCCGGGCGGCGCGAAGGTGGCGCTGATGTTCACCTTCAACCTCGAGACCTGGGACCTCGTCAAGGACACCGACCAGCCCTATTACGCCGGCGGCCCCGCGCTCCTGCCCAATGCGCTGGCCGGGCGCATCCCCGATTATCCGAACTATTCCTGGCGCGAATACGGGCAGCGCGTGGGCGTGTGGCGGATGTTCGAGCTGTTCGACGCGATGGGCGCGAAGGCCGGGTGCACCGTCAACGCTGTCACCTTCGAGCGGCGCCGCGCGATGGCCGATGCCTGTCTCGAGCGGGGCTGGGAACTGATTGCGCACAATTACGAGCAGGGCGAACTGCTGACCGATTTTCACGACGACATCGCGGCCGAGCGCGACATCATCCGGCGCTCGGTCGAGATGTATGAACGCCATGCGGGAAGGAAGCCCAAGGTGTGGCTCTCGAGCTCGCTGCGCGGCACGCTCAACACGCCGACCATTCTCGTCGAGGAAGGCTTCAAGGCCTATTGCGACATCATGAACGATGATCAGCCCTACATGATCCGCACCGATGCCGGGCCGATCGTCGCCACGCCCTATTCCAATGTCATCAACGATTTCACCATCCTCACCCGCAACGCGCGCACCACCGACGAATATCGCGACATCCTGATCGAGGAACTCGGCGTGCTCCACCAGGAAGGCGAGATCACCGGGCGGATCATGAATGTGGGCCTCCATCCGCATGTCTCGGGCCGCGCCTACACGATCCGGGCGCTGCGCGAATTCATCGAATATGCGCAAGGGCTCGACGGCATCTGGTGGGCGACCCGCGAGGAGATCGCCGACTGGTATGTCGACAATCACGCAGGCCACTTTCCGGGCCAGCTCGGTCATGAAGGCGGCGCGTGAGCGCGGCGGAGCACCTGAGCGCGGGCGAGCGCCGCGATAGCCGGATCGTCGGCTGGGCGTTCTGCCTCGTAATGATCGCACAAAGTTTCCTGATCGTCGTCCTGCCGCGGCTCGACAAGGAATCGGCGATTCGCGATTTTGCGCGCAGCTGGCACTATGCGATCGGCATCGGGCTGCTCGTGTTCGGGCTGTGGCGGCTGATCCTCTGGCTGCGTGATCGCGGCGCGATTGCGCCCACCACTCTGCCGCCTGCGGCGCGTTTCTGGCATCACGCGGTGTGTTTCACCTTCCTCCTGCTGGTGCTGACCAGTGGTCCGCTCGGCTTTTTCTACGGCTGGGCCGAAGGGCGCGCGATCAATCCGGCGGGGATCGTCACCCTGCCAGCCGTGATCGGCAAGGATCATGCGGTCTGGCAGTTTTCGGGATATTTCCACTCCGCGCTCGCCAATGCCACCGTCCTGCTCGCGCTGGTCGCAGTTATCAGCGCGGGCTACACCTATGCGCGCTATGGCCGGGGGCTGTTTAGCGCCTTTCCAGCCGGGTTCGGCGCGCTGTTCCTCACGCGCGCCGTGCTGTTCGTCTATGCGATCAACAGCTTCAAGGATCGCGCGCCGGGCTACCGCGCGGGCGCGATCTTCCTCGGGATCGTGCTTGCCTACTGGCTTGTGGTGCGCTTCCTGCGCAAGTCGCAGAGCGTCATCCCGACCGAACGCCCGCGCGGGGCGCTGGCTTGGAACGGCGCAGCGCTCACGGTGATTGCAGGCGTGGTCGCGCTCGGGCTGACAATGCCCTACCTGCTCTTCCGGGTGCAGCCCTTCGCCCATGGAGTGATCGTGCGGGCCGATCCCTCGATCACCTGGCACCGCCAGCAGGTCGCCAAGGTCAATTGGACCGCGCCCACCCAGTTTGAGCTCACCACGGGGCGCGAGACCTATAAATGGTGCAAGTTCTGCCATACGATGGAGCCGGGCGCGGCGCATCTCGTCGGGCCCAATCTCTCCAACATCTTCGGCCAGCGCGCCGGGACCGTTCCCAATTACCACTATTCGCCAGCGCTCGCGCAGGCGGGGCGCGAGGGTCTGGTCTGGAACGAGGAGACGATCCGGCAATATATCGCTGGCCCCGACGAGATGATCCCGGGCACCTCGATGATGATCTCGAGCGGCCCGGTGAGTGATCCGGCCTTGCAGGACGCGGTGATCGCCTCGCTCAAGCGCGACACGATGTTCGAGCAGGGCGAACAGCCTGCGCCTGAACCGGAGACCGAACCGGAGTCCGCACCGGAGTCCGCACCGGGCCGCTGAGCGCAAGCCTATCTCCGGCCGCGCGCGATTGTCCGACTGTCGATCAAAGAACCGGGTTCGAGCCGCCAAAGCGCGCTGAATTGCTACTCTTGAGCGACAGCTAAGGAGAAGAGCAATGCAACGCAGAGATGTGCTTTTGGGCGCCGGCGCCGCCGCTGCCGCCGGACTTGCGATGACGCCGGGCATGGCCAGGGCCAAGGCGCACATGGAAAAGGCGGGCGGCGCGACGGCGCGCTCGCTCGAAGGCGATTTCCTCGATCTGACCAAGTCCGAGGGCAACCGCGAAGCCTGGGCGCGCCTGCTCGGCAACACCGACACGCAATCGACCAAATACGGCTTTGCCGAGGGCATCGTCCAGGGCGCGCGGCCGAACGAGGCGCTGCGCGATCTGATCGGCTTCACGATGGTCTCGTGCGCGCGGCTGCTCCCGCACGAAGATGGCGTGGGCTATCGCAAGATCCTGCGCGAAATCGGGTTCTACACCGACATCAAGACCGGCGAAATTCTGGAGGAATGGCGCAATCCCTATCTGGACGAGGTGGTCAAGGTCGTCCCCATCGCGAACGATCCATTCAACCACACGATCACCAACTTCTACCCCGAACCGCCCAACTATGGCGGGCTCAACAAGGACAAGCCGCCGCGCATTCCGCTGATGCTCGATTTCCGCCGGCGCGGGGACATGCTCAACCTGTTCAGCCACATCAACCTGTTCTACCCGTCCGCGCTCCAGCCCGACAAATGGCCGCGCGAGAGCAGCGGCCCGTTCAACCGCGTGACCGAGACGTTCCTCTATTTCATCGACTGGGACGAGATGCAGGACCCCTCGCGCACCAGCGTCGAATACAACGGCGTATGGTCGCGCGTGACGCCGTGGCTGCCATGGATGCTGATGGGGCCTACGGAGGGCAATTGCATCTACAACACCTTCATGGGGGCGGTGGATTCGATCGACAAGCTGCCCAATCCCGCGACGGTTGAATACATCCGCGCCAACCATCCCAAATATCTCGAAGCACCGGCGAAGTGGGAGGAGCCCTCGCTCTCTTCGCTCGAATGGTATGCGCGCGAGCAGAGCCCTGCGCCATTGCCCGCCGATGGCACGATCCCGACCGCGCCGCCCGCCGAGCTGCCCGAATGGTTTCGGCAGATGATGCAGGCGCGCAGCGGTCAGCCGGGCTGATCTGCCCGCCGCTCTGCCTGCCGCTCTGCTCACGCTTTTGCCCACTGTGCGATTAAACCAAAGCTGGCCGATGGCTTCCCCCGGGATTGGTAACAAAACTGTAATTGGGGATATAACTCAGGGGAACATCAGATGCTCGATTACACCAAACGTGTCGCTGCCCTCCGCTTGGCGGGTTTTGCATCGGTTTCAGCTCTCGCGCTCACGGGCACGGTGGCATTCGCACAGGATAATGCCGACGCCGCCATGGCCGAAGAAAGCGCGCAGGACCGCGCGCCGCGCAGCGGAAACACCATCATCGTCACTGCCCGCACATTCGAGGAAAACCTGCAGGACGTTCCGCTCGCGGTCAGCGCGCTGACGGCTGAAACGCTGCAGCGGCGCGGGGCGGACGATCTGGGCGATATCGCCGACAACATCGTGGGCTTTGCCTTCGAGGAATTCACCGGGCTGCTTGCTCAGCCGACCATTCGCGGCCAGACCAACCTGCGCGTTACCTCGCCGGTGCAGAACGTCGCGACCTATCTCGACGGCGTTTATATCCAGCGGCAATACCTGATCGATCAGGGCCTGCTCGCGCTTGACCGGGTCGAGGTCATCAAGGGTCCGCAATCGGCGCTTTATGGGCGCAACTCGTTTGCGGGCGTTATCAACCTCGTCAGCCGCAAGCCCGATCTCGATAAATTCACCGGGGCGGTGCGCGCCGGTATCGGGACGGACGAATTCTACGAGGCGAGCGGCACGCTCAGCATCCCGATCGTACCGGGCTCGTTCGCGATCATGGGGCATGTCGCCTACCAGGAATTCGATGGGACGATCGAGAACAGTCACCCGCTCGCCAATGCCGACGGGTGCATCACCTGCGGCAATCTCCAGGGCTTCGAGCGCGAAACCTACCAGGTGACGGCGCTTGCCAAGCTGACCGATTCGCTGACGGTCCAGGCGACCTACATCCACACCGAGCGCTTCCAGGAGCACGTCGCCAATTTCAGCTTCGGCACCTCGGGGCTGACCGATCCCTACAACTACAACAATGCGAGCCCGCGGGCGGCGCCGCCTTCGATGTTCGTCCCCAATCCTCCTTCTGAAAACCGGCTGTTCGTGGGCGAATTGCCCAACGATCCGAATTTCGTGACCGGCGCCCCGTCCAACCCGAGCGGGACCCTGGGCCCGGATACGCGGCCCGATGGCTTCCTCATCGATCCGCGCGGCTTTGGCCTGCGCGGGCCGACCGATGTGATCACCGCCAAGGTCGATTTCGCGCCGACCGATGATCTCTCGATGACCTATCAGTTCGGCTACACCTTCGGGAATGTCGATGCCCGCGGATCGACCGCGCGCAACCCGCTCCAGCCGCTCGTCCTGTTTGGCCAGAATTTCGGTACCCTGTTCGACAGTTCGGGCACGGACAGCGAGTTCGAAAGCTTCAGCCACGATCTGCGCGTGACCTATGAAAGCGATAAGCTGTTCGCCTTCGTCGGGGCAAACTATTCGACCACGAACGACATCGAATCGAACGCGAGCGAGACCTATCCCATCGGGACCACCGCGGTGCCCAATCTCGACCAGGTGATCTTCCCCGTCGCGCCGGGGCTGCCGTTCCCGACTGCCACCTTCCAGCGGCGGACATTCCTCGCGCGCGACGAGGATATCCTGAGCATCTATGCCTTTGCCGAATTGCGCGCGAGCGAGCAGCTGCGCTTTAGCGTCGAGGGGCGCTACACGATCGAGGATCGCACAACGATCGATTTCCTCACGCGCGAGCCCACCAATCCCGCAATCCAGGCGCTCAATCCGCGGCGCGACGATATCACCGAGGAGTTCTTCACCCCGCGCTTCTCGGCGACCTATGAATTCACGCCCGAAAACCTGATGTACGCCTCGGTCGCACGCGGCGTGAAGGCGGGTGGCTCGAACGGATTCACCCCGTTTGCACCGCAGCAACAATATGACCGCGAGACCAACTGGACCTACGAAATCGGCTCGAAGAACTACTTCCCCGAAATCGGTCTGACCTTGAACGCGGCGATCTTCTACACCGACTGGGAAGACCTCCAGACGACCGAAGCCCGGCGGCTTGCCGATGGCAGCGTGCCAGTAACCTTCTTCGTGCTTTCCACCGTCACGGGGAATGTCGGCAGCGTCGAGGTCTATGGTGCGGAAATCGAAGGCACGTTCGAACTGACGCCCAACGTCACGCTCGATTTTGGCGCGGCCTACAACGATGCGAGCTATATCGCGGGATCGACTTCGCAGCGCTTCGAGCTTTCGCGCAATTGCGACGGCGTCGTCTGCCCGACCGGCCCGGTCCCGATCGGCGGCAACCAGCTTGAGCGCACGCCCGCCTTCGATGCCTATGCAGGCCTCGGCTACCAGGGCGATATCAGCGCGACCTCCGATTTCTACCTGCGCGTCGATGCCTCCTACCAGACCAAGCAGTTCGTCGACGAGGCCAACCTTGCGTGGGTGCCTGACCGGTTCCTGGTGAACGCGCAGGCCGGGGTCAATTTCGGCAATTTCTCGGTTCAGGCGGTGGTGCAGAATGCGCTCGACGAGACCTATGTCTCGAACGCGCTGTTCCTGATCGGCACTGGCGGGGCGCTGTCCTCGAGCTATGTCCCGATCTTCGGGCTCGGGCGCACCGCGCGGATCTCGGTCGGCTACGAGTTCTAGGCCGCCTCACGAACCGCCGCACCAGCCGGCTCACCGGATGAGCGATGCAATCGAGAAGGCGTATACGAGGATAGCCGAAGGCCAGTTGCACCTGCGTTCCCGATCCGGACGCGCAGGTGCCCAGCCGCTCGTCCTGCTCCACGCATCGCCTTCCTCCTCGCGCTCGCTGGTGCCGCTGATGGAGCGGATGGGGCGTGAATTCGGGCTCTATGCTTTCGATACGCCGTGCAACGGGCAATCCTGCTCGCCCGTTGGCACGGCGCCCGGAATGACGGACTTTGCCGACATGCTTGCGCGCGGCGCCGATACGCTGGGGCTCGACCGGCTGGCGCTTTATGGCACCCATACCGGCGCTCACATCGCGATCGAATGGGCGCTTGCGCGGCCCGCGCAGATCAGCGCGCTGGTGCTCGACGGGGTCGCGCTGCTCGATGAAGCCATGCGGGCCGAATTCCTCGAACTTTATGCGCCAAGGCAGAGCCCGGACGAGAGCGGCACGCAGTTTCACTGGGCGTGGAATTTCATCCGCGACCAGATGCTGTTCTTCCCGCATTATCGCAAGGACGCGCAGCATTTGCGCAGCATCGGCACGCTTGATGCAGGGGTGCTGCACGATTTGACGCTCGACGTGCTTGCCAATCTCGAAACCTACCACCTGCCGTATGAAGCGGTGTTCCGGCACGAGGTGCGCAAGGCGTTGCAAGGGCTGGCGGTCCCGGTGCTGGTGCTGGGCGATGCGGACAGCGCGCTCGATCCTGCGACCAGCGAGCTTGCCGGGCTGGTGCCCGATGCGCGAATCGTGCTCGATTGCGCCAGTCCCGAGGCCAAAAGCGCAGCAATCACCGGATTTCTGAAGGGGCTCGGCCATGGATGAACCCGTTTTCCTCGTGGCGGGCGCCAGTTCGGGCATGGGGCGCGAGGCCGCGCGCCGGATCGGGGCGGGCAAGGGCCATGTCGTGCTCGCCGCGCGTTCCGTCGAACCTTGCGAGGAAGCGGCCGAGGCGATCCGCGCGAGCGGCGGATCAGCCAGCGCGATGACATTCGACGGGACCGATCCCGCTTCATGCCGCGAGCTGATCGAGCGGATCGAGCGCGAGCATGGCCGGCTCGATGGTGCGTTCAACAATCTGGGCGATACGCTGGGCGATGGGCCGCTGCATGAAATGCCGCTGGAGCGCTGGCACGATACGCTCGCGGTCAACCTTTCAGCGCCGTTTCACCTGATGCGCGCGCAGATCCCGCTGATGCTGCGCCAGGGAGCGGGGCGGATCGTCAACAATTCATCGACCGGCGGGCTGAGAGGCACAAAGGGCATGGCGGATTATGCGGCGGCGAAATGGGGCCTGATCGGCCTGACCAAATCCGCCGCGCTCGATTATGCTGGCGCCGGGCTGGTGATCAACGTGATCGCGCCCGGCATTATCGCAACCGAGAAGTTCCGGGAGTTCGAGGCGCGGCTGCCGGATGTGTTCGAGGGCCTGCGCGCGGCGACGCCGGTGCAAAGATTTGGCGAGATGAGCGAGATTGCCGGGCTCGTCGACTATCTCCTGCGCGATGCGCCCGCCTTTCTCACCGGCGCTGTCATCCCCGTCGATGGCGGGCGGACCGCCTGAGCCGCATCAGTCGTCCGCAAGGATGAACTGCGCGGCGCGCTCGGCCACCATCATGACAGCGGCATTGGTGTTGCCGCTGACATGGCCGGGGAAGACGCTTGCATCGGCCACGCGCAAGCCTTGCGTGCCGTGAACGCGCAGCCGGGGATCGACCACGCCTTGGCTTGCTTCGCCTGCCATCCGGCAGGTGCCGACCGGGTGATAGGTGGGATCCACGGTGCGCCGGAGATAAGCCTCCCATTCGGCATCCTCACGCACGCCCGCACCCGGCGCGATCTCGCCGCGGACATGGCGCGCAATCGGGCCGTGCTGCATGATCGCGCGCGCTGTGCGGCAGGCGGCGGTCAGGTCGGCGATATCGCGAGTGTCGGCGAGCATCTCGATCGCGATGCGCGGCGGATCGCGCCAGTCGCCGCTGGCGAGCGTGAGCGTGCCCGCGGTGCGCGCATAGGACAGCCCCACGACCAGCGTCACCATCGGGCGCTTCGAAGGCGAAACCCCCTCGGGCGTCAGCTCGAAGCCGAACGGGCCGAACATCAGCTGGATGTCGGGATACTCCAGATCCTCGCGCGAGCGGAAGAAACCGACCGCATGCGGGTAGGGGCTGGTTGCGGGGCCGCGCCGGGCGACAAGCCAGCGCAACGCATGGAACGCGGCGCGCGCGCTGTTGATCTCCTGGTTGAAGGTGCGCTGATCGACCTCGAACGAGATCTGCGCGCTGGGATGTTCGAGCAGGTTGGCGCCGACATGCGCGCTGTCCAGCAGCGGTTCGATCCCGTGTGCGCTAAGCTCCTGTGCCGGGCCGATCCCTGACAGCATCAGCAGTTTGGGCGATTGCAGCGCGCCGGCGCACAGGATCACCTCGCGGCGGGCGAGCGCCAAGTGTGGCTGGCCGCCGCGCATGAATTCGACGCCGACCGCGCGCCTGCCTTCGAACAGCACGCGGGTCGCTGCCGCGCGGGTCATCACCCTGAGATTGGCGCGGCGCGCGGCGGGTCTGAGATAGGCATCGGCCGCGCTGAACCGGCGGCCCGCGGACTGTGTCAATTGCGGCGGGCCGATGCCCTCCTGGCTCGCGCCGTTGTAATCGGGATTGAAGGCGAGACCCGCTGCCTGCGCGGCCGCGATGAACGGCTCGGCGAGCGGGTGCACGGTGCGCAAATGGTCGACCACCTGCGGCCCATCGCGCCCACGCCCTTCGCCCACCGGAAAGGCGCAGGCCTCCATCCGCTCGAACGCCGGGGCACACTCGGCAAACGACCAGCCCGGATTGCCCGCCGCCGCCCAACCATCGAAATCGCGCTGCGCACCGCGGACATAGAGCATGCCGTTGATCGAAGAGCTTCCGCCCAGGACGCGCCCCGCAGGCCAGTAATCGCGCCGCCCCTCGCGCGAGGGATCGGGCTCGACGCCGAAGCCCCAGTCGTATTTCGGATTGCCGATCAGCCGCACGATAGCGGCGGGCACCTTGATGAGCGGCGAACCATCGCGCCCGCCCGCCTCGAGCAGCAGCACGCGCCTACTTGGATCGGCCGAGAGGCGATTGGCGAGCACGCATCCGGCCGATCCGCCGCCGACGATGATCGTATCGAACTCGCCCGCCGCGATCGGTTCGACGTTAGACAATCGCGCAGACCGTCTGCAGATTGAGGTAGTTCTCCAGCGCCACCTGCCCGCTGTCGCGCCCCCAGCCCGATTGCTTGATCCCCCCGATCGGCAGCGAGGGATCGTACATCGCGTGGGAATTGATCCACACCGTCCCCGCTTGCAGCCGCTTGGAGGCGCGCATCGCGGTCGAGAGGCTCTGCGTCCAGATGCCTGCAGCAAGGCCATAGTCGCTGTCATTGGCCGCGCTGAGCACTTCATCGAGCTCGTCGAACGGGGTGGCGACCACCACGGGGCCGAAGATCTCCTCGCGCACGATGGCCATGTCGGGCGCTACATCGGTGATGATGGTGGGCGTGATGAAGCTTGCATTGGGGCCGGTCGTCTCGCCGCCGCACAGCACGCTTGCGCCTGCCTTGCGCCCAGCGGCGATGAAATCGGCGACCTTGGCGGCGTGGGTTTTGGAGACCAGCGGGCCCATCTGCGTTGCCGGGTCCATGCCGTGGCCCAGCGCGATCGCCTTGGCCTGCTCGCTCACGCCCTCGACCACGCGGTCGAACACGCTTCTGTGCGCATAAAGCCGCGATCCTGCGATGCAGACCTGTCCGCCGTTGAAGAATATCGCGTTGGCCGCCCCGCCGATCGCTGCGTCAAGATCGGCATCGCCCATCACGATCACCGGCGATTTGCCGCCCAATTCCAGCGTCACCCGCTTGAGATTGCCCTTGGCCGCATCGAGGATCGCGCGGCCCGTCGTGGTCGAGCCGGTGAAGGCGATCTTGTCGACCCCCCGGTGCGCCGCGAGCGCTGCGCCGGCCTCAGCGCCATAGCCGGTGACGAGGTTGACGACGCCTTCGGGCAGCCCGGCCTCCAGCATCAACTCGACAAGGCGGATCGCGGTGAGCGAGGTATCCTCGGCGGGCTTGAGCACCACTGTGCAGCCCGCCGCGAGCGCGGGCGCAAGCTTCATCGCGGTCAGGACCAGCGGCGAATTCCACGGCACGATCGCACCGACCACGCCCACGGGCAGGTGCTGGGTGTAGGCGAACACCTCCTTGCCCGCGGGCTGATAGTTGATCGAGGTCGGGATGGTCGCGCCCTCGATCTTGGTCGCCATGCCGCTGAAATAGCGAAACTGGTTGACCGCACCCGGGATCTCGGCCCAGCGCCCGACATAGAGCGGCTTGCCCTGATCGAGCGTTTCAAGCTCGGCGAGCTCGTCGATATGCGCCTCGATTGCATCAGCGATCGCCCACAGCGTCTTGGCGCGCTCCATCGGGATGAGGCCTGACCACCGCCCGTCCTCGAACGCGGCGCGCGCGGCTGTGACGGCGGCATCGACATCGGTGGCATCGCCGCGCGCGATCTGGCCCAGGCTCTCGCCGGTCGCGGGATCGAGCGTGTCGAAGGTCTCGCCGCTCGCGCTCTCGACCCAGCGCCCGCCGATCAAGTGCTTGTGGACCCTGCGTGCGAGAAACGCCGCTGCCGCTTCGCCCGGAGAGCTTGCCTTCGAGAAATCCATCTGTCGCGCCCGTCTGACTGGTGTGTGCCGAATGCTCTTGCCGGGTCTAGGCCCGGTTTGTCGAGGCGGGACATACGGGCGTGCCGCTGTTCGACTGTTGGATAATCAGGGCAGGGTGCAAGTCTCGAGCATGACGGGAGTTTGACGAGCTTGGCGCTATCTCACCACCCTGCGAAGCAACGGCCTGGTGATGGGGCTGCTTGTGTTGCTGTGTGGTGGGCGATGACAGGCTCGAACTGCCGACATCTTCGGTGTAAACGAAGCGCTCTACCAACTGAGCTAATCGCCCTTGCCAGAGTTCCGGCCAGGGCCCGGTCGGTTGCCGGGCGAGGGTGATCTAGCGACCATTTCGCCAAGGTCAAGCCACGCAAAAGGCGCGCCCCCGGGGATGCCCGGCGGCGCGCCTGTGATGCTGGTGTAATTGCTGCCTGCGCAGACGCTTGATCAAGCCGTCAGACTGCGCGGCGCAGGAAAGAGATGACGGCAAGAATGAGTGCGACCACGAAAACAACATATGCAATATTCGTTGCTGCACCAGCAATACCGCCAAAGCCCAGGGCCGCAGCGACCAGCGCGATTATAAGAAAAGTAATAGCCCAACCAAGCATTTGTTAATCCTCCAAATTAAATATGACTAGATTACTGCCTTCAATGGCCGGATCGTCTGGGTGTTCCGCTTGGAACGTTTTGCGGCGGCGAAGCGGTGCCTCGGTAGGACGAATGACATGGTGCGCTTTCGGCAAAGCCGTTGGCAAAAGGCGCGCCCGAGACGCTGGCAGCGGCCTCCCAGAGCCGCTATGGCAGGCGCCGCATGCCCGCACCGCGCCTGACCGTCCTTGCCACCGGTGGCACAATTGCAGGCACAGCAGGCAGCGCGACGCGGGCCGATTATCGCCCCGGCCAGATCGCGATCGCCGACTTTCTCGGCCAGGCCGAGGCGCTCGGCATCGCGGCGCGGCTGTCGGGCAGGCAGATCGCCAATATCGGATCGGAAGACATGACGCCTGCTATCTGGGCGCAGCTTCACGCCGAAGCGCTCGCCGCGATGGCCGAGCCTGAATGCGACGGGATCATCATCACCCACGGCACCGATACGGTGGAGGAGACCGCCTTCGTGCTCGATCAGACGCTGCCCGCGGTCAAGCCAGTCGTGCTGGTGGGAGCGATGCGGGCGGCGGATGCGGTGGGCTCTGATGGCCTGCGCAATTTCGCCAATGCGGTGCGGGTGGCAGGCGCCCCGGATGCGGCGGGGCGCGGGGTGCTGGTGGTGATGGGCGACCGGGTCTTCGCCGCGCGCGACATCCGCAAGACCCGCACGCGCGGCTCGGAAGCGTTTGCCGGTTTCCCGCGCGATTCGGTCGGGCTGGTGACGCCGAGCGCGCTTGAATGGTTCGGCGCGCCCTGGCGGCTGGGCGCAGATGGCACGGGCGAGGGGGCGCGCCTCGGTTTTCCGGAAGCCTGGCCCGATGTCCCGATACTCGCCGTGTTTGCCGGCATGAGCGCCGATCACGCCGATCGCCTGATCGCGCCGCAAACCCGCGGGCTGATCGTCGCAGGGCTGGGCGAGGGCAATATGCCGGGGCCGGTGCGCGAGCGGCTTGCAAAGGCGGCACGCGCGGGGCTGATCGTGGTGCGCGCGAGCCGGGTTGACGAGGGGCTGGTCGACCGCGAGCCGGAGGACGAGGCGAACGGCTTCATCGCCGCGCGCGCGCTCGGCCCGCCCAAGGCGCGCATTCTCCTCCAGTTGCTGATCGCCAATGGGGAGGACGATCGCGCGGCGATCCAGTGCGCCTTCGACGGGCGTTGACGAGGCGGCCCAGCACCCTCAAGCCGGCACCCTCACACCATCACCCCCAGGGTGTGACCAGATATTTTTCGCCGGTTTTCATCTGGCGATAGTCGGTGATCGCCTCCTTCTCGAGCATTCCCTCCAGCGTCACCTTGGCCTTGTAATGCGAAGCGAAGGTTGTCGTCAGGTTTTGCTGCACCCGGGTGCGCATCTTGACGACCGTCTCCATCCCCGCCTTCTGGAGAAACGGCGTCAACAGCCAGCCGGCAACACTCCATTGCAGGCCATAGCTTGGCGTGAGGATGGTCGGGCTGAGATCGAGCCGTCCATACATGTACATCTTCTTGTCCTGATTGGAGCCATAGCGCGAGAACTCGCTCATCTGGCTCGCTGCGACCTGTTCCATCGCCTTGAGCACCCCGTCAGAGGCTTGCCCGCCGCCGATCGGATCGAACCCGAGGAAAGCGCCGGTCTCCTTTATCGCGGCGCGCAGATCGGCCATGTAGCTATCGGCCGAGGAGTTCACCACATATTGCGCGCCCAGCGACTTGAGCAGCTCGACATGGCTCTCCTTGCGCACGATGTTGACGAGCTTCATCCCGTCCTCGAGGCAGATCTTGTTCAGCATCTGGCCAAGGTTCGAGGCGGCGGCCAGGTGGATGATCGCAGCGTGGCCCTCCATCCGCGCGGTCTCGACAAAGCCCAGCGCGGTCATCGGATTGACGAAGCTCGAGGCGCCTTCCTCGCTCGAATGGTCGCCCAGCGGCAGGCACATCATTGCATCCGCGATCGCATACTGGCTGAAAGCATGCCCCGGCACGCAGGCGACCCTTTTGCCCATCAGCGCCTTAGCCATATCGCCACCGCCCGTGGCAATGACAGTGCCCGCGCCCTCATTGCCTGCTGCCAGACGCTGTCCGTGACGGCCCCTCTGGCCTGACAGGAACGGCTCGGGCATGGCGGCGACCACCTTGCCGGGCGAATATTCGGCGGTGTCGAAGTCTGCAGCGGACGTGAGGATCGCCAGGTCCGATGGATTGATCGGCGCGGCTTCCAGCTTGACCAGCACCTGATTGCCGGTGGGCGCGGGGAACTGGCTTTCCGCCACCTCCAGCGTCAGCTTGCCGTCGGCGGTGAGGGTGGTGAAAAGCTGCTTGCCGGTGGTGGTCATGCGAGTGGTTCCTTCGGTTGTGTGTCAGATGGCTTGCTGCGCGGCGTGAGTTCGAGTGCCGCGACCATTACGGCCCAGGCGATCAGGGTCGGTTGGAGATAGGGGATCGGGTTGATCTTGAACTGGTCGGCGAGGATGAACGGCACGGCGAATATGATCGCTGCGGTGGCCGCGCCGTAAAACAGGACGTAATCCGTCGACCCGAGGTACAGGATCATGATGACGGCCACCGCGCTGGTAAACAGCACGGCGATGAAGTCCGTCGGCGGCAGGCCCTCGGCCCCTGCCAGCACAAAGCCGAGCACCGCGCCGAACACGATGTTCATGCCATTGATATTGGCTTGATATTCGCGCTCGGTGATGCGCAAGGTCGAGGGGATCTTGTACCACTTTGCCATCATCAGTCTCCGCCATCGCCCGGATAGGTTGCTGCCACGAAGTAAAGCCCCTCGGGCGGCGCGTTAAGCCCTAATGCACCCCGGTCGCGCGCGGCAAGCGCTTCGGCGATGCGGCCCTCCGGCCAGGTGCCCGCACCCACCAGCTTGAGGCAGCCGACCATGCTGCGCACCTGATGATGGAGGAAGCTGCGCGCCTCGGCGTGGATCTGGATTTCGGGGCCGAAATCGGTATCCGCGCGCTCCACGTCCAGCCGGTCGAGCGTCTTGACCGGGTCCTTGGCCTGACAATGGACGCTGCGGAAGGTGGTGAAATCGTGCCGCCCGACCAGCGCTTGCGCGGCGCGGTGCATCGCTTGCGGGTCGAGCTCGGCCACGACCTGCCACGCCCGGTCCCGCGCCAGCGTCAGCGGCGCGCGGCGGTTGAGGATGCGATAGAGATAGCGCCGCCCGGTGCACGAGAAGCGCGCGTGCCAATCATCGGGCACGATTGCGCACTGGGTGATCGCGATCGGATCGGGGCGAAGGTGCGCGTTCAGCGCCCCTACCAGTCGGAACGGGCTAAGCTGCGTGGCAAGATCGACATGGCTGCGCATCGCCAGCGCGTGGACACCGGCATCGGTGCGCCCGGCGCTGTGGAGCACCGCCACCTCGCCCGTCACGCGGCCGATCGCCAGCTCGATCGCCGCCTGCACGCTGGGCCCATGCGCCTGGCGCTGGAGGCCGTGAAAGGGCGTGCCGTCGAATTCGATGGTGAGGGCGAAGCGGGGCACCGGGACTTAGCCGAGGATCGCACCGGGTTCGATCGGCCGTCCGCGCAGGAACTCCGCCCGCGCCATCGCCGGCTTGCCCGCGCGCTGGAGCCGCAATGGGCGCAGCGCGCCGGTGCCGCACGCGATGGTGAAATCGCTGTCGAGGACGCTGCCGGGCGCCCCGCTCCCATCGGCTGATTCAGCCAGCAGCAGCTTCACCCGCTCTCCACCCAGCTCGAACCATGCCCCCGGAAACGGCGCCAGCCCCGCGACATGGCGCACCAGCTCTCCCGCCGGACGCGCCCAGTCGATCCGGCTCTCCGCCTTGTCGATCTTGGGCGCATAGGTCGCCGCCTCGTCGTCCTGCGCCACCGGCGGACAAGCCACGAGGTCCGCCAGCACCTCGACCATCGCGTCTGCCCCGATCCGCGCCAGTTCGGCGGTCAGCTCGCCGGTGGTCTTCGCGCCGATGGGCGTGCGGGCCACGCGGCGCATCGGCCCTGTATCGAGCCCGGCTTCCATTTGCATGATGGTGATGCCTGTCTCCTCGTCGCCTGCCATCACCGCGCGGTGGATCGGCGCTGCCCCGCGCCAGCGCGGCAGGATCGAGGCGTGGATGTTGAGGCAGCCATGGCGCGGGGCATCGAGGATCGGCTGCGGCAGGATGAGGCCATAGGCGGCCACCACCGCGACATCCGCGCCGAGCGCCGCGAACTGGTCTTGCGCCTCCTCCCTCCGCAGCGACCTGGGCGTGCGCACCGCGATCCCGAGTGCCTCGGCCGCTCCATGAACCGGGGAGGGGCGCAGCTGCTTGCCGCGACCTGCTCTGCTCGGCGGCTGTGAATAGACGCAAGCGATATCGTGCCCCACCGCGTGAAGCGCGCGCAGCGCCGGCACTGCGAAATCGGGGGTCCCCATGAAGACTATTCTCATTTTTGGGCGCATAAACCTTGCAGCCGAGCTTTGTTGGCGGGAGGCAAGGCCCTATCTCTCCCCCCATGGCATCGCAAGAGATCGAACGGCTCTCCAGCGCCCTCGCGCGACTTCCGGGGCTCGGCCCGCGCTCGGCGCGGCGCGCGGTGCTATGGCTTGTGAAGAACCGCGAGGCGGCGCTCCCGGCGCTGCTGGAGGCGCTCACCGCAGTATCGCAGACGCTGGTCGAATGCGATACCTGCGGCAATGTCGATACCACCAACCCCTGCGGCATCTGCGCCGATCCCAAGCGCGACGAGCGCTCGCTCTGCGTGGTCGAGGATGTCGCCGATGTCTGGGCGCTCGACCGGGCGCGGCTGTTTGCGGGGCGCTATCATGTGCTGGGCGGGCGGCTGTCGGCGCTCGACGGGATCGGGCCTGAAGACCTCGCGATCGACACGCTGCTCGCGCGCGTCTCGGGCGGCGCGGTCGA
Organism: Erythrobacter sp.; assembly: GCA_036835265.1. Taxonomy (GTDB): domain Bacteria; phylum Pseudomonadota; class Alphaproteobacteria; order Sphingomonadales; family Sphingomonadaceae; genus Erythrobacter. The sequence goes on along the minus strand of DAITMG010000008.1, from coordinate 840 downwards.
CGAGGTGGTGCTGGCGATGAACGCGACGCTCGAGGGCCAGACCACTGCGCATTATCTCGCCGAGCGGCTCGAGCCGCTCGCGCTGCGCATCACCCAGCTCGCGCATGGCCTGCCGGTCGGCGGCGAGCTTGACTATCTCGACGAAGGCACGCTCGCGCAGGCATTGCGAGCCCGAAGGCCGATCGGCTGAACGCGCCCGATCACTCTGATCGAACCGCCCGTCTTGCAGCATCAGCCGCCAGCGACTAAATTGCGCCATCATGGCAAAGCTGCAAATCCTCGAAGTGCCGGACCCCCGGCTCAAGACCGTCTCCAGCCCGGTCGAACCGCACGAGTTCACCGACGACCTGCGCACGCTCGTGGCTGACATGTTCGAGACGATGTATGCCAACAAGGGCATCGGGCTTGCCGCGATCCAGGTCGGCGTGCCCAAGCGGCTGGTCGTGATGGATCTGCAGGAGCCCGACGAGGACGCCGAGCCGATCCTCGAGGAACGCGCGGACGGCTCGGGCGAGCAGCGCCTGCGCCAGCCGGTGATCAGCGATCCGCGCGTGTTCGTGAACCCGGTGATCCTCGATCCTTCAGCGGACCTTTCCCCGTATGAGGAGGGCTGCCTCTCGGTGCCCGAGATCCTCGCCGAGGTGGTCCGGCCGGCGCGTTGCACGCTGCGCTACCACGATCTCGACGGCAACGAGCACCAAGAGGTGATGACCGGCCTGATGGCGACCTGCATCCAGCACGAGATGGATCACCTCGAAGGCATCCTGTTCATCGATCACCTCTCGCGGCTGAAGCGCAGCATGGCGCTCAAGAAGCTCAAGAAGCTGCGCCAGGCGGCGT
>DAITMG010000007.1:34809-63040 GCA_036835265.1 Erythrobacter sp. | reverse complement strand
GGGTCTGCGCGATACGATCGCAATGGGATCGACAAAGAGGTGGTGACCCGTACGGGAATCGAACCCGTGTTTCAGCCGTGAAAGGGCCGCGTCCTAACCGCTAGACGAACGGGCCACACTCGTTTGCGAGAGCGCGCATCTAGGGGCGCGCCGGCTGACGGTCAACCCTTTCCTGCGCCGGGCATGACGAATATGTTGCAGGGCCGGATTGCCGGGCCGGCTTAGGGGGCGAAGGCGGCATCTTCGAGGTGGAGTTCGGCCGCGGGGCGGGCGCCCCAGTCGTCGATCTTGACCCTTCCGGCGAGGTAGAACCGGTTGCCCTGGCTGCGATGCAGCAGCGTCTGCGCCATCTCGCTCTCGCTCGCGCGGAAGGCGATCGCCTTGATCCGCGCTCCGTCCAGCCCGCTGGCGATCACCCGCAAGTGATCCTTGCCCACGATATCGGCCTTGACGATCCGGACCGGTCCGATCGCGATGCGCGGGGCGGGCCAGCCCACGCCGTAAGGGCCAGCGCCATCGAGCGTCATCGCGAGGTCGGGCGTGAGGCCACCCGGGGCAAGCGCGAGGTCGAGCTTGATCGACTGGTCCGCGCGCGCGCGCTCGACATCGCGGGCAAGCCGCAGGTCGAGGAATTCGGCGAGCGCGCCGAGCTTGGCTTCCTCGACCGTGAGCCCGGCCGCCATCGCGTGTCCGCCGCCCGCGATCAGCAGATCGGCCTCGCGCGCCGCGATGATCGCAGCGCCCAGGTCGACCCCCGCAATCGAGCGGCCCGAACCCTTGCCCTGGCCATCGGCGAGCGCGACGATGATGGTGGGTTTGCCGGTCTTCTCCTTGATCCGCCCAGCCACGATCCCGATCACGCCGGGATGCCAACCGGCCCCGCACAGCACCTGCACCGCGAGGTTGTGCTGCGAGGCGATCAGCGCTTCGGCCGCCTCCTGCACCGCCGCCTCGATCGCGCGGCGCTCTTCGTTGAGCACGCTGAGTTGCTCCGCAATCGCGCGCGCCTCCTCGGGGTCGCGGGTCGTCAGCAGCCGCACGCCAAGCGTCGATTCGCCGATCCGCCCGCCTGCATTGATCCGCGGACCCAGCGCAAAGCCAAGGTCGGACGCGATCGGTGCGCGCTTGAGGCGGCTTGCATCCATCAGCGCGGCCATCCCGATCCGCTCGCGCCGGGCCAGAACCTTGAGCCCTTGTGCAACGAACGCGCGGTTGAGCCCGTGCAAGCTCGCGACATCCGCCACCGTGCCCAGCGCGACGAGGTCGAGCAGCTGGATCAGATCGGGTTCGGGCCGGCTCGAGAATGCGCCGCGTGCGCGCAGCGTGCGCACCACCGCGACCGCGACGAGAAACGCGACGCCGACCGCGGCGAGGTGACCGAAGCGGGCCGCAGCATCGCTTTCGTCGAGGCGGTTGGGATTGACGAGGCCGCTGGTGAGCGGGAGTTGAGGCGAGCATTTGTGGTGATCGATCACGATCACCTCGACCCCCGCCTCGCGCGCCATGGTCAGCGCCTCGTGCGCCATCGCCCCGCAATCGACCGTGATGACAAGATCGCTGCCTGCCTCGCCGAGCCTGACGAGCGCTTCGCCAGTCGGGCCATAGCCCTCGAGCAGGCGATCGGGGATGTAATAGCCCGCATCGTGTCCGAGGAAGCGCACAAGCTCGACCAGCAGCGCCGCGCTGGTCGCCCCGTCGACATCGTAATCGCCATAGATCGTGATCGTCTCACGCCGCTCGATCGCATCGGCGATCCGCTCGGCGACCCGGTCCATGTCTTGAAAGATCGAGGGATCGGGGAGGAAGCCGCGCAAGGTCGGCTTTTCATGGAGCGCGATCGCATCGGGCGGCGCGCCGCGCGTCAACAGGAGCTGGGCGGTAATGTCGCGAACAAGGCTCATCGGATCCTCGCCGAGTTCCATATTGGCCCCGCGCCATTGCCATGCGCGCTGCGAGAGCGAGCGCTCGACCCCGAAGACATGCGCGATCGAGCGCAGCGGATGAGGCAGAGCGGTCATGAGGGTCACTTGGATAGCGCACGCACCGAACCGCCGACAAGCCCGCAGCCATTGACAATCGACAGGCTGGGGCGCTCATCTGCGGCTGGCATGGACAGCGCCGAGACCCCTCCCGCACTCGCGATCATCTGGCATTCGCGGACCGGCGCCAGCGAGCAGCTCGCGCAGGCCGCCGCGCAAGGGGCGCGCGAACAGGGCGGCGAGCCGGTGCTGATCGCGGCGCGCGATGCCGCGCCCGAAGCGTTGCGCGCATGCGGCGGATACCTGTTCGTCGCGCCCGAGAACCTCGGCAGCCTGTCGGGCATGATGAAGGAAATGTTCGACCGGTGCTATTATCCGCTGATGGGCCGGATCGAAGGGCGCCCTTATGCGACGATGATCGCAGCAGGGTCTGGCGGTGACGGGGCGCAGCGCCAGCTCGACACGATTGTGACAGGCTGGCGGCTGCGCCGGGTGGCCGAGCCGATGATCGCGCACATGGCGGCGCAGACGCCCGAGGAGATCCTCGCGCCCAAGACCCTTGCCCCGGCGCAGATCGAGCAAGCGCACGCGCTCGGCGGGGCGCTGGGTGCGGGGCTCGCGATGGGGATTCTCTGAGGGCCGAGATCGAAGCTGGCATGTTCGAAAGCAATGTGCAAATTGACGGCTTGATCGAGACTCGACGGTGACTTCGGAAAACGCCACTATTTGACAGCGATCAAATTTTGCAATCGGGAATCGGGGGTCATCCACATCGTCGACGGGTCCGACAGACAGCCTTCGGGGCTTTTCCTGCTGTTTCCTCGCGGACAACGGCCAGATCAGGCCGCGCTTCGCGAGTTTGTCGCGTCGCAAAGATCGGTTTCGGTGACGCATGACCCCTTCGATCAAGGTGGCTGGCAGTATCCCGATGACGAGGCTGGGCCTGCCGATCGCTTGGCCAAGCACACGCAGGCCGATGTGGCCGAGGAGTTGTGGCTCGAGTTGCTGCGCGAGGGACTGACCTTCGAGCTCAGCGGGCTTGCACGGGGCAAAACCAGCCCGTTCCCCGCAATCCGCCATCGCTTCGACCTCGACGCGACGCCCGCGTCCACTGCCTTCGAAGCGGTCCGGCTCATGCCCGGACAGCACCTTGCCGGCGCAGAGCGGAGCATTCCGGTGATCAAGGGCATGCTCGGGCTGGCGCGCGATTTCGTTCACCACTTTGACGAACTGGCTGCGGTCGTGTGGCCGCCTTCGGCGAGCGCGATCGGGCGGCGCTATTTCGAATCGATCTCGACCGCCTGGCTCGAGGGCGGGGCCTTTCCCGCGCTCGGTCTCACCGCCTTTCGCGAAACCGAGGAAGGCGCGCTGCAAAGCGAAGGGCTCGCGTTCTGGATCGACCAGGAGATCCGGATCGAACCGCCGATCGCCAACGACAAGGTCGCGGCGACCAGGCTGGGCATCCGGCTCGTCAACCAGCTGATCCTGGTCGGCGGGGTCGAGGAGAGCGAGCGCATCGTCGCGCCTGATGGCACCCCGCTGGTGATACGGCCCTCGCGCAACGGCAAGTTCGTCCAGGTGTGGCGCGAGTAGGCGCCGTGACGGCACGCAGCGGCCAGAGCGGGCCTTGCAGCGCCTCGCGCGCCGCGATCCCGTTTCGCAACGTCAATGCGCGCGGCACCCCGGGGCACGATCCGGGCCTCCAGCGACACCACATCCTGCCGCGTCAATTGCTGGGCCGCAGCTGCTTTGACACGATGTTTGCCGCGATCGGAAGCAAGCGCGTGGGGTTCGAGGATTTTCGGGTCAATGGCATGCTCCTGCCCGCGAGCGAAGCGGCGACGCGCCGCACCGGGATGCCGCTCCACCGCGGGCCGCACCAGGCCTACAACGAGGTCGTGATCGAGCGGGTCGGCCGGATCGAGGCGCATTGGTCGAGCGAGCGCGGGAGCGATCGCGAGGCGGCGCTGCTCACCGCGCTGATGCGGTTGCGCCTGCTTCAGGCGGCGCTGCGCCAGCGGCTGCTGAACGAGCGGCGCCGGATGATCCTCAACCGCCACGACCCGCTGGGCACCGGCTTCGACTTTACCGAGCTGGATGCCATGGCGGAGAGCTTGTGGGCCTCGACCGGCGAGGCGCCTACTCGGCCGCTTGCGCCAACTCCGCCCAAGCCCGGTAATCCGATTTCGCCGTCAGCGCCGCTTTCGCCGCGTGGTATTCGCGTTCGAAGCGCGCCACCATGTCCTCGACGCTGGCCACCGACTTGACCGTGCCGATGCCCTGACCCGAGCCCCAGATGTCTTTCCAGGCCTTCGCCTTGGTGTTGCCGCCCGAGCCGAAGTTCATCGTGGACAGGTTGCCTTCGGGCAGATTGTCCGGATCGAGCCCGGCCTGTTCGATCGACGACCTCAGGTAGTTGCCGTGAACCCCGGTGAAGAGGTTCGAATAGACGATCCCTTCGGCCGAGCCCGCGACGATGCCTTGCTTGTAGGCCTGATCCGCGTTGGCCTCCTTGGTCGCGATGAAAGCGCTGCCGGTGTAGCCGAAGTCTGCGCCCATCGCCTGCGCTGCCAGGATCGAGGAACCGTGCGCGATCGCGCCCGAGAGCGCGACGAGCCCGTCGAACCACTCGCGGATCTCGCGCATCAGCGCGAAGGGCGATTGCGTGCCCGCATGCCCGCCTGCGCCCGCGGCGACCGGGATGAGGCCGTCGGCGCCCTTCTCGATCGCCTTGTTGGCAAAGCGGTTGTTGATCACGTCGTGGAGCGTGATCCCGCCCCAGCTGCGCACCGCATCGAAGATCTCGGTGCGCGCACCCAATGAGGTGATGACGAGCGGCACTTGCCACTTCGCGCAGGTCATCATGTCGGCTTCGACCCGGTCGTTCGAGCGGTGGACGATCTGGTTGACCGCATAGGGCGCGGCCGGGCGGTCGGGGTGCGCACGGTTGTGCTGGCTCAGTTCCTCGGTGATCTGGTGGAGCCATTCGTCGAGCTGCGATTGCGGCCGCGCGTTCAAGGCCGGGAAGCTGCCGACGATCCCCGCCTTGCACTGCGCGATCACCAGTTCGGGGCCCGAGACGATGAACAGCGGCGAGCCGATCAGCGGCAGGCGCAGGCGATCGAACGGGGCGGGAAGGGGCATCAGGGTCTCGCTTGTCTGGAGTTGGAGTCGGGATGGCGGGATTGGGTTGCTGTTAGAGACCGGTTCGGCCTCAGGCAAGCACCTCGTCGAGCGCGTAGAAGGCCCGCGCATTGCCGGCATAGAGCGCCGCCTTCTCGTCGGCGCTCGCGCCTGCGGTGATGCGTTTGAAGGCGTTCCAAAGCACTGGGTAGGTCGCGCCCCAGCGATCGACCGGGTAGTTGCTCTCGAACATCGCGCGGCTCGTGCCGAAGGCCTCGATGCACGTCTCGATATAGGGCCGCCACAGCCGCGCAAGCTCCTCGGAGCCCACCCCGGCGGCGGGGCCAGCCTCGGGCATGTCGCAATTGTGCATCGCCAGCCCGCCCAGCTTCACCATCACGTTTGGGCACTGCCCGAGCTCGCGGATGTTGGCGGCCCAGATGTCGAAGCGCTCGCCGAGCCGGCCGCGATAGCTCGCATTGCCCACCGGAGTGCCGCAATGGTCAAGGCAGATCGGCACATCGGGGAAGGCTCGCGCGAGGTCGATCACGTCGGGCAACTGTGGCTCGAGGATCCAGGCATCGAAGCTCATGCCCCGCTTGCCGAGCTCGGCGAAGCCTTCGCGGAAGGCCCGCTCGCGGTAGAGCTCTGGTGGCGCGTGGAACGGCGGGCCGAGCACCTCGGGATCGGCATCCCACGCGCCCTGATGCCGGATGCCCTTGAACCGCGCAGGCGCAGCGGCATGCAGCGCATCGAGCACCTCGCCGACCGCGCTGCCCAGTAGCAGGTTGGCATGGCCGACGATCCCGGCGCACAGCCGCACATCGCCATAGAGCCCGCTCGCGCTTTGCGCCGCGACCCCGTTCACATACTCGACCTCGCCCACCACCTGCAGCGCCGCGCCATAGGCCGGGTTGTAGAACGCGCCGCACTCCATGTAGACGCTCGCGATCACCTTGTGCCCGCTCGTCACATCGCCGTGGAACGCATCGAACCCGTAATAGGCGACCGGCATGAGGGTCTCGATGAAGCGATGGCGCGGCTCGGGGAACAGCGGCAGCATCGGCCGCAGATCCCACAGGTGGTGGTGCGGATCGATGATCGCCAAGTCGGGGTCAAGGATCGGCTCGGGACTGAATTGGGGCGCGCGATTCGCTTCATTCACTTGCGGTTTCTCCCTTGTCCAGGCTCTCGGCCGGTCGTCCACACAGAACGCTTGAACCGCCTGTTACACTGTCCAGAACCAAAAAACTTCGCTGCCCGCGCGCAGCCTCGCAACGCTCGCCAAAGTGGCCTTGCAGAAGGGGCGGGGTGGAGAAAGCGGGTGCACGCATCCGCAATCTCATAGCGCCCGGCAGCCCGGTAGGAAAATCACGCGACCCCGCGCCGATAGAGGTGCCAGGTTGCATGGCCCAGCACGGGCAGCGCGATCACCAGCCCGAGAAACGCCGGGAGCATCGCTGCAAACAGCAGCGCGGCGACGAGCGCGGCCCACACCCCCATCACCACGAGATTGCGCTTGACCACCGCCAGGCTCGCCCAGATCGCGGTGAGGAAATCGACTTCGCGCTCGACCAGCATCGGCAGGCTGATCACGGTCATCGCATAGAAGGCGAACGCCATGACCGCGCCGACCGCGCTGCCGACCGCGAGCATGGCGAGCCCTGCCGGGGTCATCAGCGCGGCCAGGCTCTCGCCGCCCACGCCGCTCTCTGACATGAAGATCGCGAAGATCGCATGGGCAACGATCATCCAGAAGGCGAAGGCGACGAACACGATGACGCCCATCGAGAGGATCTGGTCATCGCCGTGCCCCTTCAATGCGCCGAGCACGCCGCCCCAGCGCACAGGCTCGCCCGCCTCGCGCCGGCGGCTCGCTTCGTAGAGCCCCACCGCCACGAACGGCGCGATCAGCGGGAAGCCTGCGGTCGCCGGGATCAGCCACGAAAGTTCGCCGCCGATGAGCGCGGCATAGCCGATCGCAAGCCCGGCAAGCACATAGACGCCGCCGAAGAACAGCCCGAAGCCGGGCATCGCTGCAAAATCGCGCCAGCCAGCGGCAAGCGCGCGGGCGAGATCGGCGAGCGCCAGATCATCGACCGGGACGGGCGTGGGCGGTTTGGGCTTCAACGCCTGCGCTGCGCTGGTCAGCGGATCGAGGGCTTGCGCCTCGAAGCCTGGCCCCTCTTGCGCCGGCCGCGATGGATCAGCGATGTTCATGCTGAACGGTCCCTCTCCCAGGAATGTCTCTTTGGCGCATCGTGCGCGCGTTGAGGCGTTCGATCAAGGGGGCGTGACGATGGCGGCGACCCTGCGGGCCTCCTTGCCTGCACCGGCCCCGATGCGCTACTGTGCGGTGTTGCCCTGGGAGGCTCCTGAAATGCACAAACATCTTGCCATGCTCGCCGCCGTGCTGTTCCTCGCCGCTTGCGTGACCGATCGCGAGGCCGCTTCGCTATCGCCCAGCGCTGCGGAGGGCAGGGCGTTCGCGCAGGCAAACTGCGCTTCGTGTCATGCGATTGACGATGGTGTCTCGCCCAATTCCGAGGCTCCCAGCCTGCGCCGCGCGGCGCACCGGATGCCCGACTGGATGGTCGAGGGCTCGTTCGAGCGCGGCGTTCAGGTCGGACACACCGGGATCATGCCGGTGTTCACCTTCGAGGATGACGACATCGCCAACCTCATCGCCTATTTCGAGGCGCTGAAGGAGCGCGAGCGCGAAACGGGTTGAACGGCGCGTCGCGGCTCGCTCCGGATCGCTTACTTCATCACCGCTGAATTGGCCGCCGAGAGCACCGCGCGCACGCTTGCGGTCGCGACGTCTTCGTCGATGCCGCAGCCCCAGATGATCCGTCCGCCGCTCTCGCATTCGAGAAACGCGGCCGCGCGCGCCTCGCGTCCTTGTCCGAGCGCGTGTTCGGAGTAGTCGAGCACCTTGAGATCGAGCTCGAAAGCGTCCTCGAGCGTGCTGACCACGCTCGAGATCAGCCCGTTGCCGCGCCCCGAGACGCTCTGCTCGCCGCCGTCGACCGCGATCTTGCCGGTGAAGATGCGCGTGCCGTCAGCCCCGCGGCGCTCCTCGTAATCGACCAGCTGGAAATGCTTCGGCGTCGTCTGGACGTGGTAGGTTCGGCGGAAGGCCTCCCAGATGTCGGCGGCGTTCAGTTCGCGGCCCAGCTCGTCGGCGAGGCTTTGCACCGCGCGGCTGAAATCGGCCTGCATCCGCTTGGGCAGCTTGATCCCCTGATCCTTCTCGAGCACCCAGGCGAACCCGCCCTTGCCGCTTTGCGAATTGACCCGGATGACCGCCTCGTAATTGCGCCCCAGATCAGCCGGGTCGATCGGCAGATAAGGCACCCGCCAGCGCTCGTCGTTCTGGACCTCGCGCGATTCGAAGCCCTTCTTGATCGCATCCTGATGGCTGCCCGAAAAGGCGGTGTAGACGAGTTCACCGCCATAGGGGTGGCGCTGGTGGACGGGCAGATCGTTGCAATATTCGACCGTCTCGATCACCCGGTCGATGTCCGAGAAATCGAGGCCGGGGTCGATCCCTTGCGTGTAGAGATTGAGCGCCATGGTGACGAGGCAGCAATTGCCGGTGCGCTCGCCATTGCCGAACAGACAGCCCTCGACCCGGTCGGCGCCCGCCATCAGGCCAAGCTCGGCCGCCGCGACCCCGGTGCCGCGATCGTTGTGGGTGTGCAAGCTGATCACCGCGCTTTCGCGATTGGGCAGGTTGCGGCAGAAATACTCGATCTGGTCGGCGTAGATATTGGGCGTTGCCGCCTCGACCGTGGCGGGCAGGTTGAGGATGATCGGATGATCGGCGGTGGGTGCGAGCACCTCCATCACCGCAGCGCAGACCTCGATCGAGAAATCGAGTTCGGCGGTGGAGAAGGTTTCGGGCGAATACTGGAAATGCCAGTCGGTCTCGGGGCGCCTGGCCGCTTCGTCGCGCATCACCTTCGCGCCGTGCGCGGCGATCTCGCGCACCTCCTCGCGGCTCATCCGGAAGACGATCTCGCGCCAGGCCGGGCTGACGGCGTTGTAGAGATGCACAATCGCGGTGTGCGCGCCTGCGAGGCTTTCAAAGCTGGTGCGAATGAGGTCTTCGCGCGCCTGGGTGAGCACCTGCACGCTCACATCCTCGGGGATCACGCCCGAACGCACGAGGCCGGAGATGAAATCGAACTCGGTCGCGCCCGCGCTCGGGAAGCCGACCTCGATCTCCTTGACCCCGATCTCGACCAGCAGGTCGAAGAAGCGGCGTTTCTTGACCGCGTCCATCGGATCGATGATCGACTGGTTGCCGTCGCGAAGATCGGTCGAAAGCCAGCGTGGGGCGCGATCGATCAGGCGCGAGGGCCATTGGCGGTCGGGCAGGTTTATCTGGCCAAACGGATTGTATTTGCGGGACGGGTCCTTGAGCATGGGCATGGGTATGGCTCTTTGCAGCGGCGGTTGCGGGTTGAGTGCGGCCTGGCTTTCCCTCAGGGGTTCAGCCCGCTCGCCTCATCAGCCGAATGGCCGCGCGCGCGCCTTCACCCCCAAGGGCACCTAAGTCGTAGGTCAAGGCGTGGCTCGTGCATCATGCTGGCGCACCCTTTGCCGATAAATCCACCGAACGCAAGCCTGTGCGATTGCCCAGGCACGGCGCATTCTTGCGCGTGTAACCTTTGCCCGAACCCCTGCGAAACACCTCCCGTCGCCGGCAAACAGGCTTGTCCGCTCGCTTGACCTGCTCACTCACCCCGTTTGTTTTTCTGAAGGAAATCTCATGAAAAAGAATGCTTTGACCACCGCTCTGGTCGGCCTGTTGCTGGCCGGCATTGCCGCGTGCAGCGCGCCCGCCGAAACCGCCGAAGCCCCCGCCGCTCCCGCCACCGAACAAGTCGCTGAGCCCGCGCTCATCGCCGATCTCGGCGGCGAGCCGACCGGCCCGGTTTACCGTGCCGCCAAGCAAGACACGCTCGCTGTCTCGGGCTTTGACGTGGTGAGCTACTTCACCGGCGAGGGCGTGCCGGTCGAGGGATCGGCGGACTACACCGTGCGCTACCAGGGCTATGACTATCGCTTCGCGAGCGAGGAGAACGCCCGGACCTTCATCGAAAACCCGGCCAGGTATGCGCCCGCTTACGGCGGCTATTGCGCCTGGGCGATCGGGGCGAACGATGCGCTCGCCCCGGGCGATCCCAAGGTCTACAAGATCGTCGACGGCAAGCTTTACCTCAACTTCAACGAGGATGTCGCGAAGCGCTGGAACGAGGACATCCCCGGCTTCATCGCCAAGGCCGAAACCAATTACCCGGCGCACTCGGCCGACGAGCACTACCAGGACTGATCGCGCAAGCATCCGTCCGCAGCGCATCTAGCAAGACACCCCCGCCGCTCCGCCAGAGCGGCGGGGGTTTTGCCGATGTCAGCCGCAGCGCGCGTCGCGGATCACGCCGGTCGCATCGATCATGATGTTGAGCCGGGGGTGGGTCGGATCGGGATTGACGGTTTGCCCTTCCGGCGTGACGAAGCGCACTTGCCGGACGCCCGCAGCTGCTTCCATGATCGCTTTGCGGGTTTCGTCATCGGCCGGCCTGTTGAGGTACGGGCCCATGGCGTTCGCTTTGCAGGTCGCGCTCTGGGGATCGGTCGCCGTACCCTCTGCAAAGGGCCCGGGCGCGGCGTTCGCACGCGGCGGGCTGATCTTGGGCGCCACGGCGCCTTCGCCCGCAGCCGCGTCCTGTCCGGTCTTGTCGCCCTTGATCCGCGCGGCGAAATCGTCGGCGTTGTTGGCGTTGTCGTCGTCCTGGGACGCGCAGGCGCTGAGCGCCAGCAGGGCTGTGGCAGCGAGAATGGCAGTGCGTTTCATCATGTCAGACCCCGATCTTGCAAGAACAGTTGCGTGAAGCGCTAAAGAGTCACTTAGGTGTCAACTTGATGACAGACAGCGCTGTCACCGTCACGGCCGATGCCGCAACCGATCGCGCGTCAACTGATCGATCCGCGTGACCCCCATCAGCCGCATCCCGCGCTCGATCTCGTCGCGCAGCAGATCGAGCGCGCGCACCACGCCCGGCTCGCCCGCCGCCGCGAGCGCGTAGAGATAGAGCCTGCCGCCGCTCGCTGCGCTCGCGCCGCTGCACAGCGCTTTCAACACATGCGTGCCGCGCCGCACGCCGCCATCGCAGATGATCTCGATCTCGCCGCCGACCGCATCGACGATCTCGGGCAGCTGGTCGAACGGCGCGCGGCTGCCGTCGAGTTGGCGCCCGCCGTGGTTGGAGAGCATGATCGCATCGGCCCCGATCTCGACCGCTCGCCGCGCATCGCCCACGCTCATCACGCCCTTGAGGACGAACTTGCCGCCCCATTGCTCGCGGATGCGCGCTGCAGTCGACCAGTCCATCGAGGTGTCGAGCATGGTGTTGAAATAGTCCGCGATGCTGACCGCGCGCGCCGAGCCCTCGCGCACATGCGTATCGAGATTGGGCAGGCGGAATTTCTCGCGAAGGAGGTAATCGAGCGTCCAGCGCGGCCGGGCGGCGTAGCTCCACGCACTCGCGGGCGTGAAGCGCGGCGGGGCGGTGAAGCCTGAATGGAGGCACCGTTCGCGCTTGCCCGAGACGATCGTGTCGACCGTGAGCGCGAGCGCATCGAACCCGGCCGCCTGGCAGCGCTCGATCATGTGGGTGTTGAGCCCTTGGTCCTTGTGGACATAAAGCTGAAACAGCTTGGGAGCACTGGTGAGCGCGGCGATCTCCTCGATCGAGCGGGTCGCGAGGCTCGAGATACCGAACCACAGTCCATGCTGCTCGGCGGCCCGTGCGACCGCGCGCTCGCCCTCCCAATGAAACGCGCGCTGGACCGCGGTGGGCGAAAGCATCAGCGGGAGCGCTGATCTTTTGCCCAGAATCACCGTCGAGGCGTCGATCTCAGCCACCCCGGCGAGCACGTCGGGCACCAGATCGACCGCTTCGTAAGCGGCGGTGTTGCGCGCCTTGGTGAGTTCGTCATCGGCGGCGCCGTCGATATAGTCGAACACGGGGAAGGGAAGCCGCGCCTTGGCGAGCTTGCGAAAGTCGTCAATCCGGTGGCAATCGGCAAGGCGCATCGGGGCTCTGGTGGCGCAATTGCCCGGATAAGTCGAGGGCGACCCGCCCGCGCCCACCAGGCGCAGGCGGGCCGGCGGGTTACATCCCTTCGGACTTCTCGAACGCCACGCTGATCTCGAGCTCGACCTCGTCGCTGACGAACGGGATGCCGTAATTGACGCCGAAATCGGAGCGCTTGATCTCGGTTTCGGCCTCGAAGCCGACCGTCTCCTTCTGGTTCATCGGATTGACCCCTGCGCCAGTGAACTCGGCCTCGAGCGTCACGGGCCGGGTGATCCCGTTGATCGTGAGATTGCCGGTGATCTCGGCTTCCATCCCATCGACCGTGACTGCGGTCGAGACGAACCGCGCAGGCGCGGGGTTTGCGCCGAAGAAATCGGGCGAAGCGCCATCCTTGCCGGGCCGCAGCAGGTGATCGGTCAGCGCGGCGCTGGCGGTCGTCACCTTGGCGATCGGGATCGTCACATCGACCTGCGCCGCTTGCGGGTTCGCCGGATCAAGCATCAGCGTGCCCTCGACATCGCCGAAGATGCCGAAATATTCATTGAAGCCGAAATGATCGACCTCGAAGCCGACCAGCGAGTGCGCCGGATCGGCCATGTAGGTGCCCCCGGTGATCCGCTCGGGGTCCTGCGCGCCGGGCACTTGCGGCTCGCCTTGCGCGAAGATCGCGGGCGCGAGCAGGATGCTGCCGGTGACGGCGCCCGCGCTCGCAGCGGCGGCAAGGAGGAGGTTGCGAAACGTCTCAGCCATGAAGAGTCCCCTTTGGGTTGAATGATCCACCAGATGAACCGCGCTCGCGCCAAGGCGTTCCGCGCTCGGTTCAGCAGCGGGTGAAGCCGCGCAGCTGGCGCGCGGCCAGCTCGGCGCGGGTGTAGCTTGGCTGCGGGTCGAGGGCGGGGCAGGGAGTGTAGTTCGGGTCCTGCGCGAGGCAACCCGGCCCGCAGATGAGGATTGCTTCGGGAACCCGCGCATCGACCCGCCAGAACCGCCCGCCGGGCGTTGCGACGTAGCCATCCATGCCGCTGCCTGCATCGCTCTCGAGATCGAGCAACGAGGGCACTTCGCTGTCGTAGAGGGCGCTGTCGGCGGCGTGGGTGTGGAAGCTTGCGACGGGGCGCATGCCGGGCTCGTCGAAATAGGCGATGCCGCAGGAGGCCTCATCGCCTTCGCGCGGGGACGAGGCGCCGAGCGATCCGTCGCTGCGCTCAAAGATGATGCCGCACAGCTCGATATTGCGCGCAAAGGATTGCGGCTGCAGCGCGTTCAGCTGCGCCTGCGCGAAATCCTGCACCTCGGCTTGTGTGACGGTGATGATGAAGTCTTCGGGGCCCTTCACATTGAGATAGGCGCGCGCGATGATCACCAGCCATGCGAGCGCAATGAGGACGAACACGATGCGCGTGAGGGCGGGGCTCATGCGGGCAAGCTCATTCGCTCGCTCATCGCAAGGCGTCCAGGCTGAACCCTGCGCCGCCACAGCGCAAAGCGCGATCAGTCGCAGGTCGCAGCGATGATCGTGTTGTCGCCGTCAAGCTCGATCGTGAGCCGCTCCATCTCGATGGTGTCCACATCCTCCTCGTCAGGCCGCAGCCAGCGCACATTGATCGTCGGAGCGACCTTTTCGAGCACCTGGGCGCGCACGCCATAATCCGCAGCGCGGCCGATGAACGGCTCGACCAGGTCGGCGTTGCAGTCCATCGGCCCGGGCGCTGCCTCGCGGGCGAGCGGAGTGTCCTCGGCTTCGAATGCGGCCGCCGGGATATCGACGTCGGTCGGAGTGGCTTCGGCATCGCTGTCCACCGCGCTGCCGCAGGCTGCCAGGAGCAAGGCCCCGGCAGCAGCGGCGATTGTCGATGAGCGGAAGTGGGCACGCGAAAGGTTTGGATTGTCCATGCCTCCTCAATCACCGGCGAGGGCTTAAGGTTCCGGCGGCGCGGCTTAGTTCTTCGCTTTGTCGACCAGCTTGTTGGCGCTGATCCATGGCATCATCGCGCGCAAGGTCGCTCCGGTCTGCTCGATCGGGTGCGCTTCGGCGCGCTTGCGGGCGGCTTTCAGCTCGGGCTGACCAGCGCGGTTGTCGAGCACGAAATTCCTCACGAAACGGCCCGACTGGATGTCGTCGAGCACGCGCTTCATCTCGGCCTTGGTTTCCGCCGTGATGATCCGCGGGCCGGTCGTGATGTCGCCGTATTCTGCGGTGTTGGAGATCGAATAGCGCATGTTGGCGATCCCGCCTTCATAGAGCAGGTCGACGATGAGCTTGGTTTCGTGGAGGCATTCGAAATAGGCCATTTCGGGCGCGTATCCGGCCTCGACCAGCGTTTCGAAGCCGGCCTGGATGAGGTGGGTGATCCCGCCGCACAGCACCGCCTGCTCACCGAACAGATCGGTCTCGCATTCCTCGCGAAAATTGGTCTCGATGATGCCTGAGCGCCCGCCGCCGACCGCGCTGGCATAAGCGAGCGCGACATCGTGTGCAGCCCCGCTCGCATCCTGGTGGATCGCGATGAGGCAGGGCACCCCGCCGCCGCGGACATATTCGGAGCGCACCGTGTGGCCCGGGCCCTTGGGCGCGATCATGATCACGTCGATGTCGGCGGGCGGCTCGATCAGGCCGAAATGCACGTTGAGACCGTGTGCGAAGGCGAGCGCGGCGCCCGGCTTCATGTTGCCTTTGAGATCGTTCTCCCAGATCGCGGCCTGATGCTCGTCGGGCGCGAGGACCATGAGGATATCGGCCCACTTGGCCGCCTCGCTGTTCGACATCACCTTGAAGCCTGCACCTTCCGCCTTCTTCGCGCTCGCCGAGCCTTCGCGCAGCGCGATCGCGACTTCGGCAACGCCGCTGTCGTGCAGGTTCTGGGCATGGGCGTGGCCCTGGCTGCCATAGCCGAGGATGGCGACCGTCTTGCTCTTGACGAGATTCAGATCGGCATCGGCGTCGTAATAGACTTTCATGATTTGGCGTGTTCCCTGTGTTTGCTGGGTGCGGCCCCGACCGGGGTCCGCAGAGGATTGGAGAATGGCGGCTCGCTCAATGCGCCTGAAGGCCGCGCATCATGCCCACGACGCCTGAGCGCCCGACGCTGACGAGCCCGAGCCCGCGCATCAGCGCGATGAAGCTCTCGATCTTGTCGGATGAGCCGGTGAGTTCGAACACGAAGCTTTGCGTCGTCGTGTCGACCACCTTGGCGCGGAACACCTCGGCGATCCGCAGCGCCTCGACGCGCTTGTCGCCGGTGCCCGCCACCTTGATCAGCGCCAATTCGCGCTCGACATGCGGGCCGGACGCGGTGAGATCGGTCACCTTGTGAACCGGCACGAGGCGTTCGAGCTGTGCTTCAATCTGATCGATCACCTCGGGCGGACCATTGGTAACGATGGTGATCCGGCTGACCGCGTGATCGTCCGAGATATCGGCGACGGTGAGCGAATCGATGTTGTAGCCGCGCGCGGTGAACATCCCCGTGATCTTGGCGAGGATGCCCGGCTCGTTATCGACCGTGACCGCAAGGACGTGCCGCTCGGAGGCGGCCTTGCTGATTTTCATGGATGCTTCCTTCCGCTCGGGGCCGTGCCCTCTGAACCGGCGCTCTAGACCAGCGCCTTCGCCTCGTCATCCATCGTTCCATCGACGCGGTCGCCATAGAGGATCATGTCGGTGTGGGCAGCGCCTGAAGGGATCATCGGCAGGCAATTGGCATCGGGCGCGACGCAGCAATCGACCATCACCGGGCCATCATGCTCGAGCATGGCCGCGATGCCGGCATCGAGATCGTCGGGATCCTTGATCCGGATGCCCTTCCAGCCATAGGCCTCGGCGAGCTTCACGAAATCGGGCAGGCTGTCGGAATAGCTGTTGGAATAGCGGCTCTCATAGGTCAGCTCCTGCCACTGGCGCACCATCCCCATGTATTCGTTGTTGAGGATGAACACCTTGATCGGCAGGCGATACTGGCTGGCGGTGCCGAGCTCCTGGATGTTCATCTGGATGCTAGCCTCGCCCGCGATGTCGATCACCAGCGCATCGGGAAAGCCCAGTTGCGCCCCGATCGCAGCGGGCATGCCATAGCCCATCGTGCCCAGCCCGCCCGAGGTCAGCCACTTGTTCGGGCTCTCGAAGCCGAAATATTGCGCGGCCCACATCTGGTGCTGGCCGACTTCGGTCGAGATGATCGGCTCTCGGTGCCTGGTCGCGGCAAACAGCCGCTCGATCGCCTTTTGCGGCATGATCATGTGCGGGTTTTTGGCCGATTTGTCGGGATAGGCGAGGCATTCGCGCGCGCGCCAGCCGGCGATCCGCGCCTTCCATTCGCCCAGATCGCGCGCCCGCCGCTTGCCCCACGCCGCGATCAGCTGGTCGAGCACGGTCGCGCAATCGCCGACGATGCCGAGATCGACCGCCACGGTCTTGTTGATCGAGGAGCGGTCGATGTCGATGTGGATCTTGGCCGATCCGGGCGAGAAGGCTTCGAGCTTGCCCGTCACCCGGTCATCGAAGCGTGCGCCGATGCACACCATCACATCGGCCCGGTTCATCGCCATGTTGGCCTCGTAGGTGCCGTGCATCCCGAGCATCCCGAGGAAATCGGGATGCGATGCGGGAAACGCGCCGAGCCCCATCAGCGTCGAGGTGACCGGCGCGCCGGTGAGATCCTGGAACTGGCGCAACAGGACGCTCGCCCGCGGCCCTGAATTGATCACCCCGCCGCCGGTGTAGAAGATCGGACGCTCGGCGCGCTCGATCATCTCGATCGCCTGCACGATCAGTTCGGGCGGGGCGACCATCTGGGGGACGTTGCGATGCGCCGCCGGCCTTGCGCTGCGCGGCTCGTCCGAGGGCACCGCGATCTGGACATCCTTGGGAATGTCGATGACGACCGGCCCCGGGCGCCCGGTGGTGGCGATGCGGAATGCTTCCTCGATCGTCGCGACGAGTTCGGCGGGGTCTTTCACGAGATAGTTGTGCTTGGTGCAGTGGCGGGTGATCCCGATCGTGTCGGCTTCCTGGAAGGCATCGGTGCCGATCAGGCTGGTGGGAACCTGCCCGGTGATCACGACCATCGGGATCGAATCCATCCACGCATCGGCGATCCCGGTCACCGCATTGGTCGCCCCCGGGCCGCTGGTGACGAGCACCACGCCGGGCTTGCCGGTCGCGCGGGCATAGCCTTCGGCGGCGTGCGCCGCGCCCGCCTCGTGGCGCACGAGGATGTGGCGGATGCGCTCATCGCCGAACAGCTCGTCATAGATCGGCAGCACCGCACCGCCCGGGTAGCCGAACACGAATTCGACGCCCTGCTCGATCAGCGACTGAACCAGGATAGCGGCGCCCGATTGCGGCGGCTTGGCCGCAAGCGGCTGGGCAGAAGGCTGGGCAGAAGTGCTGGGTTGGCCCGACACGGTTTGGGTTCCTCATGTTGCAACGGCGGTGCCCCGCGGGCCCCGGAAACGAAGCGGTGTACATAACAGACGCGAACGCCCGGCCAACCCCGACTGCGACGAGGAGAGATTGGCACGGGCTTGCGCGCCTCGCTATTGACGTGTTTATGTCGCGTCAAGTCTTAAAGTTGAAATAATCCTGCGAATTTGCATTCCAAATCGATCTTTTCCAACTCTATCGGCGCTTCAACGGCCTGCTCGATTCGGGGCCAAAGCGGATCGGTCTGGCGCCGGAACCAGGTGAACTGGCGCTTGGCATAGTTACGCGTTGCCTGCGCGCCGGCTTCAAGCGTGTTTTCGCGCGTTGCCCGCCCTTCGATCAACGCGGTGATCTCGGGCACGCCGATTGCGCGCATCACGGGCAGCGAGGGTTCGAGCCCGCGCGCGAGCAGCGCCTCGACCTCTTCGAGCGCGCCGACCTCGAGCATCGCTGCAAAGCGCGCGTCGCACCGCTGATAAACCCATTCGCGCGGCGGCAGGAGGAGCAGCGGGTGGAGCGTCACCTCCTCGGCAATCCCGCCCGATTTGGCGAGCTGCCAGTCGCCCAGCGTCACCCCGGTCGAGCGCTTGACCTCGAGCGCGCGGGCGATGCGCTGGCTGTCGCCCGGATCAAGTTCGCTCGCGCGCTCCGGGTCCTCGATCATCAGCGCGGCAAACGCGCGCGGCGTCGGCATCGCGCGCACCACTTCGCGCACCTCGGGTTCGATCTCGGGGATCGGCGCGATCCCTTCGAGCAGCACCTTCACATAGAGCCCCGTTCCTCCGGCGAGGATCGGCACCGCGCCCTCGGCGTGGCACCGGGCGATCTCCTCGCGCGCGGCCTTTGCCCAGCTTGCCGCCGAACACGGCTCGGCCCCGTCCCATGCGCCGAACAGCCGGTGTTCGATCCCGCGCATCTCGGCCTTCGTCGGCCGCGCCGAGAGCACCGCGAGATCGGCATAGACCTGCGCGCTGTCGGCATTGATGACGACCCCGCGCTGCCCCCCCTCGGCGAGCCGCTCGGCCAGCGCGACGGCAACCGCGCTCTTGCCGCTCGCGGTCGGCCCTGCGATGAGCGCAACCGGTTTGTTCAAGGGAGTGAGTTCATTGGCCATCGCACGGCTCATAGCAGACACGCACGAACAGAAAACACGCCTTGAACAGGCGCGCGCAGCGCTGATCGAGCGGAGGGTGACGCTGGCCGAGGCGCCGGCCAAGGCGCCGGCAAGTGGCGAGCCTGCGGTGGTCGAGCTTTCGGGCAATGATCAGGCCACCTTGCGCGCAGTCATGGAGGAGCTGTTCGGGGACAGCGACTGGCTGTGCGCGGCCGAAGCGATCACGCCGCCGCAGCTGTTCGTCTCGGATATGGATTCGACCATGATCGGGCAGGAATGCATCGATGAGCTCGCCGATTATGCCGGGATCAAGCCCCGGATCGCCGCGATCACCGAGCGCGCGATGCGCGGCGAGCTCGATTTCGAGGCGGCGCTCCGCGAGCGCGTGGCGCTGCTTGAAGGGCTCGAGGAAAGCGCGATTGAGCGATGCCTGGCCGAGCGCATCAGGCCGAGCGAGGGCGCGCACGCGCTCATCGCCGGGCTCAAGGCGAACGGGGTGCGCACGGTGCTCGTCACCGGCGGGTTTCACCATTTCGCCGATGCGATCGGCGCCGAGCTCGGGTTCGACCGGGTGGTGGGCAACACGCTCGAGGTCGAGGGCGGGCGGCTGACCGGCCGGCTGCTGGGCGCGATCACCGATGCTGCCGCCAAAGCGCGCTTGCTCGCCGAAGAAGCGGCGGTGCTGGGCGAGGGTGCGGTGACGGTCGCGATCGGTGATGGCGCGAACGATATCCCGATGATCGCGGCGGCCACCCACGGTTTTGCCTACCGCGCCAAGCCTGCCGCGCGCAGCGCCGCGGACGGGCGGATCGAAAGCGGCGATTTGCGTGGCGCGTTGGCGCTGCTTGGCCTGACCTCCGAGGCGGCCTGAAAAAAGGGTTGCGAAAGCGAACCGGGCGGCGTTATTTACAGAAATGTAAGTAGCGCGGTGCTAGCGCGCTGGCACCGATCAGGAGGTCCCGATCACCATGGCATCCGCGTCCGATTATACCGCTATCCATGCCGCCGATGGCACCATCCTGCGCCATCCCGATCGCCCGCAGCCGCGCTATTCGCTGCTGCGCGCCTGGAAGAGCTTCCGGCTGCTGATCAAGGACAAGGAAGACACCAGCCTCGTCTTCAAGATCTACGAAGCGCTGCCGTCGAAGGATTTCATGCCGCGCGTCGAGCAGCTGGTGATGTCCCCGCGCGGGGCAAGGCTGCGCGCGGGCGAACCCCGCCTGCCCGAAATCCTCGACGATCACACCGCGCTGCGCCAAACGCCCGAGGGCAGTCTTGCGCATGCCTATTGCGATTTCATGGAGCGCGAAGGGCTGAGCGCGGCTGGGCTGGTCGCCGAGGCCGAGCGGCTTGGCCGGGCCAAGTATGACGACTGCGTGCAGTGGTATGCCGAGCGATCGCGCGACACGCATGATCTGTTCCACATCCTCACCGGCTATGGGCGCGATGCGCTGGGTGAGCAATGCGTGCTGCTGTTCACTCACGGGCAGAGCCCGAGCCACGGCCATCTGCTGATCGGCTATGCCGGCTCTGTGAACATCAAGCTGCTGGCCAAGCGCAGCAAGGCGCCGGTGTTCAAGGCGGTGAGCGAAGCCAAGCGCAGCGGGCGCGGGAGCCAGCGCCTGATCGAACAGCCGATCCGCGAATTGCTCGCGCAGCCGCTCGAGGAAGTGCGCACCCGGCTCGGCATCGCCGAGCCGCGCTGGTATCGCGAATGCCACCGGATCTGGCGCGAGGAGGGGATCGACCCCTACGATCTGCTCGCCAGCGAGCCGGGGCCGGACCGCGCCATTCCCGCCTGATCGCCTTCCTCAAGCGCCCACGCATTTGCCCTGAGGGGCGCGCGTGCCTTCTGCCAACCATGCTGCCGCTAGGCGGTGCCGCAAGAGGCACGCACAGGAGAAGCCGCATGGGCCAGTTCATCACCCCCGATTCCTCGCTCGAGCATTCGAGCGCGCCGCACGAGGATCTCAGCCTGCCGATCTATTCGGGCTATCAGGCGATCAAGGCCGCCGATCCCTTCCTTGGCCGCTTCCGGATCTTCGACGAGCTCGTCGAGCGCGTCCGCAGCTTCAATGTCGCTTACGAGGATCAGTGTTCGATCGACTATTACTTCGACATCGTGCGCACGTTGCGAGATCTGAACGGCGAATATGACCGGGTGGTCGAGGTCGGCGTGTTCATGGGCGGCGCCTCGGTGATGCTGGCGGGTTGCAGCGGCCGGTTCGATTTCGACCTCGACCTGGTCGACATCCACGATGGCTTCCTGCGCTTCACCTATGAACGCATCCGCCGGTGCTTTCCCGAAGCGGCCCACCGCGTGCGGCTGTTCCATGGCGACCTGCCCGCTTATGTGCGCGAGGTGATGCTGCCCGAGGCGGCAGCCGGACCCACCGGAAAGAGCCTCGTCCACCATGACGGCGCGCACGATTTCAACCAGGTGGTGAAAGACCTCTCGGCGCTCAGCTTCGTGCGCGATCAGCTCCATTCAATCATCGCGCAGGACACCCATCTGCGCGGCGATCTTGCCCACATGAATTTCGTCGACATGGCGCTGGCTGCAGTGTTCGGCACCGGGCTGACCTTCGTTCCGATCGGCAAGATTTATAACGAGCACGATTCGCGCACCAATCCCAATCGCTACCAGGGCAATTATTTTCGCCCGGGGATGGCCGAGGGTATGGTGGTGCCGATGGGAGCCAACCGGTTCCTCTATCCGCATCCCAAAGCGCGCTTCGAGGAGCTGTTCGCGGCAGCCTGAGCGGGGCTCGGCGCGTCAGAGCCAGCTGGCGATCTGGCTGAGCGGTTTCTTTCGGAGCGCCTTCGCAGGCACGCTGGCATCCGCGCCGGGGAGCCCCGCCACCACGATCATCACCGGCTTTTCCCATTCGGGCCGCCCGCACGCCTCGCGCAGGAAACCCATCGGCGAAGGCGTGTGGGTGAGCGTCGCCAGCCCCGCCTCGTGCAGGCAAGCGATCAGCAGCCCGCAGGCGATGCCAACGCTTTCGTTGACGTAATAGTTCTGCGCAGTCCCGTCCTCCTCGATCCCGCCCTTGCGCTGGGCGAAGACGACGATGAGATAGGGCGCTATCTCGAGAAACGGTTTGTCGGCATCGGTACCGAGCTCCTTCAAGGCGCCGAGCCATTCCTCGCTCGCCTTGGGATCGGCGCCATCAGCACCATAGAAACGCCGCTCCTCGGCTTCGGCCGCCGCGCGGATCGCGCGCTTCCTGGCGAGCGAGGAGACGACCGCGAAATGCCAGGGCTGGTGGTTCGCGCCGCTGGGCGCCGTGCCCGCCGCCGCGATCGCGGCCTCGATCACCGCGCGCGGCACGGCTGCATCGGAGAAGTGGCGGCAGGTGCGCCGCTGCTTCAGCCGATCGCGAAAGGCTTGCGCGCGCGCGATGCTTTCCTGCTCGGACAGCGCTTCGAGCGAATAGGGGACAGCCTCATGATCGCGCATCGACCCCGCCTTAGCGCAGCTTGCCGCCTAGTGCGAGGAGACCAGCCGGGTATCGCCGCTTCGCGCGTTGTAGAACAGCTCGAAATGCCAGTCCTGGCACAGATCGAGCCCGTCCCACATGGCCTGTTCACCATCGTCATAGACCACCAGCAGATCCCAGTCGCAGGTGTTTTCCGAGCGGCGGAAGTCGATCTCGACCTCACGGCCATCGGGGAGCACGTCCCATTCGAGGATATCATCCTCCCAGCTTTGCTGACTGGCGGGTGAGATATAGACCTCCGAGATGGTGTAGCCGGTCGAGTTCACCAGCGTGATCTGCTCGAACATCTGCGCAAACGCCGGCACCGCCGCGAGCGCGAGCAGCGCGCTTGCCGCAAGCCCTGCAAGGATCCGCTGCCCCTTCATTGTCTCATTCTCCCCCTGAGCGGCACGGTGCCGCACTTTGCGCAAATACTGCGAACCGGGGGCCGCGCAATAGGGTTTTTTGCGTCCGGCAAAACCGTTGATTGCGGTCATTGTCAGTTAATTGACACCGCTGTAAATAGTGTCCTGCGAGCGCGACTCGCGCAAGGGACATGTGTAAAATGGCGCTGATCGATCTTCCCCTGGTGGCTCCCGAACGCCGCATTGCGGGCTTTAGCCCGCGCAAGGTGCTGCATCATTTTGCGAAACTGGTCGAGGACAAGGAGGATACCGAACAGGTCTTCCACATCATCGAGGCGACCAAGGGCAAGGCATCGCACCGGCAGGCCTGGGGTTTCGTCGGATCCGAGCGCGGTCAGCACTTCTTGCGCGCCGGGCAGGATCTGCCCGCGCTGCTCGACGATCATGCGCGTTGGGCCGATTGCGGCGAGAACAGCGTCGCCAAACGCTACATCGCCTTCATGAAGCGCGAGGGGCTCACCGCCGCAGGGCTGGTTGCCGAAAGCCACAAATGGGCGCCGCCCGAAAACCGCCCGAACGACCTCACCGAATGGTATTTCAACCGTCTGCGCGATACGCATGACCTGTTTCATGTGCTCACCGGCTATGGCCGCGATGCGCTGGGCGAAGCGAGCCTGCTCGGCTTCAGCTATTCGCAATCCCACAACAAGGGCGTGCTGTTCATCGCCTATGCCGGGGCGCGGCAGATCAAGCGGGTAACGCGCACGAAGGCGCCGCTGCTCCGGAGCGTGCGCGAAGGCCAGCGCAATGGCAAGGCAGCCGCCAAGATCGCGCACGAGGATATCGAGGCGCTGATGCGCGAAGATATCGACGCGGCGCGCGCACGGATGGGGATCGCGAGGCCGGTGATCTACCGCGCGTGCCTCGCGCAGTTGCAGAGCGAGGGCTATGCGCAGGAGGCGCTCGGCCTGTCCAACACGCAGGCTGCGTAAAGCCTGGAGTGCGTAGAGCTCAGGCCGGCTCGGGCTCGCGCGCGCTCCGGGCGATGTTCCAGCCAGCCAGCCCGATCGCGACCAGCGCGAAGAGCGCCGCCAGCAGATAAGGCGCGCCGGGAAAGTAGATGCCCTCGGCATCGGCGAAGGCGCCGAAGGCGGCGGTCATCATCAGCGGGCCGATGATCGCGGTGATGCTCATCGTGCTTGCGATCGCGCCCTGGAGCTCGCCTTGGGCATCCTCGGCGACGGTCGCGCTCATCATCTGCTGCATCGCCGGGAACACCACCCCGCCAAGGCTGCCAAGGACAATGCCATAAATCATCATGTTGCTCTCGGTCGCGAAGGCGAAGAACAGGTTCCCCGGGAATGAGACAAGCAGGCCCAGGATAATGGTGCGCCGCGCCCCGATGCGCGCGATCACCTTGCCCGTCAGCCCGCCTTGCACCAGCATCAGCAGAATGCCGAACAAGGCGACGCTGAGCCCGATCTCGACCTCGTTCCAGCCAAGCACCAGCTCGGTGTGATAGGCCCAGACCGACTGGTGCGATTGCGCGCCAAGCTGCATGAAGAACACGACGCCGAGAAACCCGAGCACGATCGGGTTGCGTGCCATCTGGATGAGCGTGCCCAGCGGATTGGCGCGGCCTGCGCTGAACGGGCGGCGGCGCTCCTTGGGCAGCGTTTCCTGGAGCAGCAGATACCCTGCCACAGCGCCCGCAATCGCAAGCACGGCGGCAGCGATGAAGGGCAAGCGCACGTCGACCGAGCCGAGCAGCCCGCCCACGGCCGGTCCGATGACGAAGCCGCCCGCGCCCGCTGCTCCCATGATCCCGAAATATTTGCCGCGCTCGGCGGGTCCGGCGACATCGGCGATGCACGAATTGGCCGCCGCCCAGCTTGCCCCCATGATCCCTGACAGGATGCGCGCGACGAACAGCCAGAACAGGGTCGGCGCCCAGGCCATGATCGCATAATCGATCCCCAGGATGAACAGCGTCACCAGCAGGACCGGCCGCCGCCCGAACCGATCCGAGAGCCCGCCGATGACGGGGGCGAAGGTGAACTGCATCAGCGCATAGGCAAACAGCAGCCACCCGCCGATCTGCGCGGTGCGATCGATTCCGAGCCCGGTCACTTCCTCGAGCAGACCCGGCAGGACGGGGACAATGAGCCCGATCCCGAGCATGTCGATGAACACGATCAGCGCGACGAAGAACAGCGTCGTCTTTGCCGCCTTGGGGGTCTGCACAGGTGTTTCGGGCGGGCTCACAGGGCGGCACTCATCGCCAAACAATCGCCAGCGTCAACAAAAAGATGCCACAGCGCGCCGCCCCCGAATGCGCGCGCCCACCAGCGCGGGACAAACAGGAGCGCGATGTAGACCAGCGCCGCCTCCCAGCCGTGCAGAAGATGGAACCCGATGCTGCACCGGTCCGGGTCGAAAATCGGGTCGGCGAGCAGGTGGTCGAGGTCGATGAGGTTCGCAGCCGCGAACACAAGTCCCGCTCGCAGCCAGTCGCTGCGCCAGATCAGCCAGGCTAGCGCAAAAGGGGCCAGCCAGTGGCCGGCGTAATGGAGGATGGGCTGAAGAAGATCTATGCTTCCATCCAGTCGCGAAAGAAGCTCTCATGCGCCTCTCGCATCTGGTCGAGCGATAGCCCCAAGAGGCTCTCCCCGCCGACCGTGCCGATGCGGGTGAAGCCCACCAGTTCGGCCTGCGGGATTTCGGGGCCACGCGCCAGCTCGGCGTTGAACGCTTCGAACTTGCCGGGCGAGACGGTGACGACATAGCGCGCCTGGTCTTCGCCGAACCACCATTGCGCCGCAGTGTAGTGCTCGCTCGCGCTGACCTCGGCTCCGAGCGCACCGCTCAGCGCCATCTCGGCGAGCGCGACAGCCAGACCGCCATCGGACACATCGTGCACCGCGTTGACGAGGCCATCGCGGATCAGGCTGCGCACGATATGGCCCGCGCCGCGCTCTGCGGCGAGATCGACCGGGGGCGCGCGGCCTTCGTCACGGCCCTTGACGACATCGAGCCAGAGCGATTTGCCCAGATGCGAGCGGGTGGGATCGGGCCTGGCCCAGAATTCGGGCGCGATCAGGTAGATCGCATCGCCTGCGGCCTTGAAGGCGGTGGTGACCATTTTCGCTGCATCCTCGAGGATGCCGACGCCGCCGATCGCAGGGGTGGGCAGGATCGCGCTGCCGCCGCCTGTGGCCTTGCTCTCGTTGTAAAGCGACACGTTCCCGCTCACGATCGGGAAATCGAGCGCGCGGCACGCATCGCCCATGCCTTCCAGAGCGTGGACCAACTGGCTCATGATCTCGGGCCGCTGGGGATTGGCGAAATTGAGGCAATTGGTGACCGCGAGCGGCCGTGCGCCGACGGCGCACAGATTGCGATAGGCCTCGGCGATCGCCTGCTTGCCGCCCTCATAGGGGTCGGCATGGACATAGCGCGGGGTGCAATCGGTGGTCAGCGCGAGCGCTTTACCGGTCCCGTGGACGCGCACCACCGCCGCATCGCCGCCGGTCTGGAGCGTGTCGCCCATCACCTGGCTGTCATATTGCTCGGCGATCCAGCGGCGCGAGGCGAGGTTGGGGGAGGCGAGCAGCGTGAGGAGATCGGCGCCGAGATCGCCCGTTTCGGGCAGATCGATCATCGGCCTGATGCCGGCCCAGAGGGTGTATTCCTCCTTCGAGAGGTAGGGCCGGTCATACAGCGGGGCCTCGTCGGCGAGCGGGGCCAGCGGAATGTCGCACACCACCTCGCCGTTCCATTCGAGCACCATGTGGCCACCGTCCTCGTGCGCCTCGGTGACTTTGCCGATCACCGCGAAATCGAGCTCCCACTTGGCGAAGATCGCCTCCGCCTCGGCCTCGCGGCCGGGCTTGAGCACCATCAGCATGCGCTCCTGGCTCTCGCTCAGCATCATCTCATAAGGCGTCATGCCCGCCTCGCGGCAGGGGACCTTGTTCATGTCGAGCCTGATCCCAGCGCCGCCCTTGCTTGCCATCTCGACGCTCGAGGAGGTGAGGCCGGCTGCGCCCATGTCCTGGATCGCGACGATCGCATCGGTCGCCATCAGTTCGAGGCAGGCCTCGATCAAGAGCTTCTCGGTGAACGGATCGCCGACCTGCACCGTGGGGCGCTTGGCCTCGGCGTCTTCGGCGAAATCGGCCGATGCCATCGTCGCGCCGTGGATTCCGTCGCGCCCGGTCTTGGAGCCGACATAGACGATCGGATTGCCGACCCCGGTGGCGGCCGAATAGAAGATCCGGTCCGCATCCGCGATGCCCACGGTCATGGCGTTGACGAGGATGTTGCCGTCATAAGCAGGGTGGAAATTGGTCTCGCCGCCCACGGTGGGCACGCCCACGCAATTGCCATAGCCGCCGATCCCCGCGACGACGCCCTGGACGAGGTGCTTCATCCTGGGATGATCCGGGCGGCCGAAGCGCAGCGCATTCATGTTGGCGACCGGGCGCGCGCCCATGGTGAAGACATCACGCAGGATCCCGCCCACCCCGGTCGCCGCGCCCTGATAGGGCTCGATATAGGAGGGGTGGTTGTGGCTCTCCATCTTGAAGATCGCCGCGAGCCGTTGCCCGTCCGGGCCTTCACCGATATCGATAACACCGGCATTCTCGCCCGGGCCGCAGATCACCCAAGGTGCCTCAGTGGGCAGCCGCTTGAGGTGCAGCCGCGAGGACTTGTAGGAACAATGCTCGGACCACATCACCGAGAAGATCCCGAGCTCGACCAGATTGGGCTCGCGGCCGAGGCTGGCAAGCACGCGCTGATATTCCTCGGCGCTCAGGCCGTGGGACTCGACGATTTCGGGTGTGATAGCGCTCATGGCGAGCCTCGTTAGCCGCAACCGCTTTGGCGCACCAGTCCCTAGCTTGCCCGCGGGCGAGGCGGCGAAACGACCCTCCGCAGCGGTCGACAAAGCGCTTCGCCTCTGGCATCACGCGCCGCGGCAAGGGGCATTCATAAATTTGGGAATTGAAGCGATGAAATCAGCGGCGGGCTTGTTCGGATTTCTGTTGGCAATGTTCATGAGCCCTGTCGCCCATGCGCAGAATGTGACGGCGACCGACCCCCAGACCATCGTGCGCGCGCTTCAGTCCGCTGGTTACCGCGCCGAATTGACGACCGACGATGTCGGCGACCCGCTGATCCGCAGCGCATCCTCAGGCAACGCTTTTGTGATCTTCTTTCACAGCTGCACTGACAATCGCGATTGTCGCACCATCCAGTTTTTCGCCGGGTTCTCCGATCCGCGCAAGGCGAGCCTTGCAGCGATGAACGAGTGGAACACGAACAATCGCTTCGGCCGGGCCTACCGGACTGACAACGGGTCCACGCATATTCAATTCGATCTCGACCTTGACGACGGGGGAATGAGCGAGATCCTGTTCGTCGACAACCTCGAATACTGGGTCGCGATCATGGACCGGTTTGTTGAATTCATCTATGCGGAGAACTGATCCCGCTTGGCCCCCGACGCGCGCGCCAGGGGCCGGGCGGCGCGGTGGATCTGCGCAATCTCACTCTGCGCCAGCGAAGCGCAACGCAAGCCAGGTCGCGATCGCGCTGGTCGTGCCGGTCGCAAAGGCGCCCCACAGGATGTCG
>DAITMG010000007.1:0-34709 GCA_036835265.1 Erythrobacter sp. | reverse complement strand
CCAGGTCGCGATCGCGCTGGTCGTGCCGGTCGCAAAGGCGCCCCACAGGATGTCGAACACGCTGATCTTCGTCGCCCACACCTTGAACACCGCCTGCGAGGTGAGATCGAAAGTGGCATAGCACAGCGCGCCGAGCAGCACACCGTTGAGCAAAGCGGCGCCGACATTGCCGCTCTCGATCCCGGGGCGAATGGCGAACCACACCATGCCCAGCAGATAAAGCACATAGAACACGCCTGCGGCCGCCATGTTGAAGTTCTCGGCCATGATTTCGCCGATCACCGGGCGATACAGGTTGGGCCCGGCCCAGCTCAGCCAGATCGCATCGAGCGTGCCGAAGACGATCGCAGCGATGCCGAAGGCGATCAGATAAATTGTCATATGTATATGCCCCATATCGTTCGTGATCTTGACCAGTTGACCGGTCGCGGCCAATGCTCCGAGGCATGGACGAGACAAACGGTTCCGCCAAGAGCGATACGGCGATCGAGGCAATGAGCTTCGAGGAAGCGTTGCGCGCGCTCGAGGAGATCGTCGGCCAGCTCGAGCGCGGCGATGTGCCGCTCGATCAGTCGATCACGCTCTACGAGCGCGGCGAGGCGCTGCGCGCTGCGTGCCAGAAGCGGCTCGATGCAGCGCAGGCCCGGATCGAGAAGATCGTGACGGGAAGCGACGGCCGGCCGGTGGGAACCGCGCCGCTCGACGGGGCTGACTGAATTGGGGAGGCGGTCATGACGATGTTGATGGGGATCGAGGGCAACCTCCTTGCCGACGGGATCAAGCGCGTCCAGCGCGAGATCGATCTTGTTCTGGATGCTGCCATGCCGGTGCCCTCCGATACCCGCGCGCGGCTGGTCGAGGCGATGCGCTATGCCGCGATCGGCGGAGGCAAGCGGATCCGCCCGCTGCTCGTCGTCAGCACGGCTGAATTGTTCGGCGTGGCGCGTGAGCCGGCCTTGCGCGCGGGCGCGGCGGTCGAGGTGATCCATGTCTATTCGCTGATCCACGACGATCTGCCCTGCATGGACGATGACGACCTGCGCCACGGCAAGGCGACGGTCCACAAGCAGTTCGACGAGGCGACCGCTGTGCTGGCCGGCGATGCCCTGCATGCGCTCGCCTTCGAGTTGTTGACCGATCCCAGGACCAGCGCCGATCCATTCACCCGCGTTGAGCTGATCGCGACGCTCGGCTCCGCTTCGGGGATGCACGGCATGGCGGGCGGCCAGATGATGGACATGATCGCCGACGAGGCCGGCATCGATTATGATCTTCACACGATCACCCGGCTGCAGCAATTGAAGACCGGCGCGCTGCTGGCCGCGAGCGTCGAGATGGGCGCGATCCTCGGCAAGATCCCGCGCGAGGGCCGCGCGCATTTGCGGGCCTATGCACGCGATATCGGCTTGGCCTTCCAAATTGCGGACGATCTGCTCGATGTCGAGGGCGATCCCGAAAAGGCCGGCAAGGCGCTGCGCAAGGATGACACGCAGGGCAAGCAGACCTTCGTCACGCTGATGGGGGCGGACAAGGCGCGCGAACAGGCGCGTGCGCTGGTCGATCAGGCGATCGCGCATCTCGCCTCGCATGGCCGCGAGGCCGATCTGCTGCGCGCGCTTGCCCGCTTCATCGTCGAGCGCGACCGGTGAGCCCCGAGGGTGGGGCAGCGCGGGATTCCCAGGCAAAGGAAGCGCACTCATGACACGCCGCGTCGGCATCTATCCGGGCACGTTCGACCCGATCACGCTGGGCCATGCCGATATCATCCGGCGCGGCTCCAAGCTGGTCGACTGGCTGATCATCGGGGTGACCACCAACCCCTCCAAGAGCCCGATGTTCACCGCGCAGGAGCGTCTCGCGATGGTCGAGCGCGAGGTGGCGAACCTCAATCTCGGCAATGTCGAGGTGGTCGGGTTCAACGCGCTGCTCGTCAAGTTCGCGCAGAAGCAGGGCGCGAGCGTGCTGATCCGGGGCCTGCGCGCGGTCGCCGATTTCGAGTACGAATACCAGATGGCCGGGATGAACCAGCAGATCGACGAGGAAATCGAGACGATCTTCCTGATGGCCGATGTGTGCCTCCAGCCGATTGCCTCCAAGCTCGTCAAGGAGATCGCGCTCTATGGCGGCGATATCGCCAAGTTCGTGAGCGATGACGTGTGCCGCGATGTGCTCGCCCGGATCGAGACGAGCGGACGGCTCGGCGACTACTGAGCGCGCCGCCCGGTGGTCTCGATCCGGCCGCGCTCACGGGTTTCATTCATTGCAGTGTCAGCGCCCGGCGGGTAGAGGCGCAGCGCTCCAGCCAAGAGATGAAAAATTGAGAATGCAAAAGATGATCCTGAACTCACTCGCCGCGCTGGCGCCTGCCGCATTGGCATTTGCCGCCTTGCCTGCAGCTGCCCTCGCGCAGGAGAGCGAAGCGCAAGGCGATGCGGCTGCCACAGAAGAAGCGCAGGTCGCCGAGCGGATGCTCGCCTTCCAGTACGAGCAGATCAATTACGACACCGCCGCAGATCCCGACACCATCTGGGTGCTCGATCTCTCCAATGGCGAGCGAGTCAAGATCCGGCTGATGGAAGACTGGGCGCCCAACCATATCGCGCGGATCAAGGAGCTCACCCGGCGCGGCTTCTATGACGGTGTCATCTTCCACCGGGTGATCGAGGGCTTCATGGCGCAGGGCGGCGATCCGACCGGCACCGGGCAGGGCGGCTCCGAGCTGCCTGATCTCGAGGCCGAGTTCAACCCGATGCCGCACATCCGGGGCACTCTCGCGATGGCGCGCGCCGCCGATGAGGATAGCGCAAACAGCCAGTTCTTCATCGTCTTCTACCCGCGCTTCAGCCTCGACAAGCGCTACACCAATCTGGGCCGGGTGATCGAGAACATGGATGCGGTCGACAAGATCAACCGCGGCGAGCCGCCGGCTCAGCCGACCCGGATCCTCCAGGCCTCGCTCGCCAGCGATAACAAGCCGCCGCCAAGCGCTGCTCCTGCGCGCATCGAGACCGACATCACCGCGGATCTGCTGAACGCTCCGATCGACCCACAGTGATCCCGCAGCGCGGCTGACCGGGGACGATCATGCGCGTCGACCTGTTCGATTTCGATCTGCCGCCAGAGCGCATTTCGCTGCGGCCCGTGCGCCCGCGCGATGCCGCGCGCCTGCTGGTGGTGCGCGGAGGCGGTGAGGGGCCTTGGGCGTGCCTCGAGGACCGCGGCGTGCGCGATCTGCCCACGCTGCTGGCGCCGGGCGACGTGCTCGTCTTCAACGATACCCGCGTGATCCCCGCGCAGCTCCACGGGCGGCGCGAAGGCGGGGAGGCCCGGATCGGGGCAACCTTGCACAAGCGGATCGATCTGAGGCGCTGGCAGGCCTTCGTACGCGGCGCCAAGAAGGTGAAGGACACCGAGCGGCTCGTCTTTGGCGGCGGGGTCACGGCAGTTTCCGAGGGACGGCTTCCGGACGGCTCGATGATCCTTGCCTTTGAAGGCGAGGAACCGGTCGAGCTCCTGCTCGAGCGCGCCGGGACCATGCCGCTGCCGCCCTACATCGCAAGCAAGCGCGCGATCGACGAGGCGGATCGCGAGGACTACCAGACGATGTTCGCGCACGAGGACGGCGCGGTCGCCGCGCCCACCGCCTCGCTCCATTTCACGCCGCTTCTGGTCGAGGCGCTCGATGCCGCCGGGATTGGGCGCGAGACGCTGACGCTGCATGTGGGCGCGGGCACCTTCCTGCCGGTAAAGGCCGACGACACCGCCGATCACGCGATGCACGCCGAGTTCGGTCGCATTTCTGCTGCAACCGCGCAGCGCCTGAACGCGGCGCGTGCGCGCGGCGGGCGGATCATCGCGGTGGGCACGACCAGCCTGCGCCTGCTCGAGAGCGCGGCGCGCGAGGATGGCACAATCGAGGCCTTTGCCGGTGACACCGCCATCTTCATCACGCCCGGCTACCGCTTCAAGGGCGTCGACGGGCTGATGACCAATTTTCACCTGCCAAAGTCGACCCTGATGATGCTGGTGAGCGCGCTGATGGGGCGCGAGCGGATGCTGGCGGCCTATGCTCATGCGATCGCGCAAGAATACCGGTTCTACTCCTACGGCGATGCCTCGCTGCTGCTGCCATAAGGCTAGGCTTGCATATCGCGGGCAGCGTGCCACATGGGCGCATCTTGTCTGACGCTCCCATCCTTTCCATTCGCGGCCTCTCGAAGGTCTACAAGGGCGGCACACGCGCGCTCGACGATGTCGATCTCGACATTCGGAAGGGCGAGATCTTCGCGCTGCTGGGGCCCAATGGCGCGGGCAAGACCACGCTGATCGGCGCTGTGTGCGGGCTGGCGCGGCCGACTTCGGGGACGATCCACGCGTTCGGCCACGATCTCGAGGCGAACTGGCGCGCCGCGCGCGCGCGGATCGGGCTGGTGCCGCAGGAGCTTTCAACCGACATGTTCGAGACCGTCCAGCGCGCGGTTTCCTATTCGCGCGGGCTGTTCGGCCAGCCGCCCAATCGCGCGAGGATCGAGGAGATCCTGCGCTCGCTCAGCCTGTGGGACAAGCGTTCGAGCCAGATCCGCGCGCTCTCTGGCGGGATGAAGCGGCGCGTGCTCATCGCCAAGGCGCTCGCGCACGAGCCTGACCTGTTGTTCCTCGATGAACCCACCGCCGGGGTCGATGTCGAATTGCGCAAAGGCATGTGGGAGCAGATCGGGGCGCTGCGCGAGCGCGGCACGACGATCATCCTGACGACCCACTACATCGAAGAGGCCGAACTGATGGCCGACCGGGTCGGCATTATTCGCGGCGGGCGCATCCTGATGGTCGACGAGAAGGCAGCGATGATGGAGCGCATGGGAACGACCGAGGCGGTGTTCGATTTGCCTGCGCCCTTGGCGCAGGTGCCAGGCGCAATCGCGGCGTTTCCGGTGGAGCTGCGCCAGGACGGGCGC
The DNA here is from genome assembly GCA_036835265.1 of Erythrobacter sp. Classification (GTDB taxonomy): domain Bacteria; phylum Pseudomonadota; class Alphaproteobacteria; order Sphingomonadales; family Sphingomonadaceae; genus Erythrobacter. The sequence continues at coordinate 29,754 of DAITMG010000007.1, read as the reverse complement.
GCGCTGGTCTATCGCGGCGGCAATGGCCAGGGCGCCGGGCGTGCGGAAGTGGCGGGGCTCGCCAAGGCGCTCGTCGCAGCCGGGATCGATTTTACCGGGATCGACATCCACGACAGCTCGCTCGAGGACATCTTCGTCGATCTGCTAAACGAGGACGAGCGCGCATGAGCCGCTTCAACCTGCGCGGCGCGCGGGCGATCTATGTGCGCGAGATCATGCGCGCCTTTCGCACCGCGTTCCAGTCGATCCTGGCGCCGGTGCTGACCACCTCGCTCTATTTCATCGTGTTCGGCTCGGCCATCGGCAGCCGGATGCCGCCGATCGGCGGGATCGAATACGCCGCCTTCATCATTCCCGGCCTCTTGATGCTGACCCTGCTCGGAGAGACGACCAGCAATTCGAGCTTCGGCATCTACATGCCGCGGTTCACCGGCACGATCTACGAACTGCTTTCCGCGCCCGTCGGGGTTGCCGAGACGCTCATCGGCTTCGTCGGGGCTGCAGCGACCAAGAGCCTGATCCTCGCTGCGATCATCCTGGGGACAGCGACGCTGTTCGTCGATTATGAGATCAAGTACCCGCTGTTTGCGCTGGGCTACATCATGCTGGTGGCGGCAAGCTTCTCGCTGTTCGGCTTTATTCTCGGGATCTGGGCCGACAGTTTCGAGAAGCTCGGGATCATCCCTGTCCTCATCCTCACCCCGCTCACCTTTCTGGGCGGCACGTTCTATTCGCTCGACATGCTGCCCGCGCCCTGGAACACGATCGCGCTGCTCAACCCCATCGCCTTTCTCGTCAGCGGACTGCGCTGGACCTTCTACGGCACCTCGGACGTTTCGATCGGCGTCTCGCTCGGCTTGACGCTCGGCTTTCTCGCGCTGTGCATCGCGGTGATCGCGGTGATCTTCAAGACAGGCTGGAAGCTGCGCGAATAGGCGCAGTTCGACGAATGGCGCTGGTCGGACACTATACACCTGTCGACCGACATTATCAGCCGCTCGTAACTTGGTTCATTGCGCAGAAATGCCGCGATTCCTAGCAGCTTGCAACCGGCCGCACCCCTTGCGGCCCGTCAAGCCGGCCGCACCCCCTTTGCGGCCAGTCAAGAAAAGGAAACACCATGCGCAAAATCGCCTTCACGACCCTCGCAGCACTAGGCGCGATCGCTCTGCCGGCCGCTGCCCAGGCGCAGGCCACCCAAGGCCCTGACATCACCATCGGCGCCTCCGCGGGTCTTCATGACCTCGACGTCAATGTCGACGATGCCGATTTCGACGAGTTCGACATCGATGACAGCGGCGAAATCATCGGCGGCTTCATCGCGGCCGATTTCCCGCTCGGCGAGGCGCTGTTCGTCGGCGCCGAGGGCAATTACCATTTCGGGACCGGGCCGATCGATGCGGAATACGGCGTCTCGGGCCGGCTTGGTCTGCGCACGCAGGGCGGGGCCAAGATCTACGCCCGCGGCGGGTATCAGTGGGTCGATCTCGACGTGTCCAACGCGTTCGGCATCGATGAGGACGCGTTCAACGATGTCGGGATCGATCTCGACACCACCGAGGGCGATTACCTCGTTGGCGCCGGCGTCGAGTTCCCGATCAGCGCGCTGGTGCTGCGCGCCAATGTCGACACCCTCGGGTTCGATACCCTGCGCGGCACGGTCGGCGTCGGCCTGAGGTTCTGATCCCCTGATCAGGCAATGATCGCGACGGGCCGCTTGCCGCAAGGCGGGCGGCCCGTTCGCATTACAGCCGTCTGCTTTACAGGGGCGCTGCGCCTCGCTAGCGCGCGAGGCCAATGTCCGCCCCCCGCTTCACTTTCACCCTTCACGCGACAGACGGCCGCGCACGGCTCGGCACGATCGCGATGCAGCGTGGGCAAATCCGCACGCCCGCCTTCATGCCGGTGGGCACCGCTGCAACCGTCAAGGCGATGAAGCCCGAAAGCGTGCGCGCGCTCGGCGCCGACATCATCCTTGGCAACACCTATCACCTGATGCTGCGCCCCGGTGCTGAACGCATGGCGCGTCTCGGCGGGCTCCACCGCTTCATGCGCTGGGACCACCCGATCCTGACCGACAGCGGCGGCTACCAGGTGATGAGCCTAGCCGAATTGCGCAAGCTGACCGAGCACGGGGTCGAGTTCAGGAGCCATATCGACGGTTCTAAACACCTGCTCACCCCTGAGCGCTCGATGGAAATCCAGCGCCTGCTCGGCTCCGATATCGTGATGGCGTTCGACGAATGCCCGCGCGCAGACCGGCCGCGCGACGAGATCGCCGCCTCGATGGAGCTCTCCATGCGCTGGGCGAGGCGCAGCCGCGAGGGTTTCGATGCAGGCGAGGAACATGCGGCGCGCGCGGCGCTGTTCGGCATCCAGCAGGGCGCGCTCGATGAGGACCTGCGCCGGATCAGCGCCGAGAAACTCATCGAGATCGGGTTTGACGGCTATGCCGTGGGCGGCCTCGCTGTCGGCGAGGGGCAGGAGGCGATGTTCGGCGTGCTCGATTATGCGCCGGAGCACTTGCCCGCGGACGCCCCGCGCTACCTGATGGGTGTCGGCAAGCCCGATGACCTTGTCGGCGCGGTCGAGCGCGGGATCGACATGTTCGACTGCGTGCTGCCCACCCGCTCGGGCCGCAACGGACAGGCCTTCACCTGGCATGGCCCGCTCAACCTGCGCAATGCCCGCTTTGCCGAAGACACCGAGCCGCTCGATCCGGCCTCGTCCTGCTCGGCCTCGCGCGATTATGCCAAGGCCTATCTCCACCATCTCGTCAAATCGGGCGAAATGCTCGGCGCGATGCTCCTGACCGAACACAATCTCGCCTTTTACCAGGCCTTGATGCAGGCCATGCGCGATGCCATTGCAGGCGGCACATTCACCGCATTCGCCGCCGAATTCCGGCGCAATTACCTTGGAAGTTCCGATTGATGCCCCCAGAAGCTCCTAAAGCCCCCGAAGATTGCGAAGACATGCTCGAAGTGCGCGTCGGCGTCGATGCGACCGACCGCGAGCTCGTCGCCTTGCTCGACCGGCGGTTCGGCTACATGCGCGCCGCCGCCCGGATCAAGCCGACCCGCGAGGCGGTGCGCGATGAAGAGCGCAAGGCCTATGTCATCGCGCAGGCGGTGAGAGACGCCGAGACGCGCGGCCTGCCGGGCGAGGTCATCACAGAGATCTGGGAAAAGCTGGTCGAAGCCTCGATCGCCTACGAATTCGACGAATGGGACAGGATCAGGGACTGATTTCCCGCCCGAGGAAGGCGGCGAGCCGCTGCTGCTTTTTTCCTGGCGCCTTTTGACGGATCTTGCGGGCCAGCTTTTCCACCCGCGCCTCCCACCCGGCGATATTGCGCGGCGGGGTGTTCTCGCCCACCGGCCCGAGCGCCAGTGTGCGGACCGGAGCAAAGCCGACAAACCCCAGCACCTGCCCCTTCCAGCGCCGGATCAGCGGGTTGCCGTAATACCAACGAAGCACGAAGGGCGGGGTGTCCATGGTCGCGATCAGATCGGCCGAGCGCCCGACCATAAGCTTGTCCCACCATGGATCGTCATCGTGATAGGCGAAAGTGAATTTGGGCAGGAACAGGCGGTCAATCAGGCCCTTGAGCTCCGCCGGTTCGGCCCCCCACCACATCGGGAATGCGACCACCAGGTGATTGCAGCCGTCAAGGGCTTCAGCCAGCTTTAGCAGATCGGGCTCCCACGGTGTGCGCTGCTTGTAGCCATGCCGAAGGACTGGCGCAAAAGCGAGATCGCGCACAGCCACGCGAGTAACCTGTGTCGCAGCGGGCAGGGCGCGCTCGTACACATCGAGCAGATGCGAGGTGAGCCGTCCCGCATCCGGATGGCCATCGAGCAGCAGCACCTTCATCTTGGGTCCTCCAGAAGCGGTAGGGATCGCAGGATGCGGCACAAAAGAAAAGGGCGGTCCTTCCAGACCGCCCTTTTGCTTGTGCTTTGGTTGAAAACCGGATCAGCGCGAGTAGAACTCGACGACGAGGTTGGGCTCCATCGTCACGGGATAGGGCACCTCGTCGAGCTTGGGCACGCGGGTGAAGGCGACCTTCTCGTTACCATCGGGCATCACGTAATCGGGAATGTCGCGCTCGGGCAGGGTCTGCGCCTCGATCACGAGCGCCATTTCCTGCGCCTTCTTGCCAAGGCTGATGACATCGCCGACATCGCAGCGGCGGCTCGCGATGTTGCACTTGACCCCGTTCACATAGATGTGGCCGTGGCTCACGATCTGGCGCGCGGAGAAAATCGTCGGCGCGAACTTGGCGCGGTAGACGATCATGTCGAGCCGGCGCTCGAGCAGGCCGATCAGGTTCTGGCCGGTGTCGCCCTTCATCCGCGTCGCATCCTTGTAGGTCGAGCGGAACTGCTTTTCGGTGACGTCGCCGTAATAGCCCTTGAGCTTCTGCTTGGCGCGCAGCTGCAGACCGAAATCGCTCGTCTTGCCCTTGCGGCGCTGGCCGTGCTGGCCGGGACCATAGGCGCGCTTGTTGACCGGCGAATTGGGCCGACCCCAGATGTTTTCGCCCATCCGGCGGTCAAGCTTGTACTTGGCGCTTTTGCGCTTCGACATATGTCGTGTCCTTCAAATCTGCTGACCTGCGCCCATCGCAGGCATTCAACCCGGCCACGCACCGCCTGACCTGTTGTCAGACGCGGCCACCGCTTCACCGGGGTGCGGGGCCAATTGCGAAGGGGCGCACATAGCAATGCAGCGCAAATAAGCAACACCCAATTGTAACAATCGGCCCGGTTCGATTGCCAGCTTCACTCGGCCCGGCGGGCGAGCCGTTCGATGGTGCGGAGGACACCGCGCAAGGTGCGCACTTCGAGATGGTTCCAGCCCGGCTTGGTCAGCACGCCGCGCAAGGTCCGCCGCGTCACTTCGGCGCGCGCGTGCGGAAGGAAATAGCCCTTGGGCTCGAGCATCGCCTCGAGCTGCGCGATCAGCCCGTCGAGCTCGTCCTGCGGGGCGGGGGGGAGGTGCTCCTCCTCGGCGGTGGGCTGGACCAGCGGGCCGGTCACAGCGCCAAGCTCGCGCCCGATGCGCGACCATTCATAGGCGACGAGGATCACCGCCTGCGCCAGATTGAGCGAGCCGAACTCGGGATTGACGGGCACGGTAAGGATATGCCGGGCCAGCGCCACGTCTTCGGTCTCGAGGCCCGAGCGCTCAGGCCCGAACAGGATCGCATGTCGCCCGGCCTCGGCATGGATCAGCCGCGCCGCGCCATCGGCCCCCACCACCGGCTTGGTCACCCCGCGCTTCCTCACCGTGGTCGCATAGACATGCGCGCAATCGGCGACCGCCTCGGCGGTGGTCTGGAACACCCGCGCCCGGTCGAGCACCAGATCCGCGCCCGCTGCGGCCGGCCCGGCGGAAGGATTGGGCCAGCCATCGCGCGGGGCAACGAGCCGCATCTCGGTCAGCCCGAAATTGAGCATGGCGCGCGCGGCCTTGCCGATGTTCTCGCCCAGCTGCGGGCGCACGAGCACGATAACGGGCTTGTCCTCGCGCAACCTTTATTCCTTCGCCGCTTCGGCGACGGTGCTGGCGAATTCCTCGAAATCGCGCGCCTCGGAGAAATCGCGGTAGACGGATGCGAAGCGGATATAGGCGACGCTGTCGATCTGGCGCAGGCCTTCCATCACAAGCTCGCCGATGTGCGATGAGCTGACCTCGGGCTCGCCGGCGGTTTCGACCTGCCGCTGGATTCCGGAGATGAGCTGGTCGATCCGCTCCTGCGAGACCCCGCGTTTGCGGCAGGCGAGCGCAACCGAGCGTTCGAGCTTGCCGCGATCGAATGCTTCGCGCCGAGGTTCCTTGCCGTCAGGCCCGGCCTTGATAACGGTCACTTCGCGCAATTGCACCCGCTCGAAGGTGGTGAAGCGCGCGCCGCACGAGGAACACTGTCGCCGCCGGCGGATCGCATTGCCATCCTCGGTCGGGCGCGAATCCTTAACCTGCGTCTCCTCGTGTGCGCAGTAAGGGCAACGCATTCGCTCGGGCTTATTTCTTGATGCGTCGGTAGAACGCGATCCCGGCGCCGAGCGCGAGGCCCAGCGGCAAAGAGACGACCGGAAGGATCGCGCCTGCGACGGCGCCAATCGCCGCGCCGGTGAGAACCGGCTTGGTCGAGGGGTGCTTCATCCCTTCTTTCGCCATGCCTGAAAGCTCGTTCTTGGCGTCTTCCACCCAGTCCTGTTCTTGCTCGCTCATCGCTTCCTCACATGCCGGGGTAGACGGGGAAATCGGCGCACAGCCTGGCCACTTCGCTGCGCACCTGGTCCTCGACCTGCGCATCGCCCTCGGGACCATTGGCCGCGAGGCCATCGACCACCCGGGCGATCAGCTCGCCGACCTTGCGGAACTCGGGCCCGCCAAAGCCGCGGGTCGTGCCCGCGGGCGTGCCGAGGCGGATGCCGCTGGTGACGAACGGCGAGCGCGTGTCGAACGGGATCCCGTTCTTGTTGCAGGTGAGCCAGGCGCGATCGAGGCCCTTTTCGGCATCCTTGCCGGTCACATCCTTGGCCGTGAGATCGACCAGCATCGAGTGGTTGTCGGTTCCGCCGCTGACGATGCGCAGGCCATGGTCCTCGAGGCTGGTTGCAAGCGCGCGGGCATTTTCGACAATGCGGTGAGCATAGGTCTTGAACTCGGGCGCCAGCGCTTCCCTGAAGGCAACCGCCTTGGCCGCGATCACATGCATCAGCGGGCCACCCTGCAGGCCGGGGAACACCGCCATGTTGAGCGGCTTGGTGAACTTCTCGTCGTTCCACAGGATGATGCCCGAGCGCGGGCCGCGCAGGCTCTTGTGGGTGGTCGAGGTGACGATGTCGCAATGCGGGAAGGGCGAGGGGTGCGCGCCGCCGGCAACGAGGCCCGAAATGTGGCTCATATCGCACAGCAGGACAGCGCCCACTTCATCGGCGATATGGCGGAAGGCGCCAAAGTCCCACAGCCGCGAATAGGCGGTGCCTCCGCATATGATCAGCTTGGGCTTGTGTTCGCGCGCGGTCGCGGCGACCGCTTCCATGTCGATGCGCTCGTCCTCCTGGCGCACGCCATAGCTGACGGGATTGAACCACTTGCCCGACATGTTGACCGGCGAGCCATGCGTGAGGTGCCCGCCCGAATTGAGATCGAGCCCCATGAAGGTGTCGCCCGGATTGAGCAGCGCGAGGAACACCGCCTGGTTCATCTGGCTGCCGCTGTTGGGCTGGACGTTGGCGAAATGGCAACCGAACAGCTTTTTTGCCCGCTCGATCGCGAGCGTCTCAACCACGTCGGCATAGTCGCAGCCACCGTAATAGCGCTTGCCGGGGTAGCCTTCGGCGTATTTGTTGGTGAAGACGCTGCCGGTCGCCTCGAGCACGGCGCGGCTGGCGATGTTCTCGCTCGCGATCAGCTCGATCTTGTCTTGCTGGCGCGCCAGCTCATTGGCGATCGCGGCAGCGATGTCGGGATCGGCGGCGGCGAGATCGTCGTGCCAGAAGCCGTGCATGGGATCGGTGGAGAGGCTGGGCTGGGTGCTCATTGATGGGTCTCGATGTGATCGGGGGCGATGGGCGGATTGCCGAGCTTGGCGACGCGGCGCTGGTGACGCCCGGCGGGGTCGCGCGCATCGGCAAATTCGGTCCTGAGGAATGCAGTTACGCAAGCTTTCGCCATTTCGATGCCGATGAGCCGAGCGCCCATCGCGATGCAATTGGCGTTGTTGTGCTCGCGCGCGAGCTTGGCGGAGAGCGGCTCCGATACAGCGGCGCAGCGCAAGGCGGGATGCCGATTGACTGCCATCGAGATGCCGAGCCCGCTGCCGCACAGCGCGATGCCGAATTCGGCAGTGCCTTCGGCAACGACCTCGGCGAGCCGGTAGCCGGAATCGGGATAATCGACGCTCTCCCCGTGATCCGGGCCGAGATCGGCGACATCATGGCCTTCATCCATGAGCCATTCGGCGAGCTCAGCCTTGAGCTCGGTGGCGGCGTGATCGGAGGCGATGGCGATGCGCATGCGCGTTACATAGCCAGCGTCTCGCCCGGATGCCAGAGCGCAGCCCGTCCTTTTCGACGGACGCTTGCCGAGCTCGCGCCTTGCAGGGGGCGGTTCAGGTCTCGCTCGTCGGTTCTGCGTCGCGCGTGTCGGCGAGATGCTCCTCCAGGCGCGCGCGAAGATCAGCTTGCGCAGGGCCCAGCAGCGCGAGCGATTCGTCGAGATAGAGCTGGTTGGCATCGGCAAAGCTTTTGGCGCCAAGGATCGCCGGGCTGAGCTCGAAATAGCGCTGACCGCTGCGCGTCTCGACGAAGGCGAGGATATCGCCGAGCTCCGCTTGCGAGAACAGCTCGGCATAGGCTTCGATCATCCCGTCCATGATGCTGGGGATGTGCTTGCGCAAAACCTCTTTCGAACGGTCGGTGTAGTCGAGGATCCAGGCATCGAGGATCGCGATCGCGCCCGGATCATCGCTCGGCAGCGAGGGGGCGATGGCGGTTCGCATCTGGTTGACCGTCTGGTCCATGGTCGCGAAAAACAGCGCCTCGCGGGTCTCCGCCGGGTATCCCAGATCGACGATCCTGGCCGCGAGCGCGCGCGCGGCGGGATCGACCGCGCTCGCCCCGGGTCGCTCGGCGGCGGGTTCTTGCGCCTGGCTGAGCGCCGGCAGGATCAAACAGGCGAGGGCGATGGTGGCGGCGCGCGGGATCATGGCCGCAACCTGGCCGCCAGACCGGTATTTGGCAAGCCGCCAGTCTAACGCTTTGCAAGCTCGAGATGAGCGGCGAGCCAGTCCCACAAGGCGTTGATTTCCTGCGCTGCCTTGCCCTCAGGTTCGATTTCGGCGGCGGTCTCGCCCTTGGCGGATGAGCGATGAAAGGCGGCGCGATCGCCGAGTTCGACCGGGCAGATCTCGAGGCCGAGTTGGCGCGCGGCGCCCCGCGCCTCCTCGGCGAGCACCGTCGCGCCCGCGGGCACGGAATTCAGCACCACGAAAGCGGGCTTGCTTGCATAGCCGACGAGGTCGGCGATCGGTTCGAGCGCGGCAAGGTCAAAGGCGCGCGGCTTGGTCGGGACGAGGACGAGATCGGCCAGCTTGATCGCCTCGCGCGCGGCGGCATCGGCATGGGGCGGAGTATCGATGACGACGAAATCCACACCGTTCTTTCTCGCGCTGTCGATGGTGCGGGTGAGCCGGGCGGGGGGAGCGGTGACCACAAGCGGGAGGAAATCGCCGCGCCAATCGGACCAGGCGGCAGCGGTCGCCTGCGGATCGGTATCGACCACGCAAGCTTCATACCCCGCCTGCGCCGCGCGGGTGGCGATATGGATAGCGAGCGTGGTCTTGCCCGAGCCGCCTTTCTGGCTGGCGATGGCGATGATTGGCATGATGGGTGTTCCTCGCAGCCTTGATGCTGCGTTGCACCATGCCAAACCGGTTTACAGGGTCAATCCGCTTCGCCGTTTCGCCCACACACGCGTTGCCGCGCGCGCAGGCTGTCGTGTGCCCCGGATTCTATTGATCGAGGAACGAGCGCATCTTGCGGCTGCGGCTCGGGTGCTTCAGCTTACGCAGCGCCTTGGCCTCGATCTGCCTAATCCGTTCGCGGGTCACCGAAAACTGCTGGCCGACTTCTTCGAGCGTGTGATCGGTGTTCATCCCGATGCCGAAACGCATCCGCAGCACGCGTTCCTCGCGCGGGGTGAGCGAGGCGAGCACGCGGGTGACGGTTTCCTTGAGGTTCGCCTGGATCGCGGCATCCACCGGGATGATCGCGTTCTTGTCCTCGATGAAATCGCCCAGATGGCTGTCTTCCTCGTCGCCGATGGGCGTTTCGAGGGAGATCGGCTCCTTGGCGATCTTCATCACCTTGCGCACCTTTTCGAGCGGCATCGAGAGGCGCTGCGCCATTTCCTCAGGTGTCGGCTCGCGGCCTTCCTCGTGCAGGAACTGGCGACTCGTGCGCACCAGCTTGTTGATCGTCTCGATCATGTGCACCGGAATGCGGATGGTGCGCGCCTGATCGGCGATCGAACGGGTGATCGCCTGCCGGATCCACCATGTCGCGTAAGTGCTGAACTTGTAGCCGCGGCGATACTCGAACTTGTCGACCGCCTTCATCAGCCCGATATTGCCTTCCTGAATGAGATCAAGGAATTGCAGGCCGCGATTGGTGTATTTCTTGGCAATGGAGATGACCAGACGCAGGTTTGCCTCGACCATTTCCTTCTTCGCGATGCGCGCCTCGCGCTCGCCCTTCTGCACCATGTTGACGATCCGGCGGAATTCCGGGAGCGCCATGCCGGTCTGCGCCGCGATATCGGTGATCTCGGTGCGGATGCGCTCGATCGCGCCTTCCTCCTTGTCGGCGAAGGCGGCCCACTTCTTGTCCTTCTTCGCCTTTTCGAGAATCCATGCATCATCAAGCTCGTTGCCGACATAGCCGGTCAGGAAATCGATCCGCTTGATCTTGTGCCGCTCAGCCAGGCGCAGCATCTGGCCGCCGAGCGCCGTCAGCCGGCGATTGAAGGCGTAGAGATTGTCGACCAGGAATTCGATCTTGGTCGCATGGAACTGCATGCTTTCGACTTCGGCGGTGAGCTGCTCGCCGAGCTCTTCGTATTTCTTTTCCTTGGCCTTGGGAAAGGCGCTGCCGGCAGCGAGCGTATCGACCCGCTCCAACTGCAGCTTTTCGAAGGTGTTGAAGAGTTTGGTGATGCGGGCAAAGCGCTCGAGCGCCTCGGGCTTGAGCGCGGCCTCCATCTGCGCCAGGCTGAGGGTGTTGTCCTCCTCTTCCTCGTCATCGTCGCGCTTCGAAGAGCTTTCTTCGCTGTCTGCGTCTTCGCTCTCTTCCTTGTGATCCTCGACCTCGTCATCCTCGCGGATGGTGGGGCCGGCGGTCTCCTCGGAAATCGTGCCGTCATCGCCCTCGTTCTCCTCCTCCATCTTGTCGGGAGGAGGTTCCTTGGAGAGCATCGCGTCGAGATCGAGGATCTCGCGCAATTGCATATCCTCGTTGTTGAGCGCTTCGGACCACTGGATGATCGCGTGGAAGGTGATCGGGCTTTCGCACAGGCCCATGATCATCATGTCGCGCCCGGCCTCGATTCGCTTGGCGATCGCGATCTCGCCCTCGCGGCTGAGCAGTTCGACCGCGCCCATCTCGCGCAGATACATCCGCACCGGATCATCGGTGCGCTCGCCGGCGGCCGGTTTCTTGGCAGCGGCCTTGGTATCCTTGCGGGTGTCTTTCTTGGCGTCGGCCTCATCTTCGTCGTCATCGTCTTCGTCGACCGCCATCTCCTCGACATCGGCCTCGCCTTCCGACTCGGCATCCTCGTCGCTTTCGACGATCTGGACGCCCATTTCGGAGAGCGCGGTCTGGATGTCCTCGATCTGGTCGGGGCTCATCTCGCCCGAAGGGAGCGCCTCGTTGAGCTCGTCATAAGTGATGTAGCCGCGCTTTTTCGCCTTGCTCATCAGCTTCTTGATCGAAGCCTCGTTGAGGTCGATCAGCGGTGCATCTTCTTTATCCTGCGTGTTGACAGTCGAAGCCATGAAACCTGCAAATCCGTTGTTGTCAAAGGCGCGAACCACCGATCGCAAGCCTTGAGCCCTATTGTCGTTCCCGATGAAGCGCCGTCAGGCGGCTTCACCATTGCTGTCCGGCGGGCCAAGACTGGCACCGCCGGCTTTTTTGCGCCCGAATTGCTTCAACCGCTCCTCATTCGCAGTGAGCCGTGAGCGCAGCCTTGCCTGTTCGGCGAACGCAGCTTCGGGATCGGTGTCGAACCGATGAACCGTCGCCTTGAGCGCAGCCTCAATGGCCGGCTTTTCAGCCAGCAACGCCACAGCTTCAGCCAATTCCTCGCACGCATCACCGGGGGGAGTGCCTTGTTCAAGAAAGGCGAACTTCAGATGTGCCGGTGGGGCAGGATAGCCGTTATCGCCGAATATGGCCTGTGATCCGTGCGAATCAAGCGTTTCCATCACATCGATGAGAATGTTGAGCCCGCTCGCGAACGATTCGTCGGCAATTCCCAGATCGGTGAGGTGTTCAAGGTGCCGCTCGATTTCGCCCGGGTGGAGAATCAGGCCGTGGACCACGGCGCGCTGCAAACCGTCATCGCGCTGGCCCGAGCCGATGCGAATCAGCATCTCGCGCGAATCGGCGCGCGCCCGCTCGAACGGGGCATAGCCTGGCTGATAGGCGAGGCCGGTCTGGTAATTGTCGTTGTCGGCCCGCTTGAATTGCCTCGCGAAGGTTTTGAGCGGCGATTTGGGAAACGCGAAATCGGAAAATCGCTTGAGCAATTCGCGCCGGTAGAGCGCGCGCACGTCGCCGTCCTCGATCCTGCCGACATGGTCCATCAATCGCGCCTTGAGCCCGGCCTTGGCTTCGGGACTGCCGAGCGGCTGCGCCTGGCGTTCGAACTCCCACAGCGCATCGAGCAGGCTGTGCGGCTTGGCGAGGAGCGCTTCCATCGCCTTGGGCCCGCGCGCCTTGACCAGATCATCGGGATCGAGCCCGCTCGGCAGGCGCACAACGCTCAGCGAACGGGCCGGGCCCAGCATCGGCAGCGCTCGCTCAACCGCGCGCATCGCCGCGCGCTGCCCCGCCGCATCGCCATCGAAGCACAGCACCGGCACCTCGGCCATCCGCCACAACAGTTCGAGCTGCACTTCGGTGAGCGCGGTACCCAGCGGGGCGACCACGTCCGCGATCCCGGCCTCGGCGAGCGCGACCACATCCATGTAGCCCTCGACCACCACCACTCTACCGGTCTTGCGCGAGGCGGGGGCGGCGCGGTGGTGGTTGTAGAGCGTGCGGCCCTTGTCGAACAGCGGGGTGTCGGGCGAGTTGAGGTATTTGGCGAGAGCGCCGGAACTGGTGGCCCGCTGCTCGAGAATTCGCCCCCCGAACGCGATCACGCGCCCGCGCGGATCGTGGATCGGCAGCATGACGCGCCCGCGAAAGCGATCATAAGTCGCGCCATCCTCGGCCGTGATCCGCATCCCCGTCTCAGCGAGCATGGCAGGCGGCAAATGCGAGAGCGCTTTGCCCAGCGCCTGCTTGTCGTCAGGCGCATAGCCGAAGCCGAATTCGTGGATTGTCGCATCGCCAAGCCCGCGCCCGCGCAGATAATCGAGCGCCGCGCGCCCGCCAGGCGCTGCAAGATTGCTCACGAACCATTGCTGCGCCGCGCTCGTCACATCGACCAGCTCGGCGCGCTTTTCCGCCTTGCGCGCGGCCATCGGATCAGGCGCGGGCACCTCCATGCCGGCCTCGTCGGCAAGCGACTTGACCGCGTCCATGAATTCGAGCCCGCGCTGCTCGATCATCCAGCTGATCACATCGCCATGCGCCCCGCAGCCGAAGCAATGGTAGAACCCCTTCTGGTCGTTGACGTAAAAGCTTGGCGTATTCTCCGTGTGGAACGGGCAACACGCCTTCCATTCGCGGCCCGCACGCGTGAGCTTGAGCGTGCGCATGACGACGCTCGAAAGCGTGATGCGCGCGCGCAGCTCGTCCTTCCATTGCGGGGTGATCGTCATGGTCCAAACCTGCGCCCAACGGTGTGCGCGCGCAAGCGCGTGCTGTGGATCTTTCGGGGGCTAACGCGGGCTAGCTCAGCGCGTCCTTCACGAGCGCGCTGGCCAGCTTGCCATCGACCAGCGCACCGTGGCGCGCCTTCAACTCGCCCATGACGCGGCCCATGTCGGCGATCGATGTGGCGCCAAGCTCGGCCTTGATCGCCGCGATTGCCGCTTTGGTCTCCGCCTCGCTCATCATCTGCGGCAGGAATTCATCGATCACCGCAAGCTCGGCTTCCTCGATCGCGGCGAGCTCTTCGCGGCCCCCCTTGCGGTAAAGCTCGATCGATTCGCGCCGCTGCTTGGCCATCTTGTGGAGCACGCTGACCACCAGCGCATCATCATCGATAGTCTTGCCGCTGGTGCGCTCCTCGATATCGCGATCCTTAATCTTGGCCGAGATCTGGCGGAGCGTGGCGGTGCGCTCCTTTTCCTTGGCTTTCATCGCGGTGATGGTGGCGGCTTTGATGTCGTCTCTGATCATGGCTGGCGGTTCGTTTTGTTGTGGAGGAGTGCTCGCGAGCGCGCTCTCTAACGCATTGGTCCGCGCACGCCTAGGTTGACGCGCGCATGGTCGGGGTCTAGCGCCTGAGCCTTAGCACGCATCGCTGGAACACTTTTTGATCGGAGCGCCCTTATGGCTCTTGCCGCCTCTAACCTTGCGCAACCCACAGGCGCGACGGGATGCCTTGTTCTGGCGGATGGCGCGGTGATCTGGGGCAGGGGCTTTGGCGCGGCCGGATCGGCGGTGGGCGAGGTCTGTTTTAACACCGCGATGACGGGTTATCAGGAGGTGCTGACCGATCCCTCCTATGACAGCCAGATCGTCACTTTCACCTTCCCGCATATCGGCAACGTTGGCGCGAACGAGGAGGACGTCGAATCACGCGGATTGGGCGCGGTCGGACTCGTCGTGCGCGAGGAGATCACGCCGCATTCGAACTTTCGCGCGCAAAGCGAATTTGTCGATTGGTGCAAGGCGCACGGCAAGATCGGCCTTTCGGGCATCGATACCCGGGCGTTCACCCGGCGCATCCGCACGCAGGGCGCGCCCAATGCGGTGATCGCGCACGATCCTTCAGGCACGTTCGATCTCCCGGCGCTGCTTGAACAGGCACGCGGCTGGTCTGGGCTCGAGGGGCTTGATCTTGTCCCCAATGTCTCGCGCACCGCGCGCGAGGACTGGACCGGCGGGCACTGGCAACTGGGCTTCGGCTATGCGCAAGCCGGGGCCGCGCGCCCGCACGTGGTCGCGCTGGATTTCGGCGCGAAGGACAACATCTTCCGCAATCTCGTGCGCGCCGGCGCGAAAGTGACGGTGGTCCCCGGGCGCGCTGCGTTCGACGAGATCATGGCGCTCGCACCCGATGGCGTGTTTCTCTCAAACGGCCCCGGCGATCCCGCAGCAACGGGGGAATATGCTGTCCCGGTCATCAAGGCGCTGGTGGAGGCGGATGTGCCGCTGTTCGGCATCTGCCTTGGCCACCAGCTCCTCGCGCTCGCGGCGGGCGCCAGGACGATCAAGATGCACCAGGGCCACCGCGGCGCGAATCACCCGGTCCAACGGGTCGGGGAAGGCTGGGGCGAGACCGGCGGCCTCGTCGAGATCACCGCGATGAACCACGGCTTTGCGGTCGATCCGGCGAGCCTGCCGGAGGGGGTCGAGCAGACGCATGTGTCGCTGTTCGACGGGACCAATTGCGGGATCGCGATCACGGGCAAGCGCGCGTTCGGGGTGCAATACCACCCGGAAGCGTCACCGGGGCCGCAGGATAGCTTTTACCTGTTCGAGAAGTTTGTGGGGGGGCTGGGGTGAAGCCCGATTTGGCCAAAGCGCAGGGGCTTCTCCTCGCAGCGTTTGTCGCTGCCCCGCTCGCCGCCCAAAACCCCGCGATGACCCCGCGCCCCCTCGCCGAGTGGCCTGGCGCCGAAATCGCAGAAGGCGTGGCGTTTCAGGGGGATGGCTCGGTCACGCTCGAAGCTTCCCCTGAAACCGGCGTCCCGGTGCTGTCGTTCTGGCGGCCGGTGCTGCTGGACGAGGACAGCCGCTATCCCGTCGCGGGCCGGATGGATTGCCGCGTCGCCGCCACTGAGGCCCCGTTCGACGAAGCCGCGTTCGACCCCGCAGCGCGCCACGCCGCCATCGCCGAGACCCGCATGGAGCAAGGCTTCATCGACACCGACCGCCGCGCCTCGCGCGGCGATGCCAGGCGGCAGCTTGATGTGATCGGTCGCCGCAGAGCGCCGCGCACTCACTACGTCCTCAGCTACATCATGCTGCGCGACGGCGAGCGTCTGATCGATGTCCGGCGCAACTGCACCTTCGTATTCGGCAAGGGTGCCTCCAAGCCCGACGTGCTGCCCTTTGTGAGCCGCTACACCGCCATCACCACCGCCTTTTCCGACACTGCCTCTTCCGACAGGGATACCTGATGCCAAAACGCACCGACATCTCCTCCATCCTCGTCATCGGCGCGGGGCCGATCATCATCGGTCAGGCGTGCGAATTCGACTATTCGGGGACACAGGCGATCAAGGCGCTCAAGGAAGAGGGCTACCGGGTGATCCTGGTCAATTCCAACCCGGCGACGATCATGACCGATCCCGAATTCGCCGATGCGACCTATGTCGAGCCGATCACGCCCGAGATCGTCGCCAAGATCATCGCCAAGGAGCGGCCCGATGCGCTGCTTCCCACGATGGGCGGGCAGACCGCGCTCAATTGCGCGCTTGCGCTCGATGCGGACGGCACGCTCGAGAAATACGGCGTCGAGATGATCGGGGCCAAGGCCGATGCGATCGACAAGGCCGAAAACCGCCAGCGCTTTCGCGAGGCGATGGACGCGATCGGGCTCGAAAGCGCGCGCTCGGGCGTCGCCCGGACAGTCGATGAGGCGTTCGCGGTGCTCGAGCGCACCGAACTGCCCTCGATCATCCGCCCCAGCTTCACGCTCGGCGGCACTGGTGGGGGCATCGCCTACAACAAGGCCGAATTCGAGCAGATCGTGCGCGAGGGGCTCGCCGCCTCGCCCACCACCGAAGTCCTGATCGAGGAATCGCTCCTCGGCTGGAAGGAATTCGAGATGGAGGTGGTGCGCGATTGCAAGGACAACGCGATCATCATCTGCGCCATCGAAAACGTCGATCCGATGGGGGTCCACACCGGCGATTCGATCACCGTCGCGCCCGCGCTGACGCTGACCGACAAGGAATACCAGATCATGCGCTCGGCCAGCATCGCCTGCTTGCGCGAGATCGGGGTCGAGACGGGCGGTTCCAACGTTCAGTTCGCGGTCAATCCGGCTGACGGGCGGCTGATCGTGATCGAGATGAACCCGCGCGTCTCGCGCTCCTCGGCGCTGGCCTCCAAGGCCACCGGCTTTCCGATCGCGCGCGTCGCGGCCAAGCTCGCGGTCGGCTACACGCTCGACGAGCTCACCAACGAGATCACCGGGGCAACGCCTGCCAGTTTCGAGCCCACGATTGATTACGTGGTGACCAAGATCCCGCGCTTTGCGTTCGAGAAGTTCAAGGGCGCCGAGCCGACCTTGTCGACGGCGATGAAATCGGTCGGCGAGGTCATGGCGATCGGGCGTAGCTTCGCGGAATCAATGCAGAAGGCGCTGCGCGGCCTCGAAACCGGGCTCGACGGGTTCAACCGGGTGCCCGAGCTCGAAGGGGTCGCGCGCGAGGTCATCGTCGCTTCGCTCTCGCGGCGCACGCCCGATCGCATCCTCAAGGTCGCTCAGGCATTCAGGGAAGGGCTGAGCGTTGAGGACATTCACAATGTCACCGGGTTCGATCCGTGGTTTCTGCGCCAGATCGAGGCGATCATCGCGGCCGAGCGCGGCGTGCAGGCCGATGGGCTGCCGCTCGATGCCGCAGGGCTGCGCCGCTTGAAGGCGATGGGCTTTTCCGATCAGCGCCTGGCAACCCTGGCGGTGCGCTCGGTCGGGGTGAAGGGTGGGCTGGCCGAAACGCAGGCCAAGCGCTCAGGCCTGCTGCACGATGCGCTTCAGGCGATGGCGGGCGCGACCAGCGCCGATGAAGTGCGGCTCTTGCGCGAGAAGCTCGGCGTGCTCCCGGTGTTCAAGCGGATCGACAGCTGCGCGGCCGAGTTCGAGGCGATCACGCCCTACATGTATTCGACCTACGAGGCGCCCAGCTTCGGCGAACCGGAATGCGAGGCGAACCCAAGCGATCGGCGCAAGATCGTGATTCTGGGCGGCGGGCCCAACCGGATCGGGCAGGGGATCGAGTTCGACTATTGCTGCGTCCATGCCTGCTTCGCGCTGGGCACCGAGTGGCATGGTCCGGCCTTCGAGACGATCATGATCAATTGCAATCCCGAGACCGTCTCGACCGATTACGATACCTCCGACCGGCTCTATTTCGAGCCGCTGACAGCCGAGGACGTGCTCGAGATCCTGCGGGTCGAACAGCGCAGCGGTGAACTTGTCGGCGTGATCGTCCAGTTCGGCGGGCAGACCCCGCTCAAGCTTGCGCAGGCGCTCGAGGATGCGGGGATCCCGATTCTGGGCACCAGCCCCGATGCAATCGACCACGCCGAAGACCGCGAGCGTTTCGCCAAGCTGGTCCACAAGCTCGGCCTCAAGCAGCCCGACAACGGGATCGCCTACACCCGCGACGAGGCCGCCGCGGTGGCGGCGCGGATCGGCTATCCGGTGCTGCTGCGCCCCTCATTCGTGCTGGGTGGACGGGCGATGGAAATCGTCGATTCAGAGGCGCAACTCGATGACTACATCAAGACCGCCGTCACGGTCGCAGGGGACAGCCCGGTGCTGGTCGACCGCTATCTGCGCGATGCGATCGAGTGCGATGTCGATGCGCTGTGCGATGGGGAGGAAGTGCGCATTGCCGGCGTGATGCAGCATATCGAGGAAGCGGGCGTCCATTCGGGCGACAGCGCGTGCACCCTGCCGCCTTATTCGCTTGCCCCCGATATCATCGCGCAGATGGAGCAGCAAACCGCCAAGCTGGCGTTCGCGCTCAAGGTGCGCGGGCTCATGAACGTGCAATTCGCTGTGAAGGACGGGGAGGTTTATCTCATCGAGGTCAATCCACGCGCGAGCCGCACCGTCCCGTTCGTTGCCAAGGCGATCGGCCAGCCGGTTGCCAAGATCGCTGCGCGCGTGATGGCGGGCGAGATGCTTGCCGGGTTCGAGCCGTTCAAGCGCGAGCTGCCTTACATGGCGATCAAGGAAGCTGTCTTTCCGTTCAGCCGGTTTCCGGGCGCCGATCCGGTGCTCACGCCCGAAATGAAATCAACGGGCGAGGTGATGGGGATCGACACGAGCTTCGAGGCGGCGTTCTACAAGTCGCAGATGGGGGCGGGGATGAGCCTGCCGCACGAGGGGACCGTGTTCGTCTCGGTCAAGAATACGGACAAGCCGGTGATCCTGCCTGGCGTAGCGGCGCTGATCCGGCAGGGCTTCAGAGTGATTGCGACCGCAGGCACGCAGCAATATCTCGCCGAGCACGGGCTCGCCGTCGAACAGATCAACAAGGTAGCAGAAGGCCAACCGCACATCGTCGACAAGATTATCGATGGCGAGGTCGCGCTGATCTTCAACACCACCGAAGGCTGGCAGTCGCTGCTCGACAGCAAATCGATCCGTGCCTCGGCGCTGGAGAAGAAGGTGCCCTACTATACCACCGCCGCCGCTTCGCTTGCAGCGGCGGCGGCGATCGAGGCGATCTCGCCGAGTGATCTTGCAGTCCGCTCACTACAGGACTATTATGCATGAACGAGAGCAGATAACCCCCCACATCTTTATCGCGTTCGGTTGCCATGTGTTTTGGGTGGCCACGGTCGAAAATTGCCCTGAGCTAGGGCTTCCTTTCAAGGGCGCAATCGAAAACAGAAAGAAATGCAGATGGCAACGATGGAAAAGGTTCCGATGCTGGCGGAAGGCTATGAGCGGCTGACAACCGACCTCAAGGCTTTGCGTGAGGAACGCCCGCGAATAGTCGATGCGATCGAAGAGGCGCGCGCGCATGGCGACCTTTCCGAGAACGCTGAATATCACGCGGCAAAGGAGCGGCAGGGCCATGTCGAGGCCATGATCGGTGAACTCGAGGACAAGGTCAGCCGCGCGCAGATAATCGATCCGGCCACCCTGTCGGGCGACAAGATCATCTTCGGTGCGACCGTGACCCTGCTCGACGAGAGCGACAAGCCGGTGCGTTACCAGATCGTCGGTCAGACCGAGGCGGATGCCAACAAGGGCCGCATCTCCTACAACTCGCCGCTCGCTCGCGCGCTGATCGGCAAGCAGGTGGGCGACGAGATCGAGGTGACTGTCCCCTCGGGCGACAAATTCTACCTGGTCGACAAGATCGAATTCATCTGAACCTGCGCACATCCCGCCCGGGGATGATGCGCTAGGATAGTCGCTTTTCCATCGCGTAATTGTGGATCGGCACGCTTGTGCCTGCATGCTCAATCGCGAAGTCGCGCCGCTCAAGCATCCGGTAGCCCGCCAGCACGAACACCGGGCGGGCAAGCTCGCTCGCCTCGGTGTGGAGCCGCGTGACGCTTCGAATCCGCGCTTCGCCCTCGGCCGCAGCGAGGAGCCTTGAGCCGAGGCCCCGGCGGGCGTGGTCCGGATGACAGAACAGTCGGTCGAGATGACCGTCAGGCTCGAGCAAAGCGTAGGCGGCGGGGCGATCCTCGGCATCAACTGCGACGAAGATCATTGCCCCTTGCTCGGCGCGTTCGCGATACAATCGCGCTCCCGGGTGCCGGCTCGCCCACGCCCGCACCTGCTGCGCGCTGTAGCCTTGTGGACCCATCCCGGTGATCGCGGCCGCAGCGATGTCAGCGAGCGCCTGCGCGTCATCCTCGCGGTAGAGGCGAACCGTGTAACTCACCTTTGATGCACTCGGGCGAGGCGATCCTTATGCCTCAGGCGTCAGCAGCTTGTGGATATGGACGACCACATACTTCATCTCGGCATCATCGACCGTGCGCTGCGCCTGGGCGCGCCACGCATCGACCGCGGCTTCATACGAACTGTAGATGCCGACGACGTGCAGGCTTTCCGGATCCTGGAATTCGTGCCCGCGCGGGTCCTTGACCTTGCCGCCCATCACGAGGTGGAGGCGCTGAGGCGGGGTGGATTCTTCCATGATCGTTCGTCCTAACTGGGATTTGGCTCGTGGCGAACAGCCCATAGCCAAGCCAGCGCAGGCTGCAACCCGTGCAGCGCAGCGCCGATCGGTCTCTCAACCAACCCCGAGCAAAACGCTTGAATTCAGCCGGTCAGCCGGTCCGCGACCGAGCGCACTGCCCGGGTGGCGCGATTGCGGGTGCGCTGCCCAACACTGCGGGCATTGTCGACCGCGTTGCCGGCAGCCTGTCCGGCATCGCGCCTGACCTCGCGGGCTTTCACCACGGCGGTTTCGGAGATGTCCTCGAGCGCCTCCTGCCCGGCGCGCGCTGTATCGAGCGCCTCTTCGATGAGCCGCGCACCGTAGACCACGACGGTATCTGCGAGCAGGGTGCCGAGCGCGGAGCTGCGCTTCTTCGCCGCTTTGCCGACGGTCTTGGCAGTGCCGCCGACCGCACCGCCGAACATACCGGCAGCAGCGCCGCTTGCAGCGTTTGCAGCGCTCGCCGCGCTTCCCGCTGCATTGGCCGCGACCTTGCGGCCCGACCGCGTCATCAGTCCGATCGCAATGCCAAGGGCGACCGCGCCGCCGATGACAGTCAACGGGTTGGCCTTGACGAACCGGCCGGCAGCCTCTGCGGCTTCGCGCGCTTCATCGGCCATGGTGCGCGCGGCGATCCGGCGCTCATTCGCCTCGATCTTGGCTCGCAGGGCATCGCGCGGGGTCGAATTTGGGTTATCTGACATCGATCTCTCCGGATGATGGATGGTGCAACGGTTCTTCGCGGGCGTCGCGGTGGTGCTCGCGCGTTTCCTTGGTTTTCAGGTCTTCATCGCTTTGAGCATCCGCGTTTGCACCGGGGCTTGCGTCATCTGCTCCCTCCTCGGTTTCAGCCGCATGAACGCCGAGGAACTCCGTGATTGCATCGCGCGAAAACCACACAACCAGCGCAGTGATCAGCAGTGCGATCCCGGACCGGTTCGCGCTGATGCTCGCCGCGGCAACCTCCGCGACATCCTTGGCGCCTGTACCGACGCGCCCGCCGATCCAGCCGGTGAACCGATCGAACAGCCCCTTGCGCGACAATGCGCCCCTGGCATGTCCGAGATCGGCTAGAAACACCGCGCGCGCGCTATCGCGCAGCTCGCGATCCTCGATGAACTTTTGCGGCAGCTCGCTCACGGCGCTGCCTCTTGCGGTGCTGCCTGTCTCTCAGGAGCCGGCTTGGTGTTCGCGCTGTCGAACATCGCCGCGACACGCTGGACCCTCGCCACCGCCCTCCACACCAACACACCCGTCGCGAGCAGGAGAACGCCCACGACGATTGCGATAGCGCCCCAGATCGTCACGAGCGGAGCAAGCGCGATGACAAAGCCAACCGCCAGCGCGATGACCGCGACATGGAGGAGGACCACCGCAACGACGACAAAGACGAGTGCGACGGCGGCATTCCGGCCCGTCAGTGCGGCGCGCGTCTTCTGGAAGCCAAGTTCGGCCTCGGCATAGTTTCGCGCATTGTCGATGAGGGCGGCGACCTTTTCGACCAGCGATTCATCGAACGACGGCTCGCCGGTATGCGCAGGGTCGCCGCGCTGCGCAGCCGCCCCAGCGGGATCAACCGCCTGGCCATCGCTCGGATTGGCATCCGTTGTTTCGGGCTTCTCGGGCTCCAGCATTACGGGGCAAGCTCTCAGCTAGCGCGAACGCGGCGATCTTGAACCTTCGGGCCGGGGGAGGCCGCGAGGCAAGCGATCAGCCGCGCGGCCCGCGCAACATGCGGGCGATCATGAAGCCTGCGACTGCTGCGATCCCGACCGCCGCGGCCGGGCTGCGGCGCACGAATTCGCGCGCATCCTCGCCCAGTTCGTCGACGCTCTTGGCTTCAAGCTTGGCCGAAGTCTCGGCCAGTGTGCGCGATGCCGAGCGGGCATAATCGCCGTAGGACTCGCCGAAGCGTTCATCGATCGTGGTCGCGGTATCGCTCACCATCTGACCCAGCGAGGACAAGCCATCGCTCGCCGCCGCCTTCGCGTCATTGGCCAATGTGCCCGCGCGGCCCTTGGCCTTCTCGCCATAGACGCGTGCTTCGCTCATCAGATCATCTCCTTTTGCCTTCGCGGTGTCGCGCATGGCATCCGCGCGGACCGCGGCTTCGCTGCGAAGCGCGGCTGCAGCAGCCTTCGCCTCGTCAATCGCCGCGCTGAACCGCTCCTTGGCCTCGGCCGTTCCGTCACCCTTGTGGGTCGCGCCCGATTTGACCGGCTCAGCCTGCGTGAACTTGTCCTGCTCGCTCGAAACGGCGCCCTTCACGGACGCAGCCTTCTTCGCGCCGCCCTTAGAAGAAACCTTGGAAGGGGTAGTCTTCGAGGAGCTCTTGGTGGGGTTGGTCATCTTGTCGTTTGCCATGATCAATCTTCTAAAGCCTCGCTTGTGATTTGTCTGCGGCGCAATGGCCAACTAAAGTTGGGTCCGCCGCGCGCAGATCGGTTCAGCCACTGCTTGCGCCCATTGTGCGGCGCGCATAGGGGGTGCGTCAAGCAGCGCGGTTCCCGGGCGTTTGCGGCGGCCTCTGGAGCTACAATCCACGGGAGACAACGCTGTTCCTGGTGTTCTATTGATATACGACACTTTACCCTCGGAGCCAAGCATGACCGCGATCATCGACATAGCCGCCCGCGAAATCCTCGACAGTCGGGGTAATCCGACGGTCGAAGTCGACATTCTGCTCGACGATGGCAGTTTCGGCCGCGCGGCAGTACCCTCGGGTGCCTCCACCGGAGCGCATGAAGCGGTCGAGCTGCGCGATGGCGATCCCGATCGCTATCTCGGCAAGGGCGTGTTGAAAGCGGTCGCATCGGTCAATGGCGAGATCCACGATCTGCTGGTAGGCGCATTCGACGCCGAGGACCAGCGCGACATCGACCTCGCCATGATCGCGCTCGACGATACCGCCAACAAGGCGCGGCTCGGAGCCAATGCAATCCTGGGGGTCAGCCTCGCGGTCGCCAAGGCGGCCGCCAATGCCCGCGGATTGCCGCTCTATTCCTATGTCGGCGGGGTGGGCGCGCATGTTCTCCCGGTGCCGATGATGAACATCATCAACGGCGGCGAACATGCCGACAATCCGATCGACATCCAGGAATTCATGATCATGCCGATCGGCGCGGGCACGCTCGCTGAAGGCGTGCGCTGGGGGGCGGAAGTCTTTCATACCCTAAAGCAGCGGCTTGCAGCCAAGGGGTTGGCAACGAGTGTCGGCGACGAGGGCGGCTTTGCGCCCGACCTAGCGAGCACGCGCGCCGCGCTCGATTTCATCATGGGTTCGATCGAACAAGCGGGGTTCGAGCCGGGCGCGGACATCGTCCTCGCGCTGGATTGCGCGGCAACCGAGTTCCACCGCGATGGTCGATACGAGCTCGCCGGCGAGGGGCTCAGCCTCGAGCCTGCCGCGATGGCCGATTATCTGGCCAAGCTGTGCGGGGAATATCCGATCCGCTCGATCGAGGACGGGATGAGCGAGGACGATTTCGAAGGCTGGGCCGCGCTCACCGACGCGATCGGCAGCGAGATCCAGCTCGTCGGCGATGATCTGTTCGTCACCAATCCCGATCGCCTGGCCTTGGGGATCGAACGCGGGCTCGCCAATTCGCTGCTCGTCAAGGTCAACCAAATCGGCACGCTGACCGAGACCCTCGCGGCAGTCGATATGGCGATGCGCGCAGGCTACACCTCGGTGATGAGCCACCGTTCGGGCGAGACCGAGGATGCAACGATCGCCGATCTCGCGGTTGCGACCAATTGCGGGCAGATCAAGACCGGCTCGCTCGCGCGCTCGGACCGGCTCGCGAAATACAACCAACTGATCCGGATCGAGGAGGAATTGGGCCTCAGCGCAAGTTATGCCGGCGCAGGCTGCCTGGGTGCGCTCAGCGTCTGAGCATCAGCCGAACGTTGCGCGGCGATCCTGGTGCGCCAGGACGTTGGTGAAATATCGGTCCATCGCCTCGAGGCCCCTGTCGCTGAGCCGGACTAGGACGCGGCGCTGATCGTCCGGATCGTGTTCGCGCACAACGAGGCCGTGCTGCGCCAGCACGCCGAGCCAGCGCAGACCCGTGGTCGGCGGCGCTGCGGATCCGATGCATGCGCTCGATACCGAGACGGGCTTCTTGTCTGCATGGGCGATGTAGAGGTCGAGCAGGATATCCCAGGCGGGTTCGCCAAACAGGTCGGGACTTCCGAAGATCGCTGCGCGCTTGCGGCGAGAGGCATAAGCCTCCCGCGCAAGATCGGCAAAGCGGCGGCGCAGGGCGGGAAGATCGCCGCCGGGGGTGGGTGCGGGGAGGGCCGGATGCGCGAGCGCGGTGCGTCGCTGGCTCGCCAGCTCTGGATTCCATGATCCTTGCGCCATTGGCGGCGCGTAAGCTCGGGCAATCGCGCTTGGCGGCTGGTCCCAGGGATCATCCGCCCGGCGAGGCTCCGGATCATCATGCGCTTCGCTCTCGGAGACGAAACCGGCGATCCTGGAAAGCGCGCCGAGGCGGCCGGTGCGCAGCAATTCGGCGATGGCGGTCAGTTGATCGGCGACGGGGGCGAGGTTCAGTGGCCTTGCATCGAGTTGCGGATCGGGGTGGGCGCTCCCCGTGCCGTTCCCGGTCGCGGGCGGAGGCGGCGCGATCAGCGCTGCATCCTCGCGCATCATTCTGAGGACTTGCGCCTGGCGTGGCCGATCATCCGCGATCGCTTCGGCGCGGGCTTCACCGCAGGCATCCGAACCCGGACGCTGCCAAGGGTCATCGCCCGGAGCGGGCGCGTCTTTCACCGCGCTTTGCCTTGCAAGATGAGCAGGCCGAGCAAGCACAGCGTACAGCCTGGCATCAGCACAGCCGAAGCGCCGGTGCGGTCTGCTTGCCTTGCGAGCTTCCGGAATGCCAGCACGCCCATCCTTTCGGAACCTAGGGCGAGAATCGTGCGGCAATCCTCCCCTCAGATTGCGCCTGCATCCAGAAAACGCCTGCGCACCATCATTCCGGTTCCTAGCGCGCGAAGGGCAGTCTGGCTTTAAGGGCTGCTACTCTGCGGGTTTTTACGGGGGACAGGGATTAGGGTGGGGGCCACCCGCCGCGAGCCGCGAGCCCACAAGAAGAGCAAGGAGTCCGGGGGTCTTAGCCAAACCGCTCGGCGAGCGCCATCATCGCAAGCGCCGCCCGGGCCGCTTCGCCGCCCTTGTTCTTCTGCGCAGGGTCAGCCCGCACCAGCGCCTGAGCCTCGTTCTCGGTGGTCAGGATGCCATTTCCGATCGCGATGCCATCCATCGTCAGCGCCATGATCGCGCGCGCGCTTTCGCCCGCGACGATCTCGAAATGGTAGGTCTCGCCGCGGATGACGACCCCGATCGCGACAAACGCATCGTAGTCCCCGCTTTCGGCCGCAAGCGCGATTGCGCCCGGCACCTCCAGCGCGCCGGGCACGGTGAGCACCTCGGCGCTGTGGCCGCCTTGCGCGATCACCGCTTTTGCGCCGGTGATCAGCATGTCGTTGAGATGCGAATAGAAGCGCGCCTCGACGATCAGAATCCGCGCCATCAGCCGTGCTCCTCATTGATTGTTTCAGGGATTTGCATGAAATCCTTGATCGTGATCCCGAAGCCCTCGAGCGCGACCAGTTCGGGCCGCGAATTGGACAACAGGATCATCTCGCTGACCCCGAGATCGGCGAGGATCTGCGAGCCGATCCCGATATTGCGGATCTCCTCGTCACGGGTCCATTCGCCGCGCATGCCAATCCGGGTGGTGAGCACGACGATGATCCCAGAACCGTGGCGGCCGATCGCGCTCATCGCGCGTTGCAGCGTGTTCTGACGTGGCCCGGGCGCGCCCAGCACATCATCGAAGATCGAGATCGGGTGGACCCTCGCCAGCGTGGGCTCGCCTGCGATCACGCGGCCTTTCTGCAGGACATAAGCCTGATCCTGCGCGACCCGGTCGCGATAGGTGATGAGCCGCCATTGCCCGCCGATCTCGCTTTCGAACAGATCCTCGCCGATGCGCTCGACCAGATGATCGTTGCGCATCCGATAGGCGATGAGATCGCGGATCGTCCCGATCTTGAGATTGTGCAGACGCGCAAACTCGATGAGGTCGTCCAGCCGGGCCATCGTCCCGTCCTCGTTCATGATCTCGCAGATCACGCCCGAGGGGTTGAGCCCGGCGAGCCGCGAGATGTCGACCGCCGCCTCGGTGTGGCCCGCGCGCACGAGCGTTCCGCCATCGCGCGCGGCCAGCGGAAAGACATGGCCGGGCGTCACGATATCATCGGCGCCCTTGGTGCTGTCGATCGCGACCGACACCGTGCGCGCGCGGTCAGCCGCTGAAATGCCAGTTGTGACGCCTTCCTTCGCCTCGATCGAGATCGTGAAGGCGGTCTTCATCGCTTCCTTGTTGTTGCGGCTCATCGGCGTCAGGCCCAGCTCGTCGACCCGCCGGCGATCGAGCGCGAGGCAGATCAGGCCGCGCCCGTGCGTTGCCATGAAGTTGATCGCCGCAGGGGTTGCCATCTGCGCCGGGATGATGAGATCGCCTTCGTTCTCACGGTCCTCGTCGTCGACCAGGATGAACATCCGCCCATTGCGGGCCTCGTCGATGATGTCCTCGATCCCGACCAGCACGGGCCTTTGCTCGTTGGCATCGAGGAAAGCCTCAAGCTTGGCGAGGGTGTCGGCGGTGGGGTTCCAGTCCGGCTCGGTGCAATCGCGCAGCGTGTTGGCGTGGAGCCCGGCGGCGCGCGCCAGCCCGGCCTTGGTGATGCCGCCCGAACCAACGAGGTCGCGCACGCGTGTGATGATCGATGTGGTCATTGCTCCCGCTACCACATCCTGATGTGATGACAAGATGCCCTCACACATTTCGATCCGCTTGTGGCGCGCCGTCAGAGCTTCGTAGGGTTGGGGAGCCCCGCATAGACCGCTTCGGCATCGAACGCGCGATCGGGCTCGATCATCGTCAGCTTCGCTGGCCCCTGCTTTTCGGCCGAGCCAAGATCGATCTCGCGATAGAAGCACGACTGGAAGCCGACATGGCAGCTGCCCGGTCCATCGATCTCGACATGCAGGATCACGGCATCCTGATCGTCATCGATCAGCACTCTCTGCACAGTCTGCGTGAACCCGCTGTGTTCACCCTTGCGCCACAGCGCTTGCCGGCTGCGCGACCAGAAATGCGCTTGCCGCGTCTGGAGGGTCTTTTGCAGGGCCTCTTCGTTCATGTAGCCGAGCATCAGCACGCTCTGGTCGTGCGCGTTGATCACGATCGCGGGCAACAGCCCATCGCCATCGAATCGCGGTGCAAGCTCGTCGCCCAGTTCGACCTGTTCAACGCTTTTGCGCTCCGAGAAGAGGCTCGTTTGTGTCATGCTTTGCTCCGACTGAGTGTCGTTGGTGAGGGATTGAACGGGCAATATCGTGTGCCCCGCAGCGCTTGGCAACGCCAAGTGTTCCGGTGGTCGCGCGGATCTGCGGGGTGCGCAGGCCTCTACATGGGCAAAGAGCGGTTTGTCATGTAAATCTTGCAGCGTGCTTCAAGGTGGTGTGCCGGTGATCGCCAGCACCGCGACGAGCCCATAGCGTGGGCGATTGCTTCCTGATAATGAGTCGCAAGGGAGAAAATGATGACCACAGCAAACCCCGAACTCGTGCTCGCAAACGGCACGGTCCATACACCGGCCGGCGCAGCGATTGCCGATGTCGCGGTGCGCGACGGCAGGATCATCGGCATCGGCAGCTATCCAGGCGCAGGCCGGCGGATCGATTGCACCGGGCTTGACGTCCTGCCGGGCGTGATCGATTCGCAGGTGCACTTCCGCGAGCCCGGGCTCGAGCACAAGGAAGACCTCGAGACAGGCAGCATCGCGGCCGTCCTCGGCGGCATCACCGCAGTTTTTGAAATGCCCAACACCTCGCCCAACACCGACAGTGCCGAGCGGGTCGCGGACAAGCTCGCCCGTGCGCATCACCGGATGTATTGCGACCACGCCTTCTATGTCGGCGCGACTGCCGCCAATGCGCAGCACCTCGCCGAGCTCGAGCGCATCCCGGGCACGGCCGGGGTCAAGGTGTTCATGGGCGCCTCGACTGGCGACCTGCTGGTGGCCGAAGACGAGCCGCTCGCCCGGGTGCTTGCCAGCGGATCGCGCCGCGTTGCCATTCATGCCGAGGACGAGGCGCGCATGCAGGCCCGGCTCGGTGAGCGGGTCGAGGACGATCCGGCAAGCCACCCGGTCTGGCGCGACGATGAAAGCGCAATGCTGGCCACCAAGCGCATCATCAGGCTCGCGCGCGCGGCGCGCCGGCCGATCCACATCCTGCACATCAGCACGCCGGAGGAATTCGCATACATCGCGCAGCACCGCGATATCGCGACCTGCGAGGTTACCCCGCAGCACCTCACGCTCGCCGGGGAGGAAGCCTATCCCAGGCTCGGCACCTTCGCGCAGATGAACCCGCCGATCCGCAGCCGCGCGCATCGCGACGGGCTGTGGCACTGGCTGCGCCAGGGTGTGCCCGACGTGATCGGCTCGGACCACGCACCGCACACCCGCGAGGAGAAGGGCAAGACCTATCCCAACTCGCCCAGCGGCATGCCCGGCGCCCAGACGCTGCTGCCGCTGATGCTCGATCATGTCGCCAAGGGGCATCTCACGCTCGAGCGGCTGATCGAGATGACCAGCACCTCGGTCCAGCGCGTGTTCGGCCTCGTGGGCAAGGGCCGCATCGCGCATGGCTACGATGCGGACTTTACCATCATCGATCGCAAGGGCAGCTTCACCATCACCGAGGAATGGCTCGCTAGCCGCTGCGGCTGGTCGCCGTTTACCGGCATGGTGCTCGAAGGCCGCGTGATTGGCACAATCGTACGCGGCCATATCGCCATGTGGGAAGCCGAGCTCGCCGATAGCGGAACCGGAGAAAAACTGCGCTTTGCAGCAGCGCTGTAGGGGAGGCGTTGGCGGACAGGGTG
>DAITMG010000006.1:57999-66458 GCA_036835265.1 Erythrobacter sp. | reverse complement strand
GCGATGAGCTATATCGACGAAGTCCACGCGGTCGGCCTCTACGGCCCGCGCGGCGGCGGGATCGCCGAACGCGAAGGGCTGATGGACCGGATCACCGTCATCGAGGGCACGCTGGGCAAGGCGTTCGGGGTGATGGGCGGCTATATCGCGGCATCTGCCAACCTGGTCGATTTCGTCCGCAGCTTTGCCAGCGGGTTCATCTTCTCGACCGCGCTTCCTCCCGCTGTCGCAGCGGGTGCGGCGGCGAGCATCCGGCACCTCAAGGCCAGCAGCGCGGAGCGCGAATTGCAGCAGAAGCGCGTGGCGCAGGTGCGCCGGGCGCTCGACATCATGGGCATCCCGCACCTCCACAATCCCAGCCACATCATCCCGGTGATGGTCGGCGATGCGCACAAGGCCAAGCGGATCAGCGACTGGCTGATGGACAATCACGGCATCTATGTGCAGCCGATCAACTATCCGACCGTGCCGGTGGGCACCGAGCGGCTTCGCCTGACGCCTTCGCCGGTCCACACCGACGGGGACATCGATCGGCTGATCACGGCGCTCTCGGAAATCTGGTCGCAGTGCGAGCTTGCGCGGATGGCGACGGCGGCCTGATTATCGCACGACCGTCCCCGCTCCTCGAGGTGTGATCGCTCGAGGCGCGAAGGCGCTCAAGAGAGATGTTTGGATCAAGCGAGAAACTTTTGGAGAACCGGGAAACACCGCTTTGATGAAGCATTGTTAGCGGTTAGAGGATGGCTTATTCGGCGCTTGCAGCCGGACGGCTTCCTCGCCAGAATGAGAATTGACGCGTCCTTCGCTTGAGATCGGGGCGACGTTTGAAGAAGGAAAATGACTCTTATGCGCAAATCTCTCTTGAGCTCGCTTGCCCTTGGTTCGCTGGTCGCTGTCTCGGCCTGCGGCGGGCAAGCCGATCAGAATGCTTCTTCAGAGCCTGCGGCCACCGAAGCCGCACCGGCGCCGGCGCCTGCCGCGCCCGAGCCTGCTGTCGAAGAAGTCGCCTATGCCGACCTGACCGGCGACGCCGCTGCCGGCCAGAAGGTCTTCATCAAGTGCCAGACCTGCCACGTCCTCGAAGAAGGTCAAAACAAGGTCGGCCCACACCTCGAAGGCGTGGTCGGGCGCACCGCCGGCTCGGTCGAAGGCTTCAACTATTCGACCGCCAATGCCGACAGCGGCATCGTCTGGAGCAAGGATATCCTGTTCGAATACCTCGAAAATCCGCAGGAATACATTCCGGGCACCCGCATGGCGTTCCCCGGGATCAAGGACGCGCAAGAGCGTGCCGATCTGATCGAGTATCTCGCTGCCAACGGCGAAGTCTGAAAACTGTCATCGGGCGCCGCCCCTTGGCAGCGCCGAGCAGACAAGGGCGGTGTGGCTTGGCCATCACCGCCCTTTTTGTGTTCAGGCAGAACTTGGAAGTCCTCCCACGCCGCTGAACCGGGGCCGCGCGCCGACAAGGTGCGGCGTCTCTTCGGCGCCCATGCGATGGCGAAATCCGGTCAGCTTTGCGAATGCCGAAAGACAGGTTTTTTGCAATTGCGGCAACCATGCGCGATGAAAACGCCCTCCTCTGCGGCAAAGCGTTGCGGCGGCGGCAATCGGCGCTAAGAAGCATCATCATGAACCTGACGACGCCCTCGCACGCCCGAATCGCTTTCATCCTCGCGCTGCTCCTGCCGCTTTATTTCGTGGTCGCAGCGCTTGGCACGAAGTTCGGCGCGTGGAGCTGGCAGACCGGGCTGTTGACGCTGACGGCGGGTGTAGGGCTGGCGCTCATGGCAGCGATCGCCCTCCTCGCGATCGTCTCGCTGGTGCTGATCCTCAGAAAGTCGCCGCGCATCGGATGGTCCGGCCCGGTCGGCGCGCTCGTGATCGTGGGCGCCATGTTTGCCTATCTCGCGGTTTCCGCGAGCGCTGCCGGTGGCAATCCCATCTCCGATGTCGCGACCGACACCGCCGACCCTCCGCAATTCTCGCCCAATGTGATGGCCGCGCGCGCGGCAGCCGGGGCCAATCCGATCAACGACTATGCAACGCCGCTCAAGGACACCGAGATGTTCGCCGGCGCCGAGGAGCCGCTGGCGAGCCAGAGCCATGCACAGATCATCGCCGAGAAATATCCCGACCTAACTCCGCTGCCGCTCGGCGAGACCGGAATTGACGAAGCCGCCAGCGCGATCCAGCTGATCATGGTGGAAATGGGGTTCATGAATATCCGCTACAATCCCGACCTCAGAACGATCGAAGGCGTGGCCGAGACCTTCTGGTATGGTTTTCGCGACGACATTGTCGTTCGCATCGGCGAGAGCGAGATTGACCTGCGCTCGGTCAGCCGGGTGGGAAGAAGCGATCTGGGCGCCAATGCGAAGCGCCTGCGTGAGCTGCGCCAGGAAATCGCCAACGCGATCGGCGGCTGATCGATCACCTGCGAAATTGCACGACGGCAAGCGCGCTGCGCTGGAACACCGTGAGCACGCACAGGCCGGCATAAAGGTAGGCGATCGCCGGAAACCAGCTTGGAAAGAGGCACATCGCGATGAACACCGCGATGGTTTCGGTCCCCTCGGCTAGCCCGGTCGAATAGAAGAAGCTTTTGGCGCCGTGCGCGCTGGTCTTCACGCCGCGCTCGGCCGCGATCACCGCAAAGGCGAGAAAGCTGACGCCGGTCAAAACGAAGCTGGCGGTCAACACCAGCGCGGGGAGCGTGTTGGCGCTCGCCTGTACGCCGAAGCCGACCGGGACCGCGACATAGAAGGCGAAATCGGCGACGATGTCGAAATAGCCGCCCAAGGGGGTGGGCGCGCTTGCTCTTGCAACTGCGCCATCGAGCCCGTCAGCGAGGCGGTTGAGGATAATCAGCGCAAGGCCCCACAAGGGCTCGCCAAGGCCGATCGCGGTCGCGCCTGCAAGCCCGATCGCAAGACCGCCCAGCGTGAGCATGTTCGCCGATATCCCGGCGCGCGCGAGCGCCCGGCCCGCGGCATTGAGCGGCGGATCGATCAGCGGGCGAAGGCGCGCATCGAGCATCGCCTCACCCACCCGCAAAGGTGATGAGGCCGATCCACGCCCCGGTCATCGCGGTTGCCACGTTGCCTGCGATCCAGCTCTTCATCCCTAGGCCTGCGACCTCGGCGCGCCGCTCGGGGCACAAGGTGCCGATGGTCGAGACGAGCAGCCCGACGCTGGCAAGATTGGCGACCCCGCATAGGGCATAGGTCACGATCAGCAGCGAGCGGGCGCTGAAGGTGCCGTCGGGCAAGGCGGCGAGCTCGAGGTAAGCGACGTATTCGTTGAGGATTGCCTTGGTTCCCATGAGCGCGCCCGCTGCCTGCGCTTCGGCCCAGGGGATGCCGATCAGCCACATCAGCGGGGCGAACAGCCAGCCGAACAGGCGCTTCAAGGTGAGCGGCTCATCGGCGACGAACGGCGCGAGCGCCAGTGCCTCGTCGACCAGCGCGACAAGGGCGAAGACCACGATGATGACGGCGATCACCGCGAGAAACAGTTGCATCCCGTCCATCGTGCCCTTGACGATCGCATCGATGCTCGATTCGTAGCGCAGCCCATCCTCGCCCTCATCAGCCTCGGTCGCCGCGTCGCTCGGCTCGCCCGGCACCATCAGGCGCGCGACAAGCAGCGCTGCCGGCAGCGAGACGAGCGAGGCGGTGATCATGTGCCCCGTCGCCGCATCGCCCAGCGTTTGGCGCAAGGTGGTCGCATAAAGCACGAGGATCGCGCCCGAGATCGTCGCCATCGCCAGCGCCATGATCTGAAACAGCTCGGCGCGGCTGACGCGGGCGAAGTAGGCGCGCACCGCGAGCGGGCTCTCGACGACGCCCAGAAACAGGTTTGCACCGCCTGACAGTCCAACGACGCCGCTCACTCCGAGGGTGCGCCGCAACAGGAATGACAGGGCGTTCACGCCTGCGCGAAGCACGCCCCAGTGCCACAAGAGCGCGGCGAGCGCTGAAAAGACGATGACGAGCGGGAGAATCTGGAAGGCGATGACGAGCGGCGGCTGCGCTCCTGCGGCCAATTCGAACGGCAGCGGCGCGCCGCCGAGATAGCCGAACATATAGGACGATCCCACAAGCGTCGCGCGCTCGATCGCCTCGACGCCGGCATTGAGGATGGCCATCGCACCCCACACCAGCGGCACGCGCACGATCACCACGGCGAGCACGGCCTGCAGCCCGAGCGCGCCTGCGATCCAGGCGAAGGAAGGCCGTGCGCTGCGATCCTCGCTCAACGCCCATGCCAGCGCCACGAGCGCGAGGATGCCAATGATCGGGCGCAGCTGGTCAAACCAATCCAAAACGTGCCCCTGCCTTGCGCTGCCATTGGCGGAGCGCTTGTGTGGGCGCTTGTCCGGGCGCTTGTCCGGGCGGCGGGGCCGCGGTGCGCAATCAGGCTCTCCTGCTGAACACCCGATCGAGCGCGAGCGTATCAAGCTCGCGCAACGCGATCAATGCGAGCGCTGCGCCCGCGACCGTGAGCGAGGGGAAAAACAGGATGTTGGCATCGTCCGGGCTAGCAAAGAGATACATGCCGAAGGGATCGAGGAAATGCTTCCAGATCGGGAGCGCCCCGCCCACCAGGATAACCGCCGAGCCGATCAGCGTGTAGCGGCGGAACAGGCCCAGGACGACGAGCAGCCCTAGCACCACTTCCGCGCCGCCGAAGACGAGCTGAAAGGTCTCGTTGGCGCCGGCGCCGCCATAATACTTGTTTGCAAGCGCCTCGCCGCGACCCGCAAGGACGCGAACCAGCCCCCAGATCACCAGCAGCATGCCGGTGCCGATCCGCATAATGAGCAGCGCAAGTTGGGTCAGCATCGTGGGTCTCCTTAGTGTGCCGTGCGCGCGGGCTCGCCCGATCAGCCGCGCATCCAGGTGTGGTATCGCTCGGCCAGGCCAAGCGCCCATTCAGGCTTGTTAGCCTTCTTCCAATTGCCCGCAGCAAACTTGTTCGCCTCGGCCATGGTCGGATAGGAATGGATCGTGCCGAGGATCTTGTTCAGCCCGAGGCCGTGCTTCATCGCCAGCACATATTCGGCGAGCAGTTCGCCGGCATTCGCGCCAACGATGGTGACGCCGAGGATCTTGTCCTTGCCCGGCGGCGTCAGCACCTTGACGAAGCCCCTGGTCTCGCTCTCGGTGATCGCGCGGTCGAGATCGTCGAGATCGTAGCGGGTGAGTTCGCAGGCGATCCCGTGCTCGCTCGCCTCCTTCTCGTTGAGGCCGACGCGGGCGAATTCGGGATCGAGGAATGTGACCGCCGGGATCACGCTGTAATCGGCCTTGAATTTCCTGAACTGGCCAAACAGCGCATTGACGCTCGCATACCATGCCTGATGGCTCGAGACGTGGGTGAACTGATAGGGCCCCGCGACATCGCCGGCGGCGAAGATATTGGGAAATCGGGTCGCGAGGAAATCGTCGGTGACGACCGTGCGCTCGGTCTCGATGCCGAGCTCTTCCAAGCCATATCCGGCGAGCCGCGCCTTGCGCCCGACCGCGAGGATCAGCGCATCGTAGGCGATGCGCGTTTCCTCGCCGTCATGCTCGGCGATCAGCGCGCCCTCCTCGATCCGCACCGCGCGGGTTTTGGTCAGCACCTGCACGCCCGCGCCTTCGAGCACGCTTTGCGCAAGCGCGGACACTTCCTCGTCCTCGCGCGCCAGAACTGTCTCGCCCTGCTCGATCTGGGTGACGTGCGAACCCAGCCGTGCGAGCGCCTGCGACAGCTCGCACCCGATCGGCCCGCCGCCAAGCACCGCGATCCGCGCAGGCGCGCGCTCGAGCTTGGCAAAGGCCTCCCACAAGGTCTCGCTGGTGAGATAGCCCGAGGTTTCGATCCCCGGGATTTCGGGCACCACCGGCGCGGCCCCGGTCGCAAGCACGATCGAACGCGCGGTTAGGCGCTGCGCGCCGCCCGAATTGAGCGCGACCTCGACCGTCCACGGGTCGACCAGCCGCGCATAGCCCTTGATCACATCGACCCCGAGCCCCTCATAGCGCTCGACGCTGTCATGCGGCTCGATCGCCTTGATGATCTCCATCACCCGCGCCATCGTCGCGCCGAACGGCACCTCGGGCTCGTGCGGGGTGATGCCGTAGCGGTCGGCATGGCGCATGGTGGCGGCGACCTTGGCGCTCTTGATCAGCGCCTTTGACGGCACGCACCCGGTGTTGAGGCAATCGCCGCCCATCTCGCCCGCCTCGATCAGGCTGACCCTGGCCTTGACCGTGGTGGCGATCAGCGCCGAGACGAGCCCGGCCGAGCCCGCCCCGATCACGATCATGTTTCGATCGAACGCGCGTGGCCGGGTGAAACCCGCATAGACCTTGCGCCGCCTGATCCACCCGACGATCCCCTTGCCGATCCACGGCGCGATGCCGAGCAGCACGAACGAGCCGATCACGCCCGGCGAGGCGATCCCCGACAGGCTCTCGATCTGCGCCAGTTGCGTGCCCGCATTGACGTAGACGATCGTGCCCAGCAGCATCCCGATCTGGCTCACCCAGGCAAAGGTCCACACCTTGATGCGGGTGAGCCCCATCACGAGGTTGACCACGAAGAACGGGAATAGCGGGATCATCCGGATCGTGAACAGATAGAACGCGCCGTCGCGCTCGAGCCCGCGATTGATGCGCTTGAGGCGCTCGCCGAAGCGCGCCTCGAGCGTGTCCCTCAGGACATAGCGCGAGGCAAGAAAGGCGAGGGTTGCGCCAAGGGTCGAGGCAAAGGAGACCAGGATCGTGCCGGTGACAAGGCCGAACAACGCGCCTGCCGCAAGCGTCATGATCGCAGCCCCGGGGAGCGAGGCGGCGGTGACCGCGACATAGATCGCGAAGAACACGGCGAGCACGGCCGCCGCGTTGTCCGCGTAAAGCCCCCGCGCATCGTCCGCGACGCGTTTGACCCCATCGAGCGTCAGATGGCTGCCGAGATCGAACACGAAGTAAGCAGCGATGAGCGCGCCGAGCGCTGCCAGAATGGCGATCTTCTTCACGATGGGGAGCCCCTTGCCTTGCTGCAAGCTATACGCCGCGCTTGGGCGAAAGGTTACGCGCCCGCGCTTGGCCTCGCGTACCGGGCAATCCAGCCTTTGTCGATGCGGGCCTTGAGGCGGGCGGCGAGTCTGCCCTGCAGCGCCAGCGGGCCATAGCTGGCGATCGCCTCACCGCGTGCCGTCGAAAGGAGATAGAGGCTGGCAGGACGGGGGCGGTAGGTCCGATTAGGCACATGCCCCTGGATGGCGGCGCGAAGATTGGCAGCGAGGATGGGACCTGTGTGAACCGCATGCACCCCGGCATGATCGACCGTGCGGTCGAGCCGCCGCGCGACATCGCCCGCAGCGAAGATGTGCGGGTGATCGATCAGGCGCTGATGGGCATCGACCGCAATGAAGCCTTGCGCATCGGTGCCAAGGCCGCTCGCTCCCGGCCATTCGGGCGCCCGGCTCCCCAAGGCTGCGATCACGAGGTCTGCGCCAAGCGCTTGCTCGCCGGCGAAGAGCGTGCCCCCCCTGATCGCTGCGTCCTCCTCGCACAGCGCGATGCCCTGCCGGTCCAGTTCACGCCGCACGAGGGTGGCGGTGCGCTTGGCGAAACCGGGCAAGGGGCCGCGCTTTCCGCTCACCAGCATCACCTCGGGCGCGCAGCGGGAGAGCGCCGTGTTGCGCAGCGCGAAGGCTAACTCCACCCCGCCCGCGCCTCCGCCAACGACGGCGAGGCGAGGCGCAACAGTGGTCGCTGCGCGCTCGGGTTCGCCGAACCAGCGCTCGAGCGCTTCGACAAAACTTCCCATCGGCCGGACATCGATGATCCGCGGATCATCGCCCAGCGCACCCTGCGCCCGGCCGACCCCGCCTGTATCGATCGAGGCAAATGCGAAGTGCATCGGCCCTGCACCGCTGGTCTCTGCCATGCGCGAGCGGGCATCAAGTCCCGTGCAACAAGCGAGGACAAGCCGCACACCCGCCGCTTGCGCGAGCGCGGCGAGGTCGATCCGGCCTTCCCGCCTGCCATGTTCGCCCGAGATCCAGCCCGGCACCACCCCCGAATAGTGCAGGAAGCGATCGGGCGTCAGCAGGGCCGATGAGCGCGCCGGATTGCCGTGCCTGATCCAATCGTCGAGCACCGCAACATGCGCATGTCCGCCCCCGATCAACAATGCCTCGATCTCGATCATTGCCTCATTGTGCGAAGGCCAGCGCGCCGTGCAGGGGCGCCACACGCCACGCATCCGATCCATCTGCTTGAAGCCATTGGCATGCGCCAAGCTTTCGACGCGGCTGCGTTCAAATGCAAGTCAGCTTGGAATTGTCAGTATAAGCGCCTGAGCGGCAGCGGCGAGGTGCCGGGCCGCAGCGAATTGATGAGACGCAAGGGCTGCTTGCGGAACACTTGGTGGAGCGAAGCGTACAGATGTTGCGGGCAAAT
>DAITMG010000006.1:48440-57899 GCA_036835265.1 Erythrobacter sp. | reverse complement strand
TCGCCTGCTTGGCAAATTCGCCCATACGGTGGTGATTTTCCGCTCCTCCATTGCTAGATAAACGCTTCTAACAATTGCGATTGGATCAGATTCGGCGATGGCCCTGCAATATGTGAAGTACGGCGACAGGATATCGCTTTCGAAATTTTTCCGCACGTTCTTTGAGATCCTGCGGCCGGAGAGCAATTTCTACTGGCTCGCGGTCGTCTACGGGGTCGGCGTCAGCCTGCTCACGCTTGCCACGCCGATCTCGGTGCAGATGCTCATTAACACCGTTGCCGCCACTGCCATGACGACGCCGCTCGTCGTCCTTTCGGTCACCCTGTTCGTCCTCCTCATGCTGTTTGCGCTGCTTTACGCACTGCGCATCCATCTGATGGAGCTGTTTTCGCGGCGGTTCTATGCCCGCATGGTGGCGGAAATCTCGCTGCTGTCGGTTTACGCGAAGAACCCGTTCTTTGGCGATGCGCGCAAAAGTTCGCTGTTCAATCGCTATTTCGATGTGATGATTGTCGAAAAGGCGATCCCGATCCTGTTCGTGGGGGGCTTCACGGTCGTCCTGCAGGTCGTGGTCGGCTTCGTCCTCGTCTCGCTCTATCACCCGTTGTTTCTGATCTTCACCATCGTCATGAGCGTTTTGATCTGGGTCATCTGGTTGGTGTGGGGTGGCCGCGCATTGCGCACGGGGATCGATCTCAGCCATGCCAAGCATGGCACCGCAGAATGGCTCGAAACGCTGGGCGATTCGAACGGCTTCTTCAAATCCCAGCGGCGCATCGATTATGCGCTCGATCGCACCAATGCCTTCACCGGCGGCTACATCAATGAACGCAAGCGGCACTTTCGCCAACACTTTTCGCAAACCCTCGCATTCCTGACGCTCTACGCGCTCGCGAGTGCGGTGCTTCTGGGATTGGGCGGTTATCTCGTCATCAACAACCAGTTGACGCTCGGCCAGCTGGTGGCGGCAGAGCTCGTCTTGTCGACCGCGTTCTTCGGGGTCGCCCAGCTTGGCACCTATCTCACCTATTTCTACGATCTTTGCGCAGCAATCGAGGAGCTCTCGCTGTTTTATGACGTCGAGCAGGAAGAACCCGGCGGCCAGGCAGCCATCAATGTCGCCGAGCACACGCTCGTCTTCAACCGCGTGAAAGGCACCGCGCGGCATGAAGAGGCGGAGTTCAATTTCGAGATCCCCTCGGGCGCGATAGTGATGGCCGGAGCGAGCCACCACGGGGTGCAGCGGCTGTTCACCAATCTTCTGAAGATGCACGAGATGCCCAAGAGCGGCTTTGCCACCATGGGCGGGGTCGATTTCGCCGACATCGAGGCGCACAATCTTCGCAAGAATGTCCACGTGCTCGACCGGCCGACCTTCGTGGGCATGACGGTGCGCGAATATCTCGAGCTCTCGTGCAAGGAAACCGCGCCAAAGCGGATGGTGGGCGCGCTTGAGACCGTCGGCCTGATCGACACGATCTCGACCTTCGAACACGGGCTCGATACGCCGATCGCTTCGACCGGGTGGCCGCTCTCGTCCGTCGAATTGCAGCAATTGAAGCTCGCCAATGCCTTGCTCGAGCAACCGCGCATCCTCGTCCTCAGCCGCCTGTTCGACCTGATCGACGAGGACTGTCTCGCCGCAGCGATCAGCGAGCTGCGCGAGCAGGCCTATTCGACGGTGATCGGTTTCACCAACCGGCGGATCGATCTTGGATTTGACTGTTACCTCTATCTTGAGGCGCACCAGCAGCGCTATTTCGATACGTTCGAGGAATTCTGCATTGCGGCCAACAGCAAGCCACCCAGATCGCCGTCCGGGCCGCGTCCCGTCTCCCCCAGATTCGGCACAATAGGTCAATAACCGTGGCAACAATCGAACAGGACATGGCCCATTTCACCGTACTCGACGGGGTGAGGACGCCGCGCATCTTCCGCACGGTGTTCAGTATCATCCTGTTTGCGTTTGTGGCGGTCGTTGCCTTTCTGATCTACGTGCCCTGGGTGCAGAACACGAGCGGGCGCGGCGTCGTCACCACGCTCAACCCCAACGAGCGCCAGCAGAACGTCAATGCGCTGGTCACTGGCCGGATTGAGGAATGGTTCGTGCGCGATGGCAGCGCGGTCAAGAAAGGCGATCCGATTGTCCGAATAGCCGATATCGATCCGCAGCTGATCGAGCGTCTGCAAGCCGAGCGCGGGCAGGTCGAGGTGCAGTTGCAGGCGGCCAAGAGCGCGCTCGCGACCGCCGAGATCGACCAGCGACGTATGCAGGAGCTTTTTCAAGAGGGCTTGGCGGCGCGGCGCGATTATGAGCAGGCGCTGATCCGGGTGGATCAGATGCGCGGCAGCGTTGCCGAAGCCGAGGCCAATCTTTCGCGAACCAATGTCAGCCTCTCGCGCCAGTCCAACCAGTTGGTGACGGCGCCGCGCGATGGATTCATCCAGTCGATCGCCGGCGGGGATGCCGCGACCTTCATCAATGCTGGCGATATTCTGGCGAGCTTTGTCCCGGAAAACTCCGAGCGGGTCATCGAAATCTTCGTCGATGGGCGCGACGTGGCGCTGATCACACCCGGCGCAAAGGCCCGCATCCAGTTCGAAGGCTGGCCCGCCGTCCAGTTCAGCGGATGGCCGTCGGTAGCCGTCGGCACGTTTGGCGGGATCGTGACCGCGGTCGATCATTCGGCCCAGCCAGACAGCCGCTTTCGCGTGCTTATCCTCGAGGACAAGAGCGAACCGGTGCCTTGGCCCGACGAACGTTTCGTGCGATTTGGCGCAGCGGTTCAGGCATGGGTGCTGCTCGAGACCGTCCCGGTCGGCTACGAAATCTGGCGCCAGCTCAACAACTTCCCGCCAGAGCTGCCACGCGGTGGTATGGGAACAGGCTCTGGCTCGGGCTCAGGCTCGGGTACGGGCACGAACAGCGCCGCCGCAAGGTCTTCCAGCGGACAAGCCGGCTGACCCATGCACGGTGGTGCTGCATTAAGGGCCTCGCTCGGCGCGGCACTGGTCCTCTTCGCAGGCGAGCTCGCGCCCGCTGCGCAGATCGCCCGCGCGCAGAACATCGAGCCCAACGCACAGCCGCTTGGCTCCGCGCTTCGCACAGGCACGCTGCTGCCTGAGGAAGTGCTGCGCTCGAGCGCGCTGACTTTCCCGACCATTCTCGAAAGCTTCGAGCGCGAGGCGGCGGCACGAGCGGATCAGCTGAGCGCCGATGGCGCCTTCGATCTCATGCTCGATGCGCAATATTACGATCGCTTCACCGGGACCTGGTCCGGGGGGTTCGGCGAGGTCAAGGCGACCCAGCCGCTCGCGCCCATGGGAGCGGAGGTCTTCGGGAGCTACCGCGTCTCCGACGGGCGCTTCCCGATCTACGAGAACATCTACAACACCAACGAATTCGGCGAGCTCAAGATTGGCGCGCTGCTCTCGCTCCTGCGTGACAGCGACATCGATGCCCGGCGCTTTGCACTCGAGGACACCCGGCTGGCGGCAAGTCAGGCGCGGCTTGACGTGCTGCTCGTCCAGCTCAACGTCCAGTTCGAGGCGCTGCGCGCCTATTGGCGCTGGGTAGCGGCGGGCGAAGAGATCAGGGTCTATGAAGAATTGCTCGAGATTGCCGAGGCGCGCGCGGTGGGCCTTTCGCGCCAGGTGCGCCTGGGCGCGCAGCCTCGCATCGCGCTGACCGAGAACGAGCAGAACATCATTCGCCGCAAGACCCTGCTCGAGGAAGCACGGCGCGATTTTCTAACCGCCTCGAACGGCCTCTCGTTCTATCTGCGTGACGAGGACGGAACGCTGGTTGTTCCCACGAGGGCGCAATTGCCCGATCAGAGGCAGCTCGGCGTGCTCCCCGACATCCAGACGCTGCTCGCGATGAAGCGCGACGACATTCTCGAGCAACGCCCGGAATTGCGCAATTTCCGCCTGATGATCGAGCGCGCGCAGAACCGCGTGGCGCTGAGGCAGAACGATCTCAGGCCACGGCTCGATGTAGGTGTCGAACTGAGCCGCGATTTCGGCCCGATCGGCGATGGGGGACCGACCTTCGATTCGACCGATACCGTGGTGGGCGTCACCTTCAAGGTGCCCCTGCAGCGGCGCGAGGCGCGCGGCCGGCTGCGCCGGGCCGAAGCGGAACTGCGCGAGATGGAGCTGCGCCAACGGCGCACCGCAGACCAGATCGAGGTCGAGCTCGACAATATCCTGACCAATCTCAACGCGGCCCTGCGCTTGGCGCAGCTGGCTGATGACGAGGTCGAGCAGGCAACCGCGATGGTCGATGCCGAGCGCAAGCGCTTTCGCCTCGGGGCGGGCGATTTCTTTCTCGTGAACCTGCGCGAAGAGCGCGCCGCCGATGCGCAGATCCGCGCCATTCGCGCCGACCTCAACGGTCGCCTCGCTTCGGCGAGCTATTCGGCAGCGACGATGAACCTTGATGAACTTGGTCTTGAATGAAGCGCGCCCTCAGCCTTTAGTCGTATGCGCGTCAGCTCTCGCGGTCTGCTACAAGGCCGGGCATGGCGAGCGAAATTTCCGACATCATCCGGTTTCTCAAGCGCACCGCACCGTTCGACGCGCTCGATGATGTCGTGGTCGCCGCGCTCGCGCGCTCGCTCGAGGTTTCCTATCATCGCGCCGGCTCGATGGTGCTCGAGGCGGGGCAGCACAATGATCGGCTCTATGTCGTGCGCGCGGGCGCTGTCGAACTCAAGCTCGCGGGCGAGGAACTGACCGCCCGGCTTGGCGAGGGCGCCTCGTTTGCCTATCCCTCGCTGCTGCGCGGCGGCGAGGTGCGCAATGCGACCCAGGCGCTCGAGGATACGCTGCTCTACGCCATCCCCGCCGAGCGATTTCACAGCTTGCGCGCTGAATCGCCCGGCTTTGCCGCGCATTTCGCCAAGGACGAGGCATCGCGCATCAGCCATGCCCTGGCGCAGCGGCGCGAAGGCAGCCGCTTTGCGCTGGACGAGCGGCGCGTGGGCGAGCTTGTTGCGGGGAAAGACCCGGTGACCTGCCCGGCCAACTGGTCGATCACGCAGGCGGTCGAACTGATGGCGCAGCGCGATGTCTCGACGCTGGCAATCTGCGAGGATGGCGCGCTGGCGGGCATCTTCACCGACAAGGACCTGCGCAAGCGCGTCGTCGCCGGCGGCCTAGCGCTCGATCGCCCGATTGCCGAGGTCATGACCCGGGCGCCCCGCACGCTTTCGCCGCACAGCCCGGTTGCCGAAGCGATGGCGCTGATGGCGAGCGGCGGCTTTCGCCATGTGCCCTTGATCGACGAGCGCGGGAGCCTTGCCGGTGTGCTTTCAGCGACCGACATCCTCGCCGCGATCGGAGCCAATGCGATCGATACGGGCCTGATGATCGCCAAGGCGCAGGACCGCGAAGGCCTGATCGAAGCCTGCGCACGCATCCCTGAAAGCTTTCTCGCGATGGTCAGGAACGGCACGCACGCCGGCCACGCGATGCGGTTCACCTCGGCGCTTGGCGAAGCCGCGCATCGCCGCGCGGCGCAGCTTGCCGAGGACGCGCTCGGCCCTGCGCCCTGCCGTTATGCCCTCGTCGTGTTCGGATCGCTCGCGCGCGAGGAGCAGCTGGTGGGTTCGGACCAGGATAACGGGCTGATTATCGACGATGCCGCCGATGCGGCCGCGATGACCTATTTCGCCGAGCTCGGCACCATGATCTGCGATCTCCTCGACCCTTGCGGGTTCGTCTATTGCAAGGGCGGGATCATGGCCAAGAACCCCGAGCAGCGCCTCACGCTGAGCGCCTGGCGCGCGCGATATGCCGACTGGATCGCCCGGCCGTCGGAAGACAAGGTGCTTGCCGCGACCATTTTCTTCGACATGCGCTCGGTCCATGGCGATGCCGCGCTCGTCAATACGCTGCGCAGCGAAGTGGTCGGGCTGGCGCGGGATAACCCGCTGTTCGTGAGCTATCTTGCGCGCGATGCGCTGCGCGCCAGGATCCCGCTCGGCTTCTTTCGCAATCTTGTGCTTGAGAGGGGGGAGGACGGGCAGAAGGTGTTCAACGCCAAGGCGCAAGCGATCATGCCGATCATCGATGTCGCGCGGACCATGGCGCTCGCCGCGGGCCTCATCGAGGTCGGCACCGCCGCGCGGCTGCAAGCGCTCGCCGCGATGGGCCGGATCAATCGCGACGATGCAAGAAGTCTTGAAGACGCCCTCATCTTCGTCAACGATTTGCGGATCGAGCACCAGGCCCGCCAGATCGAGCGCGGGCAGCCGCCCGGCAATGCGATTGCGCCCTCCGA
Source organism: Erythrobacter sp. (assembly GCA_036835265.1). GTDB lineage: Bacteria > Pseudomonadota > Alphaproteobacteria > Sphingomonadales > Sphingomonadaceae > Erythrobacter. Next base: position 51,613 of record DAITMG010000006.1, on the reverse strand, counting down.
TCTCTCCTCGCTCGAGCGCGACTACCTCAAGGACGCATTCGCTGTGATCCGCGACGCGCTCGATGCGCTGCGGCGCAATTTCGCGGGTGGTATTGCCTGAAATGCTGCGCGGCCGCGTGGCGAGGTGGCGGTTCGAACAGGCGTTGGCGGCGCTCGCCCGCGCTGAGCTTCCCGCCTTGCGGCAATATGCAGAGCACGGCTGGCCCGCGCCCGATTGCCCGGTGAGCGATGCGCCGCTGTTGGCGCTCGATTTCGAGCTCGACGGGCTGAGCAAGGGTGCGCACCTGCTCCAGGCGGGCTGGGTGCCGTTCTCGGGGCGCAGGATTGCGCTCGCGCAAGGTGTCTCGCGCGATATTCGCAGCGGTGCCGATCTGGACGCGCGAGCCGTGGTCATTCACGGCATCGGCGAGCAGCGCGCGGCGCGCGGCGAGGCGGTGGACACCGTCGTCACCGCCCTGATCGAAGCGCTCGCCGGCCGGGTGATGGTCGCGCACGCGGCCGGGATCGAGCGATCGGCGTTGCACGGCGCGGTGAAGAAGCTGTTCGGCGCGCATCTCCCGCTTCGCCTGATCTGCACTCTCACGCTCGAGCGGCGGCTGCACCCCAACCTCGCTGGCCCCGAGGCCTATCGCCTGATGTCCTGCCGCAAGCGCTATGGCCTGCCCGAATACGCCGCGCACGATGCGCTGACCGATGCGCTCGCTGCCGCAGAGCTTTTCCAGGCCCAGCTGACGCGCCTGCCGCCCGGCACCACCCTCGCGCAGCTGGAACACGGCCCCAGCGCCCACCTTTAGTCTCTCGCACCCTGAGGTCCCGCACCCTTAGACTAAAGTCGCTCTCGCGGCGGGGCGCGCATCGGCATAGCGTGGCCGCCAGGATCCGGTGATCGTGTGCGCGTGAGGCGCTGCCAGATCGGATCAAGCAGGGAGAGCGAAATGGACAACCCAACCCAAGCGGCCGATCCGGACGACTTCGACAGCGGAGCTGATGGCGGCGAAGCGAGCGAGACCAGTGTGGCCGAGGGCGCCTATTGGCGCGAGAATGTCCGCCTGCTCATCAGCCTGATGGCGGTCTGGTTCGTCAGCTCGTTTGGCGCCGGCATCCTCTTTCGCGAGTGGCTCGACCAGTTCATGCTCGGCGGATACCCGCTCGGCTTCTGGTTCGCCCAGCAGGGCTCGATCTACATCTTCATCGCGCTGATCTTCTTCTATGTGGTTCGCATGAAGCAGATCGAGCGCAAGTACGATCTCGATGATTGAGGGGGGCGAGACCATGGACACGCAAACGCTGATCTACATTTTCGTTGGTCTGAGCTTCGCGCTCTATATCGGCATCGCAATTTGGACCAGGGCCGGTTCGACCAAGGAGTTCTATGTCGCGGGCGGCGGGGTTAGCCCGGTCGTCAACGGAATGGCGACAGCGGCTGACTGGATGTCGGCTGCAAGCTTCATCTCGATGGCCGGGCTGATCGCCTTTTCAGGTTATGATGCGAGCGTCTACCTGATGGGCTGGACGGGCGGCTATGTCCTGCTCGCGCTGCTGCTGGCGCCATACCTGCGCAAGTTTGGCCAGTTCACTGTGCCCGATTTCATCGGCACGCGCTATTATTCCAAGGCCGCGCGCGTGGTCGCCGTCGTCTGCCTGATCTTTATCAGCTTCACTTATATCGCCGGCCAGATGCGCGGCGTCGGGATCGTGTTTTCGCGCTTCCTCGATGTCTCGATCTTCTGGGGCGTCATCATCGGCATGGGCATTGTGTTCATCTACGCCGTGCTGGGCGGGATGAAGGGCATCACCTACACCCAGGTCGCGCAATATTGCGTGCTGATCTTTGCCTACATGGTCCCCGCCTTCTTCCTGAGCTTCCTGATCACCGGCACCCCGATCCCGCAGGTCGGGCTGGGGTCGCAGGTGGCCGATGGATCGGGGATGTATGTGCTGCAAAAGCTTGACCTGGTGCTCGTCGATCTGGGCTTCACGGCCTACACGTCGGGCTCCAAGAGCATGATCGATGTCTTCTGCATCACCATGGCGCTGATGGTGGGAACAGCGGGGCTGCCGCATGTGATCGTGCGTTTCTTCACCGTCCCCAAGGCGTCCGATGCCCGCAAATCGGCCGGTTGGGCGCTCATCTTCATCGCGCTGCTCTACACCACCGCACCAGCCGTCGGTGCCTTCGGGATGCTCAACTTCGTCGACAAAGTCGACGGGACGAAATACTCGCAGGTCGACAGCTTCTTCGAGACGTGGGAGAGCAATGGTCTGCTCGCCTTTCAGGACAAGAACGGCGATGGGGTGATGCAATATCGCCCGGGCAAGGCGTTCGAGGGCACGCCGGAATATACTGGCGAGACTGGCCCTTCGGGCGAGCGGCTGTTGGCCAATGCGCCCAATCCGGACAGCGAGAACGAGATCTATGTCGATAACGACATCATGGTGCTCGCCAATCCGGAAATCGCCAATCTGCCCGGCTGGGTGGTGGCGCTGATGGCGGCGGGCGGGCTTGCAGCCGCGCTCTCCACCGCAGCGGGACTGCTGCTGGTGATCTCGAGTTCGGTGAGCCACGATCTGCTCAAGAGCACCTTTGCACCCAACATCTCGGCCAAGTCCGAACTCCTTGCGGCCCGGCTCGCGGCAACGGCGGCGATCTGTGTCGCGGGCTATCTCGGCATCTTCCCGCCAGGATGGGTGGCGCAGGTCGTTGCCTTCGCCTTCGGACTTGCCGCGGCAAGCCTGTTCCCGGCGATCTTCATGGGCATCTTCTTCAAGTCGATGAACAAGGAGGGCGCAATTGCCGGGATGGTCTCCGGGCTGGTCTTCACCTTCGGATACATCTTCTACTTCAAGTTGATGAACCCCGTTGCCAATGTCGCGGAAAACTGGCTGTTCGGAATCTCGCCCGAAGGGATCGGCGTGATCGGAATGCTGCTCAATTTCGGGATCGCGATCGCGGTCGCCAGTGTGACCGCGAAGACTCCCGTCGAGATCCGCAAACTGGTCGATTCGATCCGCGTCCCGCGCGGGGCGGGAGACGCGCAGAACCACTGAGCGGAGTGCCGACTTGCAGTCCTGGCGCTAGATGCGTCGGGACTGCACAAGCGAAGGGGCGGTGCTCGTGGGGTGCGCCGCCCCTTTTGCGATGCGCGAGCGGGGCGCGAGCGGGGCGCGAGCGG
>DAITMG010000006.1:35128-48340 GCA_036835265.1 Erythrobacter sp. | reverse complement strand
GGGTGCGCCGCCCCTTTTGCGATGCGCGAGCGGGGCGCGAGCGGGGCGCGAGCGGGGCGCGAGCGGTATCGGCGGCCGACAACGGGGTTGCTTGCAATTTCGCAATATCGGCCTAGCCTCGCGGCGAGGGAGAGGGCGCGAGTATGATGGTTGGTGCGGCCATTGCAGCCGCATGCGTCTATCTTATGGGATTGTTCTGGCTCGCCGCGTGGCGCGACGGGCAGGCTGGCTTGCGGGCCAGCGCAGACCAGACCGGCCGCGTCACCGCCTGGCTCACCCGCCACAACGGCGCGATCTACGGCCTCAGCCTCGCGGTCTATTGCACCAGCTGGACATTCTACGGCGGCGTCGGCACCGCGGCGAGCGACGGGCTCGATTACCTGCCGATCTATCTGGGACCAATCCTCGTATTCACGCTCGGCTATGGCCTGGTGCGCCGGATCCTGGTCCAGACCAAGGCGCAGCATTCGACCTCGATTGCCGATTTCCTCTCCGCGCGCTACGGCAAGAGCGCCAGCATCGCAGCGCTGGTCACGATCATCGCCACGATCGGCGCGCTGCCCTACATGGCGCTGCAGCTCCAGTCGGTCGGCGTGTCGCTCATCGCCTTGAGCCCCGAGCTGGGCGATGCCGTGAGCGTTGAGGAAGTGGTCGCGGTGGTTGCCGCCGCGATGGCGTTGTTCGCGATCCTGTTCGGCTCGCGGCGCGCCGATCATGGCGGCGACAATGCGGGGCTGGTGCTCACGATCGCGGTGGAATCGGTGGTCAAGCTGATCGCTCTCCTCGCGGTGGCGGCGCTTGCGCTGGTCGCCCTCGCGGGCGCGGCGCCGGGCGCTCCTGCCGCCGCCAACCTCTCTGCGCTCCCCCTCTTCGCGCCCGATCAGATCGATGCGCGCTTCGCCATCCTCACCCTCATCGCGGCGAGCGCTGCCTTGTGTCTGCCACGCCAGTTTCACATGACCTTCGTGGAAGCGACGAGCGACCGTGCCAGCCCGGCAATGCGGTGGGTCTTCCCGGCCTATCTCGCGCTCACCTCGCTGGTGATCGTGCCGATCGTGGCGGCCGGCCAGAGCATGCTCCCGCCGGGCACCACACCTGACACGATCGTCCTCGCATTGCCGCTGGCGATGAACCAGAATGCACTGGCGGTGCTTGTCTTCATCGGCGGCTTTTCGGCTTCGGTCGGCATGATCGTGGTGGCGAGCGTTGCGCTCTCGACGATGATCACCAATGATCTGATCGCCCCGCTCCTCTTCCGCAAGGTCCTCAAGGGTGCAGTGCGCGGCGGCGAGGCCGATCTGATGCACCACCCCAGAGGCCGCGGCGCGCTTGCCGCGCGGCTGTTGCTGGTGCGGCGACTGGTGATCGCGGGGCTTTTGACCGCCGCCTATCTTGTCTGCTTGCAACTCGGCGCGATCTGGAGCCTCGCAGGGCTGGGCACGCTCGCCTTTGCCGCGACGGCGCAATTCGCCCCGGGGCTGGTGCTGGGAATGCTGAGCGAGGCGGGCAACAGGGCGGGCATGCTCGCAGGGCTGATCCTGGGTGCAGGGCTGTGGCTCGTGCTCCTCGTCGTGCCTGCGGCAACCGGCGACGCGCCGATCTTCGCCATCCACCCTGACCCGCTCGTCTCGGGCGTGCTCCTCAGCCTTGGCGCAAACACGCTTGCCTATTGGCTCGGCTCGGCGATGTTCCGCCCAAGGCTGATCGATGCCTCGCAGGCCGCCGTCTTCGTCGGTACGCCGATGCCGGGCGCCCGGCCGAAGCTTGCGACCAACAAGCGCGTCGCCGATGTCAGGGCGCTGCTCTCGCAATTCATCGGGCAGTCGAGGGCCGATCTCGCCCTCGCCGCAATGCCGCGGGTCTATCGCAGCAGCGAGCCGGCCGATGCAGCGCTGATCGACATGGCCGAGCGCAACATCGCAGGGCTGATCGGCGCATCCTCGGCGCGGATGCTGGTCGCTTCGTGGTCGCTCGGCGATCCGATCCCGCTGCCCGACGTGGTGGCGATGTTCGACGAGACGAGCAGGCGGCTGAACTTCAACGGCGAACTGCTCCAGATCGCGATCGAGAACATCGACACCGGCGTTGCGCTGGTGGATGCCGACATGCGGCTCGTCGCGTGGAATTCGCGCTATCAGCAGATGTTCAACCTGCCCGACGCGATGATGCAGACCGGCACGCCGATCGCCGATCTCATCCGCTACAATCAGCGCGATAGCGGCCTTGGCGAGGCCGCAATCGAGCTGTATGTCGAGCGTCGGCTAGGGCACATGCGGATGGGCCGTCACCACCGCCTCGAGAGCGAACAGTCCGACGGCCGGGTGATGCGCATCGTCGGCTCGCCCACCCCGGGCAAGGGCTATGTCACCTCCTATACCGACATCACCGCCGACCGCCGCGCGGAGCAGGCGCTCGAGGAAAAGGTCGAGCAGCGCACCGAGCAGCTGCGCGAGGCAAACAAGGCGCTGGCCGAGGCGACCCGCTCGAAGACCCGTTTTCTCGCCGCCGCCAGCCACGATCTCATCCAGCCGCTGAACGCTGCGCGCCTTTTCGCATCGGCGCTGGGGGAGGAGCTCGCCGGTCAGGCGCATCTAGAAGCGCTGGTGAGCGATCTGGATGGCTCGATCACATCGGCCGACCGGCTGATCCGCGCGTTGCTCGATATCTCGAAGCTCGACAGCGGCGGGATCGTGCCGCGCTGGGAAGCGGTGGCGCTCGATCAGGTGTTCGAAGAGGTTGCGCGCGAGTTTGCGGTTCAGGCGCAGGCCAAGGGGTTGGAGCTGCGGCGCGTGCGCACGAGCGCATGGATCACCGCCGACCGGACGTTGCTCACGAGCGTGCTGCGCAACCTCGTGAGCAACGCCGTGCGCTACACCTCGCGCGGGGGGATCGTGATCGGCGTGCGCCGATCGAGCAGCGGCGGCGAGGACCAGGTCGAGCTGTGCGTGCATGACACCGGGCGCGGCATCGCGCCCGAGGATATCGAGCGCATCTTCGAGGAGTTTCAGCGCGGCCCCTCGACCGATCGCGAGGGCCTCGGGCTCGGCCTCGCGATCGTCCGGCGCAGCGCCAAGCTGCTTGATTGCGAGATCGAAACGCGCTCGCAGCTCGGCCGGGGAAGCCGCTTTGCGCTGCGAATGCCCTTGCTGCGCTGGGCCGAGCCGCTCCCGCGCGAGGCTGAACGTCGCCCTGCGCGCGCGATCGCCGATGCGCGCGTGCTCGTGGTCGACAACGATCAGGCCGTGCTCGCGGCGACCTCGACCCTGCTATCCAAATGGGGCCTGAGCCCGATCTGTGCGAGCGGCCTCCTCAGCGCACGAGAACGGTGCGAGCGGGCGCCGGATGCCGTCATCATGGATTACCGCCTCGATGGGGCCGAGCGCGGCGACAGCGTCTATGCCGAGCTGTGCATGGGCTGGAAGGCGCAGCCCCCCGCGATCCTGCTGACCGCCGAACAGAGCGAGGAAACCGAGCTGGCCGCGATTGCGATGGACGCCAACCGGCTGCTCAAGCCCGCCTCGCCCGCCGCGCTGCGGGCGCTGTTGCAGACCTGCCTTGCCCAGCGCACTTCCCCTGTGGCGCCGCCCGAGGTGGCCGCCGAAACCGGCGCCGAGGGCATCGCTCAGAGCGAGACGGGGCTCGTCGCCGGCTGATCGACCTCGAGTTTGGCGGCAAGCAGCACGGCCTGCGTCCGGTTCGAAACGCCCAGCTTGCGGAAGATCGCGGTGATGTGGGCCTTGACGGTCGCCTCGCTGATCTCCTGATTGTAAGCGATCTGCTTGTTCAGCAGGCCCTGGCGGATCGATCCGAGAATTCGCCGCTGCGCCGGGGTCAGGCTTGCCATGCGCGCGATGTCGTCGTCGTCCTCCACTGCGGAAGGCGGAAACGAGCTGTCCCCGTCGCGCACCGCCTGGAGCGAGCGGCGGATCTCGTCGAGCCCGGCCGATTTGGGAATGAAGGCCGCTGCCCCCAATTGCTGCGCCGCTGCATAGACGCGCGGTTCCTCGCTCGCCGAGACGATCGCGATCGGCAGCGCGGGGAAATCCTGGCGCAGGTCCATCAGCACCGAGAGCCCACTTGAATCCTGCATGTGCAGGTCCAGCAGCAGCGCCTCGACCCCGCCTTCGGCCAGCTTCTCGCGCGCCTCACCCGCGGTGCTCGCCTCGATCACCTGCGCCCCTTCCCACACCCTGGCGACCGCATGGCTCAGCGCTGTGCGAAAGAGCGGATGATCATCGGCAATCACTACGCGCATCAAACGAGCATCCTCTTCAACATGGCGCCTGCGATCACCGGTTCTGCCGCCCCTCGATCAGCCGATCGACCAGCGAGGGATCGGCCAGTGTCGAGGTATCGCCGAGCGAGCCATGATCGTTTTCCGCGATCTTGCGCAGGATCCGCCGCATGATCTTGCCAGAGCGGGTCTTGGGCTGGCCATCGGTGAACTGGATATGGTCGGGCGTCGCGATCGGGCCGATCTCCTGGCGCACCCATTGGCGCAGCTCCTTGTAAAGCTCGTCCGAGCCCTCCTCGCCCGCATTGAGCGTGACATAGCAGTAGATGCCCTGCCCCTTGATATCATGCGGATAGCCGACCACGGCGCTCTCCGCGACCTTGGGGTGGAGCACCAGCGCGCTCTCGATCTCGGCGGTGCCCATGCGGTGGCCCGAAACGTTGATGACATCGTCGACGCGGCCGGTGATCCAGTAATAGCCGTCCTCGTCGCGCTTGCAGCCGTCGCCGGTGAAATACTTGGCGCGGTAGGTCGAGAAATAGGTCTGCTGGAAGCGTTCGTGATCGCCATAGACGCTGCGCGCCTGGCCGGGCCAGCTTGTGGTGATGCACAGATTGCCCTCGGCCACGCCCTCTTGCACCGCGCCGTCATTGTCGACCAGTTGCGGCGCGATGCCGAAGAACGGGAGGCCGGCGCTGCCCGGTTTCATATCGTGCGCCGCGGGCAGCGTCGTGATCATGATGCCGCCGGTTTCGGTCTGCCACCAGGTGTCGACGATCGGGCAGCGGCCCTCGCCGACCGTTTCGAAGTACCAGCGCCAGGCTTCAGGGTTGATCGGCTCGCCGACGCTGCCGAGCAGCCGCAGTGAGGAGCGATCGTGCTGCTTCACCCACTCATCACCCTCGCGCATGAGCGCGCGGATCGCAGTGGGCGCGGTGTAGAGGATGTTGACCTGGTGCTTGTCCACCACCTCCCAGAACCGACCGTGATCGGGAAAATTGGGCACGCCTTCGAAGACGACGCCTGTCGCCCCGTTGATCAGCGGGCCATAGACGATGTAGCTGTGACCGGTGACCCAGCCGATATCGGCGGTGCACCAGAAGATTTCTCCCGGCTGGTAATCGAACACATAGTGAAAGGTCGCAGCGGTCCACACGCCGTAGCCGCCGGTGCTGTGGAGCACGCCCTTGGGCTTGCCGGTCGAGCCCGAGGTGTAGAGGATGAACAGCGGGTCTTCGGCGGCCATGACTTCGCACGGGCAAGCCGCATCGCTCGCAAGATCGTGAAACCAGTGATCCTGGCCCTCCTTCATCGCAATCTCGCCGCCGGTGTGCCTGATGACGAGCACGCCATCGAGCGGAGTGTCGTGGTCGGGCTCGGCGAGGGCGGCATCGACATTGGCTTTGAGCGGCACCCGCTTTGAGCCACGCAGCCCTTCATCGGCGGTGATGACGAAGCGGCTGCCGCAATCCTCGATCCTGCCGGCAAGCGCCTCGGGCGAGAACCCGCCGAACACGACCGAGTGGATCGCCCCGATCCGCGCGCACGCCAGCATGGCAGTGACGCCTTCGAGGATCATCGGCATGTAGAGCGTAACCCGGTCGCCCTTCTTCACGCCCATCGTGCGCAAGGCATTGGCCATGCGGACCACCTCCTTGTGGAGTTCGCCGTAAGTGAGGGTGCGGCCCGGTGTCGCGGGATCATCGGGCTCGAAGATCAGCGCGATCTGGTCGGCGCGCTCGGGCAGATGGCGATCGACCGCGTTGTGGCACAGATTGAGCGTGCCGTCCGCGAACCAGCGGATTTCGGCGGGATCATACGACCACTCGCCGCCCTTGGTGGGCGCAGTGAACCACGAAAGCCGCTCGGCTTGTTCAAGCCAGAACGCATCGGGCGTCTCGATCGAGCGGCCATACATCGCTGCATACTGCTCAGGCGAGCAGTGCGTCGGACGGCTGGATTGCGGTCGTTGGACGGCGTGAATCATGGCAGCTCTCCCTTTTATCAACGATAGCATAGCGCGGACCCGATCCCGCATCCCCTCAGACATAGGTCGTAAGACCATCCGCTAGCTGTGCGAGCAGGCAGCCTGCGGGCAGTGGTGGCAGCCTAGAACAACCAACGAGCACCTTGGGAGGGGTCAAGATGGCAAAGCGGGCAACAGACAAAGGGGGAGGCGCATATTGGCGCAGGGCCCTGATTGCGAGCCTGCTGGGCGCAACCGCGCTGACTGCATCACCGGCGCTCGCACAGAACCAGACGGTCGAGGATCGGGCGGTCGAGGATCGGCTGGACCGGCTCGAACGCCTCGTCGAAGGGCTGATCGAGCGGCTCGACCGGGAGAGCGGCGAAGCGCGCCAGCAGACCGAAGCGATGCAAACGCAGCAAATGGAAATGCGCGAGCAGGCCGAAGTCATCCGGGCACAGCAGCAGGAGGTGCGCCAGCAGGCCGAGGCGGCGATGGAAACCACGCGCGTGCTTGAAGCGCGTCAGGCGGAGTTTTCGGAAAAGCTGATCGATTTCGACATCGAGGAAGGGGAAGGCTTCAAGGTCGGCAAGACGCGGGTCACCTATGCCGGCTATGTGAAACTCGATGCGGTCAGCCAGCGCACGAGCGGCGGACAAATTCCGGGCAATTCGATCCTGCGCGATTTCCTCTTTCCGTCCGCCATCCCGGTCGGTGGTCAGCCAAGCGGGTTCGACACCGACTTCTCGGCACGGCAGACGCGCTTCCTGTTCAAGACCGAAACCGATGTCGGTGCCGGACACAAGCTGAGCGGGCTGATCGAGCTCGATTTCAACGTGACCGAAGGGGGCAATGAACGGGTATCGAACAGCTTTGTGCCGCGTGTCCGCAACGCGCTGATCAATTTCGACAACTGGACCTTCGGGCAGGGCTGGTCGACGTTCCAGAATGTTGGAGCGCTGCCGGATTCGCTCGATTTCATCGGGGTGACGCCGGGCACCGTGTTCGATCGCCAGCCCTTGATCCGCTACACCAAGGGCGGTTTGCAGCTCGCGCTCGAGCAGCCCGAAACCGTGATCACCACGCAAACCGGCGCGCAGGCTACACCGGGCGACGATCAGCTGCCCGATATCGTTGGTCGCTACAACTGGTCGGGCAACTGGGGCGAATTCACCGCCGCTGCCATCGTTCGCCAGCTGCACATCTCGACCGATGATCTGATGGGCGTGGAGGATTCCGCCTGGGGCTACGGCCTCAGCCTTTCGGGCAAGCTCAAGGTCGGCGAACGCGACGATTTTCGCTTCATGGCCACCGCTGGAGACGGGCTCGGACGCTATATCGGCGTCAACATCGTCAACGATGCCGCGATCGACACGGACGGCACGCTCGATCCGATCTTCACCTGGTCAGGCTTTGCCGCCTACCGCCACGTCTGGGCGGACAATCTGCGCTCCAACATCGCAGGATCATACTTCAAGGCGGACAACCCGGTGCGCCTGACCACCAACCAGGTGACGGACGAGAGCTGGAACGCCTTCGTCAATCTCATCTGGACCCCGGTCGGCCCGCTCAATGTCGGCGTCGAGCTGATGTACGCCGAGCGCATCCTGGAGGATGGGCGCAGCGGCAATCTGCAGCGGGTACAATTCTCGACGCAGTACAATTTCTGATCACGAGGCGGATGATCGCCCGGGCCGCCCATTGCGCATCGCTACTGCCAGCGGGCAAGATCGCCCGGAGTATCGATATCGGCCAGCCACTCGGGCGGACATTCGACCACCTCGCCGCCGCGAAGCAGCGCACGCGCACCGTGATCACCGTCCAGGGTTTCGAGCCGGGCCAGGTGCGCCGCGCCAAACCCCGCTGGTGGCAGCCGCGCCCCCGCGAGCGCCGAAGTCACGATACCTGCGCTGCCCCGCTCGGCGATGCGCCGCGCGAGCGCTGCGAAATGCTGCGGCGGCACGCCGGGCATGTCTGCCAGCGCGATGAGGAGACCCTCGCAGCCTGCCGCGCGCGCCAGCCGGGCTGCATGCGCGACCGATGTGCCCATGCCCTCATCCGCCCGCGCATTGACATGAACGCTGAAGCCGTGCGCCTCCCAGCCTGCCGCGCACACGTGATCCGGCGCGGCCGCGATCACCCAGCGCTGCGCCAAGTCCAGCTGCGCAAGGGCCGCGGCGGCATGTTCGCCGAGCTTGCGCCCCCGAAACTCGGCCGCGAGCTTGTCCTTAACGCCAAACCGGCGCGAGGCTCCCGCCGCGAGGATCGCCGCGCCCAGCCGGATCTCACCCATCGGCGCTGTTCGCTGCAGCGAAATCGCAGCGCTGATAAGCGTGGATGATCTCGGCCAGCGTCGAGAGCGCCAGCGTGTGAGGATCGCGCGAGGAATGAAAAACGCCGATCGGCGCGCTGATCGACGCGAGTTCCTCGTCGCTCGCCCCGAGCGCCGTCAGCGCCGCGCAGCGCGCCTGATGCGCGCGCCGGCCGCCCATCGCGCCGACATAGAAATGCGGGAGCCGCAGCGCCTGGCGGATCAGCTCGATCTCCCAGTCATGATCGTGGAACAGGAACACGAAGGCCGTCCACGGGTCGCCGCCGAGAAGATCCGTCTGGGTGCGCCGTTCCAGCCGGGCGGCGCTCAGGCCCTGCTCCGCGAGCGCGGCGATGATCCGCTCGTCGGGCGTAAGCATCCGCACCTCGCAGCCCACCGGCAGCGCCAGCTGCGCCAGCGCCGCCACGCCTGCGCCATGCCCGATGATCTGCACCAGCGGCGCGGGCCAGTGGCCGAAGATTGCCGTCTGGCGCGCCGGATCGTAGCTCGGGCGGGACCACCCAGCGAGCGCCCGCGGCCCGTCCGGCCCCACGTCAATCGAGAAGCGCTCGCGCGCGCCGATCGCAGCCAGACAGTCCGAGGCGAACGCGCTTTGCGCATCGAGCGGGCAGAAGTGAAGATCGAGCCCGCCCCCGCAAGGCAACTTGATATCGAGATAGGGCGAGCCCTTCCCGTATCGCACCACCCGCACCGCACCCGCCTTGAGCGCGTCAAGCGCTTCGGCGACCACCGCAGTCTCGATGCATCCGCCCGAAAGCGAGCCCTCGAAGCTCCCGTCCTCTGCGACGCCCATGATCGTCCCCGGATTGCGCATCGAGGAGCCCTCGACCGCGCAGACCGTCACCAGCACCGCGCGCTGCTGCTTGGCCCGGCACTGGTCGAGGAACTGGAGGACGCAGCGAAGGTCCAAGAAACGGGCCGTCCCTATTCGCTGGTCGAGGCGAGATAGGCGACGATCGCCGCGCGCGTCTCGCCATCGCGCACCGCGCCTGCGACCATGTCGGTGCCTTCAACATAGCCTGTTGGATTGGCGAGGAACCGGTCAAGCGAAGCGCGGTCCCAGATGATGCCCGAGGTGGCGATCGCCTCGCTGTACGAATAGTCCGCAAGCGCGCCAGCCGGGCGGCCGACAACGCCATGAAGGTTGGGGCCTGACATGTTGCGCGCGCCCTTTTCGGCATTGTGACAGCCGGTGCAGGCCTGAAAGGCATCCTCGCCCAGCGCGACCAGATCGACCGCGCCCGCCGCATCGGGGCTATCAGCGATGGCGGCGTTGGCAGCGGGTTCGCCCGGCTCGCGCACGATGATCTGCTCGACCAGCTCGGGCGGGTCTTCATCGCCGCCGCTGCATGCCGCGAGCACCGCCCCGGCAGCGCAAATCAGCCAAACGCGCTCACGCATCGTCCAAAACCCCGTCTTCAGGCAAACTGCTTCGCGATCGGCAATTCGCGCACCCGCTTGCCGCTCGCTGCAAAGATCGCGTTGGCCAGCGCAGGCGCCGCCGGCGGCAGTCCCGGCTCGCCCGCGCCGCCGATGGGGACCGTACCTGAATTGATGATCGCGGTGGTGATCGCCGGGGTCTCGTTCATCCGCAGCATTCTGTAATCATGGAAATTGCTCTGGACGATCGCGCCGTCCGCCAGATCGAGTTCGCCATAGAGCGCAGCTGTCAGGCCAAACACGATCCCGCCCTCGATCTGGTTGGTGAAGCCATCGGGATTGACGACGAAGCCCGCATCGGCCGCCGCCCAGACATGGGTCAGTCGGGGCTTGCCGCCCGCCATGTCGACCTCGATCACCTGGGCCACAATCGTGCCGAAGCTCTCGACGATCGCCACGCCCTTGGCGCGGGTCTTGTCGGGGCCTTCGTCTGCGCTCGCTGCGCCCCACTCGCTCATCTCGGCCACCTTGCGCAGCACCGCGGCATGGCGCGGCGCTGCGCTCAGCATGGCGAGGCGATAATCGAGCGGATCGGCGCCTGCGGCATGCGCGGCCTCGTCGATGAAGCTCTCGATGAAGAACCCATGCTGCGAATGATCGACCGAACGCCACGCGGCAAACGGCAGGTGACGCGGCGCGGCGGCCACGCGCACGCTGGTGTTGGGGATCGAATAGATCCCCGGCACGCTCGCCTCGGCGGGATCGTCGCGCTGGGTGAAGATGTTGTCATAGGCGACCAGCCGGCCTTCCCCATCGAGCCCGCCCCTGAAGCGGCTCGTATCGGCGGGGCGATAGAGCGCCTTTTGCGTATCCTCCTCGCGGCTCCAGATCATCTTGACCGGATAGCCCGTCGCCTGCGCGATCCGCGCCGCCATCACCGCATAGACCGCCTCAAGCCGCCGCCCGAACGAACCGCCGAGATAAGGGTGGTGGATGATCACATCCTCGGCCGCAATCCCCAAGCTCTCGGCGACCGCAGTCCTCACCATGAGCGGCACCTGCGTGCTCGTCCACACCTCGCAGCGCCCGTCCTCGACGAGCGCGGTGCAATTGATCGGCTCCATCGGAGCGTGCGCGAGATAGGGCACCTTGTATTCGGCCTCGAGCGTGGTCGCGGCCTGGGCAAACGCGTCCTCGATATCGCCCTTGGCCGCCGCCTTCTCGCCGCCGGTCGCACCCGCCTCGTCGAGCGCCTTGGCATAGGCGGCGAACTGGTCAGCGGTCGTGCGGATCGGGCTTTGCGATTTGGTCCACTCGATTTCGACCGTGCCCAGTGCCTGCTGCGCCTGCCAGTAACTGTCCGCGACGACCGCGACAAAATCCTCCATGTTGAGGATCTGGAGAACGCCGCGCATCTCCCTCGCGCCGGCCGCATCCATGCTGGCAACGCGCGTCCCCGGAACCGGCGGGCGCACCGTTGCCGCATAGGCGAGCTTGATCCCTTCAGGCGCGGCGTCGATCCCGAATTGCGCGGTGCCATCGACCTTGGCCGGAATGTCGGTGCGCGGCTTGCTCTTGCCGATCAGGCGATATTGCTCGGGCGTCTTGAGGCGGGGCGTGTGGTCCATCGGCTGCGCGGCAGCAGCGGTCGCGAATTCGGCATAGGGCGCTGCGCGGCCCGAAGCGAGGTGAATGAGTGTGCTGTCGCGCGTCTCGATCTCGCCCGGCGCGACGCCCCACGCATCCGCCGCCGCGCCCACCAGCATTGCGCGCGCGGCAGCGCCGGCAATCCGCATCTGGTGTTGCCCGGTGGTGCGGATCGAGGAGGACCCGCCCGTGATCATCGCATCGGCGAGCCGCGCGACCTGGGTGAACAGGCCATTGAAGGTCGGCTCGATCCAGTCCGCGGCATTGAGCGTGAAGGGGGCAACGAACTGGCGCGCGGTATCGGTCATGACATAGCTGCCATCGGCCGGCGCCTGCATCACGCGCACCTTCTCCCAATCGGCATCAAGCTCGTCGGCGAGCATCTGCCCGAGCACCGAATGCGCCCCCTGCCCCATCTCGCAATGGGGAACAATCGCGGTGACGATATTGTCTGGCCCGATCTTGACCCAGCTGTTGACGAGCTGTTCGCCCTCGCCGCCCGCGACCTTGGGTGCGAGCCGGCCAACCGGATTGCCCGGGCGCACCGCCACGCCGAGGATCAGCCCACCGCCGGCAAGCACGCCCGCCCCGATGAACCCGCGCCGCGACCATTTGGCGAGCGCGCTTGTGCGGGGCTTCTCCGAAGACATGTCGTTCATGGCTCAAGCCTCCTCTTTGCGCGCCTGTTCCATCCCGGCCGCAACCTTGATTGCGCGGCGGATGCGCGGATAGGTGCCGCAGCGACAGATATTGCCGGCCATCGCGGCATCGATCGCGGCATCGCTGGGCTCGGGATTGTCCCGCAGCAGCGCCGCCGCGCTCATGATCTGGCCCGATTGGCAATAGCCGCACTGGGGCACCTGCTCGCTGATCCAGGCTTGCTGGAGAGCGGTGAGCTCGCCGCCCGGCCCGGCAATCCCTTCGATCGTCGTCACCTCGCGCCCCTCGGCCTCGCTTACTGCGGTGGCACACGATCGCACCGGCGTTCCATCGAGGTGCACGGTGCAGGCTCCGCATTGGGCGATCCCGCAGCCAAACTTGGTCCCGTTGAGCCCGGCCACCTCGCGCACGGCCCACAGGATCGGCATCGCCGGATCGACATCGAGCGTAACCGGCTCTCCGTTGAGGATGAAACTTGCCATTGCGGATCCCCTGAAACGCATGAATTGCTGTTCGCAACCTATCCCAATGCCCGCCAATTGCCAAGGAACACCCATGAACCAGATCGCATTTGATGATTTCATGAAGGTCGACATCCGCGCCGGGACCGTGCTCAGGGCAGAACCCTTCCCCGAGGCGCGCAGACCCGCGATCAAGCTGTGGGTCGACTTTGGCGAAGCGATCGGGGTCAAAAAGAGCTCGGCGCAGATCGCGGTGCACTACACGCCGGAAAGCCTTGTCGGGCGGATGGTGATGGCGGTCGTGAACTTCCCGCCGCGCCAGATCGGCCCGTTCATGTCCGAGGTGCTGGTGCTCGGCTTTCCCGACAAGGATGGCGCGATCGTGCTGGCGAACCCGCAGGCGCCCGTCCCCGATGGCGCGCGGCTCGCTTGAAGGCGCTGCGATGTCGCTTCTTCTCAAGTCCGCTGGAGCTGATCCGCTGGCCTTGCTCGCCGGCCGAGCGCCTCGCACTGGGCGGCGCACTGGGCGGCG